>DAIMZH010000139.1:0-1625 GCA_036734105.1 Azoarcus sp. | reverse complement strand
CTGTTCAGGTTCCTGGAAAAATGTACGCACGCTCCACGCGACCCATGGCCGGCCACACTCTCTTCACAATATGGGAGCAATTCACAACAGGTGCAATAAACTCGATGTCCCCAACGCCCTGTTGCGCTAAACCGTCAGCAGCGCACTGTCACATTTCTCACTGAATGACGATCAAGCCCCATCTAAGCGGCGACCGAGGGTCGCGTCGATAGAGACAGCTTCAACAGGCCTGTACCGCACCCCCCGCAGCGCGGGGCGGCGTACCGACTCAGTCCACAAACGCCCGCTCGAACACGTACTCGCCCACATCGCCGATAGCCTTGGCCGGTTTGAAGCCGCGCTCGTCCAGCAGGCGACGGAAATCTTTCAGCATGGCCGCGCTGCCACAGAGCATGACGCGGTCGGTAGCCGGGTCCAGCGGCGGCAGACCGAGGTCGGCCTGGAGGCGGCCCGATGCCGCCAGATCGGTGAGCCGGCCCTGGTTGCGGAACGGTTCGCGGGTGACGCTGGGATAGTAGGTCAACTGGTGGCGGATGGTCTCGCCGAGCAGTGGATGGTTCGGCAGATCCTCGGTCAGATAGCGGTAATACGCCAGATCCCGGACGTGGCGCACGCCATGAGCCAGGATGACCCGGTCGAAACGCGCGTAGGTCTCCGGGTCCTTGATCACCGACAGAAACGGAGCCAGGCCGGTGCCGGTGCCGAACAGATACAGACACGAACCTGGGTGCAAGTCGTGGACGAGCAAGCTGCCGGTGGGCTTGCTCGAGAGCAGCACCTCGTCGCCGGGTTGCAGATGTTGCAGGCGTGAGGTCAGCGGCCCGTCGGACACCTTGATGCTCAAGAACTCCAGCTCTTCCTCCCAGTTAGCGCTGGCAAAGGAATAGGCCCGCATCAGCGGCCGGCCATCGTGCGGCAGGCCGACCATGATGAACTGACCGTTATCGAAGCGCAGACTCTTATCGCGCGTGGTGGTGAAACTGAACAGACTGTCGGTCCAGTGATGTACGTGGAGCACGCGTTCGCGTCGCAGGTTTTGCATCGATTGCTCTTGGCTATGTTGTTGTGACGGTGGCGGCGAACGCTGGCGTCGGTGAAATTTTCATCCCGACGTGCCAAGCCATGCGCCAGTATACGAACACAGTACCCATGAAGCGCAGCGGAGTCCAGACGCCGGCTTGGTGTGACAGCGACGACTTAGGCGCGATGGGCAAGATGGGTTTCAGCATAACCAAAACTTGCAATTGTATGTGCCTTGGACGAATTTACACTCGCAACAGATTTTGTAAAGCTGGAATGAATCCGGTTGGCTTGAGTCGTCTCGGCGGTGCCGCATAAGGGACGATCTATTGGCTTTGGGTTGCTCCAACGCCAGCATTACGAACAACGCCCGAGGTCAGAATGGGTAGATGAGTCATGGTTATTTCCTTAAAAATTTAGTAGTCCTGCACTTGGTAGTGGTCTTTAGCTCATGCTATTGTAAAAACAAGCATTTCCCCTACCAATCGCTAGATTTTGCAGAACTACCAGATTTTGTTGTAGCGAGGAATTGCAAGATTCGATAGTTCTTGCCGACATTCCGCATACCAAACTTTGGTTTTGATAATTTAAAATATATTACTTAA
>DAIMZH010000138.1:0-2067 GCA_036734105.1 Azoarcus sp. | reverse complement strand
AGCCGCCAGCCTGACAGGATGACCAGCCAATGAAATCCTTTCATTACCGGGCACGCGACGCCTCAGGCGCTTTGCGCGAAGGGCAACTGCAGGCAGACTCCGAGTCGGCCGCCGCCAGTCAACTCATGGACAGCGGCATCACGCCAATTGACATCAGGGAAGACACCAAAGGCGACGAGAAATCCGCAAACAGCCTGACCAAGCTGTTTCAACCTCGCATCCAGTCAAATGACCTGATCCTGTTCAGTCGCCAGATGTACAGCATCACCAAGGCTGGCGTACCCATCATCCAAGGGCTCTCGCGTCTCGCCGAATCCACCCCCAACCCGCGCTTTGCCCGCGTGTTACAGGAAATCGTCAAAGATCTAGAAGGCGGTCGGGATGTCTCCTCGGCCTTTGCCCGGCATGCCGACATCTTCGGCACGCTGTATGTCAGCATACTGAGGGTAGGCGAAATGACCGGCCAGATCGACCGCGCCTTTCACAGCATGTTCGACTACCTCAGCCGCGACAAAGTGGTCATAGACCGCATCAAGGCGGCAATGCGCTATCCGATCTTTGTCATCATCGCCATCGGCATCGCCATCGGTGTGCTCACCGTGATGGTCATCCCTGCCTTCGCCAACGTGTTTGCCAGCTCCAACCTGGAGCTCCCCCTGCCCACCGTCATCCTGCTGGCCATCTCCGACTTTGCCAGCCGCAACTGGACATACATACTCGGCGCCATCTTTATTGCCCTGCTTCTGCTAAAACGCTGGGTGGCCACCGAATCCGGCCGCTACGCCTGGGACCGCGCCAAGCTGCGCATCCCCAAGGTGGGCGACGTGCTGCTGCGCGCCACCCTGGCGCGCTTCACCCGAGCGCTTGGAGTGGCCACCAGCTCCGGTGTGCCCATAAGCACTGCGCTGGCCGGCGTGGCACGCGCCAGCGGCAACGCCTTTGTCGCCGAAAAAATTCTCGCCATGCGCAACGGAGTGGAACGCGGGGAATCGCTGTTGCGCACCGCAGCCCAGGCCAGGGTGTTCACCCCTGTGGTGTTGCAGATGATTTCCGTAGGAGAAGAAACCGGCCAGCTCGACCAGATGATGCTCGAGGTGGCCGACTTTTACGACCGCGAAGTGGAATACGACATCGCCAACCTCAGCAGCATCATCGAACCAGTGCTCACGATGGTCATCGGGGTGATGGTGCTGGTACTGGCGCTAGGCGTATTCCTGCCCATGTGGGACCTCACCCAGCTAGCGTCTGGTCGCTGATCACCGGGCCAAAAGTCACGTTTGCTAACGCACGACAACTGACAACAGCCCAAGGTAGGGCTACACTGCAACAACACGAATCACTACCTCCTATGGAGTACCGATAATGACTTACGGACTTAAAACAAAAGGCTTTACACTCATCGAACTCGTCATCGTCATTCTCATTCTCGGTGTACTCGCTGCGCTGGCCATACCCAAGTTCATCTCGCTGCAGCGCGAAGCCCGTATCGCCAACGTAGACACCATGTTCAACGCCACCCGCAGCGGTAGCAATATCGTGTTTGCCAAAACCGCCGCAGCCGGCTTGCAAACCGACGCCACGGCCTGCGTTAATCTTGAATCCGGCATTACCAGCGACAATATCAACGCCTGTGGCGACATCGAAACAGTCGCAGTCAACACCCGCTTTGGCTACCCGCAGAACGCTACCGCGGCAGGCGGCAACCTCAAGCCCTTGTTCGATGATCTTTCCAATCGCTGGAGCTTCACGGCTGCCGGTGCCTCATTCGACGGCATCGTCATCGGCGCATGCGCCACACCAGCCCCTACCGGCTGCGGAGTATGCTTCACCCAGGCAGCCGCCGCCGGACAACGTCCGATAATTCGCCGCGCCATCGCTGGTTGCTGACGCAGCCACTATGACAATGTCGGCGTGAATTTTCTCACGCCGCGCTATGGCCCTCTGCCAGAAAAAAAGCCATAATCAAAAACACCAAACTAGCCAAAGGAATTACATCATGAACAGGCAACAAGGTTTTACGCTGGTTGAACTCGTCATTGTCATCGTCATTTTGGGAATTCTTGCGGC
>DAIMZH010000137.1:2011-2334 GCA_036734105.1 Azoarcus sp. | reverse complement strand
CGCCAGATGCTATTAGAAATACGAAACCTGTAATTAAAAGCCCCTTTTTCTGGGCCTTCTCAACATGGGCGGTTGAATTTCCCAAGTTATAGATGTCCCCCTGATAGTTAGGCATCAACTGCTGGATGTTCAGTTCATGGCAATTCGCCACCAACGAAAGCGAAGAAAATATGCCCGTGACACGATAAGCAAGAATTGTAGACCCGATGATGCTGCTAATTGCTGCAAGTATTTTTATAGTTTCAATCATCACAAGAACTCCATCGACATGCATAACAAATAAGCGTTTGTGCGCCGTGCGAAGCATGGCGTATAAACGTGTG
>DAIMZH010000137.1:0-2001 GCA_036734105.1 Azoarcus sp. | reverse complement strand
CACCATCGATCCAGCCGAAGCACAGGGCTTCGTCTACTGACTCTGGCCAGCTCATGCTGGGCTGACCAGTTCCCACCTTGCGGAAGCCGACGATCAGCTCGGTAGCGGTGGAATGATGCGCCTCAAGCCAGCGCCTAAACTGAGCGGGTGTTTCGAAGAAGGTTGGAGTGACGACCACGGTCTTTCTGTTCAGCCTAACAAATAAGCGTTTGTGCGCCGTGCGAAGCATGGCGTATAAACGTGTGTTGGACTGAGCCGCTCACGGTGATCTCTCCTATCTAGTGGATTTTGCTTTTCCGCGGCAGTGGGGCCGTTTACCTGGTGGGGGTCCCCATGGGCCAGCTGAGCTGCTCGCTGGCGTGGTCTGTCCCCGGCTGCATGCTGTCACGCGCTCGTTTGTGTCTCGGTTATTCGCAGTATAGCTCCGGTTTTCGGTGCTGCGGACACGCGCAGCCTTCGGTGGCGTTGCAGTCACCGATTCCGGTTGATTCGTCGGGTCAGCTGAGCCGTGCGTCTTGAGTGGTCACCCTCCATCGAGCCGCGGTTGCGCGGGTACGCGAAGCAGGTGCAGAACACCGATGTGGCAACGAGGGCAAACCGGCGTCCAGGGGGTCGGCGCCCAGACCTTCTGCGACGCCGCCTTGGCTTGCGCCTGGTCTGCCTTTCGTTGGCTGTGTTGCGCCAGGTCTGTTCGGATCTGAGGCAGCCGCTTTTGGTAGCAGCAGTTGGCAAGGAAGCCATAGTGCCGGATGCGCATCAGTCCTTTTGGTAGCACGTGGGTGAGGAACCGGCGCAGCAGTTCGGCGCCAGCCAGCCACATCGACTTGTCTTTGCCATCTCGATAGTCGTGATATCTGAAACCCACCTGGCCGTCGCGAATGCCGATGAGACGGCGATCGCTTAGTGCCGTGCGGTGGCTGTAGCGCGACAGGTAGGCGACCACGGTGTCAGGCCTCCCCAGGCAAGGCTTGGCGTAGACCACCCAATCCATGGCCATCAGGCGATCAAGCATCTGATCGATTGCCTTGGCGCTCAGGCCTGACAGCTGGCCGTCAATGGCCCGGCGACGCAAGCCGGCAACGACGTTGCCGCGCAGGTGGCGGCTGAGCGCCTTCACCGGGAACAGGTACTTGCCTTTCGCTGCACGCCATTTGCCTGTTGCGGTCCAAACACCGCCTGGAATCAGGCCATGCAGATGCACGTGCTGGGTGAGTGTCTGCCCCCACGTGTGCAACACCAGCGTGGCGCCCAGTTGCCCGCCATGGCGCCTGGGATTGGCGGCAAAGCTCGACAGGGTGGCCCAGACACTTTCGAACAGTTGCGCATAGACGGCCTGAGGGTGGCTGCTCACCCACGCGTTGAGCTGATGCGGCAAGGTAAACACCAGATGGTAGTAGCTCACCGGCAGCAGGCGCGCGCTTTGCCGCTCTGCCCACTGGGCACAGGCACGTCCCTGACATTTCGGACAATGCCGGTCCCGGCACGCCAGGTAGCGCGGCGCGCGGTAGTCGCATTGATCGCAATGCTGCACCAGCGCACCCATCGCCTCGGTGCGACAGTCTCTGATGTGAGCACACACCTGCCATTGCCGCGGTGACAATGCTTGCGCTGTGGTCAGCTCTGGCAAAAAGCGCCGCAACACGGTCTGCAGATCCACACCGGCGCTCATCGTGGCGACTCCAACCCGGCGATCAGATCGGTCTCCTTGAGCTGCGCCTGCTGGTAGCCAGGCACCCAGTGCAGATAGCGCATCGTCGACTTCAAGCTGCCATGGCCCAACTGCCGCTGCAGGATATGCACCGGCAGACCGTCCTCCAACTGGTGCGTGGCATAGGCGTGACGAAGACTGTGGATGCCGCCGATCTTGTCGACGCCGGCCAATGTGCAGGCATGACGGTAGGCCCGCTGTGCGCTGCTGATCGACAGTGCGATCTCCGGCTCTGTACTGGGAAACAGCCACAGCCCGGGTCGGTAGCGCGACCAGTAGTCGCGCAGTTGCTC
>DAIMZH010000136.1:0-2614 GCA_036734105.1 Azoarcus sp. | reverse complement strand
CAATCACCAGCACGGTCGCGGCAATCGACGCCTGGAGCGGCGGCATAGACATTCTGTTCAACAACGCCGCCACAAAAACTGACAAGCTTGAGCGCTTCTTCGATCCGGTTGATGAATACACGCTGGAAACCTGGCGAGAAGTCATGGCGGTAAATGCCGACGGCCTGTTCATAATGGCAAGGGAGTGCGCCAAAAGCATGAAACGCCGGGGCGGTGGGAGCATTGTGCAGACTGCCTCGATTTACGGTGCCATGGCGCCGGACATGCGGATCTACGAAGGCTCGGAATACCTCGGGCGACAGATCAACACGCCGCCCATCTACGCCGCGTCCAAGGGCGCAGTGATTGCATTGACCCGTTATCTGGCGGCCTTGTGGGCAAGCGACGGGATACGCGTCAACACCATTTCGCCAGGCGGTGTATCGAGCGGTCAGAACGGTGTTTTTCACGAAAAATATCGCGCCCGTGTCCCTATGGCTCGCATGGCTGAAGCACGGGAAATCGCTGACGCCGCACTCTTCCTCGCATCGCCTGCGGCCAGCTACATCACAGGTCAGAACCTGATGGTGGACGGAGGCTTGTCGATATGGTGACCAAGCAATCGGCAGGCTCACCTTGCCTGATCATCGCCGAAGCTGGCGTCAACCACAATGGCAGTCTGGATGCAGCCTTGCGGCTTGTCGATGCCGCTGCAGATGCCGGTGCCGACATTGTCAAGTTTCAAACCTTCAAAGCCGAGCGCCTTGTCACCCGTCATGCGCGCAAGGCTGCCTATCAGGCGACTCATACCGGTGCGGGCGACCAGTTCTCCATGCTCAAGGCACTTGAGCTTTCGGACGAAGCTCACTACAAACTGCTCAAGCATTGCGAAACACGAGGAATCGAATTCTGGTCGACCGCGTTTGATGAGGCTTCAGCACAATTTCTGGTGGACCTTGGAATCCGTCGTATCAAGATCCCGTCTGGCGAACTGACCAACGCACCGTTCATTTCCGCCATGGCTGCTCACGGTCTGCCCATGATCGTATCCACCGGTATGGCTACGCTTGCCGAGGTTGCCGACACAGTCAGCTGGATTCAAGCCGCACAACGTGGCCCATCAGCAGACCAAGCGCTTGCCGATTTCGTTACCCTGCTGCATTGCACCTCGAACTACCCCTGCCCGATAGACGATGTCAACCTGCTGGCCATGGCTACCCTCGCACACCACTTTGGTTTGCCAGTCGGATATTCAGACCACACTCAAGGCATTTTTGTGGCACCGCTGGCACGTGCCATGGGGGCCACAGTTTTTGAAAAGCACTTTACGCTCGATCGCAGTCTGCCCGGCCCGGACCACGCCGCGTCGCTAGAGCCTGACGAACTCAAACAAATGGTTGATAGCATACGGTTGGCCGAACGTGTGCTCGGTCACGCCGACAAAACACCAACACCGGCCGAACTGGAAGTAAGAATCGCCGCAAGACGCAGCCTGACCATCGCTCGCGACATACCGGCCGGCCACACACTCAGCCACTCGGATCTGTGCCTGATGCGCCCGGGAGACGGTCTGCCGCCGATCATGCTTGATCAAGTGACAGGGCGCACGGTGCGTCGCGACATGAAACCTGGAGACACCCTCAAGACTGAGGATATCGCATGAGGCGAATTCTCTACGTCACCGGAACACGAGCGGATTTCGGTTTGATGCAACGTACGCTTGAGCAAATTCACTCAGACCCAAGGCTTGTGCTGGAACTCTGTGTAACTGGCATGCATCTTATCGACAGCTATGGCCATACGGTGGACGAAATCCGCGCCGCAGGTCTGCCAATTGCCGGCACCATACCGGTCACACTCGACGGCTCCGATGGCATGAGTATGGCACATGCGATTGCCGAGGAGCTTCACGGCATGGTGGAACTGTTCGCCAGTCATCGTCCGGACATCGTCTTGCTGCTGGGCGACAGAGGCGAGATGCTGGCCGGAGCCCTGGCTGCGCTTCACCTCAACATCCCGATTGCTCACATTCACGGCGGCGAGCTGTCCGGGACCGTCGATGAACCGGTTCGACACGCCATCAGCAAACTCTCGCATTACCACTTCACCAGCACTGAAGGTGCCCGGGAGCGGCTGATACGCATGGGCGAAAGACCGGAGCAGGTCTATGTCACCGGAGCACCTGGACTGGACGGCATAATGGAAAAGGCAAGGGCTGACCGTGATGCACTATGCGCATCGTATGGCTTCGACCCTGCACGTCAGATTGCCATGCAGGTCTTCCACCCGGTCGTGCAAGA
Source organism: Azoarcus sp. (assembly GCA_036734105.1). Lineage (GTDB taxonomy): Bacteria > Pseudomonadota > Gammaproteobacteria > Burkholderiales > Rhodocyclaceae > Azoarcus_F. The sequence goes on along the minus strand of DAIMZH010000136.1, from coordinate 335 downwards.
GGCAGAGCAAGCGGCAACACAGGCACAAACACTTCTTGAAACCCTGTTGCAGAGCGGCTACCAGATCATTGCAATGATGCCGAACGGTGATGCCGGCGGTGGCGCAGTACGGCAGCTACTCGAAGCCAGAAGACTCGACCAAGACATCCGCGTGCTCACCCACCTCGAGCGTGAACGCTATCTTGACCACCTGGCTAGCGTTGACTTGCTGGCCGGAAATTCCAGCAGCGGCATCATCGAAGCCGCCAGTTTTGGGCTTCCTGTCGTCAACGTCGGGACTCGACAGTCCGGGCGCGAACGCAGCGAAAACACCTTCGACGCCGAACCGACCGCCG
>DAIMZH010000135.1:0-2891 GCA_036734105.1 Azoarcus sp. | reverse complement strand
TCGATTTGTACCACGCCTGCAGTGCCAGCGAAGCCCTGGCCCAACTGCGTGGCTCCCACCCCTACCTGCGCGCCCTGAACGCCGACCTCTTGCTGCTTGACCTGAACCTGCCCGAGATGAGTGGTCACGACCTGCTTGCGATCATTCGTCAAGACCCCGCCTTGACCACACTGCCGACCATCGTCATCTCTACATCTGGTGCGGACTGCGACCGGGCAAAAGCCTGTTGTCTGGGCGTAGAACATTATCTGCTGAAGACGCTGGATATCGAGGTCTATTCCGAAAAACTCAGGCAACTTGTTGAATGGCATGCCAACCATCTGGGTATCGCAGCCTGATGCATTGGCGAAATTTCATTCTCTTTATTTGACAATTCATCTGTTCAGCATGGCATCATTGGCACCCGTGCTTATGAAGAACGAGAATTTCAATGTCCCGCTCAATCGAGTGCGCCGTCATTTCAAAAACAACAACGGTTTTATTGATTGAAGATGAACCAGGTGATGCAAAACTGATAGAAATCGGTCTGCTGGAGCGCAATCGAAACGCGTTTGTCGTTGTATCTGCCCGCACTCTCGACCAAGCATCAAAAGTACTCGACAAGGGTATTGAGCCTGATGTTGTGCTGCTAGATCTCAATCTGCCCGACTCCACTGGAACAGACACGGTAAAACGCTGCCGGACGATGGTTGATGCGCCAATCGTCGTCATCACAGGGCTGGATGATGTCGCCGCCTCGCGTTTTTCCATCGCGGCAGGCGCCGATGACTATCTCAGCAAGGGGTGTTCCGGTTCGGAGCTCAGGCGGGCACTGCGCTATACCATGATCCGCCATCAGCGCGACACCGACGCCAGAATGGCGCAGGCAATCTTTGCCCACGCCCGTGAGGCCATCATGATCACCGACACGAACGGCATGATCACCGACGTCAATGATGCCTTCTGCAATCTGACCGGTTACTCACGTGACGAGGCGCTCGGCAAGTCGCCAGTCATGCTGCAGTCCGAGCAAAATGCATTACTCGCACTGGAACCGAGTTGGCAAGAGATCATCGCGATTGGTCGAGGGCAGAGCGAGGTGGCTTGCAAACGGCGCGACGGTTCGGACTTCGTTTCCCTGCAAACCACCAGCCCGGTCACTGACCGGCGCGGCAGAGTCACCCATCAAGTCACCCTGTTCTCCGACATCACCCTGCAGAAACTGCACCAACAACACCTCGAACGCATCGCACACTTCGACATCCTGACCGGGCTGCCCAACCGGGCCTTGTTTGCCGACAGGCTGCACCAGGCCATGGCCGCCACCCGGCGCAGCGGCGCTCACATGGGCGTGGCTTTCATTGATCTTGACGGGTTCAAGGCGATCAACGACAACTTTGGACATGATGTGGGTGATGAACTTCTCACCAGCGTGGCCAGGCACATGCGCGAGGCCTTGCGCGAAACCGACACGCTGGCCCGACTGGGTGGCGATGAGTTTGCTGCGGTGCTAAGCGGATTGTCTTCCGACCACGAGACCGCTCGCCTGCTGCAGCGTTTGCTGGAGTCCATCGCCACGCCTTGCGTGGTGCGCGGGCATAGTCTGCAGATATCTGCCAGCATCGGACTGGCATGTTATCCGCAAGACGACCTGGAGCCCGAGCAATTGCTGCAGCAGGCAGATCAGGCAATGTATCAAGCCAAAAACAGTGGCAAAAACCGTTTCCACATTTTTGATGCAACCCTCGGCCCGCAGCTACTCAAGCACCTCAAGCGCACCAATCCGTCGCCACCGAAAACCGCGAGATCATAAGCCTGATGAACTTTTCCTCGCTTCAGCACGCCGGATTGCCGGTACAAAAATCCCCGAAGCGCCAAAAGACAGAAGCCGTGATGCTGAAAGCCGCAGCCCAAGCACCCTCCCACAGTCAGAAAGCCTCATGCTCGCCGAGGCTTTCTGACCTCAAGGGCGTTGCAGGGCTCATTGCCGAACAGCAACAAAGACCAGTTGGGCCACATGCCGATTGTCGCCAAGCCTGGTCAGTTCAACCCTTAATCCTTCGTCCGGCTCCGGGCTGACAACATATTGCATCACCACGGTTTGTATTGTGCTACCAACACGTTCATGCGACCGGGTCTCAAAGCTCACCTGATCTGCAGACACCACCACACCCTCGATCACCCGGCGCACGCCCCGGTAGGTGGCTGACCCCGACACCTCGCCTCCGGCCACCCGAAACACCAGGCGTTCATCGAACTCACCACCAATGGGATGCACTACCCTGCCGTGCCATTCCCCGGCAAACCACAGAGGCGGCTCAATGCCCTCTCGCGTTGCCAACAAAAACGCACCCAGTATTACAGCCAGGCCAAGCAAGGCTGCAGTCACCAGCAGTCTGCGCGGCATGGCACGCTTCAGGTCCGAAACCGGTACAGGTGGTCTTGCCTCTTGATCGCTCACAGTATCGTCACCAGATAGCTCCTGCCCTAAACGTTTATCTTCGGAACATGGCGTGGAGGGTTTGTTGGTCGGGAACGCCGCTCGGTTCCAGATCATTGGCTCGTTGCCAAGCCATCAGGGCGTCGCTGGTGGTTTGATCAAACTCGCCGGAAATCGTTGCACTAAACAACCGGGCATCAGTCAATCGCTGTTGAATGCGCCGCACTACGTCGGGATAGATGATGACTTGCATGTCGCCGCGCCCAACCCGCTCGGGGGTTGCTGCGCTGGTGAGCCTGCCCTCCTTCATGGCCTCGGTCAGTTGAAACACCGCCTGAGCAAGGCTGGCCTGTGGGTTGGCGCGACAATAGCCGATCAGGTAGCCGGTGAGCGTATCCAAGGTTTCCCATGGAGCCAGATCAAAGGTGTCCGGCAAGTGCTGGTTGCTGGCAGTGATGTAGCCATACACCCA
>DAIMZH010000134.1:0-2912 GCA_036734105.1 Azoarcus sp. | reverse complement strand
CTTTTTCTATGAAAACTCACTTTGCAAGCACCAAGGCGAGCAAAACCGGTGGTTTATTCAAACCTAACTCAATCACCCACCGAGAAGGCAAACAAGGTAACAGAGTGCAGATCATAAAGACATGACATTCATGACACAGGACTCGCAAACCGACTAAGTCGCTCACAGCGCCTGCACGGATCAACTCCAGCTACAGTCATTCACGCGCATCTGGCACGGACAATTTATGAGATCACTACACCTTGCATAACCCACTTGACATTCTATAGGGGGGGGATTTAATAATGACATTAAAGCAATCCTGATAAATTATTAGCATAAGTGATCTTCATGAAGATTTCTCGCCTCTCCCTCATTCTGTTTGTGATTACCTCGCCCTCAGCTTGGGCAGATCTTCCTCTTACCGTCGAAGACCTGATCACCGACAAAGGCAAGTTCAAACTCGATTTATCAATCGCCTACGCCAACGCCGATCGACAAGGCGTATCCACAGGCGAGCCGATCATCATCCAAACAGGCCCCGCTTCTTTCGTTGCTTTACCTACGCTCGTTGGCGAGAGTTTTGGCAACAGCGATACCGTCGTTGCCACCGTCGGTTTGCGCTACGGCCTGACAGCCAAGGCCGAGATTTACGCCAAAATGAGCAGCCTGTCGTCAAGCTTCCGAAGCCACGGCGTTGGTGGAAACGCAAGTCACCGCGAGTCCGGCTTTGCCGACGCCTGGGCAGGCATCAACTACCAATTCAAACAAGACGACGACACACCTGCTGTACTCGGTTTTGCCGAAATCGCCTTGCGCGAGAAGCACCGGCGCAGCAGCGCGAGTTTCAAGTCGGCCATGCTCGGTTTAACGACCTACAAGGCCATCGATCCGATTGTGTTCTCGCTGACCACAGCATACCGCTTCAACCAGACCCGCCGCGATGGTCCTCAAGACTACCGACCCGGCAATTTGCTTCTGCTCAACCCTTCGGTGGGTTTTGCGGTGAACGACCGCGTGACGCTGACCACCGGCGTGCAATTGACGCACCGCAAAGCTGACCGCTTCGACGGTCAGCGCCAGGGCATCGACCGCAGCGCCACCGACATGCTGTTGGGCGTTGGCTACGGCTTTGCTCGCGGCAACACGCTCAACACCACGCTCAAGGTCAACGCCTCGGGGCGCAGCGGTTCTGAGTTGCGAACAAACTGGCTTTATACATTCTGAGAAGTAGTGCAGCACAAATCAGCCACGGAAAAAAGTGGGCGGCAAGCCGCCCCAGAGGGATTGTCGGTGACGCAAACACCGTCAATGGGCGCCTCGGGAGTCTGTTCGAGGCTTTTTGTTGTACTTCATGACATGAAGGAGTCTATATGAAGCAGTTCAAACATGCAGCACTGACGCTTGCTATGCTGGGAGTGTTGTCGGTACAGGCGCACGCTGACGAGGCAAACCTGCAGGCCTCGCAACCGTTGGCGGCGTTCAGCCAGTCGGACATCAATGCGCTGTTTGTGCAGGCAGAACAACCGATGCAACTGGCGGCGTTGTCGCAGCAGGAGATGATGGAGACAGAGGGGGCTTGGGTATGGAATACAGTGGCGTGGACCGCTGGCGGTGGCGCTCTTGGTACAGGCACTTACCTCTGGACTACTCCGCGTTCACAGTGGAGTTGGGGTGGTGCGGGCCGGGCGTTTGGGAGCGGTGCAACGGCCGGATTCTACAACTCCAGGATTCCTCTACGCGCTCTTGGATCTGCTAGGTCCTATGCGATGGGAGCCTTGGGCGCTGCCTCTTGGTATCGCTGGTGATCAAAAGTTAACTGCGGGAGCAGTTGTGACTATGATACGCCTCAACTGCCCCGTTTCATTCGGGAGTAAGAGCATGGATGGTTTCGCCAACTTCTCATTGTCAGCGTTAATCGCGCTAGTCGTTTTCGCCTCCGGCTCTCTTGCAAGGCATTCGGCTTCGCGCAACGTGATGAATGCTGTCGTTTATGCCATCATCGTTTTTTGCATAGCATCATTGGGCTCATTATTGCACTCGTGGGCGATTGGGTTGATACCTTTGACAGGCTCAATCGGCAGCGCAATCGGAATTGGCGCAATGAGCGTCGCATTTTTCTTCTTCTTTCGACATTTGGTAGTGCGTGAGTCTTTGGGGCATGTCGTAGATAGCCATAAAAAGGGCGGCACTTCATGATTCCTAACGCAATATACGTTTTTTTGCTCCAGGAATAATCCTTCTCGGCCTTCGATTTTCCCCGCTTGCAATCGATGCTGGCCATTTTGCTCATCGGCGTGCTGATCGACGTCGATCCGGGTCTGCGTGAAGCGCCCACTACCGGATAACGAGAATCGTCTGATGCTCACAAAATTACACGCTATCGTCTTGATCGCGCTGTATTTGATCAGCAACATGCTTTTGGCGGATACCCTCGACGCCCCGGGCGAAACACCACCCCTGCGCAACGAAGGCGTCCTGATAGCCACCCATTCCGTCACTGGCCTTATCCCTGTGCAAAGCTGGAAGGCACGTCGTGACGCACGCATCGTCAAGCAGGATCTGGATTACTCGTGTGGTGCGGCCTCTCTTGCCACCTTGCTCAACAGCTTTTACGGCCAGAACCTGACCGAAGAGGCCCTGCTCCAGGCCATGGACAAGGGTGATGGCCGGGCCAGCTTCGAAGACATGGCGCGAGCCTTGCCGGAGTTCGGCTTTCGGGCACAGGGTTTTGCCGCAAGTTGGGAGCAATTGGCGCGACTCAGGATGCCAGTCATTCTTTATGTGAAGCATCGTAAAGACGACCATTTCACGGTGTTGCGCGGCATCAGCGGCGACACGGTGTGGTTGGCCGATCCGTCGCTGGGCAATCGCACCTACAGTCAAGCGCAGTTCCTGGCGATGTGGCAGACCCGTGAGGATGCAGAAGATGG
>DAIMZH010000133.1:0-3011 GCA_036734105.1 Azoarcus sp. | reverse complement strand
CGCGGCAAACAGGTTGTCTTGCTCTTCCCGGTCTAGTGTATTGTTCCATATATAACTTTACATTCATATCGCCCCCATGGGAGAATGCAAAAAACAGCTGGAGCGATAAGGATGCGAACGGGACGACCTGCGAAAGAGTTGAAGGTAAATGCCGCGGATCGAGCACAGCTTGAGTCTATTGCGCGCTCGCAAAGCTTGCCGGCTGCGCTCTCGCGTCGTGCGCAGATGATTTTGCGCATGTCTGAGGGGGAGTCTAATAGTGCAGTGGCGCGGCGCTTTGGCGTCAGCCGTCCGACGGTAACGATGTGGCGCACGCGGTTTCGCGAGCGCGGCATCGCAGGCCTGCACAATGAGTTCAAGCCTGGCCGCCCACGCAGCACGAGTGAGGAGCAGATCGCCGACCTCATCAACACCGCATTGAAGAGAAAACCCAAGGGCAAGACGCATTGGTCGCGGCGTGATCTCGCCGACGAGACGGGTCTGTCGACGACGACAACGCATCGGTATTTGACGCTGTTTGGTGTGCAGCCGCATCGCAGCCGTAGCTTCAAGCTTTCTACCGACCCGTTTTTTATTGAGAAGGTACGCGATATCGTGGGGCTGTATCTGCACCCTCCCGATCACGCGTTGGTGCTGTGCGTTGACGAGAAGAGCCAGGTGCAAGCGCTTGAGCGTACGCAACCTGTGCTGCCGATGGGATTGGGATACGTCGAGGGAATTACCCACGACTACATCCGACACGGAACCACCACCTTGTTTGCGGCGCTGGATGTGGCCAACGGTACTGTGCTCACCCAGTGCAAACGGCGCCACCGCCATCAGGAGTTCCTGTCCTTCCTGCGGCATATCGAAGCCAACGTGCCCAAGCATCTCGACGTGCATCTGATCTGCGACAACTACAGTACTCACAAACATGCCAAGGTCAAAGCCTGGTTGGCACGGCGGCCGCGTTTTCATCTGCATTTCACACCGACCTACAGTTCCTGGCTAAACCAAGTCGAGCGCTGGTTCGGCTTAATCACCAACCAGGCGATCCGCCGCGGATCGTTCGATTCGGTCACCGACCTTAAACGCAAGATCAACACGTTTGTCGATCACTACAACCAGCATCCCAAACCATTTATGTGGACCGCGACGACTGAATCGATCCTTGCCAAGCTTGAACGTCTATGTAAAGTTATTAATGGAACAGGACACTAGCACCCTTTGAACAGGCAAACGTGGCGTCAGGCGGTGTCCGAATTTGGATTTCGTCATGGATTACCACGGGGCGATAAGACGATATTACCTGGCATATCGGGACCGTGACCGAGAAAGCCTGCAGTCGCTTCTGACACCAAACTTTCATTTTGAGGGGGAGCCAATAGCTGAGATTGAGGTGTTCCTTGGACGCTCGGTCCGTCGCCCGGCAGCTACTGAGGGAGAGGGAGGCAATTGATGACTGACACCCTCTCTTCTAGACAGGCGTGGGGAACCATAGCTCGGGAAAAGCTGCGGTTCGTACGGGCCACTGCACGAGGCACGGAGGTGGCCGCCTGACAAGCGACTGTGATGTTCTGTCAAGGTTCATCGCACATCAGATTGCCAAATCACGTTGTCGCGAAGCATTGCATTCAGTGCTGTGACGATCTTTCCTCGGCGGACAGCGCGGCGCGCCGCAGCTGATGCTCAACGTTGGACATCTAATTTAGACCGGTGAAACCTCAGATGGCGAGCATGCGAGCGATCCTCCAGGATAGGTATGGAGCCCCCGACGAGGTTCTGCATTTGCGGGAGATTGAGATTCCAACCCCAGGTCCGGATGAGGTGCTGGTGCGCGTGCGAGCAGCCTCGGTACATCCTGATGTATGGCACGTAGTTACCGGATACCCTCGCGCTTTACGTCTGATGGGTGCAGGTCTGAGAAAACCAAAACAACCGATTCCCGGCTCAGATATGGCCGGTGAAGTGGAGGCAGTGGGAAGCGACGTGACTTGCTTCGCCCCTGGAGATGCGGTGTTCGGTGAAACACATCGCCAGAACCAGTGGGTCAATGGCGGTGCCTACGCCGAATATGTGTGTGTGCCTCAAGACGTATTGTCGCTGAAACCCGGAGGCATTACGTTTGAGCAGGCTGCTGTGGTGCCGACAGCGGGGATGATTGCCGTCAACAACCTCTGCGAGCACATATGGTCCAGGCCGGGCCAGCGTATATTGATCAACGGTGCGGCTGGAGGTGTGGGTAGCATCGTCATACAAATGGCAAAGGCAAACGGTGCCTTTGTGGTTGGGGTGGACCACAGTTCCAAGGTGGACTTCATGCGATCGCTCGGTGTGGATGATGTCCTGGATTACACGAAAAAGGATATTACTCGGATCAGGCAGCGCTTCGACCTCATCGTCGACGTGGCTTCGACGCTATGTCTTTCCGGCTGCAAACGCATACTGGAGCCGGATGGAACGTATGTGATAATTGGTCACGATCACTACGGAAAAAAGGGTCGCCGCACATTTGGCAGCATGCCGCGTTTCTTCAGTCTTATGGCTCGGGCGCCATTCGATCGGCACTTACCCAAGCCGTCGTTCGAGACGATGGGAAAGCGCGACGCCATGGAGATCCTGCGAAAAATGCTTGAAACTGGCCAGCTCACTCCGATAGTGGCAAAGACGTTCCCTTTGACCGAGGTGCCATTGGCGATCCAATGCTTACGAGAAGGGCAGTTATGCGGCCGGATTGTCATTGTGCCGTAATGTCAGATAGCGCCCAATAACAGCATTCAGGGGCCGGCGCTTCGCGCCGCTGATGCTGAGCGTTGCGCGTAAGGGAAGTCATGAGCATTCCAATCTTGATTGCTGCCGCGATCATCTTTACTGCTTTCGTCGCACATACGATAGTTGGCAATCGTGAGGCGCTGACTACGCGGCCATCCGTACCGGATGATGTTACGTGCTGCTCATGGCACGGCTATGTCGCGGCTTGGAGAATGTGTGATGTCGACCGAAGTCTCTAATACTCGTCTATACCTCATACG
>DAIMZH010000132.1:0-3020 GCA_036734105.1 Azoarcus sp. | reverse complement strand
CAAGCTCCACCGTTGCCTGCATGGTCGGCACCAGGGCGTGCTGATCAATCGCGGGTGACGACACATCAAACACGGCGGCTGAACCCTGGATATTGGCTTGCTCCCCAGTCACTGCCACGCGGGCAGAGCTTGCGTGCATTGCGCCGAACATGGGTCGCGTTTCGGGCGCTGTGGCGCATGCACTCAGCAATAACACTGTCAGACACGCTGCAAACAAGTGTGAGAGTCCTGACTTCATGGTTTAAGGTTCCTGCCGTTAGGCTGATTTTCTGACACGGTCTGCGTCGCACTGACGGGCTCAGGCATTGATGGTGTGCGGTTTGGACTTGAGGGCGATAGGGCCGTATCGGCGGTGACAGGTTTCATGATCAAACGGTGGACTTCGCCCTTGGCAGACAGGAAGTCCGCCCAGACATCGCCAACAGCGTTGAGCCTCCAACCTGCCAGAGTCTGCCCCATCTCCACGCGATGCGCTTGCTGATTTGCCAGCACCAGCACCCAGGTGTGTGCGCCGCTGGCAAAGATCCCGGCTAGCGTGCTGCGTTTGAGCACCGCATCTTCAGGGTTTACCGCTTGAACGACTTCCGGCTTGAGCGGGGTTGGCACAGGCACGGCTGCTATCGGCTGACGACGATCTGACCGAAAAACCGGCCGCTGCAAGATTTCAGTGTATTCGGCAGGCTGCCCAGCTTGTTTAACCGCAAGCATCAACCCTGCCGAAACCGCAGAGGCTTCGTTGCCCATGGAAACAGGTGAAGGCGACATCCATTGCTGATTAGAAAGATAGGTAAAAGCACCGACAAACAAGACCAGCACAGCGATCCCCACCATCAGCATGGCACCTCGGGTCATTGCGACCTCCTTGCAGCAGACAGTCGCAGCGTGACACGCAGTTTTTGTGTTTCGGTGGCCACCACCACGCGAGATTCAGACCGAATATCCATGCTTTCGATCAGAATCCAGGGGCGTTCGACTGACAGATCCGACAACAATGCGGTCAACGCGGCAATGTCGGCTGATAGCGTCACCATCATTGGGACGAGCACAAGCGCTTGCGGATCACCCAGTTGCAGGTTTTGACTACCCATGACCTCCACGCCGTGCTGATCAGCAAGCTGTCTGAAGCGCTGAAGCATGTCGGCATGAATCCGCTCAGTGCTCATGGACCCGGCATAGGCGGCACGTTCAAGCGCCACATCGAGCTGCTGCAGTTCGCGTGCCAGATCATCACGTCCAAGCCAGAGTGCCTGCAAGCGCTGATACTGGGCTCCTATACGGTCGAGCGCCAACTGTTGCTGCTGCATCACGGCACGATACTGAACAGCCCCCACAAAAAGCACAATACAGACGATGACAAGCACACCAAACCGTTGCAAGCTGTTCAAGCTGAGCGCTGCGGGCTGCTTAGTCATTGGCTTGCGCCTCGGCGTGTCGATATTCAAACTCGATGTTGAAGGCGTCGCGTCCGTCGCGGTCACGTGTAATCGAGCCTCGGGTTCTTAGGTCACCAAAAGCTGGGTGACGCCCCAGCGTTTCAATCAGCGAGGCTGCGTCGGACGCCTGTCCAGAGGCCATCACCCTGGCGCCTTCAATTTCCAGGCGGTTGAGATAAGCAGAATCTGGCAAGCTCAGCGTAAGCAATTGAACGATATCCAGCGTTTGAGCGGACAAGGCTGCGCCCATGGTGAGGGCTTCAAGTTCGGTAGCAAGTTTGAGGGAGCGATCGCGAAGATTCATTGCAGGAGTCGCTGCGGACCTGAGCTCGGATAAAGCTGCCGAGGCCTGATTCAACTGGCTGCGTTGGGCTGCCACTGGTGCCAGACTGGCCAACATGATGCAAACCGTTAAAAACAGCAGTGCTGCAACCGTCGCGCGTTGCCTGCGCCGCTCGCGTCGCGCTCGGACTTCCTCGCGAAACCCGCGCAACACCACATGGCCGTCGGCAGTAGCCGCCCATATTTCATCAGGCTGCCAGGCACCCGCGCTTTTGAGTTGCTCAGTGATGCGCCGTTTGCTGGTGAGGGCGATCACAATTTGATCAGTTTCTGGGGACTCGAGGCGCCAGCCCCAGACCAGATCGGTCGGCTCAATTGGCGACATGGCCTGAACCTGAGTCTGGATAATCTGATCCCACAGCGCGGCGGGGGCATCGGGCCGAGTGAGCCTGGTGACAGCCACTGAGTCAGCAGCCAATTCAAGCGCCCGGCTACCTGACCACGCTGGCGGGTCATCCATCATTCGGACCAGGCTATCGCCGCAGAACAGGGCATAGCTGCCATCCGGGCGTGCAAGCATCACCTTTTCAGCGCCATCAAACAGACGCAGGAAGCTATGAATGTGCGTGCTCTTGTCAGACACGAATCCGACCCAACTCAACTGGCATTCTGCCTGACCGCATTCTGAATCGATTCCTTTTCATCTTTCGTCATGGCTCTGACAGGTTCGACAGACAACTCCCTCCAAGGCAAGGCGCTCTGACCGGATGGACGCAGATGAATCCATAAAACCCGCAACAGACCATCACGCCTGTCCTCAGAAACATCTTGCCAGGCTTCGATGCGATAAACCGCACGCGAGGGCAAGTGAAGATCTACATGGCGCATCTGCTCCGGCGGCACGCCTGATATGCCCGTATCCCTGTCCTGGACGTAGCGTGCTGCACCAGCAGTGTCACCATTCATCAGCACTTCCAGCAGGCGTAGATCGGCAAACAGCGGATTCACCAATGCGTGGTCACCATTGACTGTCAGCAGATCACGAATGCGATGATAAAGCCTTGGCTCGAATCCCAAAACCTGGATCAGGTCTTCAAGCACAGAAAAGCGCACACCGCGTGGTTCAAATGCACTTCCAGCCTGCTTGTACTGTCGCTGTTCCGCTTCAAAGCTGTCGGCAAACAGCTCGCTACCGCGCCAACGCACCACCCGCTCTGCCAATGCTGCTGCCGATGGCGCATCCAGCTCGCCTGCATATTGAAACAGATCTGCCAGCAGCGCCGACGGCGCATGATTGATGTCCAC
>DAIMZH010000131.1:0-3072 GCA_036734105.1 Azoarcus sp. | reverse complement strand
TGCTGGGTTTCTGGCAACTGCTCCACGCTACCTTCGAGCGACGCACGCCGGGTACGCAAACGGCTGATCTGCCGGTCAACTGCGACCACCTGCGGGTGTTCGCCAGTAAAGCGTTGGCGCAGTTCCTCGCGCTTTTGCTGCAAGCCGACGATTTCATTGTCGACTTCCACAACTGAACGCAGCACGGACTGGGTTTCCAGCGTCAGATCAACCGAACCACGAACCTGCCTGTAGTCATTGTAGGCAGCTTCGGCGTCGTCCAGTTGGGCCTTGAGCACCGGCAACTGCTGATCCAAAAAGCCAAGGGTCTTCTCGGCTTCGGCCGAGCGGTATTCGACGTTTTGGCGAACATAGGCGGTCAGCACTTCATTGAGGATCAACTCTGCTTGTTGCCGATCGCCCCCCCTGAACGCGACCTCCAGCACACTGGACTGCCGGGCGCGTTCGCGTGCTTCAATACTTGATCGCAGATCGGCAATCGCGGAGTAGCGGTCAAGTTTAGTAACGTTAAAAGCGGTGCCGGGACGGGCAACCAGTTCAGACACAAACAAGGTCACCGTGCCGTTGCTGGCCACCTGACCAACCTGACCAGCCAGAAGCAGTGCGCCGGTTTCGTCCATCAACACGTAGTCGTCACCATCACCTACACTCAGGGTGAATGCAAGACCAAGATAGGCTGAGGGGACGTCGAAACGTTCCACCTTTATGCGCTCGCCACCCCAGGCGTATTGTGACAACCAGCTTTGATCAAAAGGTGATTCGGCAACGCCGACGCCCCCATGGCGACGAGCGAAGGCCTCGCCGATGACAGGCGCTCGCAGCGGAACGACGCGCACAGTAAGATCCAGGCGATCCACCACACGACCGAGAATCATGCGCGAGCGCAGAATCTCCAACTCAGCCGCCACCGAGGTGCTGTCGCCCAGCACGGACTGCACATCGGCCAGCGCGGCAAGTGCCCCGCTATTACCGCTTTTGTCTTCGATCTGTACCAGCGCGTCGGCGCGGTAGATGGGCGTTGAAATCAGCGCCACCGCTACACCAATGGCCAGCGCAAAGGCAGTGACCAGCACGATGAGCCATTTGTGTTCGAGCAGGACAGCGATGATCTCGCCAAGGTTGATGAAGTCGTCGTCGTCTCGGCTGGACGAGGTGGAAACGGGGCCAACGGCGTTGGGGGATGGGCGGTTTTCTTGACTCAAGGTTGAAAGCTCTTTTATGCAGCAGATTCTGTCTACCGGTGGGCACGCGAGCGCGCGCACCACCAGCCATCAGGCAACTGGCTGGCCTGGCTGGCCAGCCGTAACCACGTGTTTATTGACGCGCACCAAACAGCGGATAACGTACGCCGCTGGTCTGGTTAAGCATTTGTGAGGTGGGCAGGATGTTGCTGACCACACGGTTCCAGCGTGCCACCGGGGCCACGTCGACAAAGATCACGTCGCGGGGCAGCAGCGGAAAGCGCTCGGCAAGCAGCATGGCATCTGGCGAGCGGGCATTGAGATGGAATAGCTCGGAGGTGCCATTGTCGCTGCGCATGACATACACCCAGGCGGGGTCGGCCGTGGCTTGATTGACGAATCCGGCCTCGGCCAGAGCTTCGGTGAGGGTGATGCGGCGCTTGTTCATGACAAAGCCGCCGGGCTGATTGACCTCACCCAACACGAAGACCTTGTTCTGGCTGCGGTCTGGCACATTGACAATGTCGCCGGGCAGCAGCTGCGGGTTTTGCGAGATGTCGCCGTCTTCATACAGTGCTTGCAGGTCCACCCGATAGGTGGCGCCGTCGCGGGTGAGTAGCACGTTGCCGTGGTCGGCCTCGCCGGTGACGCCGCCAGCGCGGTTGATGGCTTCGACCAGCGTGAGGCGGATGTCGTCGATGGCTTGCAAACCTGGCTTGGCGACCTCGCCCACCAGATAAACCCGCTTGCTGCGGAAGGCGATGACTCGCACATCCAACTGAGCGTTTTCGATGACGGAGGACAGACGGCGCGTCAGGATGGCGCGCACCTCGCGGGTGGTTTTGCCTGCTACTTGCAGCGTGCCGACGTAGGGAAAGTAGATGGTGCCGTCTTCGGCCACCAAGGTGCCGGACTGTTCGGCAGAGCGGAAGGAACCCGCCGGGATGGTGATCTCGGGGTGATCCCAGACGATGACGTTGATGATGTCACCGGGGCCAAGGACATAATCCTGATGCGCCAGACCGAGGTCTGGCTGGGCAGCTTGCGTGACGGCAGTTTGACCACCTGCGTTGCCAGCCCGGAAACGGGTTTCCAATGCCTGGTGCTGGGCCACGATAAGTTCGGCGGTGATTGGGGTGATGCGCACGTCTTCGGCCACCATCTCGGCCCCGCGTGTGACTGGCAGCGGCACGGAGGATTGCTCGCGCATGAGGTTGCCACTGACACCCGGCGCGAGCGTGCAACCAGCAAGCGTGACAAGCAAGCCAGCCAAAGCGATGATTCGAGACGCGCCGGGCGCAACCGCCACGACCTTGCTTTGAGTTTTGTTCATTCAAACGTCCTTTTCAAACTGGCTTGAGCGACGATGCAGCAACACCCTGCCTTATCGTGCCTTGACCCGAATCAATAGCAAGAATTGGGCCGATAGTAATTCCCTTGAAGACAAAGCGGATATGAATCAGTGTGTTACTGAAACATGTTTATGCAGGGAACCACACTTGGTACTTTAGAGTATCCGTCAAATGTTAAAAGTATAAAATTTTCCGACACTTGACGCCATTGAGATTTTGTAATGGGGGTGTTGATGTGTTGGTTAGTTTTGTTCGGATTGGGGGTTGTGAGGCTGGCGACGGTGGGGGTGCTGGCTTGGGAGCCCCCTCTCCCCAGCCCTCTCCCGCGAGGGGAGAGGGGGCAAAAACCGGGGGGGGTTGGGCTGGGGAGAGAGGCACGACCCGGGGGATTTGAGCTCAGAGAGGGGCAAAAACCCGCAGCTTTAACCCCTCTGTTAAAGCAACCGGACACACTTCACTGAGCCATTTATGTTTGAAGAAGGACAACCTGCGCCTTCAATGCCCTTCTCACAGCAGCGGCGCCAGCCACCTGCGTGCAG
>DAIMZH010000130.1:0-3093 GCA_036734105.1 Azoarcus sp. | reverse complement strand
TCCGGCGGCACGCCTGATATGCCAGCATCCCTGTCTTCGATGTAGCGTAATGCCCCCGCAGCATCCTCATTCATCAACACTTCTAGCAGGCGTTGATCGGCAAACAGCGGATTGACCAATGCGTGATCACCATTCACTGTTACCAGATCACGAATGCGATGATAAAGCCTTGGCTCAAATCCCAAAACCTGAATCAAGTCTTCAGACACAGAAAAGCGCGCACCGCGTGGTTCAAATGCACTACCCGCCTGCTTGTACTGTTGCTGCTCCGCATCAAGGCTGTCGGAAAACAGCTCACTACCGCGCCAACGCACCACCCGCTCTGCCAATGCGGCTGCCGATGGCGCGTCCAACTCGCCTGCATATTGAAACAAATCCGCCAGCAACGCAGCCGGTGCATGATTGATATCCACCAAACCGCTGACATGACTGACGCGCAAGCTGACGACATGCTCACCAAAGCGGACGCTTACCGTTGCCCTGGCAGTCAGTGGTGGCTTTTCCAGCATTTCAGCCGCCACAATGCGAATGGCGGCATCGGCCAGTGCCGCAAACCTGATGCGCTCAACATCTGCCCTCACTGCCTCGACCTCTGGGCGCAGCATGGCAACAAGCGTGCCCACGGTGAACACCAGCGCTGCGAGAACCCATAGCACCAGAATCAATGCTGCACCACGATTACGAGCCTGACTCACCATGCAAAAAGCCATGTCAGGGTTGGTATCCAATCTGCTGCCAGTCCAGCAAGTCACCCAGCGCTGCTTGTGAGCTTGCCCAACTGGCATTCATCCTGACCAGAACCGGTAACGGCCCTTGAGACAACTCAAGGACCAGTAGCAGCGCCACCGGCATCTGCTTGTTGTCATGCCAGCTTGCCAGCCAACGCGACTCTTCGGCAGAAAAGTAGGCAAATCGGATCACCGCAGGCGCCGACAGCAAACGGTGACCTTGTTGCCGCGACCAATCTGGGCGCTCGTGCTCCTTGCCCAGCGGAAGCCAGAACAAACAGATGTCTGATTGCCCATCACTTGAATCATGGCAACGCGCAATCCGCAAATAGTTCACCCCGCCAGCGCCATATCTCACCGGCAAGCGTCCAAGCCATTCAAGACTGTGCTCGTCTCCGAAGAAATACATTGCGGGTTCACTGGCGCCATTCAGTTTAAGTGCGGTGTTCGATGCCGACCCGACAAGACTGCGCAGGAAAACCGGGAGAATGCGTGCATCATCAAAGGCAGCCAAGTGCTCGCCAGTGCGATTCATCACCTGTGCCACCATTCGCTGTGCCGCTCCTGTCAGCAATAACATCATCGAAATGAGCGCCACCACCACCAGCACTTCGACCAGAGTCATGCCCTTGCAATGTCGCATCAGTCGCTACTCGCCACATGAACAACATGCCGGGACATCGACAATCGTCTGGAATGCTCGGGAGAAAGTTCTGCTGGAGACGACTGCCCGACCGCTTTGGCCTGGCTGTGCTCAGTGAGCAAGCGGGGTATGGCGGTTTCCAGCACAAACTCGCGTGCGCGACCCGCTTCATCCCAGAGGATTGTGATGCGGACAAACGCAAGGCGAGCCGCAGGCCCTTCAAACGCCAGAGGGCTGCTCTTCACCTGCCAGGAAAAAACAGGCTGAATGCCAACATCTCCCCGGTCGTCCAGATCCTCGTCCCCAACCGTGGAAAACTGCACTAGCAGATTCTGAGCGAGATTAAGCGCCTGAAGCTGATTGTCGATACGTACCGTGGTGTGCAGGCTGGATTGAACAGTCTGATACAAGGCTGCCAGAACGATAGCCACAATAACAAAGGCAAGCTGCGCTTCAAGCAAGGAAAAACCCCTGCACCGCGTTCGGCTCTTTATTGCGACCATTGAATCGTCTGACCTGTCGTGCGCCCGGTAAGCCAATCAACCACCAGGCGAAAACCTTGGCCACTGGGCCGATACAGCTCTATGCTCCCACCAGTTGAACTGCCGTCTGGCTCAAACCGGATGATGGCCAACTGCTTGTCGATATCCTCGCCCGCCGCCTCGACCCTGAGAAAAACGCCGTCGGGCAATTCCAGCTTGCGTCCGTCTGCACGACCCAACCACCGGGCCTCGGCATTGATGTGGTATTCCACCATCACACCTTCACGGATCGCTTGTTGCCGCGCTTGCTTGACATCCACCATCACGCCCCTGAAAACGGCACGCTGCTGGTGAGCCTCAAGCAAACCCGGGCCAGAAACCACCACCATGGCAGCAATCACGCTGACCAGTGCCAGCACAACCAGCAACTCGACCAGCGTAAAACCCGTTTTTGCCGCCATACACCCTGGCCCAAGTTGCCTGGACGTTTGATCAGTTCCAGTTGCCGACGTCTGCGTTTTCGCCGCTACCACCGGGTTGGTTATCCGCACCATATGTGTAGATATCCACATCGCCGTGTCGCCCGGGATAACCGTAGCGATAAGGATTGCCCCAAGGGTCGTCAGGAAGTGCCCGGCGCAGATATGGACCGTTCCACCCACGCAAACCACCGGGATTGGCTAGCAGCACCGAAAAACCTTCCTGCTCGCTCGGATAGCGCCCTACATCGATTCGAAACAAATCCACAGCCTGTTCAAGCTCCTGAATCTGCACCGAAGCCACACTGGACTTGGCACCACCCAACTGATTCAACACTCGCGGGCCAACCAATCCAGCCAGCAAGGCCAGAACGGCAAGCACCACGAGTAGCTCCACCAGCGTAAAGCCCAAGGAGAAACCTCGGCTTACGCCGCCAGACGCCCCGCCCCCAATCAATCCTAAGCTCACTGCAGCAATGACTCCACGTCGATAAGTTCGCCGATATTGCCTGTCCGACCGGTGATCACCCGTTCTGCAAGTTCATCATCAGCGTTCAGTGGCTCGCCTATCGATCCGGTTACACGGTACTGACGCAAAGCCTCTGCACCCTCATCATCGGCATCAATCGGCTCCCCAATCGACCCAACCCGAGCAAGCGGTCTGTCCACCTCAACAGCGTCTGCATCGAGTATGGGGCCGATGTCAGCGACAATGAGGTTGCGAGGCCAGTCTTGCAATGCAGACGAGTCAAGCATTATTG
>DAIMZH010000129.1:0-3250 GCA_036734105.1 Azoarcus sp. | reverse complement strand
GCAAGCTTGTCATGCTCCGCATTCTGCACAACATTCATTAGACTGCAGGTCACGGCATCTGGACATAGATTTGTCATGCCACAACACCAACAAAAGGGACTGAACACCATGACCGAAGCACTTCAGCGCGTTGGCAATCAAATGACTGACAAGCACGCGCACAGCACAAGCAGCACGGTTGTTCCGGTTCAGGGGTTGTTGGTGCTGTCATGGGCGGCAGCGGTGTATTGGCTGGGCAGCAGCATAGGCAGCTTGTCGCCCATTGCGGTGTATGTGGCAACCCTTGCGCTTGGCTTGCCAGTGCTTTGGAGTTCGCTTTATCTGCTCACTGTGCGCAAGATTCATGGGCTGGCGCGCTTCGAATCTGCTGGCTGGTTTCACCGTCTGATGAGTGGGCGTGTGCTGGGGACAATCTTCTGGAGTGTTTTTGCGCTGGTCAGCACGTTTGCCCTGCTGATTCAATTTCATGCTTACACGACATTGGAATGGATGGTGTTTTTTGCAGTCGTCCCTTTGTTCATTGTCGTTTTCAGCTTGCTTCAGCGCATCAGCCGCAATGAGTTCAAACCTTACCAGTGCACGGCTTCTTCATTGATTGCGGCCAGTTGGATCACGCCTTTTGTGGCTGTGCTTGGCTATATGGGGGTGTTGTGGGTTGTCGGTGGGGTGCAGCATGTAGACAGCCTGCATCAAGCCATAGACATTCGCCGTGGCGCACTGGTCGAGCCTGCGGGCAGTGCGCTTGTGCAAAATGCGCTGGAGCTGATGGCTTATTTCGATGGTGCGCGGGTTTTTGTGGCCAGTCGGCTCAGCGATCAGGCGTCATGGTTGGCCTTGGTGATATTGGCTGTGGGTAGCTGGTTTGTGTTTTTCATTGCCTGCCTGGCGCTTTCAGCCTTCATGATTTCTAGGGTGGAATATCGGCGTGTGTTCTCGGGACTTAGCGATGCTGCTGAACCTGCTGCGCCAGAGTTTGGTCGCGTGCTTGTTGCCAGTGCGGTCTTTACCTTGATAGTGGTGTTTGTCGCTTTACCCTCGTTCATCACACTCGAAGCTGGTGCCAGGCAAGCACATCCTGCGATTCAGCAGACCCGGTATGTGCTGGAAACGGCGGTGGTGATGGTGGATGGCATCGCTTATCGCGCTGAATTGCTGGAAGAGCACAAAAAGCTGCGATTGGCACTGGTGAGTGAGCTGGACGCGATTCAGCCTCGATTGCTTGCCAGCCTGGATGCCGGTTTTGAGCGCATTGAGGCCAATGTTGAGCCCTTTCTGGACTGGTACTACGGACTGACAGCCGAGTATCTTCGAATGTTGAAGCTGTTGTCGGGTGATCTGGAAGACTTTATTGCGTCTGAGATGCGTCAACACCTGGAGCGTGGCGAACCCTTTGGTGAGTATGAAGCCGTTCTTGATCAGGCCATTTCGACACATCAGGCACTCGACGCCCGGTTTCAGGCCGCAACCAAGGAAATGTTGGCGCGCAATGTCATCGATGCGCCGCTGGGCGAGCATGTTCGTGTGCTCAGTGAATTATCACTGCAGGATCTGGTGCAACTGCCCACGCTGGACGAAAGCATCCCGCTGAGTGTTCGCATGGGGGGCGGGGGAGCAACTGGCGCGGTGACCACTTTGGTTGTGTCCAAGGTGTCGGCCAAGATATTCGCCAAAGGCGTGATCAAACTGGCAGCGCAGCCGCTGCTCAAGGCTGTTGTGGCACGTGGCGCCGCAACCCTTCTTGGGGCAGGCAGTGGTGCCGTTGCTGGCTCTGTCGTGCCAGGGGTGGGAACTGCAATTGGTGGTGTGTTGGGTGCCGCGGTTGGTCTGATGGCGGGTGCGAGCGTTGATTACGGTCTGCTCAAGCTTGAAGAGCATCTGCAACGAGATGTTTTTAGGGCGCAATTGCTGGAGGCAATTCATGAGACACGGATGGAGATCTTTGATCTCGCCAAAGGTGTTGAGCCAGCAGTTTGAGCAAGCTGAACGGCACATTCTGTGCTGGCAATCAATCTGCTGCCGTCAGCGCCTCTACCTCAAACCCCACCAGATTGCGCAGCGTGCTGCTGAACTCCATGCCTAAAAGATAAACAGATCGCCCGTCTGCCCGGTATTTGTCAGCATAGCCCTTGGCCTTGAGCTGCGCCAGCGCCTTGCCAGTGGCGCTGTCGCCATCAATGCGCTTGAACTCGATGATGACGATAGCCTGCGGCAGGCGCAGCGTCAGGTCGATGCGCCCCTGATGGGTCATGTCCTCGCCAATGAGATCCAGCCCCAGGCTGGCCAGATGCGAATAAAACACGCTGGCCCAATAGCCCTCGTAGTGCAACAGCGGGTTGGCGCGATACCAGTCAGCCGGAATGCTGGCATACAGCGACTTGAAGTGCGCTTCCAGTGCGGGCCAGTCCAGCGTCTGCAGCAGATCATACAGCCGCCCGCTGGCGCGGCTGGCCTGACTGGCATCGCGCATCAGCGCTTTGAATAACACATCATTGAAGGCGCTCTCCACCTCCATATTGGGAAACCCGAGCCGGTATTCAGTGCGCGCGCCCATGCGTCGCTGGCTTTGAATGGTCAGATAGCCCGCCTGCCACAGAATCGCCTCAGTGCCGATGTACTCCACATCAAACGCCGACAGCAACTGATCATCGGCAATCAAGGCATCGAGCTGCGGCGTAAAGGTCTGGCGCGATTTCAGCAAATCCACCAGAAAGCTTGGTGTGCCGGTCTCGAACCACCACGGCCGGAACAGCCTCTCCTGAAAAAGCAGCAGCGCATCAAACGGGTTATAAACCCGCTCACCCAGCCAGCCATAACCGTTATACCAACGTCGCACCTCTTCGCGGTCCAGTCCTTCAAGCTCTGGCGCAAACACGCTGTCAAGGTCGGCTTCGGTGTAGCCGCAGATCGCTGAATATTCCGGGCTGACTGTAATGTCGCGCAGATTGTTCAGCCCAGAGAAAATCGACACCTTGCTGAACTTGGACACCCCGGTCAGAAAGGCAAAACGCAGGTGCGCATCCTGCCCCTTGAGCACCGAATAAATGTTCTTGAGCCCCTCACGCATGTCGGCGGCCACCACCGGATCGGAGAGGTTGTCCAGAATCGGCTTGTCGTATTCATCGACCAGCACCACAGCGGTTTGACCTGATCTGGCCTCGGCTGCCTGAATCAATTCGGCAAACCCGCCAGCGATGTCATCCCAGCTCTGCGGACTCAGGCCCAGGCGGTTGCGGTTTTGTTCGAGATTCCA
>DAIMZH010000128.1:0-3293 GCA_036734105.1 Azoarcus sp. | reverse complement strand
CCGAAGGGCCGCTTTCAGCAACCAAAAGCGAGAGCCCCACTGTGCGAAATTGGGACACATTGCCCACGAAACCCGGTTCCTCTGGAATGACCGCCTGTGGCGATAGAATGCTCTGGGAGCTATCACCGCTTCGGAGTCGTTTGCTGAAGGTAAGCTTTCGGCACAAGTGGGACGATAGCTGACTTCAAGGAAGGGTGCGCGCTTCCACGATCCATTTATGCAACTCTGTCAAATATGGTTGGCCGTGAATCGCCACGCCTTCGACGAGTGCCTTGGTCGCCCAAGTCGCATCACGCCGGAAATCATCAGGTCGATAGGCCAATGACATGATGTAACCAGCCAAGCGATGCACGAACTCATTTGAACGGTAGAGCCGCTCAGCACTTTCTGGGTGATCCCGGTTATGGATTGTTTCCATGTGAATGACACGAGCAAGAATGGCGATTTTCGCTCGGTCAGAGAGGCCTGCAAAGGCACGTTCAATTTCAGCGTGCATGGCCCTGACTGACGTTTTCAACACTGGCGGTCAATGACCGGTTTGGGGTCGTTTGCGGACAGGCAGCTTTTGACGCAAAATTGCACATAGCTGCCATCACAGTAGCATGAGGTCAGGGCAATGGTAGACCTTGGCGTGTGCCATCATCTGATAGATATTCGACTGGCTGACACCCAGCTTTGGGTCATCGAACGATGGAGCCAGCCGTGCCGTCAAGTTGCAACGCGACAAAGTTAAAAGGGCGGCGATCAATGGCGCGTCGCCTCCTGGATGAGGACGTCGGTCTCCAGACTGAGCGCCGCGCCCCATAGCGGGGTTTTCACGAATTGCCTGTCGCCGCCGAAGCGTTTGTCACCTGCACACTGCGACATGAGACCGGCCCAACATAGTGGCCGAAGGATCTGTACATAGAACGGTGAGCTCAACCGGTGGCTGCGGCCTTCGTCCCGGTCATGGGCACCATAGAGGATCTCACATAGCTGGTTTGCGCTGGCACCTTCATGCGCTTCAACATTCAGCACATTGAGAAATATGTCCCAGTTCCCGACCAGCTGCTCGTCTGGCTGGCGTTGGTGGCAAAAGTCTATCCGGCAGAGCAGAAATTCAGCCAGAAGCGGCCAGAGCGCGCCAGGCTGCGAACGCATCTCAAGCCCCAATTTCGTTGCATGCAGGGCTCCTTTGTAATGCCGCGCCAATTTTGTGCCCCGCAAAATGTCATGCAAGACCATCAGTGGAGGAAAATCGACCTCGTTCAGAACCTTGTTGACTGCGAACAAATCGCTTTCGGTGTAGCCCGGCCAGTCAAACGCCTGCGCTGCCCAGTGCACAAAATGCCGTTTGAGGCCCTTTGACGGTGTTAGCGGAATGGGGCCATGTTCGTCGATGTATTCAAGCGTAAGCACAGCAGCCTTGAGCAAGGGCGAATGACTCAAGGCCCCATCATCGTTCGCAAGTGGGACAAATGGAAGCATCGTGCCGACATTACCAAAGCTGTGTTGGGCTAGCCAGTGGCTGCTGGGTGCAGAGCTAACCTCAGCAGATTTCGTCGCAAGGCAGTAGGCGCGATGATGCTGGATTGTTTGATCCGCTCTGCGCCGCGTTCCTTGAAATCAACAGCTTCGGATGCATTGATTCGAACAACTTTTCAGCTTAATTCGACTAAAAGCTGTAAGGTCAGCAGCTTATGGTGACTTGGTTGCATGCCTGATCACCACTGGTGAGAGGGGCAGCCGATGGGCATGGAATTGCTTCAACTGCGCTATGCGGTGACGACTGCGGACTTAAAGAGCTTCGCTCGGGCGGCGGCTGCGCTGCTGGTCAAGCAGTCCACACTCAGCCGCCGGGTCAAGGAGCTGGAAGAGCGGATCGGGGTCAAACTTTTCGAACGCAGCACGCGGGGCGCCGAGGTCACAGAAAATGGCAAGGCCTTCATCGAGCAGGCGCGGCGGATCGTGACCGATGCCGATAATCTTCTGACAACGGCGCGCAACGTCAGCTACGGTGTGGAAGGCAGAATTGCCGTTGGATATTGTTCATCCCTGATCAGCGGTAGTCTCAAGCTTGCGCTGATGGACTATCTGACGCGCTTCCTTGACGTGCAGTTCGACGGGATCGAGAAAGGCCCGGAGCAGCTGGTCAACGGCCTACAATCTAGGACGATCGATGTCGCCATCGCGCCGGCTGGCCTGGTGGAGCCTGGGTTCAAATCAAAGCCGATCTGGTCTGAAAAACTGTTCGCGGTGCTGCTGGAAGACAGCAGTCTTCTCGCCAAAGAGACAATTTACTGGCAGGATCTGCGCCGCGAGGTTTTTGTGGTGCCCAGCAGCGGACTTGGTCCGATTTTGCGCAACCTGATAGCGGCCCGGCTAACCGAACAGGGTTTTCGGCCAGCGGTCATTTATCAGGATACCAGCCACGAAAGCGTGCTCAGCATGATCGTAGCCAAGCGGTATATCTCGGTCGCGACCGAAGCCTTGCAAGGCATTCCCTGGCCGCATCTGCACTTTCGGGAAATCCATGATTCTGTCGGACCTGCCCGCCTTGAGTTTGCGATGTACTGGCGCGAGGGCAATGAAAACCCCGCTCTCAAGCACTTCTTCAAACTGATCGAAGAACGCTACCCCGGCTGAGCGGTGCGGCGCGTCTTGGCAAAACTGCGGTCGGTGGCGATGAACCGCTCGATCATTGGCCCGATCAGCTTTTCGGGGAGCGGCGCGCCCTTGGCATCGCCGCCGTTCAGGGCAACGGCATAAGCGAGCAATTCGCGGTGCAGGCGCGCGGACAGATCGACGGTCAAACGCACCGGCTTTTCATCGGCCAGATCGGCGAGCTTCAGACGCGTCATCATTCGCCTCCCAGAATCAGATCGCGCGTCACCAGCACCCGTACCGGAAAGCCGGGCCGGATGGTGAGCGTCGGCCGGACATTGAGTTCACGGCTGACAATCTGGTCACCCGCACGGCCAATGCTGTCCTGCGCCCCGCGCCGGAATGCGCGGGCAAGTTCGGCGTCGCTGCCTGCACCAACCTCGGAACCGACGCCAAGCAGGGTGGACACAAATGCTGCCTTCAGAACACCGCCCCAATGATAATTGGTGCCGTCTTGCAACCCGGCAAAGCCGCTGGGATCCGACGCGGGTTGGCGTTCGAGAACGATCGAGCGGCCATCAGGCAGGATCAGCCGGTTCCAGGCGAGCAACACCCGGCTCTGCCCGAAGGCCACGTCCGCCTCATAGTCGCCGATCAGTCGTGAGCCCTGCGGGATCAGCAGGATGCGGCCCGTCGGGCTGTCATAGACA
>DAIMZH010000127.1:0-3326 GCA_036734105.1 Azoarcus sp. | reverse complement strand
AGGTTATAGAACACGGCCTGCGCCACCATGATGAGCGTCCGCTCCAGCCGACTTGGCTGCGCAATCTGGATGAACGTCATCAGGTGCATGCGCTCGTTGTCCGCCTCTTCGATCAATTCCTTGATCCAGCCCTGATCGTCGCGAATGTGCCGGATCGCGCGAAGGTGCTGTAGCAGACCGCCAACCATCCCCGGAACCGCCGCGATGGTTTCAAGCACCACGGCGCGATGGCCATAGCGTTTTGCGAAGAACCGATCCGCGAAAACCCGCATCGTCTTGACCACACCGAGTGCAATTCGGTCATTAATGCCGGTCGGCGCGTGGTGGATGTTCAGGGTATCAGGTGTGAAGTCGTGACTGTGTTTCATGGCGTTTCATTTCATCTATTCTGACGATTATGTAGGTGCACTCATTATCTTTTCATCTGCACAGGATGTGGCAAAACAGCCCTTGGTTGGGTGTGGCTGTCGATCGCAACATCAGTCGCCGTCCTTGATATCGGGTGCGCCGTGCTTGCCGACTGACAGGGGGCATCTATAGTCTGTTCATGCCAAGGCGAACGTCACCATCTGACGCAGGAAAGATATCGGTCGCCGCCGATCTAGAAGAGCTTGTGCAGGACAAGCGGGAGGGTTGGCGCGCGTCCGGTGCGAAGGCCCGTAGACGCCAGAGGCGCTACAAAGCCCTGCTGACACAGCAGCTTCTGAAGTTGGGCCCAACCGCTGCGGGCGAGGCAGCACTGGATGATGACGCGCAAGTGTGATTTCCGTGTGGGCGACGCGGCCTTGCCCGGCCGTTCCTGCACCCCGAACAGAAAACGGAGGCTTGGCCTTGCCATCACAGAGTTACGTCGAACTGAAAGACCTGCAGATCGCTGTGCGGATCGGGACTTACGGTCCGGATGATGTTGTACCAGATGCGCATCTGCTGGATCTTACCCTGACGATTGCGCCGCATCTGGTGATGGTTCCGCGCGATGAGATGACGCTCGTTTTCGACTATGATCCGTTGATCCGGCACATCGACACGCTGGCGCGTGCCCACCACTATGAGACGCAAGAGCGGCTGGTGACATGCATCGTCGAAGCCTGCGCCGGGTATCCCCAGATCGAGGCGTTGGACATCTGCCTGCGCAAGCGGCCGGTTCTGTCCGGAACCGGCACGCTTGGAGTGCGTTTGATCGTTGATGGCGAAGCGATGGCCGCGCTGCGCAACGCCATAGCCTGAAGCGTGCAGTCGCTGTGAAAGCCGCTGTTTCAAGCGTTGCGAATCTCAGGGTGCAAGCCACATCCCCGCCCAATCATCGTCGCGGTCAAACCGGGCGCGGCGATGCTGCGGGCCAAGATGCAAGGCGTCTACAGTTGCCACCGCGAGCCGCAAGATGACAAAGGACGCCGGGTCGGCGGCTTTCGTGTAATCCAGCGCCTGTGCGATGGGCTCGCCGGGTGCCGGGGTGCTGCCGTAAGACAATCGCGAACCTGCTGGTACGCTCGCCCAGATCGCCGCCACATCCGGACCGGTCAGAAGTGTGACGTGAGCCTCCAGCCGCAGTTGCAGATGTGCCGAGGCGTCCCAGACATGGAGGGCTGCAAAAGGTGTGGCGCGCAGATCTCCGACCTTGGCTGACCGCAGATCGGTATGAATATCCAGCGTGCCTGCCGCCTTGTCGGCCGCGCGCAGGACGACCGTACGAGCCTGCGGCCTGCCTTCCGGAGAGACAGTGGCCAATGTCGGGTGCCGGGCCGGGGCATGCCGGTCGTGAACACCGCGGGTCAGGCGTGCCCATACCTCGGCATACAACTGCGACAGATCGCAGGCCCAGGGGTGTGGGTCAGCCTTCATTTGTAAACCTCGCGTCGGTCAGAAAACGCGCGCACACGTCTGCGCCAGGCGCGATAGCTGCCGGATTTAAGGTTTTGTCGCATCAGCGCCTTTACCTCGTCCGGCCCCAGCCCGTGCAAGGCACGGATCTGGTCAAAGCCGGTATGGTCGCTGAGCGCCATCTCGATGATTTCACCAAGTGTCGCAGGATCAAGGAGTTGTCTTTTCATAGGCTTGCAGGTGTTTGTGCCGCGCTGCAAATCAAGCTCCTCTTGCTGCTGGGGCCGTTCATGCGGGATGAGACTTGGGCCTTGATGCGTGCCGGACTGGCCTTATGCAGCTTCGTCATCGAGGAACGCCTGGTGGAATGGCAGTTGGATTTCGCGATCATGAAGCCATATCTCCAGTGCAGCCGTAAGTTCGTGTTCCGTCTTTGTGGTCGATGACAGTCGGCTCAAAGCGGAACTGATTCTGCAAAATATACCCGATTGGCTCAAGAGCAGCCCACAACTGGAAGACAAGTTGCAGCGCAGTTTCGATTTGCCGCCACCGATCCACCTCACACCTGCCGAGCAGTATCTGCATCTGACCCGCACGGTCATGCCCGCACTCGCGCAAACCAGCAAACGGCACTGGCCGGTTCGAAACGATCACTGCTTTCAGCGGATCGTACTCGACACAATTTGCGGCGGGGTGTGGTACGACCACGTCCCGCGCCCGGCTTACAGGCACCTCAGCCAAGCGCAGGCCGCGGAGGCCGTTTAGCTTTGCGATCGGATCATCGCGGAAAAGACCGACCTCAACGTTCTGAACCAGCAGTCGCTGGAATGGCGGGGCAAAAGGGAAAAAATCAACGCAGTCTGCCGTTTCAGATGATACTAAAGCATTGATCGTCAAACAGCTTTTGGTGCGGCATGAGCGCCTGTACCTTCTCTGCCGAGATCACCTCCCCTTCGTAGTTGTAGAGGCAACTTACGCGAAACGCGCCCCCTGCACCGCGCTGTCGGCGCAGGGGGGAATTCATCAGGCGGAACGAGCGCGACGTGCAGCATATTCTGCCGCGCCATCTTTTGACAGCAGCGACTTCGGGCCACCGGCCTTCATCTGTTTTTCGGCCACACGAGCCGAAATGTATGCGAAGGCTCCGACGAAGCCGAGTGTGCCAAAGGTGAGAAATCCAAGTGCGTAGTCCATGGAGTGCTCCTGTGAGTGTGAGTGCGTGCGGATTTACTTGCGTCACAGATGCAAGGTTTACGCAGCGCACCGCTCACCGGACCATTCACACCCCTGCGACATATTATTCCATGATTCCAATTGTATACGGCAGCATTCCGTATACGGATGCATACTGTTAGCGAACCAGGAGTATGACACCCAAAAAGAAAAGACACATTCCCACCACGCCGAAATGCGCTGCCGCTACCGCTGCGAGGAACAAGAGACCCAGCGTTGCACCCACCACGGCTCGGCGTTGGCGGGCGGGCATGCCTTTGATCCAGGCATCG
>DAIMZH010000126.1:0-3500 GCA_036734105.1 Azoarcus sp. | reverse complement strand
CAGGGCGGTGTCACCGGCAGCGGCTGGCACGTTCAGCGCCAACGGGCTCACCCGTCGCTCGGCCTCGCCTTCGCGCAGCGCATGCGAAAACACAATCTGCCGCGCAGACTTGAGCAGGCGCTGATGAATGTCGCGGGCAAAGTCGAGCTGGATTTCGGCAGAGGCATTGGGTAGCCGGTGCTGACGCTGCAGATCGGCAGGCAGCAAGGGCGATGGTGCGGGCGGTGGTGGCCATAAGTCGTCATTCATGCCCATGACCCACAGCGCGTCAAAGCGCTCGCCAGCCGCTTCGAGCAGGCCAAGCACCTGAATCGGCGGTCGGCCTTCGGTGCGTGGCTGGAACAGGTGCGCGGCACAGGCCTCAAACAGATCGGCCAACGCTTCGCTGAGACTGCGCTCACCAGCCACGCCATCCAACCCGGCCAAAGCATCCAGACAGCTTGCAAAAGCCTCGCGGGCCTGAAAATCATGACTGGAAAGCGCTCGCTCGCCCGGCCAGCCGAGTGCTTTCAGAAGAGACTCGAAATGTCTGCCCCAGGCCGAGGCCTGGTCACGCGCAGGCAGTTTTTCGAGAACGCGCCGGGCATGTTCAAGCCGGTCGCAGGTTTCCTTGACCTGTAGCCCGTCGATAATGGCCTTGCGAGCCAGCTTGATGACCCGCTCCAGGCGGGTTCTGGGCGGCAGGCGCGCGCGCATGCTGGCATCGAGGCGGGCCAGATCATTGGCTTCGGCCTCACCGCCGCCCCAGCCCGGTCGGGTGAGCAGATGGCTGAGGTCGCGCTGGGCGAACTCGTGCTGCGAAACCAGACGCAGCAGGCCAAGCGCCAGCGACACCAGCGGCACATCGGCCAGACGCACACCCAGCGAGATGTTGTAACTACGCGGCTTTTGCGCGTGCGCCGGATGCACTGCGGCCAGGTCCAGCGCGTGATCCAGCAAGCGGGTCAGTGAATAGCGCCGCTGCGCCAGATCCGGCACGGCGACACCTATCTTCCAGCCGGGGTGTTGTGCCGCCGTCGACACCGCCCAAGCCACAGCAGCGCGGCATTCCAGTTCAGCATCGGTCAGGCCGAAGCGCTGGACTGTCGCTTCGCAGTCGTGACCGGTTGGCATGTCGAGCACCGTCACGCCACGATTTTTTAAGGCGGCAAGCAGGCGCAGCTCAAGCGGGTTGTAGCGATCAAAACCAATCAAGGCCACGCTAGCGGGCAAACGCCCAACCCCAGATTCAATCCATGCCACCTGCTGACAGCGCAGCATGGCAGCCGATGCCCAGCCCTCGCGCCTGCAGCGTTGTGTAAAGGCTTCGCGCCAGACGAGCAAGCGGCGTGATTCTTCAGCGCAGTCTGCCGGGTTGATGTCGAGTGCCCAGTCACTCAGCAACTCGGTGGCACGCATCGCCTCGGCGGCCAGTCCAGCCACATCGAAGAGCTCACCCGCCGCCTCTTCCCCAAGGGATTCCTGTACCACGCGCTCCCACAGCAGACGCTCGGCCTGAGCCGACAGCACCCGACCAGGCAGTTGCAGCGGGTCAAGCTCGCCGCACAACAAGGCCTCTTCAATCACCGCCGCCAGCCACTGATTGATGGTGGCGGTGCGCGGCACGGCCACCGACGACACGTCCACGCCAGCCTGCGCAACCAGCTCAAGCGGCAGGCTGCGCGCCAGCCTTGCAGTGGCGCACAACACCAGCTCATTTTCGGTCAGGGCTTTCAGGGAGTTCATTATTCGCGTCCGGTTTGTTGACTGAGCCAGACCGACATTATCCCGCAAGCAGCGGCTCAGCAGACGAGCCTGTCGAGCCGGAAACAAATCTTGCTATGAGTCGAAGGTTGCGCCATATACCTTCTCGCTACGTTGCCTGAGGGCATGCATGACATCAATCGTGAAGGGTTGATTGGACATCACAAACACCGCCTCTGGCCGGTAATGCTCGCACGCCTTCTGGATGAGCGAAATATAACGGCGGTTGGTGTAGTGCTTGAGGTCTTCATCATCGGTATTGAGAATGTGCAGATGGATATCCTGATCGGCAATCTTGTTCACCAGCGCAGCCAGCAGATCATCGCCAAACTCCTCGGACTGCGACTTGCCTATCCACAACACGTTGATGCGCGTGTGCTTGTTGAGTATCAGGCACGGGATGATGGGGGCAATGCCGCCGCCGGTCACCACGATCAGGATGTGGTCATAAATCGAGTGGTGGTACATGAAGCCCTTGAAGCGATCCTTGCGTATCGTGAACTCGCTCAACGGGAAGTTGCCCGCCTTGGCGCCCTCAACCACTTCAGTGGTCCGGTCGCCGGACGGTGTGATGTACAACACCCGGCTGTCCGGGTCGTTGAAGTCAATCATCGAGTCGCCAAACGGGTGAAAGTGACGATTACCCAGCGTGACCCGAGAATAAGTGCCGTAGCTAGGCGGCCCCTGCAGGCGCAAACCGATGACGTGCGGCCCTACATGCACCAGCTCGGGATAGGCTTCACGCACGCCCAGCCAAGGGGCCACCAGCATGGCGATGAGGATCAGCAGCAGATAGGGCTCGGGCTGAACCAGCAGCTCTGCCCAGCCTTGCTGGGCCTGCACGCTGCCGACCGCAAAATAAGCCACCAGCAAACCCACGCTGGTCCACCCCATGTAGCGATGGAAGTTTTCAAAACGGTCGTGGTTGCGTCGCCTGAAAACCGCTAGCGCAGTCAGCATGATGACCAGCAGCAACAACAGAATGGTGCCCAGCAGAATTTCGTCAACATAAGGCGCTGCAAACTCGACATGCGCGGCGTGAACGCCGAGCCACGCGAAAGTGCTGACCGCCATGAGCCGATGCAGAAACCCGATGCGCTCGGTAACATAATGCCAACCATGCCACTTTCTGAGCCTGCCTATGGTGTGATAGGTGAGGTAGTTGACTGTGTAGCTTCGCGCAGCCACCGTCACCAGCAAGGCGCACAGGGCAAGCAAAGATGCCGCGCTGGCGCCATCCTGGGCCATGCTGAAATAGTAGATTCCGAGCGCATTCAGGCCAGTCGCCAACAGCAACCACGCAACAAAAGCCGGTGCAGCATTCTGAAGCTGCCGTGTGATGCGATTTCGGACAGGCGAGGTGTAATCCTCAGGGTTTTGCCGGAACGCCTTGATCGTCTGCTCAAAAGCCTCATGGGCCAGTATCGATTCCGCTTTTTTCACTGCAATCCTCACTTGAACAAGCCAACAAACCACCCTGCCAGACAGGGTGGACAACGTCTGCAGAGGTCAGCAGCCTGGTCTTGATCCGGTGAGATGCATCCACGCTTGCCACACAGATACAGACGCTACCCTTGCTGACACAAGCGTCGGCTCAGGTGAATCAGGCTGACCTAGCAAAACACCATGCCAGTATAATGTGCTCAGCCTTTTTTCATAAGCTTTCAAATGCCATTGTCAGGTCCACAACTGCATGGCGTCAATCCGCCGGGCGATGCAATTAAAGGCTTTTAACGATAGACTGCAGTTGAATCTGA
>DAIMZH010000125.1:0-3686 GCA_036734105.1 Azoarcus sp. | reverse complement strand
AACTGTGCTGGAAAATTCAGCGTTATGCTGGTCACCCCTCACGAAGTCATGCAGAATAGAATCCATCAAAACGATGGAGCCCATAGGCAGGATAGTTCGCGAACAGGGGTAGGGCGAATCCTCCGCCTAGCGGCTTCGCTCAACTATGCGTTCAAGCGGACCGCGAGGAGAGGTTTCGATATTTCCTGATATGTGGTCGGCCCGCGTCCGTTTAACGCGGCGTTTGGCTGCACAAAGCAACCTCCGGTAGACTTTCCGAACACCCATAGCCGCGCGGTCCGGCAGGTTCGCTGGCTTACCGCGAGAGACATTTTATGACCACGCTTCGCATTACGGTTTTAGGCAGTGGCTCCGTTGGGTTGGCGGTCGCTGCAACATACGCTCACGCTGGAGCAGACGTGACTTTGCTTGCCAGAGGCTCAACGGTGAATCTTCTGCGTCAGGACGGAATTACAGTTAGTGGCGTAAGCGGCGATCACCAGATTGATTCGCATAGATTGACAGTCTCGGATGCGGCGAGCCCGAGTTCAGATGATATCAACTGCGACTTCTTGATCGTTGCAACCAAAGCCTATCAAGTTCAAGAGGTTCTGAAGACTCTGAAGACTTTTATGAATTCTGGCGTTGCGCCGCGGGCTGTTCTGCTTATGCAGAACGGATGGGGTTCAGCCGACGAAGCCCGAGTCATCCTTCCAGACGAAGTGGCAATCTTTTCTAGCATCATGATGATTGGAATTGAGCGGAGGAGTCCAACACATGTAAATGTCAATGTGCAAGCCAGTCCAATTCGTGTCGGAACGTTGTTCGCCGCCGACTCCGAAAACATGAAAGAGGCTGTGGAGCTTGGGCAAAATGGATTCCTCCCAATTACTTATGAGGACAACATTGAGCCTGCGATTCTGAACAAGTTCCTGTTCAATACCTGCCTGAATGCCTTAGGTGCAGTGACAAGAATGACGTATGGAGAACTGGTGACTAATGGGCATACGCGGCATCTGATCACCCACGTCGCAGACGAAACAATCAGAGTAGTGCAAGCGGAGCGCAAGCTGGCGCTAGCGGCAAACGGTGCTGACTATGTTGAAAAATTTCTGACCCCGTTCGTTCTTCCAAAGGGCGCGGCGCATCGCTCTTCGATGCTCCAAGACGTCGAAGCCGGGCGCAGAACTGAGATCGAATACTTGAACGGGGCTATTGTGCGAATGGGCAAAAGCCAGGGTATTGCAACTCCCTACAACGAAGCGGTATCGAGCCTCATTCGCGCCAGAGAAACTGGCGTCACGGCGAGTGCGGCCTAACGATCAAGCTTATGTCGTGATCGCGAAGCGAGCCACGACATGAACCGGTTGTTGAACAAGCCCGGCCCACGTGACTTCACTGGAAACAGCTTTCTGTAATGTGCCTGGCTACAGTTCCTGATTGATGGGCATCAAGCATTACGGCCATACGAATTCGCTTTGGCTAGCCATTGGTCCCGTTTTTGCTGGCTGGAGTCCTTGATTGGGCCGAAGCTTGAAACGGTCACGGGCTTGATGCCGCTGAATTCGAGAATGGTGCGTTTCATTTGGTTGTGCCCCGGCATGCGATATACCCACCGAAAATACCAGGGCGGTGTGTCCATGGTGACCAGCAGGTGGGCCGAGCGGCCAGACAGCAGGCGATCCCAGAAGATGGAGCCTTCGCGGTACTTGAAGGCAAAGCCTGGTAGAAAGGTTCGATCGATAAAGCCTTTGAGCACGGCAGGCATGGCACCCCACCAGATGGGGTACACAAAGACGATGTGCTGCGCCCAGGTGATGGCGGCTTGCCCGGCCACCAGGTCGGGTTCGAGGTCCTGCACGGTGGTGTAGCCCTTGTGGAGCACGGGGTCAAAGGACAACTCGCCAACGGAGATCAGTTGAACCTCGTTGCCGGCTGCCTTGGCACCTTCGATGTATGCACTGGCGATGGCACCACAGTAGCTGTCGCTGTTGGGGTGACCGAGGATGACGAGAATGCGCTTGCTCATGATTGTGTATGTCCAACGCTTGTTTGATGAGTGACCCCTGCGGCGCTGTTGCTGGCGGGAATTCTACATGAGCTTCATCCATATGCCATACAACCGAGGGCGGTTTATGTCGGCAGCCGTAGCGATGATTCGGCGCAGCCTTGGCGAAAGCAGGTCGCTGCGCTCGGGTAGAGTGTGACGCAGTACGCAAACGGCTATTACTTTGGTGTATGTCTGACGGGCGCTTGTGATCGATCGCACAGGTGGTTTTCCGGCTGGCAAGCAGGATGACGGATATTCCAATCCTGTTTGAGAGTGGTCAAAGATGCGATCCTTGCTTTCACCCCTGCGCCGTTTGTCCGTGCTTGCTGCTGGTCTGCTTCTGGCTGGCGGTGTGCAGGCAGCGCCGCTCAGCGCGCTGGAGATTCTGCAGCAGTTCAACCTTGTGGCGTTTGGCGATGTGCATTCGACCTCGCATGTGGATGGTCGTGCCTATGTGGCGGGCAGTGTGGCTGGCGGGGATTATGGTCAGCACCCGCACAACATGTTGCCGTCGGGCTATGCCGGGTTGGTGGTAGGTGGCAATGCGCATGGGGTCAACGTCAATAGCGGTGGCGTCAGCATGGCGGGGAGTCTGAGTCAGGCAAACATCAATCAGGGACCCGGTTTCGTGGCGGGCAGCGCCAGCAATGTCAATTTCAACGGTGGGCCGGCCTTTGTGGGTGGTAGCACCAGCGGCACCAATTTTAATGGTGGCAGGTTGAGCACTGCGCCGGTGCAGCCTTCAACAGCAGATTTCGAGTCGACCTTGCGGACCTTTTCGCAGCAGCTTGCGGGTCTTGCCGACACCGGTGGCAGCGTGAGCATCAATGGCAACCGGGCGAGCTTTAATGCGGTGGCAGGTGTTGACGGAGTGGCGGTGTTTGATTTGCGTAGCCTGGATACCGCAGTGTTTGCGCTTGGCGAGTATGAGTTCAACCTGGGCGGGGCACAGTTGATGGTGTTCAACGTTGATGATTCGATCATCGATATTTCCGCCAACTTTCTGGCCGGTAGTGCGCTGACCATGGGCAGCAAGGCAATCTGGAACTTCTTTGATGCGTCCAGCGTTACGCTGCGGGCCCAGTTTGGGGGAACCGTGCTGGCTCCCGATGCACATCTGACGCATTTCAACAATATCGAGGGTACGGCTGTCGTAAATAACCTGACGCAACGTGGCGAAATCCATCTTCAGCCGCTGAGCCTTGCGCCCAGCTTCAACTCGCCGCCGACAGCTTCGGTTCCCGAGCCAGGCAGTTTGGCGCTGGCCTTGGCCGGTTTTGGTCTGCTTGGGCTTTACACCAGAAGAAAAACATCAGCCGCTTGATGCTGCTCATTTCGGCATGCCGATTGTCGCGTTAAGCTCTGGCGCATCTGGTCAGAGTCAAAGGGCTTGTCATGCGCGATG
Source organism: Azoarcus sp. (assembly GCA_036734105.1). Classification (GTDB taxonomy): domain Bacteria; phylum Pseudomonadota; class Gammaproteobacteria; order Burkholderiales; family Rhodocyclaceae; genus Azoarcus_F. Next base: position 252 of record DAIMZH010000125.1, on the reverse strand, counting down.
GGGTGTTGTGGATTACGGCGGCGGCGCTTGCGCTTGGTGCGCTGCTGATGCTGATCGACTTTGTGTCGGTGGCGATGTCCTGAGCACGGGTGCGCGGTTGACCGTCGCGCCGTGAGCGGCTGCGCTGCCCGGGGAGTTGACGGACTGCCTGCGCAGCGTTGTGTTGTTTCGGCTACGCTTGGGCACCTTTTTGCGTTGGCTGTGTCTGTGGTGCATGTTCGAAATTCACTCCCTGTGCAAGCGCTTTGACGC
>DAIMZH010000124.1:0-3699 GCA_036734105.1 Azoarcus sp. | reverse complement strand
GCAGATTACCTGTGTGAAAGTAGGTCATCGTCAGACTAATCCATTCAATACCCCCATCTCCCTTCTCGGATTTGGGGGTTTTTGTTGTTCGCGCGAGAATCGTCAACATTATTTTGGACTGCATGATGGAAATCACGACTACTTATCAGAGATTGGGGGGAGAGGTGGCTGTCGCTGCGTTGGCCGAGCGCTTCTACGCGCTCATGGATGCCGTTCCGCAGTTTCGTGAGCTGCGTGAGCTGCACCCTGCCGATCTGAATGAGTCACGCGAGAAGCTGTTTCTCTTTTTGTCGGGTTGGCTGGGTGGTCCTGATCTGTATGTTCAGCGTCACGGACATCCGCGTCTTCGTGCCAGGCACCTTCCGTTTGCCATTGGTAGTCGCGAGCGTGATCAATGGGTCGCGTGTATGCTTATGGCGATGCAAGAGCTTGGTGTGGAGGAGGGTTTGCAAGAGCAGTTGTTGCAGAACTTTTTTCACACGGCTGATTTCATGCGGAATCAAGCTGGTTGATTCTGGTCTATCGCGCTGCAGGTGTTTATCAACTGTCTTTCGACTTTGGAGAACAATGTGAGCAACGCTTCATGGCAAAAACTTCTGGAACAGGCATTGTCATCTTCCGGCGCCGAGCGCAAGCCTGCTGGGCGTCCGGCATCGGGGGTGTTGGATAAGGTTCTTGGTAGCGGTCTTGGCGCGGGGCTGCTTGGCGGCGTCATAGGTGGTTTGCTTACCGGTAAATCAGGGCGAAAACTTGCTGGCAGCGCTGTCAAGGTTGGTGGTATTGCTGCGGTAGGTGCCCTCGCATACACCGCATATCAGCGCTACAAGCAGGGCGGATTGGGCACAACGGGCGTGACGTCGGAGACCGCGGTCGAGGCACAGGATCAGGGGTTTTTGTCGGCAACTGGTGACGTGGGTGCTACGTCTGCGCTGGGTGTCGCGTTGGTGCGTGCGATGATTGCAGCGGCAAAGGCTGACGGCCGTATAGACGATACAGAGCGTACCAGGATATTAGCCCAGATATCCGAACAGGAACTGAGCGCTGAAGAGAAGGCTTTTCTCCTGGATGAGTTCGCGCAGCCGCTCGATATTGATTCGATTGTGGCGCTTGGGGTCAGTACAGAGGTTTCGATTGAATTGTACGCAGCTTCACTGCTTGCGATTGAGGTGGATACCCCGGCAGAGCAGGCATACCTGCAGATGCTTGCGGCCCGGCTTGGCCTTGACAAGGCTCTTGTTTCCGAATTGCATTCGACAATACTCGGCAGTGCGCGGTAGTGTCGAAAGTCCGCTCGGGTAATGTCACTAGCCTATGTGTCTATTGTGGTTCCTCTGACGGTGCCAGGCACGGATACAAGGATGCTGCGCGTGCTCTGGCCAGGGAGATGGTGGCCAGAGGAATTCGTCTGGTATACGGAGGGGCAGGCATTGGGCTTATGGGTGCGATTGCAGATGAGGTTCTGGCATTGGGGGGAGAGGCGGTGGGTGTGATGCCTGAAGCCTTGATGCACAAGGAGTTGGTTCATCAAACTCTGACCGAATTGCATGTGACGCCGTCTATGCATGCACGTAAATTGATGATGGCCGACTTGGCTGACGCCTTTGTGGCTTTGCCCGGCGGTATCGGGACTTTTGAAGAGTTGTTTGAGGTGTGGACCTGGGCGCAGCTCGGTCTACACAGCAAACCGGTTGGATTGCTGAATGTTGGTGGTTATTACGATGGTTTGATCGGTTTTCTGGATCAGGCACGGGACGAGAGGTTTATCCGGGCGGAACACCGCGATATGCTGATTGTTGCTAATGATCCGCATGGCCTTTTTGATTCCTTTGCGTCTTTTCAACCACCTGCATTGCCCCGTTGGCTCACGCCGACCGGTTCCTGAATCATCAAGTCGTAGTTTTCGGTGTAGTCCTCTAAATGCCGGGGATCGGTACTGATTGATGTCGAGTCTGTAAAACCGGCTTATGGGCACCTCGAATAACCTCTTTTCTAAAAATACGGGCCATTCAAAATCAATGGGTTACAGCGCTCATTTTGGTGAAATCGGGGGTTTTTCGAGGTGCCCTTATGTGCGTTGTCGTATCGCTCTCAACCAGAGTGACACAGCCAAGGCTCCAATTGAACAGGCCAGTAACATGCTGACCGTGCCGTTCCATGCTCCCGCACCCCATGCCAGCCCACCCGCAGTGCCCAGGACGCTACTGCCAAAATAATAGCTGCACAGATACAGGGCTGCGGCCAATGCTCTGCGCTCACCTGCCTGTTTTGCCACCCAACTGCTTGCTGCAGTGTGGGTTGCAAAATACCCGAATGTGAATACGCCGGTTCCGAGGATGACGACAGGCAGGTTGTCGGGGATGGTCAGTATCAGACCTGCTGCCATGACCAGTGTCATCGACCACAAGACGTTGTCGCGTCCGATTCGGTCGCTCAGACGGCCCGCCCATGCAGAGGCGTAGCTGCCGACCAGATAGAGCAAGAAGACTGCACCGATAGCGGTCTGCCCCAGTTCGAATGGAGCGTTGTGCAAGCGAAAACCCAGGTAGTTGTAAAGCCCGACGAAGGCGCCCATGATCAGGAAGGCAACAGTGAATAGCCATGGCAGGCGCTTGTCGCTGTAGATGTTGCGGATGTCGCGCAGAATGCGCCCCGGCGTGGCTGCGCGCGGCACGAAATGTCTGGAAGGTGGCAGCGTGCGCCAGAAGGCAACTGCAGCAATGAGGCCCATGGTGCCTAAAGTAGCCAGCGCGACTCGCCAGTCAAAAAAGTCTGTGATGACCGCGGTGACAAAACGCCCGCTCATGCCACCGAGCGCGTTGCCGGCGATGTAAAGCCCCATTGCCCGCCCCTGTGCTGCCGGGCTGATTTCTTCGCTGAGCCACGCCATGGCTGCGGCCGGTAAACCTGCGAGCGTGAGTCCGAGCAGGGCACGAAGTACGAGCAACTGATCAAAGTTGCTGACAAAGGCCGACGCCAGCGCAAACAATGCGGCCAGCGCCAGCGCGGCGTTCATCAGGCGGGCGCGCCCAAAGCGGTCTGCCAGAATGCTGGCGGGGATCAGCGCCAAGGCCAGCGCTCCGGTGCCAGCCGAGACTGCCAGGCTGACGCGAGCGGGACTGGCGTCAAACTCGCTTGCCAGCAAAGGCAAGATTGGTTGGGTGGTGTACAGCAGAGCGAAGGTGGTGAAGCCGCCAATGAAGAGCGCAAAGTTCGCGCGTGTGAATTCGGGGGTGCCAGCTTCAATCAGCGGATTATCTTGGGTGGCGGACATGCGGTAGCAGCTACTTTCTGTTTGGAAGTGAATGCTAAACGCTGACTGCAGCTCCAGTCCAATATATTATTTAGCTTCTAGATATATATTGGATATATTAATGGAGTTGCGCCATCTACGATATTTTGTTGCGGTTGCGGAGACGCTGAGTTTTACAAAAGCCGCGGAGCGCATGCATATCGGACAACCACCGCTGTCGATGCAGATCCGGGATCTGGAGAACGAAATCGGCGCAAAGCTGTTTGAAAGAACAAGGCGGCGGGTTGCGCTCACCGAGGCCGGTGTCCGTTTTCTTGCGCATTCCCAAGCGATTCTACTGCGTGCTGAACAGGCTGCTTTAGACGCACGGCGAGCTGCGGCTGGCGACATCGGGGTGATCAGCATCGGCTTTACCTCGTCCTTGCCGTATAGCGAGATGCTGCCCGAGT
>DAIMZH010000123.1:0-3777 GCA_036734105.1 Azoarcus sp. | reverse complement strand
AAGCAGTACATGGGGGCTAAGCTGTTGATTTCAATGCAAAATCAGAGGTTTTTTGCGTCTCGGGTCACGGATTCAGGTATTTTTCTCTCCTTCTAGACGCCTTTCAGCACTTCTATGGCGAGCAGTGCGACGGCGACTTCAAGAAGATGGCAGATGAGATGAAAAAGAACTCCACGTTTCTGAATCGTATTTTGGCGATCCCTGAAAATCGGAAGAGATGGCAGAATTTGAAGCAGATGTATTATGGGGATTTTGACAGGGGTTTTATTGAAGCAATCGACAGCCTTTTGGCCGCTCATGACGAAAAGAAAGCCTAACAAGAGCACTACAGACCAACGCGCTACGCGCGTGGCTGACTGCTGACGTTGATCGACTGCTGCACATCTCGGGCGATACCCGCTTCTGGCCGAGAGCAGCCGGTGGGCAGGCGAACGTGTACCGACTGCAACCGCTACAAGACCGCACCTGAAGCTTCCATGGTCGCTTTGACCATGCGCAGCGAAAAGCTGAAGCAGAAAAATCGCCAGAATCATTCGGTGCCGTGTCGTGATCGAAATCAGTGCCTACGGGAGGATATCGACGTGCTGCTTTTGGCACGCTTTTCCCCGAGAGGACTGATATGAACACGAAGACTTCCACCCCGGCCGGCCCCGCATCGCCGATGACTCCTGCTGCGGCTTCCCGCATTCAGGGAGCGACGGCCAAGGGCAATGGCGGCGGCGTTGCCAAGGGCAGCTTTGCGGCGCGCGCGCAGAGTGCCGCCGCGAAGGGTGGCAAACGCTAAATCGGCACGGGCGGCATCCGTGCCGCCCGCCAAGACATAACAGACATGACGACATACGTTTTTCCTCAGCTCGGCCAACTGCTCCGAGCACTCATCACCAGTGCGGGCTACCGTCGCCGGATCACCGACCTCGGCTTAGACAAAGACCTTGACGACCTGGCAACTGATTCACGCCCGGGCTCATCGTGCGAATTGATGCAGCAAATCGAAGACGCCGTTCAGCGCGATATGGCAGCGGACTGCGGGGTGCAGAGGGCACAGTTCTTCCGCTTGGCTTGGCACAAAACGTGCTACGCCATTCAGCAGTCCGTGCGGTCGGTCGATGCCGGCCCCATCGCTGATGAATCAGGGCGCGAGATAGTTCGCCTCGGCTTTGAGGTTCCGATGTTGTCGGGCCTTGTGAGGCTGGTGGCTCACCAACACCCTGGCATTGATATCGACTCCTGGTGGACCAGTCCAGTGGCAGCCTGGGTCAAGCTGGCAGCGAACGTCGCAAAGGTGACCGAAAGCGAAACTGTGTCACGCCTTCACGAAACTCCCAGGACAACAGAGCGTTGGATGGCTGGCGAGCCCACCCGTGAGTTGCAGTGGCCCTTCCGCCCGACCGTGTTGCAGGTTCTTGGCGGCAACAGCGACAGGAAGCAGCATTCGCCCCAGGATGTGGACCAGCTCACTGGCTGGCTGACCTTCGCCGTCGCCTTCCAATCGCTGGCTATCGAGACCCGTGAACTCGTTCGACGGGATTTCGAGTTGAGGCGACAACACCCTTGGTCCATGGGTGAGTTCATGACTAAGCTGACGCATCAGAGCTTGGTTGCAGGTGCACTGCCAATTCGCGAGCTGGCGATTCCGCTGCTGACCCAAATCGAACAGCACTTTTCGGTGGACAGGAGAAATCTCGATGAAGCGCGAAGTGACCTAAGCAGGTTTCAACACCTCATCGAGCAGGAATCCCCGCATTGGCGGAGGTCTTATCAGCACATTCACGATTGGTTCGCTGGGAGACTCGCCGCGATTCAGGGCCGCGAGGCCGACGCGATGGCTTTCTATGCAAGGGCTGTCGAGGGCGTCTGGTGGTTCGGTGGCCCGAATCAACTGCCGATGCTGAACGAGGCGCTGCTCTATGCAGTAGGCGTAGGTGACAGCGTCGCAGCCAAGCACTACTGGGACAAGACATTCATGCTAGGCCTCAACCGATGGCCCAAGCGGCCACTCGATGAACAAGAACGTCGCAGACTGGCCTTTGCATTCGAACGTATGTTCTCGCCTCAGAAGGCGAAGGATCGAGTTCCACCACCCGCCGAATTTATCTTTAGGGACGCAACATTTGAACTCAGTCAGGAACAGTTGAAGAATCCGAACCGGAAGGTGAAGCACGCCGAAGGGAGAACTCGACGAACGTCATTGATGGATGCCGCCCGCGAAGGCTCACTCTCTGATGTCAAACGCGCCATTGCAGCCGGGGGTGACCCGAACGACTTCATCAAGGAGTCCGGTGAGGGGCCGCTTACCTATGCCATGCGCCGGGCGTGCGATCGGGGTGATCCAGTCATCATGGACTACTTGTTGAAGCTCGACTTGAAGAAGGACACTGTCAACCGCGAGGCGTCAACCAGCCGCGAGACGCCGCTGAAGATTGCCATCGAGATGGCCGACGCGGCAGCCGTCGAGCGTCTGATTGCGTTGGGAGCCGATGTCGAACAGGCCAGCGACTATGTGACGTCTGCGCTCTGTTACGCGATGCTGCTGTTGCACGGCAGCATTCATCGTACCGACCCGACCCAAGAAGCAGCGTACCTGGCGGGAAAGACCAAGGCCGACGTCCATGACGCCAAGGACGGCACCGCACTGGACATCGAACTGGCCACGCGACGCCAGAGGCAAGCAGCTCTCCGCGACGCGACGCCGAGAAATCGCGCCATCTTCGATGCTGCGATGGAGCACTACATACGGCCCGCCGAACCACGTCGCAAGGTAGTGCAAACGCTGCTGAGATGTGGTGCCGACGCCAACCGGCCATACAAAGTAGAACCTCATGATCTGGCCGAATGGACGCCAACCTTGTTTGCTGCACAGGTCGGAGACATCGACATCTTCAAGTTTTTGATCGAGCACGGCGGGAACCCCGACTTGCTGTTGATGCAGTCGTCCGCGCTCGAACGCTATGACGCCCTGTGGATCGCAGTGGACCACGGGCGCCACGCCATTGTCGATTTCCTTGTGGAGCGCGCCAGCGGCTCAAGGGTCGCGTAAACAGCCCCCGACTTTTTAGAATTCCGTTCGGTGCCGCGTCGGGACTTTGCAGTACCAAAACCAGATCCTCCAGTTGTTGCAACAACCGGAGGACTTTTATGCGCTACTGTCGGGACAAACAGATCAACAAGTTGGTCGCAGACCTTGTACGCGAGGGCTGGCAATTCAGCCGAGGCAAACACGGCAAGCTGCGCACACCATCTGGCACAGGGTTCGTGACGGTCCCCAGCACGCCGAGCGATTACCGAACGTTCCAGAACCTCTGCCGGGACATACGCAGTCAAGCCTCCGCAGACTGACCGAAAAGGAGGCTCCAGGCACGCTTACGTTGGGCAGGTCAGGGAGTCCACTTAAGATCGACAGCGTGAGTTCGGCATTTCGAGCAGCGGACATTCGACCGCGAGTTTGATGGACAAACTGCGGCCAGCCAAGCGGGAAGACTGCAGCTCCCTCAATACCGGTCGTTGATGTTGCTGCGCTTCCTGGTGTGTCGATGATAGCTGCTTGCCAGGGACCGTGAAGTCGGCTCCCGGCCCCAACTGACCGCAATCGCTGCTCAGCAGCCCTTAGGCTGATCGGCACGGAGCCCCGTGGAGGGCCCCCACCAACCCTTTCATCCCAGCCCCCACATCAGCAAATCACCTAAAAATCGTTGCCCACCCCCACCGCGCGGCCCATGATCCGCGCCCATGTTGTTGCCCGAATCCACCCTCGCGCTGCCCGCACGCGAGACACTAACG
>DAIMZH010000122.1:0-3824 GCA_036734105.1 Azoarcus sp. | reverse complement strand
GTGATCAGCATCGGCTTTACCTCGTCCTTGCCGTATAGCGAGATGCTGCCCGAGTTGTTGTCGACGTTCCGGCGTGACAATCCGGGCGTTGTCCTCAAGCTCAGGGAGATGTTCACCGCCGATCAGTTCAGGGTGCTTGCCGACGGTGGTCTTGATATCGGGCTTGTTCGGGTTGAGGCTTCTGCTGCACCAGATGGTTTGATCGTGAAAGAGATTGGCCGCGATCGTTTGGTCGTGGTTCTGCCGGCGGTGCATCCGCTGGCATCACGAGCTTCAATGCATCTGAGTGAACTGGCGAACGAGGTGTTCATCGGGTTTCCACCGGGCGCCGGGACCGGCCTCCCTGACCTGTTCCGGCGTCTGGCGCTTGATGCCGGTTTTGAGCCGCGCATTGTACAAACAGCCGGTGAGGCGACAACCCAGATTGGTCTGGTCGCTGCCGGCCTCGGTCTGGCTCTGCTGCCTGAACCCTTGTCGTGCGTGCGGATACCCAAGGTGCGCTATGTGCCGATTGAGGACGAGGGCGCACACTTTCCGTTGTCGGTTGCCTGGCTGGATCGCGAGCCGAGTCCGGTTGCCTCCCGTTTTCTGTCGGTACTGGACGCGGTGTGCAGGATAAGGTAAGGTGGCACGGCTGACCCGAAAGACGTGCTTGGGACATGACGGGCCGTTACCAAGCTTCGTGTAGCTTTGTGAACAGCGCAAGGGGTACATTCACTGGCGCTTGAGTGTTTTGTCGGAGCGGTCATTTGCTTTTGTGTCTGTATCCGCCCAAGGACGAGAGTTTTGATGCGTAAGTTGCATATCGCGATTTCAGCGAAGTCGATAGAGGATACCGTGCGTGATTACACGATCAGACTGGGTGAGCAACCCTGTCTGATCGTGCCTGGCGAATATGCACTGTGGCGGACAGCAACGCTCAATGTATCGGTTCGCGTGGATGCTGCTTGCCCACCGGGAACCCTGAGACACCTGGGCTGGGAAGATAGCGAGGCGGATGCCTTTTCGGAGGATGTTGATGTCAACGCTATTGTATGGGAGCGCTTCTCTGCTGCGCATCAGGCCGACGAGATCCGCAGCATCTGGCCTGCTGCAAACTACAGTCCAGAGTAGCATTGCAGCGATTACTCATATTCACACCGGCATCAGTGCAAATTCATCAGCAGCAATCCACAATGCTGTGCCGGCAAGCAGGGCGGCCATCAGATAGTTGAAGGTATTGAGGGTGGCAGGTTTGCTCAGATGCTCGCGCAATCGATCGCCGGTGATGGCCCACAGGGCGATGCACGGCAGGTTGATCATGGCACACAGCGAGGCCAACGCCAGCGCGTCTTGCCATGTGCTGCCGGCTGGCAGAAACAGGATGGCAACGTTGACGACCATCATCCAGGCTTTTGGGTTGACCCACTGAAACAAGGCCATGCCAACAAAGCTGATGGGTTTTTTGCGTCCGGCTGAACCCGGCTTGGCTGCATGCGCCTGACGCCACGCGAGCCACAACAGATACGCGCATCCGGTCGCTACCATGGCAGGGCGCAAGGCATCCAGCCATACGGTTATCCACGTGAGCGCGATCCCGACCAGCAAAACCTGTACCGCATGGCCTATGCTGACTCCAAGCATCATGGGCACGGTCCTGCGCAGACCGAAGTTGACACCGCTGGCGGCCAACATGATGTTGTTTGGCCCCGGCGTGACAGACATGGAGGCTACATAAGTCATTAGCGGCAGATCGGGCATGGTGATGTCCTTGGATGCAGGCGTGTGAAGTAAACAGCCGACGGCTCTGTGCCGATGGCAAAACATGGCGGTGTTGCTGTTCGTGCGGCACTATCAGTAGTCTGGCTGTTAGCCATGTTTGATGACCGGAAGCGGGTGCCTCTCGTGTCCGCATGCATTCAATGTACGCTCCAAAGATTGTTGGTTACAGATCCAGAAAAAAATCATTAAAATGGGTACAGATGGAGTTTTGTAAAGCTGTACTCAAGGCTCCTGTCGGATTCTGTATCCATTGAGGTTTCGTCATGCAAACTGCCAGTGCCATTCCGCTTTATCAGCAACTCGCCGATGATCTCCGTGCTGCCGTGCATGATGGCCGTTTGCCTGCAGGAGAGCGTCTGCCTTCGGTGCGTGAAGCTGCCAGCAGTCGTGGTTTGAGCATCAACACGGTGTTGTCGGCCTACAGGTTGCTTGAGGCGCAGGGAGTGATAGAGGCCAGGCCTCAGTCGGGTTATTTTGTCAAACCAAAACTGGCTTCCGCGTTGTCGGTGCCGCACTTTCAGGCAGCTTTGGCGCAACCCATCCGGGCGGCTGTTCTGGACAGGATTGCAGCGGTTGTGTCGGCGCAGGCGCAGGCCGAGAATGTCGACTTGTCGCTGGCATGTCCTCGTGGTGGGGATTTCTATCCCGCTGAGCGACTTGCCCGTTTGGTTGCGGATGTTGCGCGACGGCAGCCTCACCTGATTGGTGACTACAGCCTGCCCCCCGGGTCACTTCGTTTGCGCCGTGAGATTGCACGTCATGCGCTGGCCTTGGGTGTGAGCATGGAGCCGGATTCAGTCATTCTGACCAATGGCTGCATGGAAGCCTTGCAGTTTGCCTTGCGCACTGTCACCAAGCCGGGCGACGCCGTGGCCATGGAGTCGCCGACTTACTTCAACCTGATTCCGCTCGCCAAGCATCTGGGTTTGCGGATTATCGAGGTGCCAACCCACCCTGGGCTGGGAATGTCCATGGACGCGCTGGAGTTGTTGTTGTCAGAAAAGCAGGTGGCAGCCGTGGTGTGCATGCCTGATGTACACAACCCGCTGGGCTCTGGTATGCCCTTGACGGAAAAAAAGCGTCTTGCCGAGATGGCATCCCGCTATCGCGTGCCGGTGATAGAGGATGCGCTTTATGCGGAGCTGCAGTACGCCACACCGCTCCAGCCCGCTGTCAAGGCCTTTGATTGTGACGGTTGGGTGATGCTGTGTGCGTCTTACACCAAGACGCTGGCACCCGGTTTCCGTATTGGCTACATTGATGCCGGGCGGTATCAGCAGCAGGTGCAGTCGCTTAAGTTTTGTTCTTCGGTGGCTCAACCTGCGGTGCTTTGCGAAGCGCTGGCGTCGTTTCTTGAAGATGGCGGTTATGTGCAGCATTTACGTCGCCTGAGACGTCTTTATGCGTCGCAGACCAGCCGCCTGAGGGGTTTGATTGAGGATGCGTTCCCAGCGGGCACCAAGGCAACCGAACCTTGCGGTGGTTTTTTGCTTTGGGTTGAGCTGCCGGACGGCTGCGATTCCGACAGGCTTTTTGATGCGGCGCTGGCGCAGGGTATCAGCATCACGCCTGGCACGCTGTTTTCGCCCTCTGGACGCTACCGTCGGCATCTCCGGCTGTCCGGTTGCTATCCGTTTTCGGACCGGCACATACATGCCCTGGTCAGCCTCGGCCGTCTGGCCGAGGCCCAGCTTGACGTTTGAACGCTATGACGCTGCGAGTCGGGGTCTGCGGTCGGTTCGGTACATCTTTTCCGGGTCGATCTTGGTGCTCCATTGCAAACCGTTGTTCCGCCAGCCATTGAGCAGCCGGAAACCAGCCTGTTCGCCCTCGGTGTCGCCCTGAAAGCCGTGAATCACGTAACGTGCGTTGGGAAAACCGTTCTGGCGCAATACTTCAGCCGAGGGCTCGCCGCGCTCGCTGCCAGAGCCGCACATGGTGATGACTTCGGCGCTCTTGCCCAGCCCGCGAGCGGCGAGTGCAGCCTCGACTTTAGCGACAAAGTTCTTCGTAAAACTGACTCCGGTTCGAAACCCCGCCCTTCAGGGCGGTGCGGAGGTTGA
>DAIMZH010000121.1:0-3974 GCA_036734105.1 Azoarcus sp. | reverse complement strand
GAACTAGGATGCTCTTGTTTTTGTATTCATTTTTGAATATATTGAATACATCGAAGTATGAAAGGAGCGTTTCATGAGTCGAGCAACAACCACGACGATGACGGTACGCCTAAGCGGTGTGCTCAGCGACTACGTTGCGGCGAACGTCGGTGAGCATGGTACCTACGAAAACGTCAGCGAATATGTGCGAGACCTCATCCGGCGCGACAAGGAACGCAATGAAACAGCCGCGTTCGAGCGGCTCAAGACCGAGCTGACCCACGCCTATGCAGCACCCGAAGCATCGTATCGCCCGCTGACGGCGGCGGACGTCATCGCCCGCAATCGGGCCTGACACGGCATGCCCACCGCCAATACCCACATCCAGGAGGCAGCGTCCTACCGGCTTGACGAGATCTACCGTTACACCCGCGATCGCTGGGGTCCGCAGCAGGCCGAGCCTTATACTACCGGCCTGTTTGCTGCCTTCGACGGCATTGCGGATCACAGGACGTCTTCGCGCCCCGTTCCGGCCGAGTTCGGTATCGAAGGCTACTTCTTCCGCTATGAACGACATTTTGTCTACTGGCGTTGGCTTTCGAACGGCGACATCGGCATTGTCACCATCCTGCATGAGCGGATGCACCAGATCGACCGTTTCCGGGAAGACTTTGGCGTGTAAGCTTGGCGAGAAAAGGTCAGCGCTCGCATGACATCGGCGGAAAATTAATTATAAATAGAACGAAAATCATACATCTAAAGAAAATACCAAAGCTCCTGAATAGCAGGCTGACAGCTGATTTTCAAAGATACAAACCTGTTCAGCAATAGCTGCAAAATTCTGCTCCGACACAATCACAACATCCACTCATTCAACGAAAGAATCCCCAGCAGCAAGGACACAATCATTCCGGCAATCAGCACGCCCAGGCCAACGATGAGTATCGGTTCGACGAAAGCCAGATATCGCTTGAGCCGGACGTCAAGATCGGTTTCGAGTAGTGAGGCAAGTTTGAGCAGCATCTGGTCGAGCTGCCCGGTTTCTTCGCCCACCCGCAGCATGTTGATGACAATTGGCGCAGGCTCTATGCTGGCCTGCATTGCCGAGGCCATGCGGCTGCCTTGCTTGATTTGTTGTGTCAATTGAGCATATCGCGTCTTGAGTACGGCATTGCTAATGGTATCCGAGGCGATGCCCATGGCTCTGAGTATGGGCACGCCGTGCCTAAGCAAGGTGCCAAGGGTGCGCGCAAAACGTGCAATCTCGCGTTGTTGCACCACTCCGGCCAGCATGGGCATATTTAATTGCCAGCGGTGGATGGCGAGAACGCCGGAGGGGGTTCTTGACCAGTGAAACCAGAAGGCGGTCAGGCCGGTGAGCAGGATAGCCACCACCCAGCCATATTGCTCGGCAAACGCGCCCAGCGCCATGACTGCGCGTGTCAGCAGTGGCAAGGCGTCGCCCATGTCACCAAACAATGGGGCAAACTGGGGGATGACAAAACCGAGCATCAGGCCAAGCGATGCCAGGCCCAGTATCAACAGAATCAGGGGGTAGATGAGCGCGGCCACCAGTGCGCTGCGCAGTTGGCCGGTTTTTTCGAGGTGCGCGGCGAGGTCGGTCATGGCTTCGTCAAGCCTGCCGGAGAGCTCGCCCGAGCGGACAATGCCGATATAGAAGGCGTCGAACAGGCTGGGATGACTCGCCAGGGCGGTGGATAGGGTTTCACCGTTTTTGATTTCGGCGAGCAGCGCTGACACGATGGGGGCCAGTCGCTTTTCAGACGACGACTCAATCATGGTGCGCAGGGCCTGATCCAGGGGGAGCCCGGCTGAGAGCATGACGGCGAGGTCGTGCGTGAATGCTTGTACATTCTGAACGGTTGGGGTGTTGCGGGAGAAGCCTTGCATGAAACTGGACGCAGCAGGTTTGACTGGTGCAGCTTGTGGTACTGGTACTGACGAGGACGCAGGCTTGAGTTCAAGCGCGTGCAAACCTTGCTGACGCAGTTGCGAGAGTGCGGTCGCTGCGCTAGATGCCGCTATCGTGCCCTGGCTGACACGACCCTTGGTGTCGGTGGCGCGGTAGTGAAAGTCAGACACCGCCCTGATCCCGTGTAACCCGCAGCAACTCTTCTACGGAAGTTGAGCCGGTCAACACCTTGCGCATGCCGTCCTCAAACAGCGTGCGCATGCCGGCGCTTCGCGCCATGTCAAAAAGCTGCTCCTGACTGGCACCCGATGCCAGAGCCTTTTGCATGGGTTCGGATAAGGTGAACAGCTCGTGAATGGCGGCCCGACCAAGATAACCGGTGTGTCGGCACTTTGCACAACCCTGGGCCTGGTATACCTGAGCCTGGTGGAGCTCGGATGCATACGCCTTGAACACCGACAGGCTGTTGAGTCTGTCAGGCGGCACCGACTTTTTGCAGTGCGGGCATAAGGTGCGCAGCAGCCGCTGTGACAACACGCCATTGATGGTGGAGGCCAGCAGATAACGCTCCACCCCCATATCCAGCAATCGGGTAATGGCACCGACTGCGGTGTTGGTGTGCAGGGTGGAGAGCACCAAATGGCCGGTCAGCGAGGCCTGCACTGCAATCTGGGCCGTCTCGCCATCGCGCATTTCGCCGATCATGATGATGTCGGGGTCTTGACGCAAAATGGAGCGCAGCGCCGACGCAAAGCTCAGGCCAATCTGGGGGTGCACCTGCACATGGTTGATGCCGGGCAACTGATATTCGATGGGGTCTTCAACCGTGATGATCTTGAGCGCGTCGGCATTGAAGCGGGCCAGCGCGGAATACAGCGTGGTGGTTTTGCCGGAACCGGTTGGCCCGGTCACCATGACGATGCCGTGTGGTCTGTCCAACAAGGCAGTAAACGCCGCTCGGGTGTCTTCCGCAAAATCCGCATCAAACACGTCCTGACGAACACTGGCGCGATCCAGTACGCGTAAAACCACGCTTTCGCCGTGGGCGGTAGGCAGCGATGACACACGCAAGTCCAGATCCCGCCCTTTGACGCGATGACGTGTTCGACCATCCTGCGGCAGTCGGCGCTCGGCGATGTCGAGATGCGCCAGCAGTTTGAAGCGCGAGATGACTGCTGGTGCCATGGCGAGGTTCAGCCTGTCACCCACTTGCAACACACCATCAACGCGATAACGCACATTGAGCGCGTCTTCGCCGGGTTCGATGTGGATGTCGGAGGCACGCAGATCAACCACACGGTCCAGAATCTGCGACACGGCCCTTATAACGGGAGCCTCGCTGGCAAGGTCACGGAGGTGTTCTATGAAACCGCTGTCCTGCCCGTCTTCGTTCGCCGTCGGGTTGTTGTCCTGGTCGTCAAGCAAGTCCACATAAAACCGGCGCAGCGCTGATTGCAATTCTTCTTTCAAGGCCAGGCAGGCCTGCACCCGGCACCCCGTCGCAAGCGCAAGCGCATCACGCACAAAGCTGTTCTGTGGTTCGGTGCAAGCGATGGTCAGGATGTTGTCCTGACAGGCGAGCGGCAGGATGTCATGATCCAGCCAATATGCTCTCGGCACGTCGGAAATATCCGGCGGGGCCTCTGGATAGTTAGCCTCCAGAACAAGTTCCACACCAAGCTGCACCGCCAGCACCTTGGCAAGTTTGTCGTTTGCCACCAAACCAAGGGCGACAAGCACCTCACCCAGCAGCGCGTTGCCCATGCTTTTTTGTGCCAGCAACGCGCTGTCGAGATCACGACGCGACAATAGCTGCTCGGCCAGCAGTGCCTCGCCAAGTCGCAGTTTGATTTGTGCATCAGGGATTGAATGGTGGGAAGCTGTGATTTCCGGAAGCGTCATCAGGTGGGCAGGATGCATGAGCAAAGACGCATCATGTGCCACCCGCCCATGCATTTCAAGCCCGGATGCCGCGGAATCCCGCCGCCCCCGTAGCGCCGATACAGCCGCCTTTGTAGCCCGGATGAAGCGCAGCGCAATCCGGGGCACAAGCCACCACCAG
>DAIMZH010000120.1:0-4040 GCA_036734105.1 Azoarcus sp. | reverse complement strand
ACCACCTCACCCATTTTTGGCTGGCAGCGAAGCAGTCGGTTATGATGACAACACGCGCTGCTTGCTGCAGACGGTAAAACGCCAGCAAGGGGGCGCCTGCCGCAACATGTGAACAGAGCCACTACAAGCATGCTGAAACTTACCGACAGAAATATCTGGGCTGTGATCTCAGCCGGAGCAGCGCTGCTGGCGGCTGCCAGCCTGATTCTGACACCGCTGCTCAACCTCCACCCCTGCCATCTGTGCGTCTTCCAGCGCTTGCTTTTCATGCTCATTGCGGTGTTCGCCGGACTCGCTGCGCTGGGTGGCAAGGCGCAGCATTTCGGTTATGCAGTGCCGCTGCTGTCGCTGGTCGGAAGCGTCACCGCAGCCTATCAGAGCTGGTTGCAGGCGCAGCCTCCCCAGGACATGCTGTCTTGCGGCGGCGGAGACCCCGGCCTGATCGAGCGTGTCGTCAACGAACTCGGGCAAGCACTGCCGTCGCTATTCCTGGCAACCGGCTTCTGCGAGGACGAGGAACTGGTCATCTTCGGCCTGTCGCTGGCAAACTGGGCGCTGGTCAGCTTCAGCGGGATGGCGGCACTGTCGCTATGGTTGATATACCGCCGGTTCAAAACAGGCTGAGTGCCAGGCAAGTCAGAACTGCCATGATTCAAGATGGCGTTGATGGACATACGGACATCGCTACTATCCCTTCCAAGGGTTGATGACTGCTACGCCGGCGGCATCTGGCTCTGGCTTCATCGCCTCGGAAACAACGTTGGTATCCAGGACGATCATTCAGTCAAAGCTCAACGGTTTGGCTGGCGTCTTGTCGCACAAAGTTTCGAAGACCGCAAAATCTTCATTCGTCAGGCCGATCTTGCGGCCGATGGCGGCCAGAGCATCGCCCACACGCACGCGCTTCTCCGGCTTGACCACGGTCGCCAGAATCTCGCGCACCTCTGCCTCCGTGCTGCGTCCGTGCTGGGCCGCCCGCACGCGCAAAGCGCGATGAACGTCATCCGGCACATTTCTTACAGTCAGGATCGCCATGATTCAAAACCTCTCGTCTGCTGTCCATGACTGCAATCATTGATGACTGCAATCATGGATAACTGCAGTCACCCGCACCAGCACTCAGGCTAGCTGACACCCAACAGATTGTTTTTCTATGCTCATGACGGGCATTCCGTTGGATCAGGCGTAGGGGGTGAAGGCATTGCTATCGCGAGTCAGCAGTGCCATGAGTTTCGGATGAATGAAGAGTTTTTCTTTGCCGAGCTGGGTTTCGCGCAGCACACCCAAGGCAACCAGATCCTTGAGGTAGCGTGAGGCGGCCTGGCGTTGGGCAATGTTCTTTTCGACTACATCGGCAATGCGGCAATAGGGCTGCTCGAAGATGACGTCTACCAGTTCGCGGCTGTAGATCTTGGGCAGGCGCTCGCGCACGTGGGCCGTGGTGTGCTCTGCAAGCGTGCGGATGGCGGCGATTTTCTGGGTGGTCCAGCGGGAGGTTTCTTCTACTGCTTGCAGCATGAACAGCAGCCAAGGCTCCCACGCTTGTTCACGGGTCACATCCAGCAACAGGCGGTAGTAATCGGCCTTGTTGGCGATGATGTGGCGGCTCAAGTAAAGGATGGGGAGCGTCAGCAGTTCTTGCTGAATCAGGTAGAGGATGTTGAGGACGCGGCCTGTGCGACCGTTGCCATCGAGAAACGGGTGAATGGCTTCGAACTGGTAGTGGCCCACCGCCATGCGAATGAGTGGGTCAAGGTCGGTTTGGTTGTGCAGAAAACGCTCCCAGTTGGCGAGCAGGTCGCGTAGCTGGGTTTCCCCCTCAGGCGGGGTGTAGATCACTTCGCCTGTGCGGTCGTTTGCAAGCTGTGTGCCGGGCACGCGGCGAACATCCATGTCCGCACCTTTGAGCGTGCGGCAAATCTGGACTGCTGTTGCCGTGCAGAGTGGGCGCGGGGCAAGCGACTGGAAGCCGTGATACAGGGCCGTGCGATAGCGCAGCGCCTCCTTGGTGGCCGGGTCAGCGAGATTGTCGGCTTGAGCGTGCTGGAAGAGCTGATCTGTCGTGGTGACGATGTTCTCGATCTCGGAGCTATCCTTGGCTTCGAGCAGCGGGATCGTGTTGATCAGCATGCTCTGATTGGGGATCAGCTCGGCCGCCTGCTTGAGCTCGGCAAGCGCCGCACGGGCGGTGATGCAGGCCTTGAGCACAGCACGGGTTTCCAGCTCTTGAGCGGGTGGCAACAACGGCAACTGGTTGTAGGGCGAGCTAGGAAGCCAAGGCAAAACAACAGTGTTCATGGTGGCAAGAATGCGTTTTGACGACAGGTAAGCAGCTTATGTCGCCGGAAGCGACAGGTCAACAAAACGTGTCGCCATAGTTAAAAAAATGCGACACGAGTTGCTTTCGTGTCGCAGGCGGCGACACATAAGCAAACGTGTCGCTGTTTGTTTGTTTTTGTGACGCGTCAGCTTACGGTCCAGCGCACGGTAAAAAGGTGATGGGTACGGCTGGCGCGGTGCAGACGTTTTTCAAGCGCTTCGATTAGCGCGTCGCGCCGGGCTTCGATTTCGTCTTCCACGGTAAAAATTTCCTGGCGTTGGCGGCGCTGATCACCCTCCACGCGGCGGATTTCATCCTGGATGCACTTGGCTTCGTCCATCGCCGGGGCGACCCGAGCTTGCCGTTTGAGGCCCTTGAGCTTGAGTTTGGTGTCGCGCAGGCTTTGTTCGGCGGCAAATATGCGGTCTTCGGCCCAGGCATCGAGTTTTTCACGCTCAAGCTGGAAAAACTTGTCGTTGTGCTCCAGCGGGCCCCATCTGGGCCATGTTTTCGAAGCCCTGTTCCAGTGCGCGAAGCAGTGCCTGCTCGTGCCAGGCACTGCCAGACGCGGGATCACTCCCACTCAATCGTCGCCGGCGGTTTGCCGGAGATGTCATACACCACCCGATTGACGCCACGCACTTCGTTGATGATGCGGTTGCTGACCTTGCCGAGCAGGCTGTGCGGAAGCTCGGCCCAGTGGGCGGTCATGAAGTCCTGGGTCTGCACCGCACGCAGGGCGACGACGTATTCGTAGGTGCGGCCATCGCCCATGACGCCGACGCTCTTGACCGGCAGGAAAACCACAAAGGCCTGGCTGGTCTTGTCGTACCAGTCGGCGGCGCGCAGCTCGTCGATGAAGATGGCGTCGGCCTGACGAAGGATGTCGGCGTACTCGCGGTTGACCTCGCCAAGAATGCGCACGCCAAGGCCTGGCCCCGGGAACGGGTGGCGATAGACCATGTCGTGCGGCAGGCCGAGGGCGACGCCAAGCTCGCGGACTTCGTCCTTGAACAGCTCCCGCAAGGGTTCGAGCAATTTGAGATTGAGGGTTTCAGGCAGGCCGCCGACGTTGTGATGGCTCTTGATGGCGTGTGCCTTGCCGGTTTTGGCGCCAGCCGATTCAATCACGTCCGGGTAGATGGTGCCTTGGGCCAACCATTTGGCTTTGGGCAGTTTGGCGGCTTCAGCCTGGAACACCTCGACGAATTCGCGGCCAATGATCTTGCGTTTCTGTTCCGGATCAGAGACGCCCTTCAAGTGGCCCATGAACTGGTCAGTGGCATCGACATGGATGACCTTGACCCCGAGTGAACGGGCGAAGGTGCTCATCACCTGCTCGCCTTCGTTCAGGCGCAGCAAGCCGTTGTCGACAAACACACAGGTGAGCTGATCGCCAATGGCGCGATGGATCAGCGCTGCCGCCACCGATGAGTCAACGCCCCCTGATAGCCCCAGAATGACCTCTTCAGAACCAACCTCTGCACGAATCCGTTCGACCGCTTCGGCGACATAGTCAGGCATGTTCCAGTCACGGCCGCAACCACAGATGTCGTGCACAAAGCGGGCGATCATGTCCTTGCCCTTGATGGTGTGCGTGACCTCCGGGTGGAACTGCACTGCATAAAAGCCCCGCGTTTCATCCGCCATGGCGGCGATTGGGGTGGAGTCGTTGCTGCCTATCACCTTGAAACCCGGCGGCAACTCAGTCACCTTGTCG
>DAIMZH010000119.1:0-4049 GCA_036734105.1 Azoarcus sp. | reverse complement strand
GTCGGCTGTATTGCAGTGCTAGCCGTGCTAGAGGCAAGTCGGCGTGCGGTCGGGCTCGGCATGACCATCATCGGCGTGGTCTTCATCCTTTACGCCATGGCCGGGCCGCGTGGCGCCTTGCCCTGGCTGGGTGAATACCTGCCCGGCATTCTGGCGCACCGTGGCTTTACGCTGGAGCGCATTGTCGGTCAGCTCTATCTCGGGCAGGAGGGGCTGTTCGGCCTGCCGCTCGGGGTGGCAGCGACCTTCATCTTTGTGTTCGTATTGTTTGGCGCGTTTCTTGAGGTAACCGGTGCCGGCAAGTTCTTCATCGATATGGCCTATGCCGCCACCGGTCGTCAGCGCGGTGGTCCCGCCAAGGCGGCCGTGATCGCGTCGGCTGGCATGGGCTCAATCTCCGGCAGCGCAATCGCCAACGTGGTCACGACCGGCGCATTCACCATCCCCTTGATGAAGCGGCTGGGCTATCGGCCAGCACAAGCAGGCGGGATCGAGGCCGCGGCGAGCACCGGCGGACAGATCATGCCGCCGCTGATGGGCGCTGGCGCTTTCCTGATCGCGGAGTACACCCGGGTCCCGTATCTGGAGATCGTCAAGGTCAGCATCATCCCGGCCCTGCTGTATTTCGGCACGGTTTATCTGTTCGTGCACATCATCGCCATCAAGCAGGGCATGAAGGGCATGCCTGCCTCCGAGCTGCCGTCAGTGCGTCAGGTGATGCGGGAAGGTTGGCACTTTCTGCTGCCACTGGTGGTGCTGGTGTATCT
This sequence comes from Azoarcus sp., assembly GCA_036734105.1. Taxonomy (GTDB): domain Bacteria; phylum Pseudomonadota; class Gammaproteobacteria; order Burkholderiales; family Rhodocyclaceae; genus Azoarcus_F. The sequence continues at coordinate 3,282 of DAIMZH010000119.1, read as the reverse complement.
GTTGGTGATGAACATGTCGCCGATGCGCGTCGGCTTCTACGCCGTGGTGTCGGTGGTTGCGGTGGCGGTTTTGCGTTATCTGGCGTGGTTTTTCATCATCGGCCCGCGACAGGGCCATCCGGTTGACTGGGCCAGAATCAGCGCGATGGTGGTTTCCGGTTTCCGGCTTCTGGTGCACGGCCTCGCGCTGGGGGCACGCAACGCAGTGCCGGTGAGCATGGCCTGTGCGGTGGCCGGCATCATCGTTGGCGTCGTCGGTCTCACCGGGCTCGGGCTCAAGTTTTCGTCGATGATGATCGCGCTGTCCGGTGGCAACATCGTGCTGGCTCTGCTGCTGGTGATCATCGCCAGCCTGATCCTCGGCATGGGGCTGCCGGTAACCGCAGCTTACATCGTGCTGATCGTGCTGGTTGGCCCGGCGCTGAGCACTGAGTTCGGTATTCCGCTGCTGATCGCCCATCTGGTGGTGTTCTGGTATTCGCAGGACTCCAACGTGACACCACCGGTGGCGCTGGCAGGTTTTGCCGGCGCGGCGATAGCGGGGTCGAAACCGATGGAAACCAGCCTGCAGGCCTGGAAGTTCGCAAAGGGCTTGTACCTGATCCCGCTCTTCATGGTGTTCAACCCTGAGCTGATCATGGGCGGGCCAACACATATCATCGCCTGGAACGTCTTCATCGCGGTGTGTGCCCTGGCCGGTTTTGCGGCGGCCCTGGAAGGCTACCTGTTCGGATCAATGGGCGTCGCATCCCGCTTGCTGATGATCCCCGCCACGGTCGGGATCTTCTGGCCGGATGTGGTCATTGAGGTGGCCGGGCTGGCAACCATCATCCTGCTGCTGTCGCTCAACTGGTTCATGGCCCGCCGCTCTGTAACGGCGGCCTGAACGGGTGCCAGCGGATGCGGTGGCGCGCAAGCTGCAAACGCTTTCCGAATCCACCCAGCATCTTCCCGCCGTTTTCCGCTGCAAGGTCAGGCAGTCAGCTCTCGCGTCAGTTCGACTTCTGACCAGATCTTTCTGGCCTGCTTCTGGAATGTAGGGGTTTCAATTCCGGTGCGCATGGTCTGAATCAGCTAGTATGAACTGACTCGGCTCCGAACGGCGACATACTGAGGCATTTCGCCGTGACGCTCCGAATGCCGCCTTCTTCTTCAGGTTTGTCGCGGCTACAATGAAGCAATCATCACGAAACTCGGATCCAGCCATGCGTATGACTGTCGAACAAATCGCCGACGAGGCCCTTGCCCTGCCCAGCGAGGCGCGTGCGCGCTTAGCCGACCGGCTCGTTGAGAGCCTCGATCCGGCCGAAGACGGTGATATTCGCCAACTCTGGTTGCAGGAAGCAAATCGGCGCGTCGCTGAAGTGCGTAGCGCTGCGGTCGAGACGGTTTCCGCCGAGACGGCATTCAAAGAAGTCCGGCAAGCTATCGCCCGATGAGGGTCGAGTTACACCCGGACGCCTTGATCGAATTCCGCGCTGCTGCCGAGTATTACGAACAACAGCAAACCGCACTAGGCGAGCAATTTGTCAACGCGGTCGAAATGGCTGTTGCCCATGTCGCTGAGGATCCCATGTCGTGCCGCGTCATCGAAGGAGACATCCGTCGCTGTCTGACGAGAGTCCTTCCTTACGCCGTGCTTTACTCGATTGAGCTCGACCATATCCTTATCGTGGCAGTCATGCACTGCCGATGCAAACCGGGATACTGGCGCAATCGGAACATTTGAGAAACGGCAGTAAGCAACTGACCTTTCGACTGCAGTATTTTCGCGAAATTGGCAATGGCCTCACGAGTATCGCATCGGGCAGCGGTGCCCGTATGCATCGGCAATCATCGCAAGGCAGGCAAGGCCGCATTCCTGGCTCTCGCCCTGTAGAACGGTCTTGATGCGCACTATCCCGCGTGGCCGCGCGCCGCAGTATCGAGTGCCAGCACGTCTTGACGGCACAATTCCGACACCAGATGGCGGGCGCGTTCGGCGTCCGCTTCATCCACGCCTGTCAGCACGTCTCCAACCTTGATTCCTGGATTGTCAGCGATGCGGCGCATCAGCGATACACCCGATGCGTCGAGATTGAGCTTGACGCCGTTAGCAATAACATAATTGCTTTCAATTCCGTGGACACGACTTGCCGCGATCCGCAGCCCGACGTCATCGCTGAGCACATCGACGTCAGGCCTGCCGAATACCTCGAGTACCAGCGGCGTCTCCTCGCGCGTGCCTGCGATGAACTCGTCCATGAAGCGCCGGTAGTTTGCGGAATCCGCAATCATTGCGCCCACCCTTTGTGCCGTGTCACGAAGGTTTTGCTCGTCAGCCTCCCAATCGTTGTTGAGGGAGCGTCGTGCCGGAAGGAGTGCCTGGGCCTCCCGAACGGTCCAGGCAAGATAGTCCATCGTGAAGGCGGGAAAGGTGCCGATCGCAAGGTGAAACGTCTCCTCCCCAAGGGGTAAGGGGTTGTGCCACCAGCCCCGTGGGAGATAGAAAACATCGCCAGCCTCTAGAATGACATTCATGTACGGCTCGGCTGGGCAGGGATACAGATGCTCGTAGTCGCGGGTCTGCTGAGTGTAGAGCGGCGCCTCTAGCGAAGGCTCATATACGATCCACCGCTTTCGACCAATAAGCTGAATTGCGAAGACATCGCGCGTATCCCAATGCGCTCGAAAGGAGTCACGGTTTCCGAACGCAGCATATGCGCTACTCACCACCTGGCGTCCGGTATAGTCGGCAACCTCGCGGGCGAACTGAGTGACCAACGATTCGTTGATGATCTTGTTCGCGATCAGGGTTGCCCCGTTGCGCATGAACTCGTAAAGAGCTGGCTTGAGAAGCCGGTGCCGGAGCGTTCCGACGTCCAAATAGCTTTCGACGTACTCATGCTTCGGCCGAATGCCGTCGCAGGACAACTTGAAATCGTGCGATGTAGCATCACAGCGTTGAAACAACTCGTTGGCGTCACTCCAAGAGCACTTCACACCCCAGGGCCAACGCACTTATTCATCATATCGGCGTAATCCCCAATACCCGCATCCGTTCATCGTCATCCCAGCCTGCCATTTTGCGACGCCCTTTGAGGCTGGTCTTGGGCCATTTCGTGTCGCTTCTCAGCATGTTCAAGATGATCTTGCGGATCAAGCCGAGGTTCCGAGGTCCGTTGTCCTTGCGGATTTTTATGTCATCTTCCCGGAAGATCACATCCAAGCTCCAGTGGAGCTGATTTTCGATGCCCCAGTGCTGTCGGACTGCCGCATGGAGTTGCTCGTGAGTCAGCACTG
>DAIMZH010000118.1:0-4205 GCA_036734105.1 Azoarcus sp. | reverse complement strand
TTGTCTGTGCCCCATCAGGTGCTTCCAGTTGAGTTGCTGGGTATCGAGCAAACTGTAGTCGTCGGGCAGGAATACGTGCGCTGCGTGGTTGGCGGCAGCTGCAAGGCGTTGAGCCACCGCTGTAACAGGCAACGCTTGAGGATATGCGGGTTGAGACATGATGCGCAAACAACCATTTTGCGTGAGCGGACACGAGGCCCAACCGTGATGAATTTCAACCGCCAACCACTGGCTGGCAAGCGGGTGGTGCAGGTGACCCGCATCGAGCAACGCGATCAATACATTAACGTCAAGAAGCGCACGCATTAAACGCCTTCAGCGTCGCGAAGACGATTGACCGTATCATTGGACACCACAACGCCGCGCGCGGGAAAGGGTTCAAAACCGGTTACGCTCACGTCTGTCGTGCCAGGCTGTGCAGCCGGTGCGGGGTTGGTCAGGGCTTGCCGAAGTAAGTGAGACACAATTTTGCCTACGCCCACACGCTTTTGCCTGGCCATTTCCTTGGCGGCATCCAGTACGTCGGATTCAATATCGATAGTGGTACGCATGGGACACTCCAATCGCTCTAGAGCTACATCATGATGACATTGCATCATGATGCAGCCGTCTGGTCAAGCTTCGCTTCCGGGCGCTTTGGCTGAACGTGACCGTCAATCCACCGACGTTCTTGCCTGCTTTAATAGTCCTGCGCGGACAGCCTTTGGACCAGGGCGTCCCAGCGGATGATGATTTCCGGCTGGGTGAGGAGGGCGGTCTCTCCCGTGAGCCCGCAGATTTCGGGGCTTCCGTAGCGGCCTTGTTCCAGGGTATAGATGGTGACCGTGCGGTCGATCGGGTGGATGAGCCAGTATTCCTTGATGCCAGCGTGTTCATAGACCTTGCGCTTGATGAGCTGGTCATGCAGGGCGGTGGAGGGTGAGAGCACTTCAAGCACCCAGTCGGGGGCGCCTCTCACGCCACGCCGGTCGAGTTTGCCAGGGTCGCAAACCATGATGACATCTGGCTGTACGACCGTGTTGACCTCCTCGTTGGCTTCGTCCTTGCGGGGCAGGCGGACGTCGACCGGCGAGATGAAGGCGCGACAAGGCTTGCCCTCAAGCTGGTTGGCTAGTTGACGGAAAACTTCCCCGGTAATTTCTTGGTGATCCAGGGTAGGTGCAGGTGACATGGCGTAAGCTTCTCCTTCTATCAACTCGTAGCGCACGTCATCCGGCCAGGTGAGGTAGTCACCGTAGGTGTATTGCTGACTCTTTGCGATTGGCAGGCCCATTGCGATCTCCGGTTGGCTTGAGGTGCCGAGGCAAGCGTCTGCATTATAGCGACTGACCGCGCGTGGCGGCATCCGTCGCGTTCTCTTTGGATCGTATGGCTTCATCATATCGCAGTCGTTTTCGGGTTTGAAATCGAGTCGTTTCACGGTCACGAGGCATGGCTATTTGGTCACGGGTTGGACCTCTGGCTGTTTGACCGCAGCGCAGTTGGCGACTACAATTGTGGTAAAGAAGTTTAATGGGAAGCTGACATGAGCACGGTGTCCGTACGTATCGATGAGAGTCTGGTCAGCGCCGCACGCGCTGCAGCAAAAGCTGAGTTCCGGACAGTACAAGGGCAGTTGGAGTTCTGGGCCAAGGTGGGTCGGGCCGCGCTCGACAACCCGGATCTGCCGGCCTCGTTCATTGCCGAGAGCCTGATGAGCATGGCTGAACCGCGAGAGGACTGCACTGTTTTCGTGCCGCGCTCGGCAGCCAAGGCATGAGTTGGGGCGTTCAGCAGACCCGACGCTTTGCTCGCATCTACAAGAAGCTTCACGACAACATCGCGGTGGAGGTGGATGTGGCTGTCGAATTGGTCGCCCAGAACCCTGATATTGGCGAGAAGAAGAAAGGCGATCTCTCGGAGCTGTGGGTTTACAAGTTTCGCTGCCTTGGTCAGTTGTATCTGCTGGGTTATACCCGCGATGATGGCGTTCAATTGGTTTATCTGGAGTCCGTTGGACCCCACGAGAACTTCTACCGCGACCTGAAACGCTGATCCGACTCCGGCGGCGTGCCCTTTAGAAGTTCTTACGCTCGCTGCCTGCCTGGTCACGTCAACAGGGTGTCGATCACCTGACCGGCGAGTTTCCGATAGTTTGTTGCGAGTGACTAAGCTAAGCGTGTGGCGCATGGTAGCATTCGTCGCGTTCTTGTTAGTGGGGAGTCCGGCTCATGCAGCCAGCCGAAACCGGCAATGCCGGCACTGCTTCGTCGTTCAAGATCTATCTGCGCCTGCTGACTTATCTGCGCCCGTTTATCGGATGGTTTGCGATCAGTTTGCTAGGCTTCATGATCTTTGCGTCGACCAAGCCAATGATGGCGGCGATGCTGAAGTATTTTGTCGATGGCTTGACCGACCCCGATGCCACTGTGCTGCAAGATGTGCCGCTGCTGGCGGGCATGGACTTGAGCTATGGCGTGCCGCTGATGTTGGTGCTGATTGCCGCCTGGCAAAGCCTGGGTTCGTATCTGGGCAACTACTACATTGCGCGGGTCTCCATGGGCTTGATCAACAGCTTGCGCTGTGCGCTGTTCGACAGCTTGCTGCACCTGCCCAACCGCTATTACGACGAGACCAACTCCGGGCACCTGGTGTCACGCATCACCTACAACGTGACCATGGTGACCGGTGCCGCAACCGACGCCATCAAGACGGTGGTGCGTGAGGGGCTCACCATCGTCTTTTTGTTTGGCTATCTGTTGTGGATGAACTGGAAGCTGACGTTGGTGATGGTGATGATTCTGCCGCTGATCGGCTTGATGGTGAGCAGCGCGAGCCGCAAGTTTCGCAAGCAGAGCCGCAAGATTCAGGCAAGCATGGGCGATGTGACCCATGTGGCTTCGGAGACCATTCAAGGCTATAAGGTGGTGCGCAGCTTTGGGGGTGAAAACTACGAGTCGAAGCGTTTCCGCAGCGCCAGTGAAGACAACATGAGCAAGCAGTTGCGCATGTTCAAGACCGGGGCGGTGTTCACGCCGTCGCTGCAGTTTGTCACCTTCAGCGCCATGTCGGTATTGCTCGCGCTGGTGCTGATGCTGCGCGGCGACGCCTCGGCTGGCGATCTGGTAGCTTACATCACGGCTGCCGGGCTGCTGCCCAAGCCGATCCGTCAGTTGTCCGAGGTCAGCTCTACCATTCAGAAGGGGCTGGCGGGTGCCGAGAGCATTTTTGAGCAACTGGATGCGCAGCCGGAGCCGGATGAGGGCCGCTACGAAACGGACCGGGTGCAGGGACGGCTGACGGTTCGCGGCCTCAATTTCACCTATCCGGGGGCGGATGAGCCGGTGCTCAATGATGTCAGCTTTGAGGTTGAACCGGGGCAAATGGTGGCTTTGGTGGGGCGCTCGGGTAGCGGCAAGTCCACCATCGCCAACCTGATCCCGCGCTTTTATCCGCACAGCGAGGGTGACGTCTGTGTTGATGGGGTGTCGGTATCCGACTACAGCTTGCGCAACCTCCGCAGTCATATTGCGCTGGTGACTCAGCAGGTCACCTTGTTCAATGACACCATCGCCAACAATATTGCCTATGGCGATCTGGCTGGCGCTCCCCGTGAGGCAGTGGAGCGGGCGGCAGCAGAAGCTTTTGCACGCGAGTTCATCGACCGGTTGCCGCAGGGTTTCGACACCCTGGTGGGAGAAAACGGCGTGCTGTTGTCCGGTGGGCAACGCCAGCGTCTGGCGATCGCACGTGCCTTGCTCAAGGACGCGCCGATTCTGATCCTGGACGAGGCAACATCGGCGCTGGATACCGAGTCTGAGCGCCATATTCAGGCCGCGCTGGATCGGGCAGTGCAGGGATGCACCACGCTGGTGATTGCGCACCGCCTGAGCACCGTTGAAAAAGCCGACCTTATTCTGGTGCTGGATCAGGGGCGCATTGTCGAACGTGGCAGGCATGCCGAGTTGCTGGCAGCCAATGGCTATTACGCCAGGCTGCATTCCATGCAGTTCAAGGAGGCTGACAGTTCGCCACAGGCGTGATGCTGTTCATCGCAAAAACTGACTCCGGTTCGAAACCTCGCCCTTAAGAGCGAAGCGAAGGCAGGAACCCGGCCTTAGTTGCTAATCAGTTGCTCGTGGCCTGTTGGCAGTGCCTCAGTGCCTGTCCAGGATGACCTCGTAGTTGAGCCAGTCGCGCTCCCCCTCAATGCCTTGCATGCGTTT
>DAIMZH010000117.1:0-4344 GCA_036734105.1 Azoarcus sp. | reverse complement strand
CAAGATGACAGCCCGCTGGTTGTGGGGCGGAAGTTGACCATCCTGAGTGGTCTGAGGATTCAAAGCAGGTCAGTCCGAAAACAGGACTTATCCATTTGCCCGGTTTGCTGGTTGCAACAACTGGAAACAGGTCAGTCCAAGCCTTACGCCTTGAGTATGCATGCCCATTGGCTGCCCCGCCAACTACATACCTGCCAGACCCATTCGGTAAAGCTGGTTCGTCTGCCATATGAAAACTACACGAACATTTATGATCATGTGCGCCGGAGCCATGCAGAGCTCGGCTGGATCGGGCGTTTGGCCGATTACATTGAGCACCAAAATTGCTCGAACTTTGAATCTACCTTGGCGAACCAGCTCAAATCGAAAACACCGATGTGCACTTGGCTGCCGAAAGAGCAGGTCGAGACCTTGGAACGATGGTGTTTGGGTATCGGCCTATTGATTGAGCGAGGCTCTGACAATGCGCGTGGTCTTGCCGCTGGCGAAGAAGCAAATTTGATCGACGTTGGTTTTGAGGTCATGCTCGGTGGGAAAGATCGAATGCACCGAGAAGTCGATGCGGCCCTGAGGAAGCACCGCCTCCGCCTCACGGCCACTTGGTTGGCCACATGGGCATATCAGCATCCAAAGCCGCCAGAACGTCAGGGTTTCGCACGGCTATTGAAATCACTCTGTGACGATCAAGGATACTTTTGTTTGCAAAGTACGTCTGCGGCTGATCCAAAGCTGGTCGCGCTTGAAATGGGGCTGAACCGCATTGCAAAGTCGTCAGGCAAAACGACCGAAGCTGTGCGACAAATCCTGGTGACTGACAGCTATTTACCTGCAAACGGCGAACCAAATCAGAATGACATTTATGCATTCCTGCGAAAATGCACCGCTCATGTCCGTGCCCTCGACGACAGCATCCCCGTCAAAAAATCCGCTGAACTCCTCGGGGTCGGCGTGCAGCTTTTCAAAGGTTTGGTCGAAGACAAGATTTTCGCGCCACTGCGCACGCGGACGTACAAGAAAGCGCGATTTCAGCGCAATCAGCTGAATGGCTTTCTGGCTGAAATCGATGAGCTGATCGGCGACAGACCTCACCGCGCGGACCAGAAAATGTATACAATTCAGGGGGCTTGCTTTCACCTGACGTGTTCAGCCGGACAGATCCTCGCGCTGCTGCGAGCGAACCAGCTACAAAACGCTTGTTACGGATCGTCCGGCCACGGCTTGGGCCGGGTCCGAATTGATATTGAAGAGCTTAAGTCAATACTTCTGCAGCAGGACGGCTCTGGTCTCAGCCTGGAGGACCTGCGAAAACTGCTGGGATTGGAACGCCGGTTCGCAGCAAAACTCAGCGCAGTTGGCCTGTTACCCAGCTATTCCGGCCGAAAGTCGAGTACCGGCGGCCGCGCCTCATTGGTCGCACCCTGCGTTTACGACCATTTCGTGAAGCACTACCAGACCGTGAGAACATGGGCGGCAATGGCAATGGTCACTGAATCTCAAGTCAGAATTGCCCTTAAGGTAAATAGCATAAGGCCCGCGCCCGAAGCTAATGGTGTACCAGTCTATAGGATTGACGACTTGCGCCGCCTGCAAGGCGCTGATCCACAGCAAAACAATCACCAGCTGTCAGGATAAGCCGACGTTGGTGCGCAAGCCCAACGACAGGATTGCTTGCCTCGCTTCCGAAAGCTACCGTTCATGCACAGCACAGCGAACGTCCCGAAAGATGCAGGTTTCTCGGACGCCACGCGCGGACGTTTGTTATGCGCGAACGGTTGCCTGGCGTCGGAGAAGCGCTCAAGCGGGAAATCGCGGGGTTGGGCCTGGTGGGTCGTTTGTTGTTATGGGGATTTGGGCGGTGGGCTGGCCTTGGATCGGATCTGACAGACCGTCTGAACGCGCCCCGTCAGGCTAACCACGGGCTCGGCCTTGAAGGCATTTGGAAGATACGCGAGATATTTCGTTGGCGGCATCACCTTTTGCCGCGTTGACCACTCGATCAGCGCAAAGTGATGGGTTCGCAGGTGATATCGTCTGCGGCTGAGGGTTTGGTTGGTCATGTGTGGTGCGCCCGTCACGCTGCGGCCCTCTTTGGTCTTGGTGGCGCTCTGGAGTGCTGTGCTGGTGCGATTGTCCCGGCGATGATCAACTGGCCGCCACAACATGGGCAAGGCAGGGCGAGGACGCGGGGAGGCTCATCAGAATTGTTGCGGCTGTCGTCATCATCGCGCCTGTGGTCTGGCGTTTTGGCCCCGAGCAGTTTCCTGATCCTGGCGATATTGGCTGCACGGTTGCCATTTCCGAAGAAGCCATAGTGACGAATGCGGTGCTGGCCCCGTGGCAGGACATGGATCAGGAACCGGCGGATGAACTCTGACGTCGCCAGTGTCATAGTGGTGTGACGGCCCGCGCCGTTACGGCGATAATCTTTGACGCGGAAGGTGACGCTATGCGCATCGAAACGGACCAGACGGCTGTTGGATATAGCGATCCGGTGGGTGTAACGTGACAGATAGGCCAGCACGGCTTTTGGCCCGGCGAAGGGTTCCTTGGCGTAGACAACCCAGTCGGTTTTGCGCAGCGGTTGCAGGCAAGCGTCGAAGGCCGCACGATCACCAAGTTCGGCATGTTCGCCAAAGAAGTGCAGTTTCTTCGCATCGTGCAGCTTGGCCAGCCCGTCCAGAATGAGACGGCGATACAGACGGGACAGCACCCGGACGGACAAAAAGAAGTTCCTGCGGCAGGTGATCCACTCGGTGCCGTCGGCAGACAGGCCGCCGCCCGGCACGATCATGTGGACATGCGGGTGATGTGTCATCGCAGAACCCCAAGTGTGGAGCACGCTGGTTATGCCAATACGCGCACCGAGATGCTTGGGGTCGGCGGCAATCTTGACCACCGTGTCAGCGCTTGCCCGCATCAAAAGATTGTAGATCTCGCGTTTGTTCTGTTGGGCGATATCGGCGATAGGTTTGGGTAGGGTAAAAACGAGGTGGAAATACCGCACGGGCAGCAGTTCTGCCTCACGCGCCGCCAGCCATGACTTGGCCGCCCCCGCTTGACATTTGGGACAGTGGCGATTGCGGCAGGAATTGTAGGCGATATGTTCGTGCGCGCAGTCTTCACACCGCGCGATATGGCCACCGAGCGCCGCCGTGCGGCAACGCTCGATGGCGTTCATCACCTTCAACTGGGCGAGGCTGATGTGCCCCTTGTTTGCAAAGCGATATGCAGGCCCGTGACCGCGAAAGATATCGGCGATCTCCAGCTTTGGTCGGGACACCGCAGGCTATGAAGCGCCTTTCCTGCCCTTCTTGCGCTTGGCTGGTGTCAGTTCGTCGAGCGGGCTGCCCACCGCCGCGATCATCCCCGTGGCGACACTGGCATATCGCGCCGTCGTGGTCAGTTTGGTATGCCCCAGCAGCGCCTGAATGACCCGGATATCCACGCCTCGCTCCAACAAATGGGTGGCAAAGGAATGGCGCAACGTGTGCAGCGTCACCGGCTTGGTGATCCCCGCTTCCCGCGCGGTCTCTTTGAACAGCCGTGATATCTGTCGCGCAGAGAGATGCTTGCCACGATAGCCGGGAAACAGGACCCGCTCGGGCGCTGGCACATCCTTGTCCTGGCCGGTCGGGCGCTCTTTCCACCACGCGCGTAGCAAGTTCAGGATGTTCTTGGGCAGCATCACATTCCGGTCCTTGCGCCCTTTGGCCTGGACGATCCGGATGATCTGTTGGGCGCTGTCAATATCCCCGACCTTGAGCCGGACGACTTCACCCGCGCGCATGCCGCAGCCATAAGCCAGCGACAACATCACGCGCGCCTTCAGACTGGGAGCCATGGCAAGGATGCGCGTGATCTCCTTTTTGCTCAGCACCAGCGGCACCTTGACCGGCTCCTTCAGACTGAAGATCTCGGCCACCAGGTCGTGCCGCCTGAGCGTCACGCGGAACAGGAATTTGACGCCAGTCATGGTTTGATTGCGGGTGCAGATGCTCGTGCCGGTCTCCATCAGATGCCGCTGGAAATCCCGCACATCATCCGGTGCCGCCGTCTCGGGCGAGCGCCCGAGCCAAGCCGCAAAACGCTTGCAGGCGCGCAGGTGACTGGTCTGTGAGGCAGGGCCAAGATTGCGCCCTGACATATCCGCAATCATACGGGCACGAAGGGGCGTCATTGGTGTGGTGTGCTGAATGTTCATTCGGAGTTCCTCTGTCAGTCGAGGCAAAATCACCTCGCCCAACAGCAGACACCCGACGCCTAAAACCGCGCAACAAATCCCTGTTCAACGCAACACCTGCCACAAGCGCCCCTATCGCGGAGCGATTTAGTGCAAGAGCCCAT
>DAIMZH010000116.1:0-4354 GCA_036734105.1 Azoarcus sp. | reverse complement strand
AGAAGCCCGACGACGTGCTGTTCATCAACGCCGCCGAGCACTTCGTGAAAGGCAAGCGCCAGAACCAACTCACGGGCGAGCACATCGCCAAGATCATCGACACCTATCAATTCCGCAGGGAAGAAGGCCGCTACTCACGCCGCGTAGAGATGACCGAGATCGAGAAGAACGATTTCAATCTGAATATCTCCCGCTACATCAGCACGGCAATAGCCGAGGAGGAAATCGACCTGCAGGCCGTTAATGATGAGTTGGTCACGCTGGAGAAAACCATTGAGGATGCACGGAACAAACACAATGCGTTTCTTGAAGAACTTGGCTTGCCCGCCTTGCCGTGAGCCACAAAGGATTCAATGCGTCCGCATAACAAGGCGCTGCACCGGACGGCAATACCGCTGCGCGCCATTGGCGACGGTGAGCCTTGTTGTTCTGCAGGGCGTTCGTTTTGACGTACGTGTGCACAGCTTACCCTTGGTGGGAAGTTGAACACGCAAGAGGTGCGTCATGACCGGAATCACACCGCCATGATGAATAAGTGTAACTCCCCAGGCCTTCAGGCCTGTTGCTAATCAGTTGCTGCCCCTGGTTACTTGTTGGCTGCCAATCGGTCTTTTGCCAACTCAATAACAGCATGCCCTAATTGAACCAGTGTGCCAAAGTTTGGTGTCGTTTCTGGTTTCAATGATCGGTAGGCACTCGTACGGCTTTTTATACCTGCTTTTGCGATGACTTTTCCATGGCCAAACTGCTCAACATACGAGCGGACTGCCGCCTGCAAAATATCGGGGCGGCCTTCCATCATGGCGTCCCATGAGGCTTGTTTGATGACGGTCTCCATTTCTTGAACATTGAAGCTTGATTCAACAGGCTTTTGTGAGCCTCTCGTAATGTCCCGAAGTGTTGCCGCAGATAACTCATTACCGCCCCAGTTTAGAGACCCATCGGCCGTCAAAGAAAACCGTTTAAAGTTCTTGACCTCTGAAAATGGCGACTTTGAAAAGTACGCCGACAAATCGGCGTAACCTTGGTAACCATCATTGAACGTCAGCGCCAATGTATGGTTTTCGACAAAATCAACATCTATTATTTTCAGCATAAATCACTCAACTTGCCTGGATTTTCACCATTCACTGCTTTGTTCTCTTCACCCCCCATCAAACCTCCTGCAACACATCATGCGCCACATAGTAAATCGCCAGGCGCTGGGGTAGTCCCTCGTCGGCAAACAGCGCGCCGTAGCGTTGCAGTTGGGTCTGGTAATGCCTGGCGTGCCGGGAAAAGGCTTCGGGGTCGGCGTTGTCTGGCAGGGTGGCGGTTTTGTAGTCGATGATCCAGCGTTCTCCATCTTCGACAAAACAGCGGTCTACGATGTTGAGGCGCAGGGTTTCGCCGCTTCGGGAGGCCAGCGCCAGCTCGGCGGCGGCTTGGGCGCGGGGGGCGAGAATCCATTGTGCTTGCTGGCTGCGCAAGACCTTGTTGAGCATGGCTTGCGTGCTGGCCGCGCCTTTGGCCGCGTCGGTGCTGCTAAAGCCTTCGGTGCCGAACCATCGCTGCATGGCGGCCTGCAGCTTGCTGATGCGTTCGGGCGTCCACTTGGCCAGGCCGCTTTCGGCGAAGAGTTCAAGGTAGCGATGCACCAGCGTGCCCACGGCGGCTTCCAGCCGGAAGCGGCGTTCGATTTCGGCGGGCTCCCATTCGATTCGCGTTTGTTCGACCGCAGGCGGCTGTTGATCGGCTTGGCGCAACAAGGCGGGCTGGCCAACCTGACGCAAACGCTGCAGGGGTGGAACAAAACGCTCGTAGCTGGGCCGCTCATCATCGGACGGAGTCAGCGGATAGGGTTCTGTGATGGCAAAGTCGGCTTCCACGACCGGCCACAGCAGCTTCAGCGCAGTGCCGGCGTCGGGTGGTTTGCAGGCTTCGTCGTCATCCCCGGCTTTGGCCACACCGACCCAGTGCAGGGTTCTTTTTGCCCGGGTGGCGGCGACATACAGCACCCGCAAGTCCTCGTTGCTGGCGCGCATCTTGTCGAGCTGGGCCAGGTAGCTGAAGGCGTTGGTTTCTTCGCTGTTCCGGCGGGTGCGCATGGGCGCGACCACCAGCTCCAGATCATGCCCGGTGACGACCTCTTCCCAGCGCAGCATCGGGTTGTCTGGCTGGCCAGCCTTGCGGTGCAGACCGGGCAGGATGACGGTGTCGAACTCCAGCCCTTTGGATTTGTGCACCGTCATGAAGCTCAGCTTGCCATCGGCGGCGGCATCGGGGGCGGCATACAGCCGGGCGACTTCGTCTTCCAGCTTGTCCAGGCCGTGTTCGCCGTTTTCGGCCAGGCGGGCCAGCAAGGCAAACCAGGCTTGCACGTCATCGCTGGCGGCGGCATCGGGCAGCAAGGCGGCTGCGCCCAGTTGCAGCCACACACTTTCAATCAAGCGGGCCAGTGGCATCTGCTCGCGGTAGGCATAGGCTTGCTGAAACACGGCGCGCACATGGGCCAGACGCTGCTGGCCGTCGTGGCTGAGGGTGGCAAGGCGCGGTTCATCCTGCATGAGTGACCACAGCGTGGTCTGGCGATCATCGGCGGCGAGCTTGTAGAGGTCTTCCAGCGTGAGGCCGCAAAACGGGGCGCGCAGCAGGGCAAGCCAGGCGATGCGGTCGGCCCGCTGCAACAGGGCGCGGGTGATGGTCATCAGGTCGGCAATCCATTGACGACCTGCCAAGGGTTCCACGTCGACCGCCTGAAAGCTCAGGTCGGGGCGATGCGCGCGGATCTCGGCGATGAGCGCGGACAAATGTTTGCGCGCCCGCACCAGCACGGCAATGCTGCCGGAGGGGTCGAGGCTGCGCGCTTGGTCGATCAGGGTGAGCAGGGTTTGTGCTTCGATACGGTCGCGCTCGGCCTTGCTGATGTCGGCAGGCAGCACCAGCGGGTGCACTTGCACGGCAGATGTCGGTGTGGATTCGCGCGTCGCCACAAACGACCGGTAGCTGATCGCGCCCAGACTCATCTGGTCGGCATCTGGAAACACCTCGGCAAAGGCGGCATTGACCCAGTTGATGACTTCCGGGCTGGAGCGGTTGTTGCGCGACAGGCGCAGGGGTTGGAGGGCCACATCACCGATACCGTTTTGCGCCGCCTGTAGAAAGAGCCCGACATCGGCCTTGCGGAAACGGTAGATGGACTGCATTGGATCGCCGACGCAAAACAGGGTGCGACCGTCGTCCGGTGCCCAGCCCTGGGTGAGCAGTTGCAGCAATCGCACCTGGGTGGGGCTGGTGTCCTGAAACTCGTCCACCAGCAGGTGGCTGAGGCGGTAATCCAGACGCAAAGCCAGTTCGCTGGGGCCGGAGCCGTCGTCCAGCGCCTGCAGAGCGCGCTGGGCAACCTCAATGAAGTCGACCTTGCCTTCTTGCTGAAACGCCAGCATCAACTGTGCCGCCGCCAGGCGCAGCAGGTTGGCCAGGTGTTCGATGATCTCGGCTTCGTCCTCATGCGCTTCCGGCAGCGGCAGACTGGCAATGCGCGACAAGGCTTCGGCCGCTCCGGCCTGTTGGCGCAGGGTTTCGAGCAGCGCCAGAAAATCCGCCTTGAACTCGCGGCCTTCGTCAGTGGCGGGAAAACCGTTGTTTTTGTTGGCTGACTTTCGGAACGTACCCTCGTTTGTCAGCAGCAACGCGCACAGGGCTCGCCAGCAGGGCAGGTCATCGGCTGAGCTTCCGAGCGGCTGCATCCAGTCTCGCAGCAACACCAGCGGAGAATCGCTGCCCATTTGGTTGGCGGCAAAACGCGCCGACTGCATCAGTTGACGCTGGACTGAGTCTGGCAGGTGTTCTGCCAGGCTGGCGAGTTCTTCTTCGACCAGTCGACGCAGCACCTGGGCGGATGCGGCGGCCAAGTCGGTGCCGTGGGCGTGGTGCAGCCACTGGTCGCGCCGCTCCAGCATATCGGCAATCAGGCGCTTGAGCCGGTTGGTGTCGTTGTCCAGCCAGGCCAGCGATTCACTGACGCAGGTGTAACCCTGCAGCAGCGCGACGGTTTGCTCTGCGGCTTCGAGGTAGAGCGCCCTGGCCTGTTGTTCGACACCCGGTTGCGCGCCAAAACGGCTCAGCAAGGGCATTTGCCGCGCCAGCGAGGTGCACAGCGCGTCAATCGTCAGAATGCGCAGGCGCTGCGGCTGTGCGAGCAAGCTCCAGTTGCGCTCGGCAGCACGTGCCAAGGCCTGCCCGGCCAGATCAAAGGTGATCTGCTTGTGAGGTTCTGGCGGTCGGGTGCCTGCCGCAGCCATCTCCAGGCTGTCGAGGATGCGGCTGCGCATCTCGGCTGCCGCCTTGCGGGTAAAGGTAATCGCGATGATCT
>DAIMZH010000115.1:0-4380 GCA_036734105.1 Azoarcus sp. | reverse complement strand
GGATAAGGGCGAGGCCAGCGGGCGCATGGTGGCCGAGCTGCATGGGGTGAGCAAGGCCTTTGGCGACAAGGTGGTGGTGCGCGACTTTTCAACGCGTATCTTGCGCGGCGACCGCATTGGCCTGATCGGGCCAAATGGTTCTGGCAAGACCACCTTGCTCAAGCTTCTGCTTGGCGAAATGGAGGCCGACAGCGGTGAGGTGCGGCGCGGAACCCGGCAGAGCGTGGCCTATTTTGATCAGCTTCGCACTCAACTGGACCCCGAATTGCCGCTCACCGAGGTGATCAGCCCAGGCTCGGACTTCGTCGAGATTGGCGGTGAGCGCAAGCATGTGATCGGCTATCTGGGCGATTTTCTGTTTGCGCCGCAGCGCGCACGTTCGCCGGTCAAGTCGTTGTCTGGCGGCGAGCGCAACCGCTTGTTGCTGGCGCGACTGTTTGCGCGGCCTGCCAACATGATGGTGCTGGATGAGCCGACCAATGATCTGGACATCGAGACCCTGGATCTGCTGGAAGAGTTGTTGTCGCAATATGAGGGCACGCTGTTTCTGGTCAGTCACGACCGGGCCTTTCTCGACAATGTGGTGACGCAGGTGATTGCCAGCGAGGGCGATGGACGCTGGGGCGAATATGTTGGCGGCTACGAAGACTGGAAGCGGGTGCGCGACGCGCAGCAAAAGCTTGACGTCGATGGCACGCGTAGTCGCCAGACTGTAGAGTCACCAACGCGTGCGGCGGTGTCTGCAGCTAAGCCGATACAAGAACGCACCAACAAGCTATCCTTCAACGAAAAACGCGAGCTGGCACAGTTGCCCGAACGCATTACCGCGCTTGAGGCCGAGCAGGCGGCTGTGCACGAGCGTATGGCCGATCCGGCGCTTTATCAGCAGGCTGCCGAAGAGGTGGCTGGCCTCAAGGCCAGGGCAGATGCGCTGGTGCAGGAAATCGATGCGGCCATGACGCGCTGGGAAGAGCTGGAGTCGCGCGCCGAAAGCAGTTAGGCCGCTGGTTGCAGCGGTTTTTTAGGCATGTGGTGGCTTTTGTGCAACACAAAACAGGCGTAGGCAGTTCCTGCCCGTGACCTGTCAGATCAGTGCGGCGCCAGACCGGCTCCGGGCATGTTCAGAATATCAAACCCGTTAGAGGTTTATCGTGACCCCGACAAAATCAGCCTGGTATCTGCAGCCCTCGGTGGTGATTGGCTGTGGCGCGCTCATTCTGACGCTGGCCATGGGTGTGCGTCACACCGGCGGCCTGTTTCTGCAGCCGATGACGCTGGACCAGAACTGGTCGCGCGAGATGTTTTCGTTTTCGATTGCGCTGCAAAACCTGATGTGGGGAGTGTTTCAGCCCTTCGCCGGGGCCTTTGCCGATCGCCACGGAGCAGGCAAAACGCTGGTGGGTGGGGCACTGTTGTATGTGGTGGGGCTGATCATCATGGCCAACGCCGACACCGCCTTTGGCCTCAACATGGGGGCTGGCCTGTTGGTGGGAATGGGCCTGGCGGGCACCACCTTCAGCGTGGTGCTGGGCGTAGTGGGGCGCATGGCGCCACCCGAAAAACGCAGTCTTGCGCTCGGCATTGCCAGCGCCGGTGGCAGCTTTGGACAGTTTGCGGTGCTGCCGGTGGGGCAGGGGCTGATCGCGTCGCTGGGTTGGCAGAGTGCCTTGTTGTGGCTGGCCGTGGGCATTGCCATGATTGTGCCGCTGGCCTTTGTGGTGCGCGGTGCGCCTGGCGTGACCATTGGCGGCCAGTCGGTGGGCGAGTCACTGCGCGAGGCAACCCGCACGGCGAGCTTTCATTTTTTGTTCTGGAGCTTTTTTGTGTGCGGTTTCCAGACCGCCTTCATCATGCTGCACCTGCCCGCCTATGTGGTGGACGCCGGCATGAGCGCCAACGTGGGCATGACGGCGGTGGCGCTGATCGGTTTGTTCAATATTGCCGGTTCGTTTTTGTCTGGCTGGTTGGGTGGCAAATACAGCAAGAAGTGGCTGCTGGCTGCCATCTATGCCTTGCGTGTGCTGGCGATTCTGGTGATCTTGTTCCTGCCGCTCACCACCGTCACGCTGTATGTGTTTGCCGCCGTGATGGGCTTGCTGTGGCTGGGCACCGTGCCGCTCACCAATGGACTGGTCGGCCACATCTTTGGCATGAAATATATCGGCATGCTTTATGGCCTAGTGTTTTTGGGTCACCAGATTGGCGGCTTTCTGGGCGCGTGGCTGGGCGGCTGGATTTTTGACGCGTTCGGCTCCTATGATGTGGCCTGGTGGCTGTCGATCGGGTTGTCGGTGGCTGCCGCTTTGCTGTGCATTCCGGTGCGCGAACGTCCGCTGGTTCGTGCCCAGGGAGCCGCCGCATGAGCGACGCTGAGGATAGATTGCGCAATCAGCGCCAGCATGAGCCAGCCGCGTCGCAACAGGCCGGGCTGATAAAGCTGGCTGGCGATCAGCAACCCGCTGCAAGCGTCAGCTCGTCTGGCGGCAAACTTCGAAGATTTTTGCTGGTGATATTGGCACTTGTCGCTGTCGTCTTGTTGGCTGCCATCTTTGCCGCTTATCAGCACCCGGCAATGTTGATCGACTTCAGCAACCTGATTTTTTGCGGCTAGGTGGGCCGGATCAAGCGTCTTTTGGTGCGAGCAATCGTTTCATCGCCTCGGGTGGTGCGCCAACGCGCTGCAACACCGACTCCGGGTTGAGCGGCAGCAGCCTGACCAAGTCGTCAATATCGGTTCGTATCGCCGGATGCTCCCAGCCAATCATCAGGTGCCGGGTAAAGCGGGTTGCCACGTCAACATTGCGCACGCGCGGGTTGTCGCGATGGGTGGGGTCGAGCAAGTCGATGAGCAGATCGGGCAATTGCCACAACTGCGCAAGATTGCGCTGAATTGCGCTCACTGGCGTGTCGAACACCACCTTCATGGCGACCGGTTGCAGCAGGGTGGAATCCGCTTTCAGCATGTTCTCTACACGCTGCATCAGCGCTGGCGCAAAAATCCACAGCATGATCTCGGTGGCCTCGTGGAGCAGCGTGGCCACGGTGACTTCGTCCGGGTTGGCGTCGCGTCGGAGAATGGCCCAGTCACGCGCATAGGCGGCCGATTTGCGTGCCCGGGCGATGGCTTGCAAGGTGCCCAGCAAGGCCCTGGGGTGCTCGACAAGCTTGTCCTCCAGGGTGGGTGCATCCGTAAAGCTGTTAAGGAACGGGTCGACGCCCATCATCATGATGGCCCGGTCTATGGTAGTGATGTCGCGGTTTTGTGATCTGTGCCGGTGTTTTTGCATCCACGAAAGCAAACGCATGGCCATCAGCGGATCGCCAAGCACGACCCCGGCCAGATGGCGGCTATTGACCGACTCGGCATCCTCTCCAAGCAACGCGATCTTGTGCAAGGTGCGTTTGAGCACTGGGATGTCTTGCTGAGCCAGGTAAGTGCCGTAGGCTTCGGCAGAAGATAGCGGATGAGTAAGCATGGCGTACGGGCAGTGGGATGGCGACGCGAGTGCAAAGTATGCTCCACCGTCGCGCTTCAGTGCGAGCAAAAATTGCCCGAGGCAGGTGGCAACGAGCCTCTCTCCTGTTTTCCGTGCGACACGATGCATCACCTATCCGCCACCGGATATGTCGCCGTCGCTGTTTCGGTCAAAGACCTCCTTTGCCTGATTCTGATGCCAGAGACAAGGAAAAGTCTGTGCAAGACTCGCTATCAACACGGTGTCGGGTGAGAGTGAAGTGCGCTCGGGATGAACGGGCCTTGTCTTCTCCAGGCCGCTTTGCAGGCAGTAGGGCGTTAGTTCGCAGCGTTTTGATCGGGTGTGGGTAGCAGTGCCGAATTGGTCTGAAGCGATGCGTGAGTATGGCACTGTGTTTCTGTTTGACATAACCTTCAGGCATGTCTGTACATTCCTTAAAATTTGACGACAGTCCCCCATGTCTGAGCGCCTAGAGTTCATCAAGGCCTTGCGCCAGAGCATGACCGACGCAGAGCGTCTGCTTTGGCTGCACTTGCGAGCACGCCGTTTGAATGGTCACAAATTCCGACGCCAGTACCCACTTGGTCGATACGTGGTGGACTTTCTGCATCTTGCTGCACGTCTTGTCATTGAACTGGACGGAGGGCAGCACAATGAATCACTTCATGACAAAAACCGTGATGCCTGGTTAAGGGCGCAAGGTTTCGAAGTAATCCGGTTCTGGAACAACGAGGTATTGCTGGAAACGACTGAGGTTTTGAGCGCAATCTGCGCCGCTGTCGAGCGTCGCACTGCTTCTCCCACCAAGAAATGCAAGCGCTGAACCCATGCCATTCAGATTTCTGCTCATCTCCCCTCGCGGGAGAGGGGCGGGGGGTGGAGGCTGGATTTGCGTTGTTGGCTG
>DAIMZH010000114.1:0-4440 GCA_036734105.1 Azoarcus sp. | reverse complement strand
TCAACGCTTTGATCCCGAATTCATCAACCGTATCGACCACATCCTCGAATACCAGCCCCTGCCGATCAGTCAGGCAGATCAGTTGCTGAGCCTTGAGCTTGCCAAGCTGCAAAACCGTCTGCAGGTGCAGAACGCCGAAATCGAGCTGAGCAAAGCCGCGCGTCATTGGCTGTGTCGCGACTACGACCCTCGCTTTGGCGCACGTGACATTGCTCGTCGCGTCAGGCGCGAACTGTCCCCCTTGCTCGCGCGAAGTTTGCTCGAGCACTCCCACGAATCGGCATTCGTCGCTGACTTGCATCACGGCGAACTGGTGGTTCAACCGAACCTACGTCAAATGACTTAGCCGGACGCGTCATTTGACGAATGGCAGGCAGCGCAGGCATCACCGATATTCATTATTGGCGGACCCATAACCAAACCAAGGAGTTGCTACCATGGCTGAAACCATTATCAAGATTGATCTTGACAAGTCACCTTACGAAAACGACATGATCCACAACCGCTGGCACCCGGATATTCCCATGGTGGCAACGGTGAAACCCGGCGATGATTTCATCATCGAGTGTTACGACTGGACCGGCGGCCAAATCAGTAACGATGACTGCGCTGACGACGTGCGCGATGTCGACCTCAGCCAGGTTCACTTCCTGTCGGGTCCGGTTGGCGTAGAGGGTGCCGAGCCGGGAGATCTGCTTGAGGTGGATATTCTGGATATCGGAGCCTTTGACAGCAGCCAATGGGGATTCAACGGGTTCTTCTCGAAGAAGAATGGCGGCGGATTCCTGACCGAACATTTTCCCGAAGCCCAGAAGTCCATCTGGGACTTCAACGGGATGTTCACCAAGTCCCGCCATATTCCCAATGTCGAATTCGCCGGACTGATCCACCCGGGCCTGATCGGTTGCCTGCCTTCGAAAGCAATGCTTGAAGAGTGGAACACGCGCGAGAAGGGGCTGTTCGACACCGACCCCGAACGGGTTCCCCCGCTCGCCGCGCTGCCCTACGCGGACACGGCACACATGGGACGCATGTCGGCCGAGGCGGCCAAGCAGGCGGCCGCCGAGGGTGCCCGTACGGTACCGCCGCGAGAGCACGGCGGAAACTGCGACATCAAGGATTTGTCGCGCGGCTCCAAGATTTATTTCCCGGTGTACGTCGATGGCGGTGGCCTGTCGGTCGGCGATCTGCATTTCAGCCAGGGCGACGGCGAGATCACCTTTTGCGGCGCCATTGAGATGGCTGGCTGGATTCACCTGCGGGTCAACGTCATCAAGGACGGAATGGCGAAATACGGGATCAAGAACCCCGTCTTCAAACCCAGCCCGATCAAGCCGCGCTACGACGACTACATGATTTTTGAAGGCATATCGGTTGACGAGCAAGGCAAGCAACACTATCTGGACGTGCATGTCGCCTACCGGCAGGCCTGCCTGAACGCGATCGAGTATCTGACCAAATTTGGATATAGCCGAGCACAGGCCTATGCGATCCTCGGCTGTGCGCCGGTTGAAGGACATATCAGCGGCGTCGTGGATATTCCCAATGCCTGTGCCACGCTCTGGCTTCCGACTGGCATCTTCGACTTTGACATCAACCCAAGCGCCCAAGGACCGCAAGCCAAGGCAAGCGGCGCCATGGATGTTCCGCTGTCACCCGACAAGGAGTAATCAGTCATGCCGCTCTATGACTACAAATGCCGTGAGCACGGGCTGTTTCACGAACTGGCGACGATGGCCGAGAGTGGCGAACCCAAGCCTTGCCCGACCTGTGGAACACTCTCGGCTCGCGTAATCATTTTCCCTCCCGTATTGCGAGAACTGGCTGCCGCTACACGCGAGGCCCTTGATCGTAATGAGCGCAGCAGGCACGAGCCGGTGCTGTCCACGCCCGAGTATCGCAAGGAGATGCAGGCGCGTCACGAGCATCGACACGGAAAGGGTTGTGGTTGTGGTGACAAGCCACTGAACAAACCACAAGTCTTCTTCACCGCCGATGGCAACAAGATGTTCCCCGCAGCAAGGCCGTGGATGATCAGTCACTAAACTGTCTGGACTCGGTATCAGTGGGGTGTCCCGTTCTCCTGAACGGGGCACCCGCGTTCAGCGTGGCGTCGCTGCGTCCTCAAGGAGAACACCCCCGATACATCGGGACTATGGAGCTGCCTTGTGTGTGCGGCTGCGAGTGCTTGCCGATGGCTCGTGGGACCGGTTCATCGCGTAGCGGGAGCTTGAAATACGTAACATCCCCCAACTCGCGTCCGGCATCATTGCTCTGGATACCACACCGCCCAGGCTCAACGATAGACAAGTCCACCGTCAATCAACGGAGACTGCCCGGTCATATAGTCTGAATCAGGGTCGGCCAGAAAGGAGACAAAGGCCGCGACATCTTCGGGGGTTTGCGCGCGTCCTATTCCCTGCGCAGCGCCCGTTACTAAAGCGACTTTTCCGTCAATGCTCATGTCCGTCTCGATTCATTCATGCTACCTGGCAACCCTTCATTGGCTACACCCGATTGAACGTATTGGTTGTCCTGCGTCACATCTGTTCGGTAGCCCACAGATAGCGAACCAGGAATCTCCACACCATTGACGAGGTTCACGTCCGAGTCGACGACCCTGCGTCCGGGTTTGCTGTGGTAGTGCGTGACTGCCACGGCAAGGATATGACCACGCTTTCCCTCTCGACTCGTGACTATCGTTCAAGCTCGACAGACTGCTGGTTTTCCAGCATTAAATGGCCTAAACCGTTAAATAAATCATGTCCGAGTGCTGTTTCGTCTATCCGTTTGGCACCGGAAAAGCTAAATTAACCATGAATTTTAAAGGGGTATTCTGCTGGAAGAATCGCCTCTCCTCTCCAGTGTCTAGCAGCAGGCGTTTGTGCTCCTGCGGGCCTCAAATGATGCCAAGCTTGCTTTGCCTGTCCCTCGGCATGGATGTGTACTCCACGTGGTTCGACCAATGGTTTTGAACTCTTCTGTGGAGTTTCGTAATGACTCCAGTGTCAGATACCTGGCGGTAGTGACTGGACAACAACAATGAAAATGAGTTTGCAGTGGCGTTTTCTGGCGGTGACGTGGGCTGTTGGTATTTTTCTGGCGTTGTCGATTTCCAGTGCCTATTACCAGGCACACCGCAGCTATTACCTTTCCGGGATTGACGCACAACTGAGCACCGCAGCGCACATGGCGCGGCATTTTCTGGGTGCTGACTTTCACGATCAGTTGTTTGATGCCCAATCGCTTGACGCCGAAGCCTACGCGCGGATTGTGGATCATCATAATCTCGCCAGCATGGACACCGGGCTTCAGTACCTGTGGAGCAATCTGTTTCTGCCCGATGGACGTATCGTCTTTACCACGGCGACCTCACCAGGCAAGGATATTGCCATTGGCGATCACGCAGCCTTCTTTTCAGAACACTCGGATCCCAGCGCTTTTGATGCGGTCAGGAGCAGTGATGGCCCGGTGTTTTCCACCTTTCAGAACGAGTGGGGCGAGGGGCGCATGGGGTTGTTTCCTTATCGCGACACGCACGGCCGCCTCTATGTTTTGGGCGCCAGCATGGAACTGGACCCGATAGACCAGTATCTCGGTGCGCAGTTTGGTTGGGCGCTGATCATGTTTGCCACGTTCTTTCTGTTGGCCACGATAATCGCAGTTCGGGCCAGTAGGTCCATGATTGCCCCCTTGCAACAACTGCAGCACACAACCGAGGCAATTGCCAACGGCGACTATGTCACGCCCAGAGTCGCCGGTGGGGGCGAGGAGATCGAGGCGCTGAGCGACAGCATCGCCAGGATGAGGGATACGATTCAGAGTACGCTCAAAAGGCATGAAGAAAGCGAGGCGCGTTTCAGGACCATCTTTGACCAGTCACCAGTCGCGATTGTCATTCATGACAGGCGCGACGGCTCGGTGATCAACGCCAATCGGTCGGCCTGGGAAGCATACGGATACAAGTCGATGGAAGAGTTTCAGGGGGCCAACATGTGGCTTGAGTCGCCCTACTCCAAACAGGAGGCTCTGGCATGGATCGCCGGGACATCGAGCGACGAGCCTCAGTTTTTCGAATGGAAGAGCAAGAGGCTTGATGGAAATTTCTTCTGGGAGCAGGTGTGCCTGCGTCCCGTGGTGCTGGATGGTGTTGATTGTGTTCTGGCCGTGGCGGTGGATATTACCGAGCGCAAGCAGGCCCAGGAGAGTTTGTCCGCGCAGCGCAGCCTGCTGCATGCGTTGATCACCACCCTGCCTGATCTGGTGTGGATGAAGGATCCGGACGGCGTCTACCTCTCCTGCAACAAACGTTTTGAGCAGTTCTTTGGCGCGGCCGAAGCCGAGATTCTTGGCAAAACCGACTTCGACTTCATGAACGCGACGATGGCCGAGGCCTTCCGTATGCATGACCGATACGCCATCGAGAAAGGCAGCCCTTCG
>DAIMZH010000113.1:0-4758 GCA_036734105.1 Azoarcus sp. | reverse complement strand
CTCCCACACAAAACCGTATCGTCGCAACGAAAAGCTGACCAGCAAGCCCAGCAACGCGCCAACAAACAGACCTATCCAACCCCAATGGCTGACCGCGCCGAGCATCCAGGGCTGCGCTCCGGCCCGGGTGTCCAAGCGAACCCGCGCCAGCCACACCACCCGCGCAGTGCCATTTCTGGTCAAACGTGAAACCAGCCACTCCCATGCCCGGCCAACGATCCCTCCCCGCCCACCACTGCGTGAAATAATCAGCATCCACACCAGAAAACTCAGGGCATGCACTCCAAGCAAACCGCCTAGGGCCCAGATCACGTTGACGGCCCGCCTACCATCGCCGAGCACGCCTACGGCCAGCACAAAGCCGCTTGCGATGGCGAGCAAGGCCAGCGCCAGCAAGGCCAGGCGCTCTCGTCCCAGTTGGGCCTTCTGCTCCAATGCCAGCGTTTGACTGGCGTCCAGGGCCGACGCCCTGGCCAGGATCTTTTGCTCGGCATCACCCGGCAAGACAGCCAGCCGCGACACGACAGCCAGGTCTGCCACAGGCTGCTGGCTCTCGTGCAGTCTCAAGGACTCTGCGAGCCAGCGTGCGGTGTAGCCCTCAACCGCAGGGCTTGACTTATCACTCATCAAACAACAGGCTCCGGGTGCAAACTCAACGCAATAGAATAGCGCAGCTTGCGCATTGATCTGAACACAAGAACAGTTTTGGATGGAACTCCTGCCTGACGAAGCCTGTCGATATGTTCACATCTCGCCACACCCTGGATGCGCAAACAGCACAGGCACAAAGTGATCCGTACCAATTCGCGGCAGGCCCGCTGGCTTGTGTTTCGGAGAACATCATGAAACTACTCAAAAGACTACCCGGCTCGCGCCGCGAACCACACGGACTGGAATGGCGGGTGCTGCGGCGCATGCCCAGCGTGTTGCTGGCCGGAACCGTGATACCGGCAATTTACGCCCTGCTTAACCGCCTGTGGGTTAGCGGTGACAATGCCATCGAGATCGCCAAGCAGATACAGATGGTCGACTATCTGGCAATCGGCGTAGTTATCTTTCACTGGACGCTGATACTCACGATCACCATCTTCTGCGTCATCGTCACCCTGATGAAAGGCCCGGGATACGTGGCCGATCGTTACGACTTGCCTGATCGCGACAAACCACTGGATTGATGAACGTTCTACAGGCTGCGCGCAAGGCCTGCGGCGTTATACTGTTGTGTCGCAGATTACTGTCCCGAAGCAGGCCGCGCGCAAATGACATCACCCTCCAAACGCCCAACCGACATCGCCCGCGAAACCCTGACCCGGCTGGCGGCAGAGCGAGTCGCACCCACACCCGCCAACTATCAGCAGATTTATTGCGAAATCGCCGGTATAAGCCCGGCTGACGACTTTCCGGCCGATGAGCTCTCGCAGCTCGCAAAATCCCTGCCGCGCGACACCAGCGCCCAGGACGCGGCAGCACAGCGGCTGGAGGCAGCCATTCGGAGCAAGCAATGGCCGCTGGTCAAACAAGCCGTCATTGCCTTGAGCACCGCCGACAATGCAGCCCCCCAAGGCAGCAACGCAGGCACCGGTGCGGAAAGCCCTGCTTTCGAGTTGCTGTCAGGTTTCATTCGACGCGGCATCATGCCGGTGGTCGGCGACGACGACACGCTGCGCCAGGAAACTGAATCCATAGCTCAAACCCTGTCTGAACTGGCCGCGACGCCAGCCAGTGATGAATTTCGAAACCGCCTGGCAACACTGGCCGAACGCATCAACTGGATAGAAGAAGACCGACGTGCCATTCGCGAGTCCTTGCTCAAACTGTTGCGCCTGTTGCTGGACAACATCGGGCAGTTGGTGGTCGACGATCGTTGGCTTCACGGCCAGATCGGGATGGTCTCCGAAGTCTTTTCGCAACCGCTGGACATCCGCCTGCTAGACGAAGCCGAGCGACGCTTGCGCGATGTGATCGACAAACAGGGCAGCCTGAAGAGCCAACTGCATGACGCGCAAAACAAGCTGAAAAGCATGTTGATCGGCTTTACCGGTCAGCTTGCCGGATTTGCCGACACCACCGAACACTATCAGACAACTCTCGAGCAATGCGCTGGCGCCATTGAAAAGGCCGACAGCCTCGATCAACTCGCCAGCGCGGTCGGTGCACTGCTGGAAGAAACACGCGATGTTCACACCAGCACACGCGAATCCACTCAACAACTCAAGACCCTCCAGACCGAAGTTGACCTCGCCAACCAGCGTATCAACACGCTGCAATCCGAACTCGATCAGGCCAGCGCGCTGGTTCGTCACGACCCACTCACCGGCGTACTCAACCGCAAGGGGCTGGACGACGCCTTCGAGCGGGAAGTGTCGCGTCTGCGGCGTAGCAACAGTACGCTGGCAGTGGCCATGCTAGACATAGACAACTTCAAGAAACTCAATGACACCTATGGTCATCGGGCCGGAGACGAAGCTCTGGTCCACCTGGCCAAGGTCATGAAAAACGACCTCCGTCCCAGCGACACCGTTGGTCGCTACGGTGGCGAAGAATTCGTGATTTTGCTGCCGGACACCAGCGGTGCGCTGGCGGTAGAAGTGGTTGGCCGACTCCAGCGACAGCTCACCAAACACTATTTCATGGCCAACGCTGAACGACTCCTCATCACCTTCAGCGCTGGCGTCAGCCTTCTGCAAACCAATGAGGCTCCAGGTGAGGCCATAGAGCGTGCTGACCGCGCCATGTATGCAGCCAAGCGTGCTGGCAAGAACCGTGTCTTTTTATCCGATCTTTGAACCAGCCCCCCATGAGCACAGACAAGCCTCCCTCCGAAGTTGCTCGTGAAGTGCTGCGTCAGCTTGCGCTGCGCCGTTTGCCACCCACACCGGATAACTTTACAGCGCTCTATCATGAGCAAGTTGGCACCCAAGCAAGTACTGTCGAAAGCCCGCTTGAGCTGATGCGTGCCCTGTCGGAGCACCTGCCGCGCGACAACGCAGACCGCAAGCGCCACGCCCGTTTGCTGGACGAGGCCCTGACCCGCAGTCAGGAAGCCGCTGCTCGCCAACACTTGATTGATGCACTCGACACCATCACCGAGGACACACCGCCCGCCTGGAACAAGCTGATCTCATCCTTGCTGGTGCAATGGGAGCGGCGACAACTCGGCTGGACAGTCGCGCGCAAGCGGGAATCGCTCAAGACGGTGCTGGCAGCCAGCGACACATCGACGCTGCACAAACGCCTTCACGGCCTCATCAAGGCATGGAGCGAGGCGGCTTTCGACACCGAAACCCCCTCCAGCGAACGAGGTGACCCTGCCTGGGCCACGGCCTCGGTCATTGCCGACCTCGACCCAGATCACCTACAGAACCCGCCATCCGTAACACATGCGTCTGCCGAATCCGGCGAACTCTCAGATCAGTTGCGCGATCTCCTGTGCTTTGCGCTGGAAAGCGCTGTGCCGGCGTTTCTGGCCGAATTGCCCGAGCTTGTGCAGGAAGCCCGCGAGCTTGCCACCAGCGCGCGGCGCGGAAACACACCGGAAGCACTTCAAACACTTGCTCAGCAATTGCGCAAGTTCTCCTACCGGCTGGAACTCAACGCGGGCGAAACCACCGAAATTCGGCAAGGTCTGCTCAAGCTGCTGCAGTTGCTGCTCGAAAACATCGACGAAATCGTCATTGACGATAAGTGGCTGAAAGGCCAGATCGAGACCGTCCGCGACGTGGTGGCGCGACCCACCAATGTGCGCATGATAGACGACGCCGAGCGCAGGCTCCGCGACGTCATCTATCGCCAGAGCATGCTCAAGCACCAGCTCGAAAACAGCCAGAAGACGCTGCGAACCCTGCTCGTCGGCTTTATCGACCAGCTCGCCGACATCACCGACCACACCGGCACCTATCACGACAAGATCGCTGCCCACGCGCAGCGCATCACTCAGGCACGTGACCTCTCCGAGCTCAGCCCGGTGCTCGACGAAGTGATGCGCGACACCCGGCAGATGCTCGAAAAAACCCGCCGCTCACGCGATGATCTTGAAGCCGCACGCGCGCAAGCCCGTCAGGCAGAAGCCCGCATCACCGAACTGCAAAAAGAACTGGAAGCGGCCAGCCACAACATGCGGCACGACCAGCTCACCGGTGTGCTCAACCGGCGCGGCCTTGAAGAGACCTTCCAGAAGGAATGCGCCCGCGCCCAGCGCAGCGAAAGCCAACTCTGTGTTGCCCTGCTCGACATCGATAACTTCAAGAAGCTCAACGACACCCACGGCCATGACGCGGGAGACATGGCGCTAGTGCACCTGACTACGCTGGTGCGCGAGAACCTGCGCCCCACCGACACCGTTGCCCGCCTGGGCGGTGAAGAGTTCATCATCCTCTACCCGGAATCCACACTGGAGGCAGCCACCGCCGCGCTGGTTCGCCTGCAGCGTCAGCTCACCAAGCGACTTTTTTTGGCCAACGACAGCAAGATACTCATTACCTTCAGCGCCGGACTCAGCGTATGGCTGCCAGGCGAGCCCATGGACGCCGTCATCAAGCGCGCCGACGATGCCATGTACGAGGCCAAGCAAAGCGGCAAGAACCGGGTGGTGACGCGGGACAGCAACCCACCATGAAACCTTTGTAGCCCGGATGCAGCGCAGCGCAACCCGGGGCACAAGCCAACACTACCCCCGCACCCCGGATTCCATTTCATTCCATCCGGGCTACAAAACCCGACACTCACCACCAAAGCCACCACCCACCACCCGTAGCCCGG
>DAIMZH010000112.1:0-4895 GCA_036734105.1 Azoarcus sp. | reverse complement strand
GCGCTACGGACTTCGTATCAGTGAGTGCATACACGGTTAAGGCTAACTCAGCCGCAAACCGTTGAGAGAAGCCCTCTCTGGCCAGTACACGGGCGTAGCACGCAAGTTATATGCTCAGGCACGAGTGCTGGATTATCTGGCCGGTCTGTTGAGCCACTTATCGACTCCACAAGCCAGTAGCAAGGAGCGCTCCCATCGAAATCTCGTCCATGACTTGCATCACCATCTGGTCAGACTGGAAGGGCGCATGCCGACTTTGAGCGAATTGGCAATTGAATTCGGTCTGTCTGCCCGGCGCTTAAACACTGAGTTTATGGCGGAATTTGGTCAATCGATTTTCAGCTTTGTCACCAACCACCGGCTTGATCAGGCCCATGCGTTGTTGCTTGTAGAGGCAATGCCAATGAAGGTGCTGGCATCACGTCTGGGTTATTCTCACGTCAATCATTTTATTGCTGCCTTCAAACGCAAGTTTGGTTATCCGCCGGGAAGTCTGCGCCGAAAATAGCGCTGCATAGGTTCACACACAGCGCAATGGCTCCAGAAACGCATAACCCTTGCCACGCACACTGCGCAGCACCGAAGGACCGTCAAACACCGTATCGATTTTTCGACGCAAGCGGCTAACAAGCTGCTCAAGTCTTCGCTCATCATATTCACTCACGTCGCTGTGAAGCTCGGCTATGATCCTGCTTCGCTCAGCCTCCTGACCACTTGACGAAGCCAGCACCCGCAGCAAGGTAAGCTCGGAAGCGGTCAACGACACCACCCCGGCACCGTCCGGGGTGAGCAACTGCCAGTGCCCGGTGTCGATTTGCCAACATTGCATCCGCAGGGATTGTGAAGCGTTATGTGCCCGCGCACTGGCCTGCACGACAACGATCAGTTCTTTCATATCGACCGGCTTGCAGAGATAGTTGTCAGCGCCAATCTGATAACCCCGAACACGATCGGCAGTCTGGCCGCGAGCGGTCAGCATGACTATCCCGATATCGGGCCGAAATTCACGCAAGCGAGCGGCAATCGAAAAACCATCTTCACCAGGCAGGCCGATATCAAGTACAACCACATCGACACCTCCAGACCCTGCACCGGCCAGCACACAATCCAGCCCACGACCATCTCCGCAAACCATCACATCCAGACCAGCGCGCCTCAAGTGATAAGCGCAATCGTCAACGAGATCAGCATTGTCTTCTACAAGCACCACCCGCAAACCCGTCATATCGTATCCTTAACACCCTTTGGCAGCTCAAGCACAAAACACGCACCCTGCGAAGCAGACTCCAGACGTACCACGCCCCCATGCAAGGCGACTGCGCGCCGCACCAGATACAAACCAAGACCTGCACCAGCCGAATCGGCAACGCCGACGCCTCTGACATAAGGTTGAAAAAGCTCTTCCTGCAACTCGGTCGGCACCCCTGGCCCGGAATCCTGCACACACAGACGAACATGGCTTGCCAGATCGGTTAGTGTCACCTTGACCGGCCCCAGTTCACCCGCATAATTGAGCGCGTTGGAAAGCAGATTGCTGACGGCCAGTTGCATCAGCACAACATCGCACTCAATCCGGCAGACGTCGACACCCTCAAAGGTCACCTGGTCTCGCGCATCAATCTCAATGATCAGATCGCGGACCAGTGCAGACAGATTTACCTTCTGCCGGTTCAGCACAAGCTTTTCGGTATCCAGGCGGTCCTTCTCCAGAAATCGATCCGCCAGGCTCGTCAAGCGCGTAACCGCGCGCCGAATGCGCTCCAAACGCCTGGCCGACATCTCATCATCCTGGGTCACCACATGCGCAAGCGTCTGTGCTGCGCCATCAATTACGGCAAGCGAAGTCCTGATCTCGTGTGACAAGGTTGCCACCATGCGACTTTGCTCTCTTCTCGCTCTGTACTCCATGGCTACCCTGGCGTTTGCCAGCGCCAGCCGCTCAGCCGCCACCCTCTTGAGTAGTTGACCGCGATAAACCAGCACCAGCACCACCAGGGATGCAAGCAGAAGGACATCCCACAGCAAGCGGTAGTTGATTTTTTCTACAACAGTAAACGCCGCATAACGGCCCGCTATGAGCGATCGCTCATCCTCGGTCAGACTTGCGATTCCCTTGTCAAGAATACCCAGAAGGATGTCATGCCCCTTCAGCACCCCCATGCGGAGCTCGTTGTCATAGCCCTCGAGCCGGCCGGCAACCTTGAGATTGAAGAATCCCCCATGACGAATAGTGTGGGCAGCCACCATCAAAGACCTCACGGTCATGTCGGCAAGCTGACGTGACACCAGATCAAGGGATTCGGCTTCGCTTACGGTGGGGAGGATATGAATATCCGGAAAATCCAGAGCGAAACGCTCTTTAACCATGGTGCCGCCGGGCAATGCCACGGTAGCACCAACAAAGTTCGACAGGTTTGTGATGTCGGGATGATCCATGTGCGTGATGATCACGTTTGGATCAAAAAAAAGGGGTTGGGAGAAGTTCAGCCATTGTTCGCGCAGCGGAGTGCTGTTGAGAAAACTCAGCACCTGGCAGTCACCCCGGCGAGAGGCCGCCAGACTGTCCTCCCAGGTGGCTGCCGGAAAAACCTGAATGTTGAGTCCGGTGCGCCTGGCCACGAAGGCAATCAGTTCTGCAGCAATGCCGACATGCACCCCATGCTCATCGACCCACTCAAACGGCGCCCAGTCCGGATCTACGCACATCCAGACCACTTCGTGCGTGGCGACAAACTCCGCCTCTTGCTCGGTAAGAACAAGCGCCGAACCCGACGCACCGGCTGAGCTTGCTGAAAAGCCCAACAGCCAGCCCCACAAAAACAGGGCTGACCACTTTTTGCTCAGTAGCGTGGCAAGCCTCAAGCTCTCAAGCCCCTCCAGACCAAACTGCCATGATCACAACACTGCCAAGGCAGCCGCATAATCCGGCTCGTTCTTGATCTCGGACACCAACTCCGAGTGGATCACCTTGTTATCTTCGTCCAGCACCACCACCGCACGCGTGGCCAGGCCGGCCAGCGGACCATCGGCAATCTCAACACCATAGTCACGCAAAAACTCGCGTCCGCGCATGGTCGATAGATTGACCACATTCTTCAGTCCTTCGGTCTCACAAAAGCGCTTCATCGCAAACGGCAAATCAGCCGACACCACCAGCACCACCGTATTGCTCAACCCACCTGCTTCGGCATTGAACTTGCGCGTAGAAGTCTGACAAGTCGGTGTATCCAGACTCGGCACGATATTCAGCACCTTGCGCTTGCCAGCAAAGTTCTCCAGGGTCACATCCGCCAGATCGGCACCCACCAGCCGAAAAGCCGGTGCAGCCTCACCCTTTTGCGGAAAACTGCCCATCACTTCAGTCGGCTCACCACCGCGTGTCACTGTGCTCATGCTTTGTATTCTCCATTCTGTTGAGGTTAAAGCCCTGTTTGCCGGGCCTCGGTGCATAGCTTGCAGCAGACCAACGCAAGCGACAAGCGGATTTCACATCTGCGCTCACCCCAAAATGACACACCCACCGAGCAGTCGCCGCCTGCCAAACCACACGCCCGGTGCACATCTATCTGATATGTCGCGCTTTCCGCGCACCACATGGCTTCCGATCAAACAACCCGATACCGCTTTTCCAGACACCCTTGCGTATAATCAGCGCCGTTCCATTCAACAATGGACGTTGCGGTCTGAGCACCGCCTCAAGTTGGCGGCTTTCGGGCTCATCCGGCCCGAAAGCCTGAATTAAGCCCCGGCGCATCCCGCCCCGGGGTGGCTGGCACAGCCGTTTGCCGCGGCTGAGCCGACAATCGGGAGTTGTTTCATGGCTTTTCATTCTTCTTCACGGAGAGGCTTCGTCCTGTCCGCCGCCGCGCTGGCCAGCCTGGCCGCGTTAGGCCTCGCCCCTTCTGCTGTGCTCGCGCAGCAAGCCCCAACCAAACTCATCATCACCGCCATCCCGGACGACGGCGACGCCGACCGCATGCGCGAAAACTTCGGCGCGCTGGCCCGTCACCTCGGCGAAGCCGTCGGCCTGCCGGTGGAATACATGCATGTCGAAAACTATGCCGCCAGCGTCACCGCGCTAGCCACCGGCCGCGCCCACATCGCCTGGCTGGGCGCCGTCACCACCGCCCAAGCCTACATGCAGATGGGCGATCGCCTCAGCATTCTGGGCTGCCGCGACATCGACAAAGGCTTTGTCAGCTACTTCATCGCCAACCCGGCCACCGGCCTCAGCAAAGTCGACAGTCTGGCTGAGTTGGCCAAAGCCGCCGAAGGCAAAGGCTGGAACTTCACCTTCGCCAGCAAAAGCAGCACCTCCGGCCACATGATGCCGCGCAAGTTCTTCATCGACCAGGTCGGACAAACACCGGAACACATTTTCCGCAACGTCGCCTACTCTGGCAGTCACGACGTCGTCATGCAGATGGTGGCCGACGGTGCATTCGACATCGGCGCGCTCAACTACGCCTCGTGGGACAAGGCCAGCGACGATCTCAAGGCGCGCGCACCCATCGCCTACACCACCCCCGCCTTCACCAACTACGCCCTGACCGCCCGCAGCGACCTGGGGCCAGAACTCCTTACCAAACTCCGCCAAGCTCTGCTCGCTCTGTCACCAGACAGCAAACCCGGCTCACAGTTGTTGCAATACCTCAAGGCAGGGCGCTTCATCGAGGCCGACATGTCCGAGTGGATGGGCTACGTCGAACTGCTGGAATCGGGCATAGACATCGGCGGCTGAGTCACTGGGTGCCAGCGCGTCACAGCCTCAGTAGCGGGGTGGTGGCGGGGGTTGCCCCGGAGGCGACTTTGCCCGAGCGCATGCCGCTGTTGGCAAGCGTAGCGCCCGCGATCCCTGCTGTTTGAGCGCGCAGCGCGAGTTCAGGGATCGCAGC
>DAIMZH010000111.1:0-4926 GCA_036734105.1 Azoarcus sp. | reverse complement strand
AAAACTGACTCCGGTTTGAAACCTCGCCCTTCAGGGTGAAGCGAAGGCAGGAACCCCGGCCTGAACGTCTGTTGCTAATTACTTGCCCGGGCGCTAGTGAGATTTCATGCACGCCGGACCGGGCGATGAGTTGCATTCTGTGATCGCCTGTTTTTGCGTTAGTGAATGAACAGACTGGAAAGTGTCCTTCCAGTTATGCATTGATCCGAAAGCGTTGTTGACGGTGCTGTTTGTCGGCTGGACCGGGTCGGCAAGCTAGCCAACTGATTACATGAGGTTTTGCAGCTTCGGGCGTGACTGGCACGATAGTTGTAATAGTCCTTCCCTACCGACACCCGCGATGCGGGGATGAACGACAGGGGAGACGCCTTGATGATCGAAACCTTTTATGACGTATTGCGGCGCCAGGGCATCACGCGGCGCAGCTTTCTCAAGTTCTGCAACCTGACTGCCACCTCGCTGGGCTTGGGGGCGGCTGCCGCGCCGCGTATTGCGCATGCGCTTGAAACCAAGCCGCGCACCCCGGTGATCTGGTTGCATGGGCTGGAGTGCACCTGCTGTACCGAGGCCTTTATTCGTTCTGCTCATCCGCTCACCAAGGATGTCATCCTGTCGATGCTGTCGCTGGACTATGACGACACATTGATGGCTGCCGCGGGTCATCAGGCCGAGGCCATCCTCAAGGAGATCAAGGAGAAGTACAAGGGGCAGTATATTCTCGCCGTGGAGGGCAATCCGCCTCTCAACGAGGACGGCATGTACTGCCTGCAGGGCGGACGGCCTTTTGTTGAAAAGCTGCAGGAGATGGCCGAAGACTGCAAGATGATCATCTCCTGGGGCTCGTGTGCCTCCTGGGGCTGTGTTCAGGCGGCCAAGCCCAACCCGACACGGGCAACGCCGGTGCACAAGGTGATCACCAACAAGCCCATCGTCAAGGTGCCGGGCTGCCCGCCGATTCCCGAGGTGATGACGGCGGTGGTGACCTATATGCTGACCTTCGAGCGCATGCCGACGCTGGACCGCATGGGGCGACCCGTCATGTTCTACGGTCAGCGCATTCACGACAAATGTTATCGCCGTCCCCACTTCGACGCCGGACAGTTTGCCGAGGCCTGGGACGATGAAGGCTCGCGCAAGGGCTATTGCCTTTACAAGATGGGCTGCAAGGGGCCAACCACCTACAACGCCTGTTCTACCGTGCGCTGGAACGAAGGCGTGTCCTTCCCGATTCAGTCAGGGCATGGCTGCATCGGCTGTTCCGAGGATGGCTTCTGGGACAAGGGCAGCTTTTATGACCGGGTGACGGATATCAAGCAGTTTGGCATCGAATCCAACGCCGACAAGGTAGGTGCCACTGCTGCGGGCATCGTCGGCGCCGGTGTGGTTGCCCACGCGGCAGTGACTGCGCTTGCCAGAGCGCGCAACAAGACCGGAATAGCCGTCAAGCAGGCAGAGGAGTAATCATGGGCGTGTACGAAACTCAGGGCTTCAGGCTCGACAATACCGGCAAGCGCATCGTTGTGGACCCGGTTACCCGCATCGAGGGCCACATGCGTGTGGAAGTGAACCTCGACGAGAACAATGTCATCCGCAATGCGGTGTCCACCGGCACCATGTGGCGTGGACTCGAGGTGATCCTGAAAGGGCGTGACCCGCGAGACGCCTGGGCGTTTACCGAGCGCATCTGCGGGGTGTGCACCGGTACGCATGCGCTGACATCGTGCCGCGCGGTTGAGGACGCGCTTGGAATCGACATTCCGGAAAACGCCAACACCATCCGCAACCTGATGCAGTTGAACCTGCAGATTCATGACCATCTGGTGCATTTCTATCATCTGCACGCGCTTGACTGGGTGGATGTCATTTCGGCGCTGAAGGCCGATCCGCGTGAAACCTCGCGACTGGCACAGAGCATCTCATCGTGGCCAAAGTCTTCACCCGGCTATTTCCGGGATATCCAGAACCGCTTGAAGCGTTTTGTCGAGTCTGGGCAGTTGGGGCCGTTCATGAACGGATACTGGGGTAATCCGGCCTACAAGCTGCCGCCCGAGGCCAACCTGATGGCGGTGACCCACTACTTGGAGGCGCTGGATTT
This sequence comes from Azoarcus sp., assembly GCA_036734105.1. Taxonomy (GTDB): domain Bacteria; phylum Pseudomonadota; class Gammaproteobacteria; order Burkholderiales; family Rhodocyclaceae; genus Azoarcus_F. Next base: position 2,831 of record DAIMZH010000111.1, on the reverse strand, counting down.
TCAGAAGGAGATCGTCAAGGTTCATACCATCTTCGGGGGCAAGAACCCGCATCCCAACTGGCTGGTCGGCGGTATGCCCTGCGCAATCAACCTAGACGGCGTCGGGGCAGTTGGCGCAATCAACATGGAGCGCCTGAATCTGGTCAAGAGCATCATCGATCAGACCAAGGAGTTCATTGATCAGGTATATATGCCCGACGTACTGGCGATCGGTTCGTTTTACAAGGATTGGCTGCATGGAGACGGACTGGCCTCACAGGCCTTGATGTCTTACGGAGATATTCCGCAGCGTGCCAACGATTACAGTGACTCCAATCTGTTGTTGCCTGCAGGAGCCATCATCAATGGCGACTTGTCGCGCATTCACGAGGTCGATGTGCGTGACCCTGAGCAGGTGCAGGAGTTTGTGACGCACTCCTGGTACAAGTACGCCGACGAAAGCCGTGGTCTTCATCCCTGGGACGGTGTGACCGAACCCAATTTCGAGCTGGGAGCGAACACGCGCGGCACCAAGACCCGCATCGAGTCGCTGGACGAGGAGGGCAAGTACTCCTGGATCAAGGCTCCCCGCTGGCGTGGTCATGCAATGGAAGTGGGGCCGCTTGCGCGCATGGTGCTCGCTTATCTGCAACCCCAGCGTTTCCCGTCGATTCGCGAGTCGATCGACGGCGCACTCAAGCAACTCGATCTGCCGGTGCCGGCCTTGTTCTCGACGCTGGGGCGCACCGCCGCGCGTGCCATCGAGACAGTCTATTGCGCGCAGTTGCAGGTGGAGCAGTTCGACAAGCTCATTGCCAACCTCAAGGCAGGTGATTTTGCCACCGCCAACGTGGACAAATGGGAACCGAGCACCTGGCCCAAGAAAGTGCGAGGTGTGGGCTTCACGGAAGCGCCACGTGGCGCCTTGGGTCACTGGATCAGCATTGAAAACGGCAAGATCGAGAGCTATCAGTGTGTGGTGCCAACCACCTGGAACGGCAGTCCGCGCGACCACAAGGGTCAGATCGGGGCATTTGAGGCCAGCCTGATGAATACGCCTATGGCCGACCCAGAGCAGCCGCTGGAGATACTGCGCACCTTGCATTCCTTCGACCCCTGTCTGGCATGCTCAACCCATGTGATCAGCCCGGACGGTCAGGAGATGACCCAGGTCAAGGTCCGCTGAGCGGCAAGCCCAACACCATTGAGCGGAGGAGCAAGTCATGCTCGCAGATCAGGATGCATTTGAGGCCGAGCGCAAGGCGCGCATGGTCAAGGCAGTTTATGTGTATGAAGCGCCGGTGCGCTTGTGGCACTGGGTCAACGCCCTGGCCATCGTGGTTCTGGCGCTGACCGGTTACTTCATCGGCAAACCGCTGCCGAGTCTGTCAGGGGATACCAGCGAGCAGTATCTGATGGGGTGGTTGCGCTTCCTGCACTTTTCTGCAGCTTACATCTTTGCGGTGGGGTTTCTGGGCCGTATTTACTGGGCTTTCGTGGGTAATCATCACGCCCGCCAACTGTTTCTGCTGCCGGTGTTCAATCGCCACTGGTGGGCAGAGGTGTTCTACGAGCTCAAGTGGTATCTGTTTCTGGTGCGAGAACCCAAAAAGTACGTGGGCCATAACCCGTTAGCGCAGTTGATGATGTTCCTGTTTTTCACGGTCGGCTCGGTCTACATGATTCTCACCGGCTTTGCGCTGTACGGTGAGGGCCTGGGCGTTGGTAGCTGGGCCGACACCCTGTTTGGCTGGGTCATCGCGGCAGTCGGGGGAAACAGCATGCAGATTCACAGCCTCCACCGGCTCGGCATGTGGGTGACCCTGTGCTTTGTGATCGTGCATGTCTATGCCGCGATACGCGAGGACATCATGAGCCGCCAGAGTCTGATCAGCACCATGATCAGTGGCTGGCGCATGTTCAAGGATTGATGATGAGCACACCGAATTCCGTGCTGGTGCTGGGTATTGGCAACCTTCTGTGGGCAGACGAGGGCTTTGGTGTGCGCTGTGTCGAGGCGTTCAACGCCCGTCATGCGCCTCATCCTTCGGTCTCCATCATGGATGGCGGCACGCAAGGTCTGTATCTGCTGCCCTACATCACCGAGGCACGCCGTCTGATCGTGTTTGATGCCATCGACTACGGCTTGCCGCCCGGCACGCTCAAACTGGTGGAAGACGCCGAGGTGCCGCGCTTCATGGGCGCCAAGAAGATGAGTCTGCATCAGACCGGCTTTCAGGAAGTGCTCGCGTCTGCCGATCTTCTCGGAAAGTTGCCACACAATATGCTGCTGATTGGTGTTCAGCCAGTGGAGCTTGAAGACTACGGCGGCAGCCTCAGGCCCGAGGTTCTTGCGCGGGTTGAGGAGGCGCTGCGAATCGCTACCGCGCGTTTGCTTGAGTGGGGTGTAACGCTGGAGCCCGCCAGTGCACCGCAGGCAATGATCACCGACAGGGCGCTGGCATTGGCCGACTATGAGTCGGGCCGACCGTCGCCGGAGTGTGCCTGGCGGATGGGTGATGAGCGCTTTGTGCCGGGCAGGGAAAGCTGATGTGCGTGGGTATCCCGATGCAGGTAGTGAACAGCAATGGACTGGTCGCCGAGTGCACAAGGCGCGGTGGTGAGACACAGAGGATTGACCTGCTGCTGACCGGGCCTTTACAGCCGGGCGAGTGGGTGCTGACCCATCTCGGCAGCGCGCGCGAGGTGATTGATGCCGAACGCGCCGAGCGTGTGGGGTTGGCGCTGGAGGCGCTCGAAAACGTGATGGCTGGGCGAAAGGCTGACCTGGATGCAGCTTTTGCCGATCTGCTGGACCGTGAGCCGCAACTGCCAGACTTTCTCAGAAAGGG
>DAIMZH010000110.1:0-4954 GCA_036734105.1 Azoarcus sp. | reverse complement strand
TCATGCCGCCCTTGGTGCGCCCGATCAGACTGACCTGCCACGGGATTTTTCCTCCATCTATGATTAGAGTCCGGTCCATGGAGAGGACGGACGATGAAGAAGGCACGACTGACGGAAGAACAGATCATTGGCATTCTGCACGAGCACGAGGCGGGCGCGAAGTGCGCTGATCTCTGCCGCAAGCACGGGATGTCGGAGGGCACGTTCTATGCCTGGAAGGCGAAGTATTCCGGGATGACGGTGTCCGAGGCCAAGCGGCTAAAGGCGATTGAGGACGAGAACGCGAAGCTGAAGAAGCTCTTGGCCGAGCAGATGCTCGACATGGCGGCGATGAAGGAACTGCTGTCAAAAAAATGGTAACGCCCGCCGTGAAGCGCGAGGCTGTCGCGCATCTGAAGGCCCATCTCGGGTTGTCGGAACGGCGGGCGTGCGAGATTGCCGGGGCGGACCGCAAGATGGTGCGCTACCAGTCGCAACGCGCGCCGGACACGGCGCTGCGCGGTCGGCTGCGGGATCTGGCCAATGAGAGGCGCAGGTTCGGCTACCGGCGGCTGTTTGTGCTCTTGCGGCGCGAGGGGGAGGCGTCGGGGATCAACCGCATCTACCGGCTCTACCGCGAGGAAGGGTTAACGGTGCGTAAACGCAAAGCGCGCCGCAAGGCCATTGGCACAAGGGCCCCGATCCTAATCGAGGCACGGGCCAATGCGCGCTGGTCATTGGACTTCGTGCATGACCAGTTCGCTTGTGGACGGCGCTTTAGGGTGCTGAACATCGTCGATGACGTCACCCGGGAATGCCTCGCCGCGATCCCCGACACATCAATCTCGGGCCGCCGCGTGGCGCGGGAGCTGACAGCCCTGATCGAACGTCGCGGGAAGCCTGGGATGATCGTCTCTGACAATGGCACCGAACTGACCTCGAACGCGATCTTGAAGTGGTGCGCCGAGCACAAGGTCGAATGGCATTACATCGCGCCGGGCAAGCCAATGCAGAACGGTTTCGTCGAAAGCTTCAACGGCAGGATGCGGGATGAGTTTCTGAACGAGACGCTGTTTCGCAACCTCGCCCATGCCCGCGATTTGCTCGCAGCCTGGGTCACCGATTACAACACCACGAGGCCCCACTCGGCCCTCGGATACCAGACCCCTGCAGGCTTCGCCCTGCACCTGACCACCGCAATCGCCCGACCCGCTGCACGAAATGAAAGTTCCGCGCGCCGGGCGATTGCTAAACCCGCGTCGAAAGACGTAAATCAACTACCGGCTCCGGTCGTGGCTGGGTGAAAGTTCAGTGGCAGGTCAATGGGACTTCGGGAAGTAAGGCTCCAAGCGGCAATCTGCGCCTCGGTCAGCCAGAAGAGTTCAGACATGTCACTACTCCATTTTTGGAGCTGTGAGTCACGCAACAGACCTGAAATCAATGGGGCCGGACCTTAAAGTAACGAGGTGGATAGTACAACGCCAACCAGAACAATATTTTTGCTAAGGTAAACTTATTGTTGACGCGTACAAATCACTGATTAATATAACCCAAGATTGCAAAGGCTACTTTCCTTTTGACACTCATTGAGTACGGTTAGTTGAACAATTGAGGACTTTAACACGCAGAACCCGCTCGCTCGATGGAAGCCGCTCTAGCTCGACTCCCAAGAGCGCTCTATGAGTTTTTCTCCTTAGTCACACCTTTGCATTGTCGAGCACTCAGCATTGATCGCACCATGCCTATGCAGGTACAACTCTAAGCTAGTTTGCCTGATTTATCCTTTTTGGACCATAACATTACATATTCGAATTCGGAGCCCTCATGCGTTACTTTACTCAACTCCTAGGTATACTTTCTGTTATATTTTGGGGCGCTGCGGCATTTTCGGATAATTTGACCAGCCTGGGTTTGCGTGACGATGGCGTTACGGCCTGGCGTCTGCAAAATGATAGCACTGCCACACAGGACGTGACCTTGCGGCGTTACGGTGGCGGGTTCGAAGAGACGTTTAGCGTATCGCCGGGACGCACGATAGTTTTTGGCGGTGATACAGGCACATATATCGCGCAGTTTGCGACGAGCGGTAGTAGCAAAACCAAAGCATCTGGGCCACAGGCATTCGATGCTTGCTATCACCTTGGTCAGTGCGTTTTCGTCGAAATAGAGAGCGGTGTCGCGACACCAATCAAGGCAGTGATTGGCCAGACGATACTGCTCGACCCGACGGCTGGGTTTGATCCATTGCACGGGACAATACTGCGCGCAGAGTGGGTATGGTCGGATCGGCCCGTCAGCAGTGTTGCCGGTTTTTCTGACCCCGCTGCTTTGCGGCCTTTGGTGACAGTTGATGTGGCTGGTACATATCTGGCGCGTGTCAATCTCTATGACGCATCAGCGCCATCGACAGCTGAGCCGCTTTATGCGGCGACTGTTGAAATCAGCACCGAAAATCTGCACCCAGTGGCGCAGATCGTCGGCCGCAGCACTCCGGGAGCTGATGCACAATTTATCTTAGATGGCACTACCAGTTTTGACGTCGACGGAGACCTGCTGAGCTATAGCTGGAGTGTTGTTCAAGAGCCCGCAAGTGGTTCTGCCATTTTCGCCGACCCCGCCTCGCCGCTAACGGCGATCAGCTTCAATGACGTTGGACATTACCAGATTGCACTCACAGTGCAGGACGCGACTGGCCGCGTTTCTAAACCTGCAACTTACACTTTCGACTTTGCTGGTGAAGTCAGTTATGCGCTCAGCCTTAATGAGACACTTGGCACTTTCAACCTCGTGACAAACGCCTTGACGAGCACGCAGACGGTACAGGGGCGCAGTTATATCGGCAGCACACTTGCAAACGTCTCAGGTCAGTTTGGGACAAATCTGTCAAACGATGGATCAGATTTTGCAGCGTTATCGATCGACGGGGATTTGCAGAACTCCAACATTAATCTGGTACAGGGTGCCGAGGTGCGCATTTCCGGGGCTCGCATCCAGTCCAATGTGAATAACGGCGTACTGATCGAGGGTGCGACCGATCTGCCTTTGTTCGACTTTGACGAGTTTAAGGCGACCTCAACATTCTTGGCGGGTTTGACCGGTGCTGTGCCTGATTTATCAGATCAAAACCACAAGCGTTTTGGCGGTGCAGCGAACACGGACCCAAAGGAGGCCGTCTTCGGACCGCGCACGCGCGTCGTCGCGACAAGCATGCAGGACCTTCAGACCGGCGGCTACTCGGTCGACGTCAGCAATGTAGATACGGTGATCATAAACGTGTCAGGGACGACCGGTACTTTCCAAATGAATCCGCTAGGGGGAACCGCATCCGCGCCTAAAGTGATCTGGAACTTTTTCGAAGCGACGTCGCTCGATATCAACGCTGTGGTTGTCGGGCATATCCTGGCACCCCATGCGGAACTGCGCGGGTTCTCCGGCGGGTCAGAAGGCAGTGTGATCGCGCAAGTCGTGCATCTGTCAAACGGTCCTTTGCGGCAGCGACCTTGGGCGGGTGATGTTCCAGCGCCTGAAGACGGCGCAAGACGAAATGTCGCTCCACAGGCGGCGTTGTTTTTCGACCAGATACTTGGTGAGGGGACATTTACAGCCAGTGCACACCATAGCATGGATCTTGATGCCAATTCTTTGACACCTGCGTTTGACATTGTCTTCGGACCTGATGTCCCTTTAAGTCATCGCGTTGGCTTCGCGATCTTCGACCCGACTGGGCAGAGTGAGGATATTCTGCTGTCGCTACGGGTCAGCGATGGTTTGAGATCTGCTGGCGATGTGCTGATCGTAGCACCCTCGGGCGGGGCCGTGAGGCCAACGGCAGTGATTAACCAACCATTTACAGAGGCTAGTGGTTCAATCGCATTGGACGGCTCGCAAAGCTATGACTTGAATGGCGATATGCTGACATACGAATGGGCGCTGATCGCGCGTCCTTCGGGGAGCGCCGCAAATCTTGATGCGGCAACGCCATTCGCTGCTTTCACTGCCGATGTTGATGGTATCTATATTGCGCAACTGACAGTCAGCGACGGCCTCGCTGCCTCCGTCCCTGCTACCGTGGTCATTCAGAAGCCCTTCGGTTTGCCTTTAGCGAATGCCGGTCCCGACGCACGCGCTGACATCGAGGGTGTGGGGTTTGTCGACGCCGGTTCAGCCCTTGCAGCCCAGCCGATATACCTGTGGTCGCCAACGAACATTACTGGTGCGTCTGGATCTCTTGGTTCACCCAATTTAGTCGGAACAGACGTGACCTTGGAGGATGACGGTGTAGGGGGGTTCTTGCCCTCGGTGGTACAGTTGTTCGTAACCGGCACCCAGGGCATCGCGAGACCAACAACAGTGTTGGTAAGCGATGGCAACCTGCGGCCAACAGTAGAGCGCGGCGCCGAGATAGTGGCAAGGGGTGGTGATGTCGTCTCGCTGGATGCATCCAATTATGCCGCTGACCAGAATGCCGATTTGCTCTCGTTCTCATGGTCTTTCCTGTCGCGCCCTGCTGGCAGCTCTGTGGTCGTAGATCCCAGCGCACCAGACGCAAAGCGGATCTTCAACAATCAGTTGACTTTCACTGCTGACGCGAGCGGCCTTTACCTTGTGCAGCTGACAGCACAGGACGCGGAACTGGCCGCGCGGCCTGCAGTGATCGTTGTGCGTGTCGAAAATAGCGCGCCGACGGCAATTGTGAATGCTTTGCCGGAGGCTTTTGTTGGTGAGACTGTCGTTCTAGACGGGACAGCGTCGTTTGATCCAGATGGGAACGCGATCAGCTATATGTGGAGCGTGACGGGCCGGCCCATTGGCAGTACCGCGGCAATAAGCGACCCCACTGGAGCCGCCCCGTCGTTTACGCCGGACAGACAAGGTACATATGCCTTTGCGTTGGTCGTATCGGATTTCGAACTGAGTTCTGCGGCAGCCACAACGACCCTCACCGTACCCAACCGTGCGCCTGAGGTTGTGCTCG
>DAIMZH010000109.1:373-5272 GCA_036734105.1 Azoarcus sp. | reverse complement strand
AGCATGCGTTGCGACAGGGCTTCATTCGTACCCGACCAAACCGCGCCAAATCAGCTGAAAACAGGCCAAACAGGTTTTAACCCCATTCAAACTTACGACTCATCGCGTAGACTGAGTGAGATGTGCTGCAAGCTTTGCAGCGAAGCCAACCTCTGTACGGATGCAGACATGGAAGACCGCTGGCTCTCTGTTGATGAGATCGCCGACTACCTCGGCGTTGCCAAAGACACTATTTACACCTGGGTAACCAACAAAGGCATGCCAGGTCACAAGGTCGGACGCTTTTGGAAGTTCAAGAAGGACGACGTGGACGCATGGGTAAGAGAGGGCGGTGCCGCTGCCAGCAGTGATGACTTTGACGACAAGGGACCACGCAATGCCTAAACAGTGCGCCACACAGGACAACAACGACATGAGAGACCTTGATCAAGAAGCCCAAGCGCCCGAGAGCGCACTCGAAGAGGGCAAGGTCTTTGACTACATCACTGGCAAACCAGTGAAGGACAGCGACAAGGAACAAGTTCGCCAGCGCATAGCCCGCGCCATCATCCACGAGTACGGGATTGCTGCTGAAGACATGCAGCCCGACTTCAAGCTCAAAGCAGACGGCAAGAACCGAAAGATCGACATCGCGATCTTTAAGCCTGGCACAGCGCATACGGTCGAGAACCTGTACCGGGCTGTCATCGTCGAGAAGGAGCCCAAGGTCGGCACCAAGGGTGCCTACCGAATGCGCGACCCGGAAGAGGCCCGCAAAGAGTTCGAAGTGCTGGAAACCGTGATGGCCGAGGTCGAAAGCTGCGACTATGGCCTGTGGACCAACGGCCTGGAGTTCTTCTTCTTCAAAAAAGAGGTCACCCGTTTCGACACCATGTTCAAGCCCATCGGCGACTGGCCACTGGGCGACGATTCCTTCAGCGTGGAAGGTCGTTCGATGGGCCGTCTGCGCAGTGCAGACCCCGCAATGCTCCGGGTCGCATTTCGCCGCTGCCACAACTACATCCACGGCAACGAAGGCATGCCGAAGGACGCTGCTTTCTGGCAGTTCCTCTATCTCATCTTCTGCAAGATGTACGACGAGCAGCAGCCCAACGAATCCCGGCGCTTCTGGGTAGGACCTTACGAACCCTTCGAAGTCAACGGGCGAGAACAGATTCGTCGGCGTATCAAGCCTCTGTTCGAGGCTGTGAAGAAAGAGTACGGAACCCTCTTCAAAGGCAATGAAGAAATTTCGCTGTCCGACCGGGCGCTCGCCTTCATCGTTTCTGAACTGGCCCGCTACGACTTTGGCCGCACCGATGTCGATGCCAAAGGCACAGCCTACCAAGAAATCGTCGGTACCAACCTGCGCGGTGACCGTGGCCAATACTTCACGCCCCGTGGCGCGATCAGCCTTGTGGTCAAGATGCTGGCCCCAAAAGAAAACGAACGCGTATTGGATTCATCCTGCGGCACAGGTGGCTTCCTCGTCGAAACCTTGAACTACCTGAATAAGGCATTTCACGCAGAGAAGAAAATCAGGACCGGAGAGGAGAACACAGAGGAGTTCACCTCCATCCGCTCGCGCCTGTCCAAATTCGCAGCCAAGAACCTGTTCGGTGCAGACTTCGACCCCTTTCTGGTCAAGGCTGCTCAGATGAACGTGATGATGGCGGGCAACTCACTCGGCCAGCTCTATCACATGAACTCACTGGAGTTTCCTCGCGGCGACTTGCCGGGCGTGGTGCCTGCCAAGTTCAACATCCCGCTGGGCACAATCGATGTCCTGATGACCAACCCGCCTTTTGGCTCAGACATTCCCGTTACCGAAAAGACCATTCTGGAACAGTACGAGTTGGCCCGTCGATGGGAACGCCAAGCCGATGGCTTCGTGATGACCAACACCCTTAAGTCAGCGGTATCACCAGAAATTTTGTTCGTCGAGCGCTGTATCAAATGGCTCAAACCCGGTGGGCGCGCAGGCATCGTTTTGCCCGATGGCATCTTGGGCAACCCGGGTGACGAATACATCCGCTATTGGATTCTTCGCCACTGCTGGGTGCTCGCCAGCATCGACCTGCCCGTGGAATCCTTCATCGTAGAAGCTAACGTCAACATCTTGACCAGCCTGCTCTTTTTGAAACGCAAGCCGGTAGAAGTGATTCAGGCGGAAGACCTGGGTCAGAAGAAGGATTACCCGGTGTTCATGGCTGTGGCTGAGAAAGTCGGCTTCGACCGCCGTGGCAACACGCTCTACAAGCGCCACCCTGACGGCGAAGAAATCTTGGTCGATGTCAGCGTTGAGGAAAAAGTCCGTATTGGCGGTGGCCTGCAAGTGCGCACGCTGCACCGCAAAGAGCGCATCCTCGACGACGACCTGCCCGAAATCGCCAAGGCGTACGCCGAGTTCCGCGCCCAACATCCAGAGCCCAGCCAATGATCACGCGCCTTGAAGCTATACGCTATCGCTGCTTTGAGCGGTTGGGCGTGGACATGTCAGAGTTCAAAATCATTGTGGGCGCTAATGGCTCCGGCAAGACAACATTGATCGACATACCCGGTCTCTTGGGAGATCTTTTGCGATCAGACAATATTGCATCGGTCTTCACGTTGAAAAGGGGTGTAATGCCTGCTCGCGCCTCTGCATTGCGTGATCTTGTTTTTGCCGGGCGAGGCAACGATTTCTCACTGGCCATTGAGGCCAGGCTGCCCCTGGAGATCCGAGACAAAGTGGTTGAATCTTTGATCGCGCGGCATGACCCCCCCCATAGCGGCAAAAGAAAAAGGCTGGGGGACATGCAGGCCTATCGCAACAACCCTCTGCACTGGCCGACCCATATTCGCTACGAACTGCGACTAGAGGTTTTCAACGACCGGGAGTTGAATGTCAAGAATGAATATTTGTTTGTATTTCCGGAGTCTTCATCGCCAGAGAGAGCAATCGGCGGTTTACAGGGCGAGGTAAATTCCGAACACAGCAATTGGCACCATATTCTTAAGCGTGAATATGGAGGGACTGCGGAATTTCAAACGGAAACAGACTCCATCCAAGGTAGCAATGCTCGCAATGAGAAAATTAGGATCAAACCCAACTTGCTTGCGATGTCATTGGTCAAATACCGGTCTGATGCTTATCCAGCAGCCAATTGGCTATATGAGTTGCTGACGGAGAAAGCGGTTTTCCTTGAGCCTGACTGGGGGCAACTTCGTGCAGCCTCACCGCCTGGGCAACCTCTTGAGCTGATTCCTTCTGCTCTTAACCTACCGTGGTTGGCATTGAATCTGATGCGTCAAGGTATGCCCGATGATGCGACCGTGGAAGAGCAAAAGCACCATCGCAGCCGCGATTTCAACGATTGGGTTGACCATGTCAAAACTGCACTGCCGCAGGTCGAAGACATTGACGTGAAGGAGCGAGAGGAAGACCATCACGCCTACTTCAGCGTGCGTTATGCCGGGGGGTACAGCGTGACCTCCAGCGGTTTGTCCGACGGCACCCTGCGGATTCTGACCCTCACACTGCTCGCCTATTTACCTAACGCACCGCAGTTGGTGGTCACGGAAGAGCCGGAGAACGGTATTCATCCGAGCGCCATTGAGGCCATCCTCCAATCGTTGGAGTCGCTGTACAGCAGCCAAGTGTGGATTTCCTCTCATTCGCCGGTGGTGTTGGCCGCCAGCAAGCTGGAACAACTGCTTTGTGCCAGGCAGACCACGGAACATGGTGTGGTGGTGGTCGCGGGCGAAGATCATCCGCGCCTCAAAGATTGGCGTGGCGGCATCGACCTGGGCAGCCTCTTTGCAGCGGGGATTCTGGGATGAAGCGGGACTGCATCTTTTTCGTGGCAGACAAAACCATGCGTGAAACCTTTCTCGGCTTTTTGGGCCGTGAGGATCGGTCTGCACAACTCGGCTGCGGCGACTTTGCCTTTGATCCGGCGGAAGACCTTTTCTTCGCGGCGGGACAAAACGATCCCGGCTTGAATACCCGTGCAGGATCTCTGTTGAGTCCGTTCCTGCAAAGCCATCGCAAGGCGGTGGTGGTGCTCGACTGCGAATGGGACGGCTCACCCGGGCAAGCCCAGATTCTTCAGAACGTGACCAGCCAACTACAGCAAAACGGCTGGGCTCCCGAGGATGCCATTGCGATCGCGATTGATCCAGAGTTGGAGCAATGGATTTGGCAAGACTCGCCGGTGCTGGCCGAAGAACTGCGCCTGCACGCGCCTCAAGGGCTCAAAACAGCGCTAAACCAACGCGGCCTGTGGCCAGCGGAAGCCAGCAAGCCACCGTCCCCGAAAGACCTGTTTATCCAGCTCCGTCGAGAAAACAACGTCAAGCTGTCCTCTTCCATCTTCAAACGCATTGCATCGAAAGTGCCCGTGGCGGCTTGCGAAGATGGAGAGTTCCGCCGACTTCTTGCGCAGTTGCGGGCGTGGTTTCCCGTGGAGGTGCCAGCATGACCTTCGCTAGCTTTAAGAACGCACGTGTCGTTCGCTCCGGTTGGCTCCAGGAAGGTGGTCGGAGACTGGATTGCAACCCGTACATGTCTGGTGCCTTAGAGGCACGCGACACCCTCAAGCAGCTGAAAGCGAGGAAGGATGCGCTGAGCACTTTGACTACGGGGCATGCGGGTGGCATCTACAACGGCCCAGTGTTCGCACGCATTTGGGTCGATGACCCGCGTCATGGTGTCCCGTTCCTCAGCAACAGCGACATGCTCAACGCGGATCTCGCTAACTTGCCACTGTTGCAGCGGCGCTACGCGGAGTCAAAGAAGCTGGCTCATCTGGTGCTCAGCCCCGGCACCACCTTGATCACTTGCTCGGGGACGATTGGGCGGATGACCTATGTCCGCCCCGACATGGCGGGTATGTGGTCTTCACAGCACATCATGAAGGTCGTACCGGACCCAGAGCG
>DAIMZH010000109.1:0-363 GCA_036734105.1 Azoarcus sp. | reverse complement strand
CTTCTTGTCGAGCCGCTACGGTGTGCCTTTGGTAGTTTCTGGAACATATGGTGCGATCATTCAGCACATTGAGCCAGAGCACATTGCCGAACTGCCGGTGCCAAGGTTTGCGCAGGATATTGAGTCGCGCATTGATCAGACAGTTGCAAAATCAGCTTCTTTGCGAGATGAGGCATCTCGCACTCTCCAGCGCGCCATTGCAGAATTTTTGATTAAGGCGCGCCTGCCAGAAATGCCGATGGGCGGAGCCGTCACACTCTTCTCCGTCTCATCAGTTAGCGCGTCTAGCCTTCAAAGGCGTTGCGATGGCTTCTTCCATAGTCGCTATCGCCTGGATGCGTCTGAGGCGATCAAACAGTCTGG
>DAIMZH010000108.1:0-5776 GCA_036734105.1 Azoarcus sp. | reverse complement strand
GAATACCGGCCTGTCACGCCGGGGGTCGCGGGTTCGAGCCCCGTCCACTCCGCCAGTTTCAAAAAGCAGTCTTGACTGCTTGCAGCACATGGTAAGCATTGCTATAATGCGCAGCTTCGTTGGGGGTATAGCTCAGCTGGGAGAGCGCTTGCATGGCATGCAAGAGGTCAGCGGTTCGATCCCGCTTACCTCCACCAAAAGTCTAGGTCCCCATCGTCTAGAGGCCTAGGACACCGCCCTTTCACGGCGGTAACCGGGGTTCGAATCCCCGTGGGGACGCCAGTTTGAGCGGCACGAGTTCGATGCCGTGGAGTGCGGGAGCACTCAGTTGAATTTGGAGCGGTAGTTCAGTTGGTTAGAATACCGGCCTGTCACGCCGGGGGTCGCGGGTTCGAGCCCCGTCCGCTCCGCCAAATTCATGAAGAGCCGCCTTAGTGCGGCTCTTTTTTTAACTTGCCGTCAGCGCACTTAGTGCTGAAATGCAACGATGCAAGTTGTTGCCAAACAGACAGCACTGGCGGAGTCTTGGACATTCGCGCAAAGTTGGTGTAAAAAACGGCAGTTGAACCGAGTTCCTGATTGCACGATGCAATCCCGTTTTCTGATCTGCGCGTGTCTGAATTCTCTTGTCAGCGCAAACGTGGGTAGCCGCGCTTATGCCCGTGTCTGGAACTTGAATTCCGATGTACGGCTGCGTATGCATAAAACTGTGTTTTTCAGACTGATGCAATTTCGTTGATGAGCGTCACGTTGGCAATGGATCAGGCTTTTTCGCTTTTCCGATCAAGGACGCGCACTCTGCCCGGCGCGTCTTCAGCGGATGTCAGGCAATGCTTTGTCGACAAGGTGGTGCAGTCGGTGTCCTTGAGCTTGTTCAATCACTATTTGCCTCATCGCGGCAGCGACTTTCAACAGCTTTTCGGCGCAATTGAAGTGTCAACCGGCTGCGGCCGTCCGCTTGGGCCAACCGCCCTCAGGCCATACCCAAACCCAACGCTCTTACGAGACGATTGATGAACGATCAAGAACAGATGTCGCCGCGTCGGCGCCTGCAGATTCTGCAAGCCATCCCCGACTATGACCGGACTGAAGCAGAATGGGAAGAATTGGCCGAACTGGAGATATCACTATCTCCTGCCAACCGGGCAGGTGGTCCTGACCCCAGTTCGAACAACTCGTCTGCCGCAAATCGCAAGCGAAGCAACAACAAACCGGTCAATAAGCTGGCCAGTCCTCAGCGAAAACCGCCACGCAAGCCAAGGCCAGATGGCAGGCCAGATGGCAGGCCCGACCGTACGGCTGAACCTCGCCCCGAACCAGTTGTCGTAGCTGAGCCGGTTCAGTCTGCCGAGGGTGCTGCTCCAGCCAGTCCCGAGACGGGTGACAAACCGACTGGCCCCAAGAGAGGTTTCCGGCGCACGCCCAGGCGTCGCAGCAGTGGCAAACCAGCCGCAGGCTCTGGTGCTGGCGGAGGTGGCGAGGCGCCGTCATCCGACTCCGGCGAGTAAGCTCAGGCTTGGCAGCATCCGGTCGGTTGGCTGGTGGAGCCCTGTTTCAAGCTCTCTTGAAACACTGGATGCTCGCTGATTCAGCTTTACGCGCGCTGCGCTTCACACGGAGCTATCGCATGAAGATCGGCAAGTTATCGTGGTTTTTAACGCGCATCTTTGGGATGCGGCTGGGGACGGCAAGCGTCAGAGTAATTTCACTGGCGGCGACTACGCTTGCGCTGTTCGGCATGGTTGGCTTTGCGCATGCGCTGACTGTGGACACCGCCTCGGGTGATGCCCTTGAGGTCAGGGTTTCTGAAGGGCAGCCGGGAGAGCCGCTTTTTCTGTGGCTGGACAATCAATACGCCGAGACCCGCCGACCAAGCGAGATCGCCCGGCGACTGGCTGATGAGGGCGCAAACGTCTGGCAGGTTGATCTGCTTGACGGCTTGTTTCTTGAACGCAGCGCCGAAGCCATCCGTGGGCTGGACGGCGTGGCTGTAGCTGACCTGCTTGATACTGCAGTCAGCAGCGGCAATCACCCGGTCGTGCTTGTCGCCAGTGACCGTATGGCCAGTCCGGCCTTGCGTGGTCTGCATGTCTGGCAGCAGCGCCACCAGGATGTCTCCGCAGTGGCGGGGGCTCTGTTGTTTTTCCCCAATCTTTACCGTGGCACACCGATTGCCGGCGAGCAACCCGAGTTGTTGAGCATTGTGTCTGCCACCAACATGCCGGTAATGATTGTCCAGCCTGCGCTGGGAGCCAACCGTCACCGCCTCCCCGAACTGGTGCAGACCTTGCAGTCGGCCGGTAGCCCGGTCTACACCATGCTCATTGATGAGGTGCGGGACTACTATCTGTTGCGCACCGAGACGCCAGAAACCGAAAGTTTCGACAGCATGCGTGGGCCGGTTCCGCCCGAGGTGGAGCAAGCCATCGCCGATACCCCAAGACGCATGCTGCTTACGGCGAGACTACTCGATGGCAGTCGTCGCCCCGCTGCAGCCGTGGATGTGGTGCTTGTCGATGATGAGGCTCAGGCCCCGCCCTATGGTCTGGTCGCACGGCAAGGCACGCCTGCACCACGGTTCGAACTGCATGATGCCCGTGGCGAACTGCACCGCCTTGCCGACAGCCTTGGGCGGGTCACCCTGGTCAACTTCTGGGCCACCTGGTGCCCGCCTTGTGTGCATGAGATACCGTCCATGAATCGTCTGGCAGGCGCTTACGATCAGGATGACTTCGCCATTGTCTCCATCAACTTCAAGGAGTCGGCAGAACACATCCTGCAGTTCATGCAGCGCGTGGAGGTTGATTTTCCTGTACTGGTCGACGCAGATGGCGCGGTGTCCGCGCAGTGGGGCGTGTTTGCCTTTCCGAGCTCCTTCATCCTTGATCACGAGGGCAGGGTGCGCTATTCGGTCAATACCGCCATTGAGTGGGACATGGCCGAGGTGCGCGAGGTGATTGACCGCCTGCTGGCCGAACGCGGTGATCAGCAACAGGAGAACACGCTCAGTCAGGAGATGGAGGAGATCATTCGTGACCCTTCCATGGGCCTCTACAAGGCCTATGCCGAGTTCAAGATGGCGCGTTACGACGAGGCGCGTGCGATATGGCTGGCGCTGTCTGCGCGCGGCGTGGCCGAAGCCTGGTTCAATCTGGGAATTCTGGCTGAAGACGGATTGGGTGAGAGGGCAGACGCCAGCAAGGCGATGGCGCTCTATCTGCAAGGCGCAGAGGCGGGATCCGCACGCGCACAGTATCGGCTGGCTCAGGTCTATCTGGATGGGCGTCTGGTGCAGCCGGACCGGCTTCAGGCCGAGCGATGGCTTGCGGCAGCGGCAGATGCTGGTTACGAGGATGCGCGTGCGCAACTTGACCAACTCGCCAAGGGGGCCGATGCCAATGACTACTTCAGTGCCCGCATGCTGGAGAGCGAAGGCCGGACAGTAGAGGCTGCGGCTATGTATGAGCGTTTGTCTGCGCTTGGTAACCTGCGCGCTAGAACCCGGTTGGCCTGGATGCATGAGGCAGGCCGAGGCGTAGCGCGGGACCTCGATACGGCCGCATCCTTGTTCAGGTCAGCAGCCGAAGCGGGCGACGCCGAGGCGCAATTTGCGTTGGGCGTGATGTTGCAAACCGGCGCAGGACAGGCGGCGGATGCGGAAGAAGCCATGAGCTGGTTACGACGCTCTGCTGCGCAGGGTTTTCCAGAAGCGCGGCAGGCGTTGGCCGGAATGCAGGGAAACTGAATCCCGGTTTTTTATGGGCCAATGGTTTGCCATGTTGCCACAGGCTGTTGAACAAGCGTAGCTGCGAGGCTGCAGATCATTTTCGTCACCGCTTGAACCAGCCATCAACCGATCTGATCGTGACACCCTATGCGGCCCTCGAACCCCAGTCTTCAGGCCGCTGCCGAAGCTGACCATACCGGTGTTGGGATATTGCAATAATCAGCAGCTCAGCGTAGCCCCAGAACGCTCAGGGTATTGCTGACAATCCGGGCCTGAGTGGCGCTGGCCATTTTTCCGCCTGTGCTGTCCAGCCCAGTGGGGCGGAAGGCCAGTTGCACCGCGTCTTCATCCGGCAACTGATAGATGGCAATCGACAGCGGACACAGGGCGATGAAGGCCGGGTTTTCGGTGGCCAGTTGTGCGGCCGCGCTGACTGTGCAGAAAGTATAGATGTGGGCTTGCCGATAGAGCTCGGCTGGGTGGCCGAGGTCGGTGGCGGTACGTGCCAGCATGTCGGCAAAATGGCTGACAACTGGCGCGGCCAGACCTTCAGCAGCAATCGCCTCTTCCAGCGCCTCGCGGGCGAGTTCGTAGGGCACGCCCGACACGGTTTCGATCTGGATATCGGGTGCTGAGTTCGGCTCAGCCCAGGCTGTGCTGGCAAAACACATCACTAGCATCACCGCAACCCTGTTGCTCCATTTCATCGTAAGACTGACTCCGCTTGAATGGCCCGTTAGCACGGTGCCAGGCTGGCTCCTTGCCAACGGGCTGCCGGTTGTTCAAAAACTATGTCGGGCGCTTATGCCGGCATACCAACTGCGGGTGGGGCCGGGCTCGTAGAACCGACCCTGGGCGTTTCCGACGATGACTGAGCCAATGTGCTTTTTGTCGAGGACATTGTCGACGCGGAGCAACTGGTTGAACGACCAGTTGCCGTATCGTTGCTCTGCTGACAGACGCAAATTGACAAGCGTGTGTGACGGAGCCTGAGGCGCATTGTTCTGGTCGTTGACCTCAACTTCGCCCCGATGATTGACTTCCGCTGCCATGCTCAAGCCGGTTTGAATCTGCCAGACCAGTTCACCATACAAACTGACGCGAGGAATGCCGGGCATGCGATTGCCAGGACTTACCGTGTTGGCGCCAGTGCCAAAGCTGCTGCGGTAGCGTGCATCCAGAAAGCTCAGTGAGGCCCTGGCTGACAAGCTTGGGCTGATCGCCGTGTCAATGGCAAGCTCCAGGCCCTGGCGGCGGGTCTTGCCTGCATTGCGGAAGCTGGTCCTGCCGCCGATAGCCTCAGCCACCACGATCTCATCTCGCGTGCTCACATGAAACACCGCAGCCTCGACACGGGTGTCGTTGCCGACGAATGCCTTGATGCCCAGCTCAAACTGCTGGCTGCGCGAGGGCTTGAGGTCGAAGTTGAATCCGCCGCCACCCGGGCTGTAGGAGAGCTCGTTGAGGGTGGGTGTTTCGAAGCCGGCGCCTGCACTGGCGTAAACATTGACGGCCGGGCTGATGGCGTAGGTGAGTCCCAGCGCCGGCGTGGTCTGCCTGAAACTCACGCTGCCGCTGTCGTCACCATTGACGCCGACGATGTATTTGTCCTTGACCTTGAAGCGCACATGCGAGTGTCGCAAACCGGCAGACCATTGCCACGGCCCATTGGCCCAGATCGCCTGCACATAGGGGTCGGTGCTGGTGATGGTGTCGATCTCGTTGCGGCGCAGGTTGCCGCGAACACCGAGTGTCGCGCCGACAAAGTTTTCCCAGCCGCGCCGGTCGTCGCGTGAGTGATCGTAGTCGATGCCGGTCGTGACGGTCAGGTCGCCACCGGCCAGATCGCGACGGGCGGTCCAGCGCACTCCGAGGCCAGAGAAGGTCCGGTCAAAGTCGATGACGCCGCCAGCGTGTCGCGGGTTGGCCTGCGGACCGGTCGGTATCGACTGATACTGCACCACGCTGCGCTTGCCGGTGTAGGCGGTGACATGCAGAGTGTCGCGCCCGATATCGCGTTCGTAGTTAACGCCGCCTTGCAGGTGGGCG
>DAIMZH010000107.1:0-5795 GCA_036734105.1 Azoarcus sp. | reverse complement strand
ACACCCATGACACGAGTGTGCTGGTGGTGGCTGCCCGGAGGCGACTTTGCCACCATTCGCCCAACTGCCACCCAGGCCAAGTCGCGAAGAATGACGTCTCTGGAGCCGATCCTACAACCATGACCAGCATTTTCAGGAGGTATTTTGCGGCGTTTGAACACCCATGACACGAGTGTGCTGGTGGTGGTGGCTGCCCGGAGGCGACTTTGCCCGAGCGCATGCCGCTGTTGGCAAGCGTAGCGCCCGCGATCCCTGCTGTTTGAGCGCGCAGCGCGAGTTCAGGGATCGCAGCGAAGCGCGCCTTACAGCGGCAGCGCGAGCGGCATCGGAGCCGAAGGGTAGCCACCGCCATCAGCACACGGCCCCGCACCACCCGCAGCACCCGCAGCACCCGCAAAAAGTAAAAACTGACCGATCGGTAAAATTTGTTATTGTAAAATTGATTAGCTATGTGATAATTTGCAGTCAGTGATCCCGTAAGAGACAACGGGACGCTCATAACCACAAGGAGGAGATATCATGAAACTTAAGCACACCCTGCTCGCTGCCATCACCCTGGCCTTTGCCGCCGGCGCTCACGCCCAGATCACCGTAGGCGTCACCGTATCAGCCACCGGACCCGCCGCATCGCTCGGCATCCCCGAGCGCAACACGGTAGACCTCATGCCCAAGGAAATCGCCGGGCAGCAAATCCGCTACGTCGTGCTAGATGACCTGTCCGACACCACCCACGCAGTGATGAACATCCGCCGCTTTGTCACCGACGACAAAGTCGACGTCGTACTGGGGTCCACCACCACCCCCAACTCCCTGGCCATGATCGATGTAGCCGCAGAATCGCAAACACCGATGATCTCCTGGGCAGCCTCCAGCCGCATCGTCGACCCGGTCGACGAAAAGCGCCACTGGGTCTTCAAGACACCCCAGAACGACCAGCAAATGGCCATGGCCATCGTCTCGCACATGGCCGCCAACGGCGTCAAAACCGCCGGCTTCATCGGCTTTGCCGACGCCTATGGTGAAGGCTGGTGGCAGCAGTTCAGCGCCATTGCCGAAACCCGTGGCATCAAGATTGTCAGCAACCAGCGCTTCAACCGCACCGACACCTCGGTAACCGGCCAGATACTGCAGATCACCTCGCAGCGCCCCGATGCAATCCTCATCGCCGGTGCAGGCACCCCTGCCGCGCTGCCGCAAAAAACACTCAAGGAGCGTGGCTACCGTGGTCAGATCTACCAGACCCACGGCGTCGCCAACAACGACTTCCTGCGTGTCTGTGGTCGTGACTGCGAAGGGACTCTGTTGCCCGCTGGCCCGGTGCTGGTCGCTCGTCAGCTTGCCGATGACCATCCGGTCAAGGCCAGCGCCATGACCTACATCACAGCCTATGAAGCCGCCCATGGCGAAGGCAGCGTATCCACCTTTGGCGCTCACGCATGGGACTCCGGTGTACTGCTGCAGGCCGCAATACCCGAAGCTCTCAAGAAAGCGCAGCCCGGCACTGCAGAATTCCGCAGCGCACTGCGCGACGCACTCGAAGGTGTCAGCGAAGTAGCCGGCGCACACGGCATCTTCAACATGAGCCCCACCGACCACCTCGGTCTGGACCAGCGTGCAGCCGTCATGGTGCAAGTCAAGGACGGCAACTGGATGCTGGTCAAGTAAGCGCTGCTGCGAAGGGCCCGGTTAGCCTGGCCTCTCGTGATTGTCCGATCAGTCCGTGCGCACGCGCACGGGCTCACCGACAAGATCAACATTGATGACTAAGTGGGCGGGCTGCATGGGCAGCCTGTCGGACTTGAGGCTGATCTGCTGTGACGGTGGGAGAAGCGTTCCATATCCGCTCGTTTTCTCGTTGCATAGAACCGCTATGCGCCTCAAAACGACCGAATCCGGCCGCGCTTTCCCACACGGCTCGCGACAATCGCTCAAGTCCGACAGGCAGCTAGCGGCCCGGCTGCGGCGGAGTTCGTCCATGGACTTTCAGATTGCCCTGATACTCGGGCAGGACGGCATTACCAACGGCGCCATCTATGCCTTGCTGGCTTTGGCACTGGTGCTGGTATTTGCGGTCACCCGGGTGATCTTCATTCCGCAAGGAGAGTTCGTCGTCTACGGCGCGCTGACACTTGCGATGATAGAAAACGGAATTTTTCCAGCCACCGCGTGGCTGCTGCTGGCCGCTGGCCTGATGGTGACGGCGCTGGACGGCTACACTGCGCTGCGGCAACGCCAATGGCGCAAACTGGGTAGCGTGGCCGCACTCAACACCCTCTATCCACTGCTGCTGCTCGCCGTGCTCGCAGGTGTTCCGCTGCAGGATGCCCCGCTGGTGCTGCACGTGTTGCTCGCCCTGCTCATCGTTGTGCCCATGGGGCCGATGATGTACCGCGTGGTCTATCAACCCATTGCTGAAGCCCCAGTGCTGGTGCTGCTCATCGTATCGGTGGCCGCGCACGTCGCCATGGTTGGTCTGGGTCTGGTGTTCTTCGGTGCAGAAGGCTACCGCACCGAACCCTTCTCGGATGCGCGCTTTGAGGTCGGACCACTGATGATCTCCGGTCAGACCCTGTGGGTGATCTTTGCCTCGCTCGCCCTGATCGTCGCGCTCGCGCTGTTCTTCGGTCGAACCATTTATGGCAAGGCCTTGCGGGCCACCGCGATCAACCGCAACGGCGCCCGGCTGATGGGGATATCCCCCGCGCTGGCCGGCAAGCTCACCTTCTTTCTGGCAGCTCTGATTGGCGTACTGTCCGGGGTGCTGATCAGCCCGATCACCACCATCTACTACGACAGCGGCTTCCTGATCGGTCTCAAGGGCTTTGTTGCTGCCATCATTGGCGGACTGGCCAGCTACCCGATTGCCGCTGCTGGCGCTCTGATGGTTGGGCTGATTGAAGCCTTCAGTTCCTTCTGGGCCAGCGCCTACAAGGAAGTCATCGTGTTCACACTGGTCATCCCGGTGCTGCTGTGGCGCTCGCTGACCACGCACCACATGGAGGAGGAAGAATGAAGGCCGCCATTTCTCCCAAGCTGCTGCTCGGCCTGTTCATGCTGGTGCTGCTGCTCGCGCCCGCGCTGCTGCCGCCGTTCTATGTCACCAAGCTCAACTATATCGGCCTGTATGCCATGGTGGCCCTGGGACTGGTGTTGCTTACCGGCGTCGGAGGCCTGACCAGCTTTGGTCAGGCAGCCTTTGTCGGGGTCGGGGCCTACGCAACCGCAGTGCTCAGCACCTCAACCGAGCTGCCGTCCGCGCTGGCCTGGCTGGGCGCCTCACCGTGGTTGTCACTGGGCGCAGGCCTGGTCATCACAGCGGCCATCGCCATCTTCATCGGCTCACTGACGCTCAGACTGTCCGGGCACTACCTGCCTCTGGGCACCATCGCCTGGGGCATCAGCCTGTACTTCCTGTTCGGAAACATGCAGGTGCTCGGTGGGCACACCGGCCTCGGCGGCATCCCGGCGATTGACATCTTCGGCTTCGAGCTCAGGCAGGACAACCACATCTACTATCTGATCTGGGCCTTTCTGCTGACTGGCGTATACACCGCCAGCAACCTGCTGGACTCGCGTGAGGGGCGGGCTATCCGCGCCCTCAAGGGCGGCATGGTGATGGCTGAGGCCATGGGGGTGGACACTGCCCGCTCGCGCATGGTGATCTTCGTCATCGCGGCGCTGCTGGCGTGCGCCTCCGGCTGGTTGTATGCGCACATGCAGCGTTTCGTCAATCCCACGCCGTTTGGCATACACATGGGCATCGAGTTCCTGTTCATGGCTGTGGTCGGCGGTGCTGGTTATGTATGGGGCGCGCTGGTCGGTGCCACGCTCATCGTCATTCTCAAGCACTGGCTGCAGGGCATTCTGCCCACCATTTTCGGGCAATCCGGCAACTTCGAGATCATCGTATTCGGCATCATGATGGTCATCGTCCTGCACAAGGCCCGCGTGGGTTTGTGGCCAATCCTCGTCGGCCTGTTCAAACGGGTAGTGCCGGTGCAGGCAAGCAAGCGCAGAATCGACTCCGGGGTCGAGCCCCTGCCGCGCCGCGAACTGCCCAAACCGGGCAGCCTGCTCCTGGACGCGCAAAACGTCACCCGGCGCTTTGGCGGGCTGGTGGCCAACAAGGACATGAGCCTGCAGGTGCATGCAGGCGAAATCCTTGTCCTGATCGGACCAAACGGCGCAGGCAAGAGCACCATGTTCAACCAGGTTTCGGGTGTGGATACCCCGAGCTCCGGCGAGGTCCATTTTCTGGGCCAGTCAGTGGTCGGCATGGGCTCGCGGGCAATTGCCGGGCTGGGCATGAGTCGTACCTTCCAGCATGTAAAGATGTTGCCGACCATGTCGGTGCTGGAGAACGTCGCCATAGGCGCACACCTGCGTGGCAGCAAGGGTGTGCTGGCCTCTGCCTGGCGCCTTGATCGTGCGGAGGAGGCGCGCCTGCTGGCCGAGGCAGCACGTCAGATCGAACGTGTCGGCCTGGGTGAACATATGTATGACGAGGCTGGCAGTCTGGCGCTCGGACAACAGCGCATTCTCGAAATCGCGCGGGCGCTGGCTTCTGACCCCTGCCTGCTGCTACTTGATGAACCGGCTGCTGGCCTGCGCTTCAAGGAAAAGCAGGCGCTTGCCGGGCTGCTCAAGAAGCTGCGCGGCGAGGGCATGGGCATCCTGCTGGTCGAGCACGACATGGACTTCGTGATGGGACAGGTCGACCGTGTGGTGGTGATGGAGTTTGGCGAGAAAATTGCAGAGGGCCTGCCGGAGGAGGTGCAACGCGACCCGGCCGTGCTGGAAGCCTATCTGGGGGGAGTGGAGTGATGAGCGACAACATCCGAACACTGCTGGACATCAAGGACTTGTGCGTCTCCTACGGACAGGTAGAGGCGCTGAGCAACGCCAACATCCGTGTTGGTGAGGGGCAGATCGTTACCGTCATCGGCCCCAACGGTGCGGGTAAGAGCACCATGCTGTCAGCCATCATGGGTTTGTTGCCCTCTCGCGGCGAGGTATCGTTTGAAGGTGTCGCAGAGCCTGGTGCCGAGGTAGAGCGCATGGTGGCGCGTGGCATGAATCTGGTGCCGGAAAAGCGCGAACTCTTTGGCGAGATGAGCGTGGAAGACAACCTCGTGCTGGGTGCCTTTCAGCGCTACCGAGAAGGCAAACGCGACCACGGGGAAACGCTGGAAGAGGTGTTCGCGCTGTTTCCGCGGCTCAAGGAGCGTCGTGCCCAGCTCGCCGGCACCTTGTCCGGTGGCGAGCGTCAGATGCTCGCCGTCGGTCGGGCGCTGATGGCCAAGCCACGCCTGCTGATGCTCGATGAACCCAGTCTTGGCCTTGCGCCGCTGATCGTGCGCGAAATATTTCGTATCATCGCCGAACTGCGCAGCCGTGGTGTCTCCATCTTGCTCGTTGAGCAAAACGCGCGTGCCGCGCTGCAAGTGGCCGACTACGCCTATGTGCTCGAAACCGGCGAAGTCACCATGCACGGGCCGGCCCACAAGCTGGCTGACGATCCGCGCGTGATCGAGTCTTATCTCGGGCTCGGAAGCAAACACCAGGACAGGCTGGCGGTCTGAACCGGTAACCAACAGGGAAGAACAGAAAAATGGAAGCCTTGCGCATCATCCAGGACGAGCACCAGTCGCTTGCCGCGATTCTGCATGCAGTCCGCTATATGCTGAAGGAGATTGGCAGCGGTCGCTTGCAGCCGGACTTCAAGCTGCTCAAAGCCATGGTGTATTACCTCGACGCTTATCCCGAAAAGCGCCATCACCCCAAAGAGGATGAAT
>DAIMZH010000106.1:0-6006 GCA_036734105.1 Azoarcus sp. | reverse complement strand
AGGGCGTCGCGGGCAGCAACCTCGCGGGCTGCGCTGCTGATCTCGACCTGGACACCTGCCATGGCTTCGCCTTGGCGCGCCGCTGGAGCGACCGGATTGGCGGGATTTGCCGCCTGATTATCCGCTGCCTGTGTCGCATTGACCGGTTGGCTGCGTTCGAGTGTTGAGACGGTGTTCATTTCGATCATGGCGTGCTCCTTGCGACCGGTTATGCGCTGCTGGTCGACAGTGCGCGGATGACGTGCAGCGCCCGCGCTCGCTGATGTGGTATTGACAAGTTTAGACCTAGTATACGCCCAACGCCAGCGAGCTTGTTTTGCTTTGAGTGGTTAAACGCCAACAAGTTTGCAACTTGCCACCAATAGTCGCAGCTTGCACGCACGCCTCTGCAGCGAGTAAGTGCAATGTCCAAGCCGTCCATAAGGCGGGGAACGGCTGCTTGCGAGTGATGTTCGAATGGCCAACGGGAGAAGTCGCGGACGCATGCCGGTCGTCCATAGTGTGTTGGCTGGGCGGTGTACCGTGGGGTTTATTTTTCCAACGATGCGGGATTCAGCCTTTTTTGGGGCAGTTTGAGCAAAAAGCTGGACGAACTTGGGTGGGAAGCGGAGCCAACCCGGACGGACCCATCTGAAGCGCTTGAGTCGGTGGCTGTCGCGCCATAACATATGGACATGTTATGGCGCGAATAGGGAGTTGCAGATGCATTTCAATGTTTACTTCGATGACGTGACTGGTCAGCGCTTGACAGCCGTGGCCCAACAAACAGGCGAGAGCCGCAATGCGCTCATTCGCCAGGCGGTCAGCGAATGGCTCACTCGCCACGCGCAGCCCCAGTGGCCTGATGTAGTGATGGATTTCAAGGGTTTGGCCGACTTGCCGCCATTCGAGGCGGGGCGTGACCGGCTCAAAGCCCCTGTGGACGATCCGCTGGCATGAGATATCTGCTCGACACCTGTACGGTTTCCGACTTTGTGAAAGGCCAGCCCGGCGTGCTCGAGCGCATCAAGGCGACTGCGCCCGATCAGATCGTCGTCTCATCTATTACGCGCATGGAAATCGACTACGGCCTGGCGCTCAACAGTGAGCGCGCGAGAAAACTGTCGCCCATGCTCGATGCCTTCTTTGCTGTGACGCGAACGGTGTCCTTCGAGGAGGTTGATGCACGGGCCACTGCCGCGATTCGGGCGGCGCTCAAGCGCACAGGGCAGATCATCGGGGCCTACGATCTGTTGATCGCCGGGACCGGTCTTGCACGGGGCCTGGTTGTGGTGACATCGAATGTCGGCGAATTCAATCGTGTGAGCGGCCTGCAGGTGGAGAACTGGCGTTGAAGGGCTCAGCGGTGCGAATGGCCGCCTCGGGGTTGTCGGACGCCAGGCTCGAAGGTTGGTTTTTCCCCACTCGGCTCGCGATGATCGCTCAAGCCCGGTCGGCTGCTAGACTCACCCCTGCTCAAACCTCCCCAGCTCTTCACGGGTGTTGATGTTGCTGAAGGCGGTTTCCTGGTCGTCGAACTGCACCGACACCACCTTGAGGGTTTGGTACCAGCGGTCTATCTTGCGGCCGCCGTTGCTCAGGAAGGCTTCGAGGTGGGGGAGCACGTCGCGTCTGACCAGACAGAACACCGGGTGGGCCTGGTCGAAGGTGTGGGCGACCGCGAGATCGGCCTGTTCGGCGTGCAGCGCGTCGGCCAGGCGGCTGACCAGGTCTGTGGGCAGAAACGGGGAGTCGCAGGGGGCGGTGACCACCAGCGGGTGTTGTGCCGCGCCAAGGCCGGCGTGCAGGCCGGCCAGTGGGCCAGCAAAGCCGCCGATGGCATCTGGCACCACGGGCACGCCGAATTCGGCATAACGCTCGGTGTTGCGGTTGGCGTTGATGATGAGCTCGTCCACTTGTGGGCGTAGCCGGTCGAGCACCCAAGCAATCATGGGTTTGCCACGCAGTTCGACCAGCCCTTTGTCTACGCTGCCCATGCGTTGGCCTTGGCCGCCTGCCAGGATGATGGCGCTGATGTGGTGTGTGCTGTTCATCGTGTAAATCGCTCCTGTCCGGTAAATAGCAGATAGTGCTTGCCTTGCGCACGGCCTATCATGGTGAGGCCGATGCGGCGGGCGATTTCCCAGCCCATCTGGGTGAGGCCGGAGCGCGATACGAGCACTGGGATGCCCATCTGCGCGGTTTTGATGACCATCTCGGAGGTGAGTCTGCCGGTGGTGTAAAACACTTTGTCGCCGCCGTTCTGACCGTCCAGCCACATCTGGCCGGCGATGGCGTCGACCGCGTTGTGACGGCCGACGTCTTCAAAAAACATCAGGATCTCGCAGTCATCTGTGCCGGTGGCGCGGGCCAGTGCGCAGCCATGCACCGCGCCCGCTTGTTTGTAGATGGATTCGTGCTTGCGCACCTTGTCCATCAGGGCATACAGCCTTGCCTGGCTGAAGTGGGCGTCTTCCGGCAGCTTGATGTTGTCGACCTCTTCCATCAGGCTGCCAAACACCGTGCCTTGACCGCAGCCGGTGGTGACGGTGCGGGTGCTGAGTTTTTCGTCGACATTGGTGAGGCCATTACGGGTGGTGACGGCCACCGCGTCCACGTCCCAATCCACCTGCACAGAGACGATTTCGTCCAGGCTGGACACCAGCCGCTGGTTGCGCAGCCAGCCCAGGGTGAGGGCCTCGGGGGCGGCGCCCAGCGTCATCAGGGTGACGATTTCGCGTTTGTCCACATACACCGTTAGCGGGTATTCGCCAGCGATGGCGGTGGGTACGTCTTCACCGAGTTCGTTTTCGGCGGGTATGGTGATGGTCAGTGCGCGGCTGGCGCGGCTGAGCAGTGGGCGGTGGGGTGTCTGGCTCATGTTGTTCTCGTTTGCGATCTGCCGCCGACCGGGGTTGAGGCCGACGCAGCGTGAGCGATGTTGTGGTTTGGGGTGGCAGTGGGAATTCTAACTTCATCCGGGGTCGGACTGGGCGGGTGGCGCCTCATCGTCCGACCCGCGACAGTTTGAGTAGCCGTGAGCCACGATCAATCAGCACGGTCAGCGCGATGATCATGATCAGATAGGTGCCAGCGCGTTCAAAGCGGAACCACTCGAAGTTGAAGCTGAAGTGAAAGCCCAGGCCACCGACGCCTACCAGACCCAGCACCACGGCGGCGCGCACATTGTTTTCGAACTGGAAAAAGGCGTAGGTCATCCAGTCGCGCCACACCAGCGGCACCGCCGCGCTGGCGTAGAGGCTTGGGCGGGAGCTTGCTGGCAGTGGCTCGAAGCGTCGCCACGGTTGGTTGTCTACGGTTTCGCTGAAGACGCGGGTGAGCACGCCGACGGTGTGCAGGGCAATGGCCAGCGTGCCGGCGACCAGCCCAGGGCCGAAGAAGGCAATGAACAGGAAGGCCCACATGACTTCTGGCACGCCGCGTGCGGTGATGGCAGTGGCGCGTGACATGCCTAGCTGCAAGCCGCGCCAGGCGCGCTGCAGCAACAGTGGGGTTTCGCCAGTGAAGCGCGGTGCGTGCCACTGAAACAGGGTGGAGTGTGGGTAGGTGAGCAGGATGGCCATTGCCACGCCGAGCACGGTGCCAACGATGGCAATGGCCAGCGGTACGGTGGCGGATTCGATGACGCGCCAGACAAACCATTTTTGCAGTTCGGCATGCCAGGCTTGCCAGGCGGCGGCTTGAAACAGGTTGCTTGGGCCGTAGTCTGCAAATAGCGTCACGGTGTTTCCGGCGGCTTGTCGAGCGTCGACTTTTGCTTGGTCGCCGAGGCCGATGGCGGCCAGGTCGAGCTCGGGCGAGAGCAGGCGTTCGAAGAAGCGCAGGTTTTGCCAGGCTTGTCCGCTGATGAGTTCGATGGCGGGGGCCAGGTGGTTGCGTGCGCTGCCGTCCTGACCGGCTTGGTTGCCCCACGCCATGAACCACACTGACCAGCTTATGGTGAGCGTCACAATGCCGAACGCGATCCAGGCTTGCAGTGGGCGTTGGCTTGGGCCGCTTGGGCGCTTGGCGGGTTCTGGCTTTGCTGGGCGTGATGTGTTTGTGTTGTGTTGTTTGGTGGCTTGAGCGCTTGCTGGGACGGCCAGACAGGTGGATGCCAGGGCGCTGTTGCCAGCGCGATTGGGGTCGCCACGCAGTTGGCGGCGGATCAGGTTGCTGAGCAGGTCGGCGGTCAGGGTGAGCAACAGGGTGAACAGGATGAGGGTGCTGACTTTGTCCCAGGCGCCAAAGCGGATCTGGTACCAGATTTCCGAGCCCAGGCCGCCGCCGCCGACTGCGCCAATGACGGCGGCGTTGCGGATGGCGCATTCGGCGCGCATCAGGGTGAAGGACAGTACGTTGCGGGCGGCGAGTGGGCGTATGCCGTAAAGAAAGGTGGCGAGGCGTCCGCCGCCCAGTGAGCGCACTTGGGTGTAGCGGGCTTCGTCTACGCTGTCCCAGAGTTCGCTGTATACCTTGGCCAGAATGCCGGTGATGTTGAGCGCCAGCGCGAGCGCGCCGGTGAGCGGGCCGAGGCCTATCATGGCGACCAGGATGATGGCCCAGACAAAGTCGGGCACGGCGCGCAGGATGTCCTGGATCAGGCGGCATAGTGCGCACAGCAGGGCGGCGGGCGAGCGCAGCGGAAAGTGTCGCCAGCCACGCCAGCCTTGGCGTTGGTGTTCTTCGCCAACACAGACGGCGCGGCTGGCACCCATGGCGAGCGGCCAGGCCAGCAGCACGGCGAGTGCGGTGCCGAGTATGGCGGCTGACAGGGTTTGAAGGGTGAGGTCCCAGGCGTGGGCGACGAAGTCGCCAGACAGGTCGGGTTGGGCAAATGCGGCAATCCAGGCGCTCATGCGTGAGATGGCGCGTTGGCGTTGTTGGTCGTCAAGCAGTACGCCAAAGTCCCATTCGGCGGCGACAAAGGCGGCTGCCATGGCGAGCAGCACCGCTAGCATGGCGACAAAGTGGCCCCAGGGGCGTTTGTTGCTGTATTGCGTGTTCATGGGGTGTCGTGGCGTTGGGGCAGCGCGATTTCGTCCAGGTGGAGGGCGCGGTATTCTGCGCCGTATAGGGTGCGCAGTAGTTGTTGGTCGATGTCTTCCGGGGGGCCTTGCCAGAACAGGCGTCCGTTGCGCAGGGCGATGACGCGTTCAAAGTGGCCTCGTAGCAGGTCTAGGGTGTGGAGATTGACCAGCAGGGTGACGCCGTCGTGGCGGGCCAGGTTGCATAGCAGGCTGATGATTTCGCGGCCCAGGCGGATGTCTAGCGCGCTGACGGGTTCGTCGGCCAGCACCAGCCGGGGTTGTTGCACGATGAGTCTGGCGACGGCGACGCGTTGTTGTTGGCCGCCGGATAGTTCGTCAGGGAGTGACCAAAGTTTGTCGCTGAGTTCGACGCGTTGTAGTGCGTTGCGGGCGATGTCGATTTGTTGTGGCCATATCAGTGAGAGCAGGGCGCGAGGCAGCCACCAGTGGCCTAGTCTTCCCATGAGGACGTTGTGAACGATGCGCAGGGTGGGGATGAGGTTGTCTTGCTGGTGTAGAAAGCCGATTTGGCGGCGTAGTGTGTTGAGGTTGTGACCACGCAGTTGGCGGGTGTTATGGCCTAGTGTGGTGGTTTGGCCTGTTGCGGGTTTGATGAGTCCGGCGATGAGTCGGAACAGGGTGGTTTTGCCAGCGCCCGATGGGCCAATGATGGCGACGCGCTCGCCGGGTGTGATGGTCAGCGAGATGTCGTCGAGCACGCGATTGTCGGCGTAGGCGACGGCGGCGCGGTCTAGGTGGATGGCTGGTGGCGGGCTGGATTCTGTGGCTGACATTGTGCTGGTGTCCGTGGCTGCGGGTGAGGCGGGTGAGGCGGGTGAGGCGGGTGGTGGCCCGCGGGGTGGTGGCGGTGGCTGCCCCTGCGGCTCCGATGCCGCTCGCGCTGCCGCTGTAAGGCGCGCTTCGCTGCGATCCCTGAACTCGCGCTGCGCGCTCAAACAGCAGGGATCGCGGGCGCTACGCTTGCCAACAGCGGCAT
>DAIMZH010000105.1:0-6059 GCA_036734105.1 Azoarcus sp. | reverse complement strand
GCCCAGATGGCCTGCTTGGTTTGCGCATAACCAAAGGTCGGCCCGTGCGCGAGTTGCGCTGCCACCGCGTTGACCGTCGGCATCAAGGCCTCGTCGTCCACGCACTTCCAGATCATCCCCCACTGTTCGGCTTGTTCTGCGCTGAGCTTGTCGCCCAGCATGGCCAGACCCATGGCCCGCGCAGGCCCCAGCAGACGGGGCAGAATCCAGGTGCCTCCGGTGTCCGGAATCAAGCCGAGCTTGCAGAAAGACTGGATGAAGCTGGCCGAGCGCGCCGCAAACACCAGATCACAGGCCAGCGCGATGTTTGCCCCGGCACCGGCGGCCACGCCATTGACTGCCGCGATCACCGGCAGGTCGAGCGCACGCAGCGCCAGCACCAGCGGCTTGTAGTTCTTCTCGACCGAGGCGCCAAGGTCCAGCGGGCCATCGGCCGGTGCCACGTTGCGGTCAGACAGATCCTGGCCAGCACAAAAACCCCTGCCGGCCCCGGTGAGCAACAGCACCCGCACTGCACCGCTGCGTCTGCCCTCACGCACCAGGGCCAGGGCCTGGCGCAGCTCTTCGTGCATCTGATCATTGAAGCTGTTGAGCCGCTCGGGGCGGTTCAAGGTGATGCTTGCTACGCGATCGACCACCTCATAGCGGATGGTTTCGAACTCAGCGCTCATGTCTCCTCCTGTCCCGTGTCTGTGTTTTGTCGTTGCCCCACCAATGGGAGCCACGCTGTCGGACGCTGTCTCTTCGAACAGTTTGACCGACCGGTCAATCAATAGTAGTCTTGATCCAGATCAAAAGACAAGTACTTTTTTAACCATAACAAACTCGTTCGTCAGCGTTTATCATGCGCACACCCACAGCGAACACAACAAGCAGCAGGCGCACGCCTGCCCGGAGGAGACCATGACACACCCCTTGTTCGAAAAACACCAGACCACCATCGAAGCTGCAGTGGCGGCCATTCAGGGAAGAGGCTACTGGACGCCCTACCCTGAGATGCCCAGTCCCAGAGTCTATGGCGAAACCGCCCAGGCTGACGGCAAGCAGGCGATTGATGCGCTGGTCGGCAAGGACTTTCCGCTTGTGCAACCTGGGGAGCGCGCTCGCATCGCCCCTGAAACCTCGCCATATGGCGTCAAGCTGGACGTGCGCTATCCGGTGTGCGACATCGAGGCGCTGATCACGGCAGCCCAGGCCGCACAGGGTGGCTGGCAGAAGATTGGCGCAGAAGGACGGGTTGGCGTGTGTGTGGAGGTTTTGCACAGGCTCAACCAGCGCAGCTTCGAGATCGCCACGGCGGTGATGCTGACCTCTGGCCAGGGCTGGATGATGGCCTTTCAGGCCGGTGGCCCGCACGCCCAGGACCGGGGCCTGGAGGCCGTGGCCTATGCATGGGACGAAATGCGTCGCGTGCCCGCCGAGGCCATCTGGGAGAAGCCCCAGGGCAAGAACCCGCCGCTGAAAATGAAGAAGCAATTTGAAATCGTCGGGCGCGGGGTGGCGCTGGTAGTGGGTTGCGGCACCTTCCCCACCTGGAACACCTACCCCGGCCTGTTCGCTGCGCTGGCTACCGGCAACCCAGTCATCGTCAAGCCGCACAGCAACGCCGTGCTGCCCGCTGCCATCACCGTGGCCATCATCCGCGAGGTACTCGCCGAGCAGGGGCTGGACCCCAACCTGGTCAGCCTGGCAGTCGTCGAAAAACGCAGCGACACCCAGGCGCTGGCCACCCACCCGGCGGTCAAATCCATCGACTTCACCGGCAGCAACGTGTTTGGCCAGTGGCTGATCGACAACGCCCGCCAGGCACAGGTTTATGCCGAGCTGGCCGGTGTCAATAACGTGGTCATCGAATCCACCGACAGCTACAAGGCGATGATGCGCAATCTGGCGTTCACGCTCAGTCTGTACTCCGGCCAGATGTGCACCACCACCCAGGCCATCATCGTGCCGGCCGACGGCATCGACACCGACCAGGGGCACAAGCGCTTTGACGAGGTCGCGGCCGACCTCGGCGCTGCCATCGACAAGTTTCTGTCCGACCCGGGTGTCGCCTGCGCGGTGCTGGGCGCAATCCAGTCCGACGCCACGCTGGCGCGCATTGCCGAAGCCGGCCAGTACGGCGACATTGTGCTGGCCTCGCGCAAGATCGACCACCCCGAGTTTCCGGGCGCCGAGGTGCGCACGCCTGTGCTGCTTACCTGCGACGCCAGCGACGAGGCGAGCTACATGGAAGAACGCTTCGGGCCGGTCGCCTTTGTCGTCAAGGCCGCTGATGGCAACGCCGCCCTTGCCCTGTCCGAGCGCCTGGTTTCGGAACATGGCGCGCTCACCGTCGGCATCTACTCCACCAAACCAGAAGTGCTGGACGCCATGACCGAGGCCACCTGGCGCGCTGGCGTGGCGCTGTCCATCAATCTGACCGGTGGCGTGTTCGTCAACCAGTCAGCCGCCTTTTCGGACTACCACGGTGTCGGCATGAACCCGGCAGCCAACGCGAGCTATTCCGACAGCGCCTTCGTCGCCAACCGCTTCCGTGTGGTGCAACGTCGTTATCATATCGAGTAATGCCAGCCATCAGCCCTCCCTCCAAAAGCAATCCCGATACCCTACGGAGTCAATCCTGATGCCCTGCTACGAAATAGACGGCCTGCGTCCGGTCATCCACCCCAGCGCCTTCGTTCACCCAGACGCCGTGCTGATCGGCGACGTCATTGTCGGGCCGCGCTGTTATGTTGCCCCGCTGGCCAGTCTGCGCGGCGACTTCGGTCGCATCGTGCTGGAAGAAGGCTCCAATGTGCAGGACACCTGCGTCATGCATGGCTTTCCGGGCACTGATACGGTTGTCGAAGTCGACGGCCATGTCGGTCACGGCGCGGTGCTGCATGGTTGTCGCGTGGGACGCAACGCCTTGATCGGCATGAACGCGGTGATCATGGACAACGCCAGCATAGGCGAAGCCGCGATTGTCGCCGCTTGTGCCTTTGTGAAGGCCGGCATGGAGATCCCGCCGCGCATGCTGGCCGCTGGCATGCCAGCAAAAGTGGTGCGCGAACTCAGCGAGCAGGAAATGGCCTGGAAGGTCGATGGCACACGCTGTTATCAGGATCTGACGCTGCGCAGCCTGGCGAGCCTGAAACCCTGCGAGCCGCAGACCGAAATGGAAGCTGGCCGCAAGCGATTCGAGTTTCCCGGAGTGGTCCCGTTGGTGGATGTAAAGAAGGCGGGCTGAGCTGTCGCCGGACCCGGGACGGCATGCATTCTTTTGCATGCTCATCCGGGCCCGCAACCCATGAAACCCCGGCTTTCAGACCGGGGTTTCAGGTTGGGGGCAAGCTGGTTATCAATCAAATGCGATCGGACAGATCATAGATGCTGTACATGGTCTCGGACACTTCACGCTCAGCGCTTGGGCCGGAGATCGTGACCGGGCCGCCACGTCCGGCCTGCCCTTGCTGTGCGTTGTCGCGCTGTGAGGCCAGGTGATACACGCTGAACTGCGACTCAACAGGCCAGTTCGACAAGGCATTGCCACTGGGCAAGCGGCTCGGACCGGCAGGACCGGCTTGAGTCTGAGTCTGGTTCTGCCTTTCCGCGATATCGTAGACACTGAATTGCGTCTCGACCGGACCCGCCAGGGAAGCAGTGGATGCTACGGAAAAGAGGCCGAAAACGACGATGGAGGCTGCGGTGCGAAGTTGGGTGTTCATGATGTTCTCCTTGGATTGGAGCGTGTCAGTGTGACCCGCTTGATAGGAATACGATGCAAGCGCTCGTTTGGATGCAGCTTTGTTGATTTTTTTTGATGAACATCCAGATCATGGCTGGCACGCAGTCCTGTCGGACCTGAGGCTACACTGGTACGGAGGTACTGATGCCATCAAGCGCGTTGTGGCCTGGCTAATCGCGCAGGAAATGAAAGCGCAGCGTCTGACCAAGACCGCTCTAGCCGCAAAGATGCACACGAGTCGGGCCGCACTCAATCGCCTGCTGACAGATGATAGATGCTGCTGGGCACCTCGAATAACGATCAGGACAGGACGAAACCTGACGGCCACTGCCTCACGACAACGCCCTTGCCCTTCTCCTTGCCTTCCGCTCCAGTCAAGCCATTTTTTTCCAGTGAGTGACCTCTTGGATATCAGCCAACTCGTCCTGTTCGGCTTGCTGTGTTTTGTAAAGATCCCACCTGACCTGCAGATTCAGCCAGAAGTCGGCCGAAACACCAAAGAATCTAGCCAAACGAAGCGCAGTGCTAGGCGTGATGCCACGCTTCTGATTGACCAGTTCATTCACCCTCTGGTAAGGAACATGAATGGCATCTGCTAGTTCACGTTGCGTAATATTCATTGGACGCAGGAACTCTTCTACCAGCATTTCGCCAGGATGAGTGGGCTGCCTATTTGTCGGAATGCGGACCATACCTTACCCCTGATGGTAATCAGTTAATTCAACTTCGTCGGGCCCCGCTTCAGTCCACTTAAAGCAGATCCTGTATTGTTCGTTCACGCGAATGCTGTGCTGGCCCTTGCTGTCGCCAGATAATGGTTCCAGGCGGTTTCCCGGAGGAACTTTCAACTCATCCAGATGAACAACAGAATCCAGCAATTCGAGCTTTCTTGATGCGACCCGCCACAAAGACTGCGGGCACACTTTACGAGCGGCCTTCGAGGCCACTCCGTTGAAGATGTCTTCCGTACCCTTGTCTTTGAAATGAATAATCACGATATAACGGTAGCACGGCACTCATGCTACGCCAAACAATGGTAACGCAAAGGCCAATGGTCGCGTCCAGCATAGCCGCCTCGGGCCGTGCGCAGATTTGCTGGCAGTCCGGTCTTCGCGCACAGTAACGACTTGCGCGATGGCTTTCTCAATGAAGCGGTCCAACACCGTTGGAATGCCTAGGGGGCGGGTCTTCCCATCTGGTTTGGGGATTTCCATACGCTTGACCGGTTGCGGGCGATAGCTTCCGGTTTCCAGGTGCGCACGGATTGCCAGCCAGTGGCGTTTCAGGTACTCCGGTAGTTCATCGACTGTCATGCCGTCGATGCCCGGCGCGCCTTTGTTCTGACGCACTTGCTTCAGTGCGCGCTGTAGATTGCCCGGTTCCACCACCTGGGCAAACAGCGCTTGGGTGTGAATCGACCCGGGTTGTCGTAGCGATCCAACCACGAGTTCATCCTGCGGCGTCGCCGCAGCCTGCTTGCGCAGATGGTCAGATGCTGTCCCGTCTCTCTTCACCATGTTCCCTTGTTTTTCATCGTTCAGGTCTTCGGCGGTGGCGCCGCCTACTATGCCCTCTGCTGACTTCTCCACGATATTCAGCGTCCGTTTCCAGACGCCCAGCTTCGATCTCTTGAAGCACCGGGGAGATCTCCCGGAGTAAGACACATTACCTTCCCTGCATAGACGCCGAATTTACAAAGTGCGTCTTGCTGCCACAGATAGAGGGCTTCACGGTCACGTGCCCGCTCGCCCCAGATACACCACGCCTCATATCCGGTTTTTGTTCATCAAGATGAGAAAACTGTGGCCTGTCCCCGAATTTCGCCGAATTTCGAATTTCCCTCCGAATTTCCCTGTCCCCGAATTTCCGTCCCCGAATTTCCCCATTGGTGGCGATATGATCGAATCGCCAAACCTTCCAGCCGGGTTTCAGATTCACCTCAATCAAGCCGAACCTCATTATCTTCTCTGGCCACATACGCCTGATGCGGGTGCTTGGCGCTTTCCGGGTAGAGCAGCCGCAGCTTTCCGGCCTGCACCAAGGGCCGGATATGTTCAGTCATCAGGTATTTGCGGTGCTTGTCGAGCAAGGTTTCCAACGCCTCTGCGGTAAATGGCTGGTGTCCGCACAGCTTGAGCATCAGCGCCTGGAGGGCATCTTTGGACTGGCGTTTGCCGCGTTGCGCATTCGCCTCCTCGGCAAGCTCCCTTGGCAGTGCCGACAGTAAGGCCTCCAAAGAATGGCTATCGGAGAAACCTTCCATGCTCGGCTTGCAACCTTCCATGCTCGGCTTGCAACCTTCCATGCTCGGCTTGCAACCTTCCATGCT
>DAIMZH010000104.1:0-6128 GCA_036734105.1 Azoarcus sp. | reverse complement strand
GAGCGTCTCGCCATTGTCGGCGCTTCGGGCTCGGGCAAGAGCACCTTGCTGCATTTGCTGGGCGGGCTGGACGTGCCTACCTCCGGGTCGGTTGCCCTTGATGGGCGCGACTTCTCCAGCATGTCCGAGGCCGAGCGCGGCAGGCTGCGCAATCAGGCCCTGGGTTTTGTGTATCAGTTTCATCATTTGCTGGCCGAATTTTCGGCGCTCGAAAATGTAGCCATGCCGCTCTACATCCGTCGCATGAGCAAGGAGCAGGCGGATGAACTTGCGGCTGCCATGCTCAAGGAGGTGGGTTTGGGCCATCGCCTGGATCACGCGCCGGGCGAGCTGTCCGGAGGAGAGCGTCAGCGCGCTGCCATCGCCCGGGCGCTGGTCACCAATCCAGCTTGTGTACTGGCCGATGAACCTACCGGCAACCTCGACAGGCGTACCGCCGACGCGGTGTTTGAGCTGATGCTGGGCCTTAACGAGCGTCTATCCACCAGCTTTGTCATCGTCACACATGACGAGTCTCTGGCGCGACGGGCGGCCAGGATCGTCAGACTGGAAGACGGCCGTCTTCAGTCCTGATTCAATTGAGCATGCTTGTTGCGTCTGGCGTTGCGTGTGCGCCATGTCCGGATCAGCCAGATGCGCCAGGTAGCACGGACCGACAGATAGCCAGCAACGGCCAAGGTCATGGCCAGCACGACCAGACCGAATAGCAGTGGTTTGCCCAATCCGACCGCCCATGGCAGCAATGTCTGGCTCCACTCGATGAATCCCATTCCATTCATTTCCGGCGGATGGACAAAACCGGATGGGCTTTGTCCGAGCAGAATCGCGCCCATTGCGTAAGCGGCGATATAGAGTGGAACGATGGTGATGGGGTTGGAATAAAGTGTGGTGATCATCGCCAGCGGCAGATTGACCCGCCATAGCACGCAGGCGATGGCGGCGCCCAGCATTTGAAACGGGCCCGGAATCAAACCGCAGAACAGCCCCACTGCGACACCACCCGCTGCCGAGTGCCGGTTGAGATGCCATAGTCGCGGATGCAGCAGGGTGTTGCGGAAAGGACGTAGCCAAGGGCTGCCATGTATGGCCTCGTGGCTGGGAATCAGGCTTCGGAGTGTGCGGCGCATGATGGGCTGTTGACGGGTGGTGCCAGATTATCCGGGAAATCGTCTTTGGGTGGGCAACGAACTGAGCCACGTGGGGTTGTTTGTCGAAGGCAGAAGTCGCACGGAAAACCTGAGCGGATTGAAAAGCCCGAGGGGTTCGCGGGTGGCGTCAATAATTGGCTGGTGCTTGTCTGGATGTCATGCCAATGGCAATATTCAGTAATCATGCGCATGGCGGTTGTCGGATTCGCGGTAGGTGTCTGCTTGTTGCAGGTTCAGGCTGAATTGCCTGACCGCAACAGCTTGTTGTTGGTTGCGTTTGCAGGGTTTGCTGTGGTGCTGTCTGTTCGTGGATCAAGGCGATGGCTGCCGCAGGCAAGCTGGCTGCGTGGGTGCATGACTTTGCTGGCAGCCGCTTTGATTGGCTTTGCGTGGTCGGGCTGGCGAGCACAAACAGTGCTGGCAGAGGCGCTGCCGATGTTCTGGGAACAGACGGATATAGAGGTCGTCGGGGTGGTTTCCGGGCTGCCACGTGACATGGGTGATGTGCGCCGCTTTGTGCTTGAGCTTGAGCATTCAGACGCCCCCGTTCCCTCGCGGGTTCAATTAAGCTGGTATCCACCGCGTCGGGGTGAAGGGGTTGTGCCTGAGCTGTTGCCGGGTGAGCGTTGGCATCTCACCGTGCGGCTGCGTCGTCCGCATGGTTTTGCCAATCCACATGGTTTTGATTACGAGGCGTGGTTGCTCGAACGCGGTATCAGGGCGACTGGTTACGTTCGGGAGCAAGGTCGCAACGAACGGCTTGACGCTTTCGTGCCGGGGCTGATGAACAAGGTCCATTTGCTGCGTGCACAGGTTCGTGACCGCTATCTGCGCACACTTGACACCGCCCCTTACGCCGGCATCCTGGTGGCGCTGGCGGTGGGTGATCAGCAATCCATCGCCAGCGAGCAGTGGGAGGTTTTCAGGCGTACCGGGGTGGCTCACCTGGTCAGCATCTCGGGTCTGCATGTCTCTCTGGTCGCTCTGATGTTTGGTGGTTGCGTGGCATGGGTGTGGCGACGCGTTCCCATGCTGTGTTTGAGGGTACCGGCCCGCAAGGCTGGCGCGTTGGCGGGTTTGCTGGCGGCGACAGCCTATGCCTTGATGGCTGGACTGGGGCTGCCTACACAGCGTGCCTTGCTGATGCTGAGTGTGGTGGTGCTGGCGATGCTCACTGCCCGGGAGGCACAAGGCAGCCGGGTGCTGGCATTGGCGTTGCTGGTGGTGCTGCTGCTTGACCCGCGTGCCGTGCTGTCATCCGGATTCTGGTTGTCATTCGGCGCGGTGGCCACCATCCTGCTGGTGCTGGCCGGGCGGCTGCGTGCGCCAAGCGGTTGGCGTTCAGCAATACGCATACAGTTGGCCATCACGCTGGCTACCGTGCCGCCACTGCTCGCCTTGTTCAACGGATTTTCATTGATCTCACCGATTGCCAATGTGTGGGCCATTCCGCTGGTCAGTTTTGCGATTGCCCCTGCCGCCTTGATCGCGCTGCTGGTGCCGTTTGCCCCTGTGCTGGAACTGGCGCACGGTCTGGTCAGTGTCATGATGACTGGGCTGGAATACCTGTCCGCACTCCCTTGGGCAATGTGGCAGAGACCTGCCGTACCAACGCTGCTGATCGCGCTCGCGGTGCTATCGGTGTTGTTGCTGTTGTTGCCAAACGGCACACCGGCCCGCGCTGCCGCGCTCCTTTTGCTGTTGCCCGCGTTGCTGTGGTCTCCACCCAGAGCAGGGTACGGCGAATTCAGGGTGGTGATGCTTGATGTTGGGCAGGGCTTGTCGCTGCATGTCCAGACTGCCCATCATGATCTGGTCTACGATACAGGTCCTCGCTATGGGCCGACTGCGGATGCCGGAAGCAGGGTTTTGCTGCCCTATCTGGCGGCAATTGGGGTGCGCAGACTCGATGCACTGATAATTTCACATGGCGATGCAGACCACATCGGCGGTGCCGAGAGTGTGATGTCGGCGCTGCCGGTCGACCGTCTGATGCTCAACCCGGCGGAGTCGCACCCCCATCTCTCTGCAATGGCCACAAGCACGGAACACTGTCTGGCCGGGCAGAAGTGGTTATGGGACGGCGTTTGGTTTGAATTTCTGCACCCCGCTGAGGGCAGTCAGTATGCACGTTCAAACGACCGCTCCTGCGTGCTCAGGGTAGGGGCTGCCGCGGGCGTTGTGTTGCTGACCGGAGACATTGAAACCCTGGCGGAGCGTGCCTTGCTGACACGTGGCCCCGAAGCCCTTCGGGCGGATGTGATCACCGCACCCCATCATGGCAGTCGCTCGTCTTCATCGCCGGCCTTTGTGGCCGCCACCGGCGCAAGCCATGTGATGTATTCAGTGGGCAGTCTAAATGCTTTCAGACACCCGCAGCATGGCGTGTGGGCGCGCTGGTCGTCTGCTGGTGCGCGCAACTGGCGCACCGATGGGCAGGGCGCCATCATTGTGGACGTCAGCGGCACCGGACTGAGCTTGAGCGCGCAGCGCGAAAAGCGTCGACGCTATTGGCACGGTCGCTGACAGCCCGGCAGCCAGATTATCGCCAGGGATTCAACGAACCTCTGCGGGGCCGCAGTTGGTGTTGATGAACTGCATGGTGTGCATGATCTGCTCTGCACGCTGGGCCTGATCAAGCAGGCGTTGCTCGCCGTCTTCATCCTGAATGGCGACGCGGCGGCCTGATTCCAGCACGCCGAGACGCTGACGCGCATCGCCACAGGCGAGTTGACGTTCTTCCTCGAAACGTCTGTCCTCGTCAGCCTGCAGGCGCTCAGCCTCACGGTGGGCTTGCGCTGCAGCCTGTTCGGCTTGAAAACGCAGACTGCTCGTATCAGCCTCAGACGAAACCGCCTCGGCATCAGGCTGGGTTGCCGCGCGCCTGCTAGTGCCTTGAATCAGCCGGGCTTCAACCCCCACCGGTGGCATGTCGCCATAAATAAGGCGACCTTGTGCATCATGCCACTCGTAAACCTGAGCGGACGCGACCGGCGTCAGCACGATGCATACCACCAGCGAGCACAGCAAACGCAAAATCATGATCGATCTCCAAAACACATCGAGTCTGCTTACTCGCAAACACTGCGATCTGTATAATACGGTTTTGGCCGAGAGGAAAAAAGCCATGCGCGTAGTCCAGAAGGCGCTGACGTTCGATGACGTCCTTCTCATCCCCGCTCATTCCATTGTTTTACCACGAGATGTCAGCGTTCGCACAAAGCTGACCCGTAATATCCACCTGAACATTCCGCTTGTGTCTGCGGCCATGGACACGGTGACTGAGTCGCGACTGGCCATTGCGCTGGCTCAGGAAGGTGGAATGGGCATCATTCACAAGAATCTGTCGATCAAGGCTCAGGCAGCCGAAGTCCTGCGCGTGAAGCGCTTCGAGTCCGGTGTGCTCAAGGACCCGCTCACCATTCCGCCCACCATGAGCGTGCGTGATGTGGTCCAGTTGACCCGGCAAAACAAGTTTTCCGGCTACCCGGTGGTGGACAACGGCAGAGTGGTCGGCATCGTCACCAACCGCGATCTCCGCTTTGAAACCAATCTCGACCAGCCAGTGTCGGCCATCATGACGCCTGCCGACCGGCTGATCACTGTCAAAGAGGGCACCTCGCTTGAAGAGGCGCGTGCGCTGATGCACAAGCACAGGCTGGAGCGCGTGCTGGTGCTGGGTGATCAGGGCGACCTGCGTGGCCTGATCACGGTAAAGGACATGCTCAAGTCCACCGAGCACCCGCATGCCGCCAAAGATGCGCACGGCAGTCTGCTGGTTGGCGCAGCCATCGGCGTAGGCGAAGGCACTGAGGACAGAGCTGTCGCGCTGGTTGAAGCCGGTGTCGATGTCGTCATCGTCGACACCGCACACGGCCACTCGCAAGGCGTTATTGACCGGGTGCGCTGGGTTAAGAACAACTTCCCTGACGTTCAGGTGATAGGCGGCAACATTGCCACCGGTGATGCTGCCAAAGCACTGGTGGATGCGGGTGCGGATGCGGTCAAGGTCGGCATTGGGCCAGGCTCGATCTGCACCACTCGCATCATCGCCGGTGTGGGCATGCCCCAGGTCACTGCCATCGACAACGTGTCTTCTGCGCTGGCTGGCACAGGCGTACCCATGATTGCCGACGGTGGTATTCGCTTTTCTGGCGACATCGCAAAAGCCATCGCCGCCGGTGCGCATACAGTCATGCTGGGTGGTCTGTTTGCCGGCACCGAAGAAGCACCGGGAGAGACCGTCCTGTATCAGGGACGCTCCTACAAATCCTACCGTGGCATGGGTTCGCTGGGCGCCATGCAGCAGGGCGCAGCCGACCGCTATTTTCAGGAGGCTGACAGCAGCGCGGACAAACTCGTGCCTGAAGGTATCGAAGGCCGCGTGCCTTACAAAGGGCCAGTGGCTGGCGTGATCCATCAGTTGGTGGGTGGACTGCGCAGTTC
The DNA here is from genome assembly GCA_036734105.1 of Azoarcus sp. Lineage (GTDB taxonomy): Bacteria > Pseudomonadota > Gammaproteobacteria > Burkholderiales > Rhodocyclaceae > Azoarcus_F. The sequence goes on along the minus strand of DAIMZH010000104.1, from coordinate 534 downwards.
CATGGGTTATCTGGGTTGTGATGGCATCGAGGCCATGCGCAGTCGGGCGCAGTTTGTCGAGATTACCTCGGCGGGTGTTCGGGAATCGCATGTTCACGACGTCCAGATCACCAAAGAAGCGCCCAACTATCACATCGACTGATCGTTAAAGGCCAGCAGGCTGGCTGACGGGTTTGGCTGCTTGCCGGTTTCGGTCAGCGTCAGGATGACAAGGGCGGTTGCGACCGCCTTTGTCGTATTCACAGAGAACATCATGTCACACAAAAAAATCCTCATCCTGGACTTCGGTTCCCAGGTCACCCAGCTTATCGCCCGCCGTGTGCGCGAGCAGCAGGTTTATTGCGAGCTTCATCCCTTTGATGTGTCCAACGATTTCGTGCGTGACTTTGCGCCAGCCGGCATCATCCTGTCTGGCGGGCCAAACTCGGTGTATCAAGCTGAAGAATGGCGTGCTCCTCAGGCCGTGTTTGAACTCGGCGTGCCGGTGCTGGGCATTTGCTACGGCATGCAGACCATGGCCTCACAGCTTGGCGG
>DAIMZH010000103.1:258-6237 GCA_036734105.1 Azoarcus sp. | reverse complement strand
TCAAGAACTCCAGTCTGAATCGCCCAACACCTGACGCATCTGCAGCAGCAGCGGGGTGGGTCAGGCTTTGCAACATTGGCACATAGCGGGCTTGCTGGGTCAGCACGACTTCGTTGGCGCCATCAGGCCACAACAACTCCAGGCTCAGCCGTTCCAGCAACTCGACGCCATGGGCTTCAGGCAAGTCGATCAGAGTGCATGCCAGTTCCGGGCGCTCGTTCATCAAGACACGACCAAAACCCCAAAGCGCCGACTGCGCTGGGCTCGCCTGCCTGCCGAGCAGCGCAGCGTCCAACATTGCCCCTTCGCGGGTAATCATCCATAGACGGCAGGCGCGCCCGGTGTCGGTCGGCAGGGCAGATAGGGTGCTGATGACGGACGACAGCGTGCCCGCCACCTGCCGAGGGCTGTCACCCCAGCCAAGCAGCAACACAAGATGTTCAGCCCCTGCCAGGTCTTCTTCGTTCAGCGTGGCATGTCCGAGCACCTCGACAGACTGCGAGAGCGCAGTCAGGTAGGTATTCAACTCGTCAGCAATCAGCGCGCTCTCGTCATCACAAACCAGACACCATCGCGCACTTTGTGGCGCTGCAGGCTCAATGGCTGCGACAACACCGCACTGAGCAGTGATGATGAAAGCACCCTCCGACAAGCTGTCGGCTGCAGGCTCGGTGACCACGTGACAGGCATCAAAGCCCGCCTGCAGCAAAGCCTGCCGCCAGGCCTCGGGCTGATACAGTGCCGATAAAGGGGCACGCGTGCTTGCTTCAGCAGTTGCGTCCTCGCGCCACCATAGAGGGTCGAGCCCCCCAACGAAGTCGGCGCTCCAGTCAGCATGGCGTTCGGCCAGCAGCAGGGCACCCCCGGGCGCGAGCAGACCGCGTGCCCGCTCCAAGGCTGCAGCAATATTCAGACTACGGTGCAGGACATGCCGGAAAACGATGACATCAAAACGCTCAACCGGTAACAACTCTGGGTGCACCGCGCCGCTGGCGACATCGAACACCACCGAATATACGTTTGCCTGGTCGGGATACTCGGCATGCTGACGGCCCTGCAAAGTTTCATCCGGCACTGCCACGACATAGGCGAACCGGTCCTCAGGCAAGGCGGCAACAAGTTCGGTTGGCAGGTCGCTCAGGCCCGGGCTGAACTCCAGCACCCGCAAGCGGCGTGTAGCTGGCCAACGCACTGCAAACTCGCTCAACGCGCTCTGCAAGGCTACTCGCGTGCCCAGATAAACCGGATCGTCACTGTAAAGCGCCTCGGCTGCAGAGGCGTGGCGCAGCCCATCCAGAAACGACACCGCATCCTGCCCACCCGTGAGCAAGCCAGGCAGTTGCCTGCCGACACGCCCGATCAAGGCCAGTTGCGGCAAGCACCCCGGGCTGTCTCGCAACAAAACACGCCAAAGCTCGTCTGCGGGTGGCAAATCGGCATCGACTGACAAGGACCAGCCATCTTCCATCGACAGCAGCCCTTCGGCCGCCAACAGACCAGCCAGCCAACGTGCATAAGCGGTATTCAGGCGGGTCTGCCAGTTGGCCGGATCGGACTGCTGCAAATGCCTGAACGCCTCGTAGGCAAACGACAGCACCAGCGCCTCGATCAAGGGCAGTTGCTGGCGAAACCAGACATCGCGCTGATCACCCAAACTGACAAAGGCATGCCGCAGCACTTCGACTGGATCATTGATGCCAGACAAGGCGCTGTAAAGGTCGTCATGGGGATGCGGGCGAAGCCACGGGCTGACAATCCACTTGTCCACTCCCAAGCTGCCAGCCCGCTTGAGCGGCGCAGCACGGAACCGACACGCCCTTGCGCTGGCGATCAGGCAGCCGTCTTCGTCAAACAACTCAAAGTCGGCACGCGCCGACCGCGGGCTGGTTCGGCAAAAGCGCGCTAGAAAGCTGTGCACCACGCCTGTCCGGAAAACCTCGACCCGCTCTGCCCTGACCGGCAGCAAGGCAAGCCCGTGACCAGCCGCAACGTCGTCGGCAAGGTAATCAATCAGTGACTGAAAACAGGCATCCAGCACGCCGGGGTGGAGCACATATGCCGACAGATCGAGCGAGACTGGTAACCGTACATCTGCCTCAAGCATGTCGCCGCTCAGACGCGCTTCGAACACACCTTGAAACGCAGGTCCATAGTCCAGACCCAGGTCATGAGCCAGAGCATAGTGCTGCTGATGATCTATCCGCGATTCGACAACAGCCGGCACAACAAGCGCTGCTGGGCGACCCGCGCCAGCCGGCTCGATCAAACGACCTGCGGCATGCACGGTGAAGGGGTCCTGGCTGAGCCGCTGACGGCTGCTTATGCTCAAGCTGCCGTCCCGTGTATTCACCGACAGTCTCAGGGTACGCGCGTGTTCGCCATCAAACACCATAGGGGCGACAATGTCGAACTGTTCAAGCAATACATGCTCAAGACCTCGCCATTCGCGTGCGGCAGCCAGCGCCATTTCGACAAACCCGGCGGCCGGGAAAACAATAGCGCCACCCACCTTGTGATCAACGAGCCATGACAACACCTGGGGGTCAAGCGTGTTTTCCCAGGCCATGTCGGCGTCGTGCAGACGCCACCCCAGCAAAGGGTGAACACGGCGCCGTTCTATCGCCAGCAACCCCTCGCTGGTGCGCGGCTGCCAGTGCCGTTCGCGCTGCCACGGATAATTGGGCAGATCGGCAAACCTGCCCGCGATCTGAAAATACCGGTCTGTTGCCGTGTGGCGGGAAAGCAGATGCACCCGCATCACGCTATCGTTGAGCCTGGAGACTCCGTCGTCCCCCTTCTTGAGGGTGGGCAGAACCCTGCCAGGCATGCTTGCCGCGACAAGCGACTCCGACACATAACGCTGCAAGATGGCGTGCGGGCCAATCTCGACAAAAACCCGGCAGCCCTGCTCGATCAGCGCTTCAACTGCCGATGCGAACTGAACCGGCTCGCGCACATTGCGCCACCAGTAATCGGCGTCGAGCGCACTGGCTTCCAGCACACCGCCTGTCACCGTAGAGACGAACGGAAGATAAGCGGACTGCGCGGGCACAAAGCCTTGCAGGCTCTGAGCAAGAGCAGCCTTGACCGGGTCCATTTGCCGACTGTGAAACGCGTAGTCCAGGCCAAGGAGACGAAAGACCACACCCTGTGTCTTGAGGTGACTTTGCAGCTTTTTGAGGGCATCCAGTGCGCCGGAAACCGTGACATTCCGGGGGCTGTTGATGCCCGCCAGCTCAAGCTCGCCGTCGAGCCCGAGCACTGCCAGATGCTCGCGCAACTTTTCGGCCGACAAAGCCACCGCGGCCATTCGTCCGCGCCCCCTGGTCAAGCCCTGCGCCTGACTGCGTGCGCTGATCACGCGGATTGCCTTCGCCCTGTCGAGCCCGCCTGCTGCCCATGCCGCAGCCACCTCGCCCACGCTATGCCCGACGACTGCATCCGGTTTAATGCCCTGGTCTGCCAGCAACTGCGTCAGCGCAAGCTGCATGGCAAACAGCAGGGGCTGCGCCACCACCGTGTCATCCAGGCGCGAGGTCGCATCGTCCGCCTGCAGCTCATGCAACACCGAAAAACCGGTGTGCGGCAACATGTCGCGGTCCAGCGCCGTCATCAGATCGGCAAATCGCGGGGACTCCGCCAGCAAGCTTCGTCCCATGCCAAGCCACTGCGAACCATTACCGGCATAAACAAAGGCCACGCCACCGTCAACTGGCAGCGAATCGTCCACACTGACGCCAGAAGAAGCCTTGCTGCCGTCCGCAAACGCTCTGAGCGTCGCGACTGAGTGCTCGGCACAAACCGAATGCAGCACCAGGCGTTTATCCAGCCATTCACGCCGCATGGCGGCCGACCAGGCCACGTCGTAACGTGCCTCGGCAGGCGTCCCTGCCAGCAAATCTGCGTAACGCGCGGCGAGCGCACGCAGCGCAGCATCGCTTCTGGCCGACAGAAAAAGTGGCGCATCAAGCACCTGACCGTCGCGCACCGGACCCTGGCTTGCAATCGGGGCCGCACTCAACAGAACATGCGCATTGGCGCCGCCAAACCCAAAGGAGTTGACGCCGGCAATCAATGGCTTGCCCGCCTTTGCGCTTAGCCGGAAAGGTTCGGTGATCAGGCGCAGATTGAGCCCGTCAAAATCAATATTGGGGTTTGGCGTGTTGAGATGCAGCGAGGGCGGGAGTTCGCCACGCTTTAGCGCCACGATGGTTTTGACCAGACCAGCCATGCCCGAAGCGGACTCAAGATGTCCGAGGTTAGCCTTGACCGAACCAATCGGCAACGGCTCGCTACGGGCTGGACCATAAACCCGGCCAATGGCAGCGGTCTCCACCGGGTCGCCAATCATTGTGCCGGTTCCATGCGCCTCGATGAAGTCAACATCTTGCGCCGACAAACCACTGCGTCGCAAAACCTGCTGCATCAGCTCTGCCTGGCCATCGGCGCTAGGGATGGTGATGCCAGTCTTGCGGGAGCCGTCGGCATTGGCACCGCTGGCCAGTATCACCGCGTGGATTTTATCCCCGTCGGCAAGCGCCCGCTCCAGTGGCTTGAGCAACAACACAGCTCCGCCCTCAGCCCTGACATAGCCATTGCCCGACGCGTCAAACGCCTTGCAGCGGCCATCAGCAGACAGCATCGATGCCTTGGTGAAACCCACAAAGGGATACGGGTGCAGCAGCATGTTGACGCCACCCACCAACGCACTGGATGCCTCGCCAGACCTCAAGGCATTGCAGGCGTGATGCAAGGCCACCAGCGACGAGGAGCATGCGGTGTCTACCGCCAGTGAGGGTCCGTGCAAATCGAACACATACGACAAGCGGTTGGCTGCCACGCTTAGCGTGTTGCCGGTCATGGTGTGCGCGCTCATGCTCGCCAAGTCGTCCAGACCGCGAGTCCCGTAATCCAGCCCGGAAATGCCTACATACACCGCACAGTCGCTGCCGGCCAGGCGTGACGGCGGGCAGCCTGCGTTTTCCATGGATTCCCAGGCAAGCTCGAGCAACAGGCGCTGCTGCGGATCAAGCCAGGCAGCCTCACGCGGTGATATACCGAAAAAACCAGCATCAAACTCGTCAATGCGTGAAAGTACACCAGCCGCAAAACTGATGCTCTTGCCCGGCTCCGAGCGTTTGGGGTGCGCAAGCTCATCCACCGCCCAGCGATCTGAAGGCACACGCCCGACAAGATCGCGCCCCTGCATCAAGGCATCCCAAAGCTCAGCCTCAAGGCCAAGATCACCGGGAAAACGAAATGCAAAACCAACAATAGCTATTGGCAAGGTCAAACGCCAGCACTCCCGTACACAGAAAACCAATCACGCCAATATTGTTTGGCCTGCCAGCCGCAGCAAACCTTTTTAAGGGCACCTCGAAAACCCCTGTTTTTTTCGCCAGCAAGACCGATCTAAACAACTGATTAATAACAGGCAATCTTTCCGGAAACGAGGTTTTTCGCAGCACCCATGAGCTAACAACAAGAAACTGACTGCAAAGGCTGGCCGATTGGTTTCAGCATTTCAAAGAGGCAAATTGTAGCAAATCCTTCACCCCGGACTCCATTTCGTTTCATCCGTGCCACAAAACCTAACCATCGCCGGGATGCAGCGGCATCCCATCGCCTTTGCAACCCCGATGCACCCGCCTTTGTAACCCCGATGCCACCGCCTTTGTAACCCCGATGCCATGGCCTTTGTAACCCCGATGCCATCGCCTTTGTAGCCCGGATGAAGCGCAGCGCAATCCGGGGCCCAAGCCACCAATACCCCCGCTCCCCGGATTCCATTTCATTCCATCCAGGCTACAAAAACCCTGGCCATCGCCGGGATACGGCGGAATCCCAACGCCTTTGTAACCCCGATGCACCCGCCTTTGTAGCCCGGATGAAGCGCAGCGCAATCCGGGGCCCAAGCCACCATCACCCCCGCTCCCCGGATTCCATTTCATTCCATCCAGGCTACAAAAACCCTGGCCA
>DAIMZH010000103.1:0-158 GCA_036734105.1 Azoarcus sp. | reverse complement strand
TCGCCGGGATACAGCGGAATCCCATCGCCTTTGTAACCCCGATGCCACCGCCTTTGTAGGCCCTATACTGCCGTCTTTGTAGCCCCTATACTGCCGCCTTTGTAACCCCGGCGCTTCCGCCTTTGTAGCCCGGATGAAGCGTAGCGCAATCCGGGGCA
>DAIMZH010000102.1:0-6632 GCA_036734105.1 Azoarcus sp. | reverse complement strand
TGCAATTCATCATTCTGTTCATGGTGTTGATGTCGGTGGTCAACAGCGTGAACATGACGGTTTTTGAGCGGCACGCCGAGTTTGGCACCATGCAGGCATTGGGCAACCGGCGACGTGACATCTCCCGCCTCATTCTCACCGAAAACCTGTTGCTCGGGCTGTTTGGGGCAACGATTGGTGTCGCTTTGGGGGTGCTTGTCGCACTGGCGGTGTCAGCAATTGGCATTCCCATGCCTCCGCCACCCAACGCCAACGTCGGTTACACTGCCGAAATCCGCATTGTGCCAAGCGTGATTGCCAGCGCCTTTCTGACTGGCTTTGCGGCAACATTTCTGGCTGCCCTGCTGCCAGCACGTCGCACCGGTAGTGTGCCGATTGTGGACTTACTCAGACAAGGAAACTGATCATGTCGTGGCTGGATTACTTCGACCTGGGCCGGGGCTTTCGCAGACACTTCGAAATTCTGCCGGCACACGACGAGCGTTTGCGCGACGAAGTCTATTCGGTAAGACACGAAGTATATTGCGAAGAACTCAAGTTTGAGCCCCTTCGCGAAGACGGGCGCGAAACCGACGACTTTGATAATCAAAGCCATCATTGCCTGATGCTGAGTCGGAGTGATCCGCAACAGCGAGTGGGCTGCGTCAGGCTGGTCACCGCCAACCCGAGCGACCCCTACGCTCCTTTGCCTTTCGAGATCAGTTGTCGAGACACGCTGGACCGGGCCATCCTGGACACCGCACGCTTGCCGCGTGAGCGCATTGCAGAAGTCTCCAGGCTTGCGGTCAGACGCGCTTATCGCAGACGGCGCGGCGAGGAAAAACCCACGACAGTAAGCATTCAGAAAGCGGACTATGGCTCGCCGATGAACCCGCGATTTCCGTATATTCCGATTGGTCTATACCTTGGCTCGCTCGCGCTGGCTGAACAGCGCGAAATCGAATATCTGTTCATGCTGACCGAACCCAGACTGGCCTCACACTTTTCAAAACTGGGTCTGGACGTTCAGACCATTGGGGGGCCGATCGAGCACCGAGGCAAACGACTTCCGTCCATGATCCGGGTGGAATCGATCCTCAAACGCATCAGTCGCAGCATGATGATCCGCCGTTTGTGGCATGAAATCCGGGGTGAAATCCATCACCACTCTGCAAAAACATGACTTTGATCAAAAACCCAACACAAAGTCGTGTTAGGCTTCTGCAGGTCCAAAGTCATAATATCGAATTCGTACGCATATTGTTTTGAAATATCCGCCATCGAATCGCATATAAAGGCTGCCGACTGACCGCATAACAACCAAGTAACCTTTTCACGGGCGGATCTTGCGCTTGGCAAACTTCGACCAATTCGACCTCGGCCGGGGCTTTCGGTCCTACTTTGAGATTGTGCCTGCCCTGGACAAGGTGTGCACAGACGAGGTATTCCGAATCCGGCATGAGGTCTATTGCCAGGATCTTGGTTATGAGCAAATTCGCCCTGACGGACTCGAGACCGACGCCTTCGACCACCGCAGTCATCACTACCTGCTGCGCTCGGTGCGAAACCCAAAAATGGCGGTCGGCTGTGCACGACTTGTAACCAGCGACGCGATCAATCCAGACGCCTGCTTTCCCTTCGAGGAGAGCTGTCGCGACAGCCTTCATCGTCACATCATCGACCCCTCCAAGCTATCGCGGGCTCACATTGGGGAGGTTTCCCGGTTAGCCGTCCGAGCGCCTTTTCGACGGCGCAAAGGGGAGCAGTCCAACCCTTCTCCCTCCATTACCCCCGATTTCGACTTACCACAGCAGCCGCGATTTCCGTATGTGCCAATTGCCCTCTATCTCGGCGCAATTGAGCTGGCCCGACGCAACAATATCGAAGTGCTGTTCATCCTCACCGAACCCCGGTTGGCCGAGCATTTCTGTCGTGCAGGTGTTCAACTGAAGCAGATCGGTGACCCGATCGAACACCGCGGGCAGCGAATACCCTCCATGTTGGATGTGCGTCACACCATCCAGCACATGCGCAAGATGGTGTTGCCGATATGGCATGTCATCCAGCACGAAATCGAAGCCGGTTTTGCAGAACAAAAACAACGCGATCAAAGCGAGGTCTGATAAAAAAACCGGGGCAGGCAAACGCCGACCCCGGTCTGAGGGTGCTACCGCAATCAGGCGCGCAGAGCTGCCTTGATCTGTTCCAGCGTGCTCGGATCTTCGATGGTGGTCAGGTCGCCAGCATCGCGACCTTCAGCCAGCGCCTGAATGGAGCGGCGCAACATCTTGCCAGAACGCGTTTTGGGCAGACCGGTGATGAAATGCACCCGGCTCGGACGTGCAATCGCGCCCAGGCTGCCATCCACCTTCTTCATCACTTCCTTCTCAAGCGCAGCGGCTTTTTCTGGCGTGTCGGCCAGGCTGCTGTCCTTGAGCACCGCAAAGGCCATGGGCATCTGACCTTTCAGCGCGTCTGCCACGCCAACCACGGCCACTTCGGCCACAGCAGGATGTGTCTGCACTGCCTCTTCGATTTCGCGGGTGCCCAGACGGTGACCAGCCACGTTGATCACGTCGTCCATGCGGCCCAGGATGCTGTGATAACCCTTGTCATCCTTGATGCCCCAGTCGGACGAGGAATAGACGACCGGGTCGGAGAACAGGCTGAAGTAGGTCGATACAAAGCGATCGTCCTGACCCCACACCGTGGACAGGCAGCCCGGCGGCAGCGGCGGCACGATGCCGACAATGCCTTTCTCGTTGGCACCGCACTCTGTGCCGTCTTCGCGGAAGATACGCAGATCGTAGCCGTACACCGGGAAGGCTGGTGAGCCAAGCTTGATGGGGCTGTCTTCAACACCACGGCAGATGGCCAGAATGGGCCAGCCGGTTTCGGTCTGCCAGTAGTTGTCGATGACCGGAATGCCCAGCTCGCTCATGATCCATTCGTGGCTGGTTTCGTCCAGCGGCTCGCCAGCCAGGAACAGGTGCTTGAGTGAGGACAAGTCGTATTTCTTGAGGAAGGCCGGGTCTTGCTTCTTGAGCACACGCACTGCGGTGGGCGCCGAGAACATGACGCTGACCTTGTACTTTTCGACGATGCTCCACCACACGCCAGCATCCGGACGCAAGGGCGTGCCTTCGTACATGATGGTGGCCATGCCGCCGATCAGCGGACCATAGACGATGTAGCTGTGACCCACTACCCAGCCGATGTCGGAGGTCGAGAACATGGTCTCGCCAGGCTCACCGGTGAAGATGTGCTTCATGGTCGAAGCCAGCGCCACAGTATAGCCGCCGGTGTCGCGCTGCACGCCCTTGGGCTTGCCAGTGGTGCCCGAGGTGTAGAGGATGTAGCTGGGTTCGGAAGATTCTAGCCAGGTGACTGGCACTTGCGCATCCATGTGCTTGGCGCGCAATTCGGCGTAATCGACGTCACGACCTTCGACACGCGGAAAACCCTTGTCCAGCCCGCGATCGATCAGCAACACCTTTTGCGGGGGGAATTCGGCCAGCTCGCAGGCCTGATCCAGCAGATGCTTGTAGGGCACCGGCTTGCCGTTTCGCATGCCAGCATCGGAACTGACCAGCAGCACCGGCTTGGCGTCGTCAATACGGGTGGCCAGCGAGTTGGCGGCAAAACCGCCAAACACCACTGAGTGAATCGCACCAATGCGGGCGCAGGCCAGCATGGCAAAGGCCGCTTCGGCGATCATCGGCATGTAAATCAGCACCCGGTCGCCTTTTTGGACGCCGAGTTCGACATAAATGGCCGCCATGCGCTCGACCTCGCGCTGAAGCTCCGCAAAGGAATAAGCCTTTTCCTCGTTGGTTTCAGTGGAGATGTAAATCAGCGCATTGTCGTTGGGGCGTGCGGCTGCGTGACGGTCAACAGCGTTGTAACACAGGTTGGTTTCACCCCCCTTGAACCACTTGACGAAGGGCGGACGCGAGTAGTCGCAGATCTGCTCGGCCGGTTTGTTCCAGTGCACCAGTTGTGCCTGCTCGGCCCAGAAACCATCACGATCCTCGATCGAACGGCGGTGAAACGCTTTGTAATCAGTCATGAACTACCTCTCCCTTTGAATTTCCCTTCCACTCAAGAAAAAAGCGCAAGACGCGGCAAAACCGCGAGTCACGCCGTCAGGACGCGCTGGCGTTTTTTTGGGCCAGTCGCGCCAGTGCCTGCAGCGGCAAGCCGCAAGCCTGTTCTGCTTCGATGCGCTCCAGCAAGGGTAACAGAGCAGCCAGCACTTCGGGCAAACGAGTCTGGAGCGTACTCGTATCACCACGGCGCAGCGCCGCCAGCAACTGGTCGATGCTGATGGTCCGGGCATACATTTTTTCAAGCGTAGCTCGGTCGATCACCCCCTGACTACCGACTACCCGGTTGCCGCCAGCGCGCTGGCCGGCAAGCATGCGCTGGGTTGCGGTGTCGATGAGGTCTTCAATGGAGTCCAGGTTTCCCAGTGTCGACGAAGTGATCACACCCACACTGACACTAATCTGGATACGCTCTTCACGATAGGTCATCACCAGCTTGGCAATGGCTTGCTGCATGCGAAAGGCAAAGGTGGCCGAGTTGAGCGCGTCGCTGACTGGCGACAGCACTGCAAAACGCCCCGGTGCAAGCTGCGCCACTGTGTCCTCGTGCCTGACCTTGGTTTGCAGAATGCGCGACAACTTGCGCGCCAGCAGTTGTGGCACGTCACCACCGTGACGCAGCGACAGACCGTCAAAGCGGTCAATCTCGAACACCATGACGCTGATCTCGCCGTGATGGCGCCGTGCCATGGCCAGTGCCTCTTCGCCGCGCCGCGCCAGATAGGACTCTGTAGGCAAACCATTGACCGGGTCGGTAACCGCCAGTGAGGCCAGCGCAGCCCGGCTTTCGTCGAGTTCACGACGGGTTCGGGCCAGACGCGCCAGGGAATCCAGTCGCGCCAGCAACTCAGCCCCACCGGTGCCCTTGTTGATGAAGTCGTTGGCACCCAGGCGGCGGGCTTTCTCGCGTGCGGCGTCGTCTTCGTCGCCAGAGATGATGATGACCGGCAAATGCTGGAGGCGCGGCAACTTGGATGAGCGAATGCGCTCAAGCAAACCATAGCCATCAAGCTGCGGCATGCTGATGTCGGACAAGACAAGGTCGATGGACGGGTCAACCACCAGCGCCTGCCAGGCCGCCTCGCCATCGGCCTCTTCGCGAAAATCGAAGCGCCCGCGAATCTGCTTGACCAGGCTCGCACGCACCATGCGTGAGTCATCGACAATCAACAGCCGTGGCAGGTCGCCTTGCTCGTCATTTTCCTGCATGCTCATGCTCCGTTAATCGGCAATACGCACCACCGTTCGCCCTTTGACTTCGCCCTTGATGAAGGCATCAAACGCGCCGGGCAACTTGTCAAAATCAATCACTCGGGTGACCGCGTCAAGATGTCTTGGCTTGAGATCACTGGCCAGTCGCGCCCACACCTGCTGCCGGGTTGGAAAACCCATATAACCAGAATCCACGCCAAGCAGGCTGACACCGCGAAGAATGAACGGAAAAACCGTGGTCGATATGTTGAAGCTAGCCGCGTTGCCAATGCTGGCCACCGTGCCCGCCTGCTTCATGCTGGCCAGCACCCAGTGCAGAATCTGCCCACCCACATTATCCACGGCTCCGGCCCATTGCGCAGCCTCTAGCGGACGTGCCTTGTCAAAATCCACGTCAGCGCGAAGCAACACCGAGGACGCGCCAAGCATGCTCAGGTATTCCGACTCGTTGGCCTTGCCGGTGAGCGCCGTCACTTCGTAACCAATACCGGCCAGCATGTCGATTGCCAACCCACCAACACCGCCAGTCGCGCCGGTCACCAGCACCGGCCCCTTGTCCGGCGACAAATCATTGGCCTCCATTCGCACAATGGCCAGCGCCGCTGTAAACCCGGCAGTACCCAACGCCATGGCATCCAGCAAGCTCAGACTCTGGGGCAAGGGCACCACCCATTTGCCCGGCACACGCGCATATTCGGCATAACCACCGTGATGTGACACCCCGATATCAAAACTGGTCGCGATGACTGCATCACCCGGCTTGAAACGCGCATCCGCGCTATCCACCACCTCACCCGCCAAGTCTATGCCACCCACACACGGAAAACGTCGAATGATCTTTCCGACCCCGGTGGCGGCTAACGCATCCTTGTAGTTGATGCTGGAGTAATGCACCCGAATAGTCACCTCACCCGCATCCAGCGCCTCCGGCTGCAAGCTCTCCAGACCGCTCACCACCTTTTTGTCTTCGCTCTGCCTGATGATGAAAGCCTTGAAAGGGGAAAGCATGAATCGTCTCCTGTGCAGTATGCGGCTCGCTTGAGAACTGTTGGACCTGACCGCAATCGACCGCCGCAGTCGGCCGATTTTTAAGCTGTGTGCAAGCACCACAGACCAAAAACCGCCTCAACCTAACACCTGGCCCGACACGATCATTCAAGCCCAACAAGCCACCAATTGGCCTGACTTGTACGGTGATACCACCGCCGCTTGTTCTTGGCCCCCATTATATCCAATTCACGCCCCCCTCTTGCGCGGCATGAGCATGCGCCCGAAAATCCCCCTCCGTCGCAGTCCAGCCTCCGCCCCCCCCCCCCCCCCCCCCCCCCCCCCCCC
>DAIMZH010000101.1:0-6683 GCA_036734105.1 Azoarcus sp. | reverse complement strand
TGTTCATGTACGGGCTCGCCAGGTGAGCCTAGCTGAGATAGGGATATAATCAGGAGCAGCTATGTGTCGTCAAAATCTCCACCTGTTATGCTGCTCCACGGCGAACAGGATAAGCAGGTATCGGTGGAGCATAGCAAGACCTTAAAAGGGTTGCTCGACGAAAATGGTGAGGACAGCCAACTCCTGACGGAGAAGGAAGCCATACATAGCGACAAAGTGTTTGATACGAGCAGATACGTCGATGCGGTTGTGGATTTTGTCGGGAAATACCTGCCTCGGGAATGAGTCAGGCTGTGTTGTGCGTGCTCGCTCTCTCGCTTCTTCGCACGAACCCTGCCGTCAGGCCAAGGGGCAGCGTTCGGGCCTGGATGCGCATGACTTTGTTATCTTGATCTTGGTGTCCAGCAGGTAGGTCACAGCGCGTCGCGCTCCTGCAGGGGCTGAGGGCTGGCCTTGTCAGCCTCCAGCGCCGCTACAAAAGCATCACCCTCCTCACCCAAGCCGCGCAGGGCGTTGAGCACGTGACCTGTCCGATTTCGCTGTTCACCCGGGAGGCGGTAATGAGACGGACGGACTTGCGACAGGCGATTCAGACAATGGGGCGTTTTCAGGCTGACAGCGGCCGCCTGGATGCTCCAACAGAAAGCACGGCTTGCCGGTGCGGCGGCAGTGATCGCGCACGCGCCAGTAGGCGTCGTGGCTGATGCAACCCGCCTGGCAGATCACCAGGTCGGCTGCGTGCATGCATTGTTCGATGCGTCCAAGATCGTCTTCGCCGGCGACCGGATCATGGGCGAGACGTCCCCCAGCCATTTCGACAACTTTAATCATGAACCGGGCGGCAGGTTCATCCCGACTCAGGCACAGCACTGATCTGTTTTGCAGTTGGCTCAGCATTGTGGCCCGTTCGAGCTTTAGCGGTACTTCTTGAGCAGGCTTGGTTGTCCGCAAATTCAGTTCGCGCATCAGGGTTTGAACGCGCTCAATCAACACGCTGACCTGCCGGGCAAGCGCTTTGCGCTTCGGTAGCCCCGGAATGGTACGTTCGAGTTCCTCGCGTTCGGCGCGAAGATGGGCAATCTGTGTGTCTCTGCGGATCACCTCGGCCCGCAAGCGCATGATTTCGCCCTGATGGCGCTCGATTTCCATGGCCTGCCGGGCGATGATGTCGCTGCAGCGCTTCTGCGCCTCGCCATGGCTTGCGATTAGTATTCTGTGTTCGTCAGCGATCTGGTTAAAGGCACGGTCGTTCATCGTCGAGCCCCGAAACATTGCAGGTCGCGCACCCGTCAATTGTTCAGGCCAGGTTGCAGACGCTGAAGCAGGCGCCGCAACATGGCTAGGGTTTCGGTGTCGACCGGTTCGTTGTCGCTATGGTCGTCCATGTAGTCGAGCAACAGGCGGGCACGGTAGCCGGCGCGTGCGCATCCGGTCTGAGCGACTAGATCAAGGTGACCAATCACGGTGTTCATCAGATCGCGTTGCGCCGGTCCAGGACTCGGTTGCATGGTTTGACTCCTTGTGGTGTGGGTTGTGGAGCGCTTTAGCAGCCAGGCAGTCAGTGATGTACTTGGGTGCAAGCCATCTCGAAGTGGTGGATGCCCTTGGCTGTGTCGCGGTCGATGATCTCGCACCACTGCGACCGCACTTGCGCCATGACCTGCCCGAACTGTTGTGGCAGTGCGGGATGGCGCTGCAGAAACAGGAGATTGGAGGCGATCTTTTTGGCCAGCAGCGGATGGATGTCGCATGGCCCGGAGGCCGTCTGCCCGGGTGCGGCATTGGCGTAGCGCGTCATCAGCGCGACGGTGGCAGCAAGCAGCCCCAACGGGCAGGGTGTCTGTGGTTCGTCGTCGAATGTCACTGTTGTGCTCCCGGATCAGGCGGTGGCGTGGGTTTTGCAATGAGGATTTCACTTGCAGTTTACTGCAAATGATAACCATTAACAATGGCGAATACGGTGAACTTGTCAATGCGGATCGACTGGCTTGGAATTGTGGGCCTTGTCGATCGGCAGTCACTTCGCCACCAACTCGTGCGAGCAGATCGAGTCAATATTTGCTGTCATTGACCCCTGGCAAACCGCTGACTCTTACTGAATGATCTTCCCGATTCCGTCCAGATAGGCCTCGCCGTAGTCAATCACCGCCTCGCGTTTGAGTCCCTCGCTTTGCCAGTGCATGTCGGCGACGGTGTCGTGCAGGCTGCGCAATTCCTTGATCAAGCCCTGCAGGCTGTCTTCCAGTGTGTAGGACAGGCTGTGAATGTCATGGATGTCATGGTCGGTAACCTCCCCGGCGAGCAGTTCGGTCAGTTTGCGGTTGGCTTCGCGCAGGTTGCGCAGGGTAGCCTCGACGCTGTCGGCTTGTGCGGCCTGGTAATGTGCAACCCGGTTGTCTGCAGCCTCTGCCGCGATGGCGAACGGGGAAAGGCAGACGCCCAGTGTCAGCATGGTGGTGCTCAGTGCTTTCTTCATGTTTGTGTTCCAGTGTGTTTGTGGTGGGTTAACGTGAAAGTTTTGCAGTCGTGGGTGATCGTCATGATGTCCGTGAGTCAATAGACATCGCGCCGGTAACGTCCCTGCTGAATCAGGTCGGCGAGCGTCGGGGGGTCGAGAATCTGTTCAAGCGCCCGATCGACACCGGGGGCCATGCCGACAGCGTTGCCGCAGACGTAGATCGCGGCACCGTCATGGACCCAGGTCAGCACGGTTTCGGCGGCTTTGAGGAGTCGGTGTTGAACGTATTCGCATTGCCCGCCATCGCGCGAAAAAACCCGGTCGCAGCGTGCCAGCAGGCCGCTGGCTTCAAGCTGATCCAGCTCGGGGCCGTAAAAGTCATCGCTTGCAGCGCTGCGTTCCCCGAATATCAACCAGTTGCGGCCATCGCCGTGCGCCGCTCTTTGCCGCAGATGTGCCATCAGACCGGCCAGGCCGGTGCCATTGCCGATGAGGATGAGCGCACGGTCAGCGTTGTCGCCGATCCTGAAGTTGCTGTTGCGCCTGAGCTTACCGGTCAACACGCTGCCAACCGGGGCCTGCTGACACAGCAGGCCGGACATCTGGCCTGGCTGACCGTCGCTGCGTCTTTGCAGTCTGACCAGCAGGTGCACAGCGCCATCGGAGGGAACAGAGGCGATGGTGTAGTTGCGTGGATGGGGGGCTGGCCCGTGGCTCAGTAGCTGGATCAGATCGCCCGCTTCCCATTCGGGCAGGGCACAACAGGGCGCGTCCGCATCGGGGCCGCTCAGGGGTTCCAGTTCGAGGTGATAAGCCGCTTCGCCAAGGCTACCGGGGTTGAGGTGCCGCCGGTTACGGATGCGCCAGTGGTGCCACTTTGTGGTGTTGCCGGTTTCGCTTGTTTCGAGCTGGCCCAGTTCGGCCACCCGATGCAGCCAAGTGGACCAGGCCTGTTCGTCAGCGCCATCCATCTCGATACGCCCGCCCAGTCTATCGGCTCCGCTGTCCTGCAGCCAGTGATCCAGTCTGCGACCAAAGGCGCAGAAGTCGGCATAGGCACGGTCGCCCAGGGCCAGCAAGGCATAGCGCAACTGACCCAGTGCCAGGGTGTGGGCCATGTAGTGCTGCAGAAAGGTCCGGGCATTGTCTGGTGCGTCACCGTCGCGACAGGTGCTGGCAATGAACAACGCACAACTGACGCCGGTCAGATCGGCCGGGTTGATCTGGTTCAGGCTAAGAAGCCTGAAGGGCAGCCTGGCGCGTTGATAGTGATCTGCGGTCCGGCGTGCGAGCTCTTCGGCATGGCCCGTCTGGCTGGCGTAGGCGATGAGTGTCATGGAATGGTCCGGTTCACAGACAACCGGTGCGGTGCTCGCACGCTGTTTGCGCCAGAAATGCCAGCACAGCAAACCGTAGCCCAGTAGCAGGGCGGCGGCCAGGACGAAACGGAGCCACTCCATGAATACTCCAACCGTGAGTTGATGATGAGTCTTATTGCGGCAGCACTTCAAGCGTGGCCGCGTAGCTCACCCTGCGCTGTGCGTTGCGCAGGCTGGTGTTGCTGTCTTCGGCGGTAGCGGTCATGCGGTAGAGTCCTGCACCTGGCCAGGTGTAGCGAATCTGCCCTTTGTCGTCGGTGGTGAGTTCGACTTTTTCGAGCTGATCACGATAGCGGGCGCCTCCTGCCATGATGATTACCTTGATGCCGGCCGCAGGCTGCTGGTCGATCACAAAGCCAAAGGTGGCTTCTTCGCCGGCGTACAAGTCGTTGGGGTGAGTCACTGGCAGCAGTTCCAACCCCTGACCGGTGGGGGTCAGGGCACTAGGGCTACCGACGGTGACATAGGTTTCGATGCGGTTCACCCCTTCGCGCACTGTCAGTTCGGCTGCATTGGCGGGCACTTCGGTTGCAAGAGCTTCGCGATTGCCACGCCAGCGTTTGGTCTCTTCGCCTTCTTTCCAGCTTGCCATCACGCTGGCATTGACGATGGCGATACGGTAGCTGCCGTTCTCCGGCAGGTTAAGGTCAAACATCGTGCGCAACTGGCCCTGGGTGAGTGCTTCGGGCTCAAGCTTCGCACCGCTGGGCGCAATGATCTGCAGGTTGTTGTCGATGCGCAGTGGACGGTAGTTGAAGTGGAAGACATCGTTGGAAACTGCACCATCCACCGTGATGTAGCCAGCCCGTGAGAGCACGGTGGAAGAGGGTAACAGCCACACTTCATGTGCTGCGGCGAGCGGAATCTGGGTGGCGAGTGCGATTGAGGCCAGTGCAAAGCGATGTGCGATTTTCATGTTCGTGATCCTGGTTTCCGTGTGGTCGGGAGGCGGTTTCTGGAAGGGCAAGGTGCTGTTCGATGCTCAGGGGGTCAGGCGCAGTTTGATGTCGCCGAGCTCGTGCTGGCCGCTGGCCTGGGTTTCAGTGGCACTGGCAGGCGGCCATTGGAGCGGTACGCTGACCAGCTCGCGCCCGCCGTGTTCGCGCGAAGCCTCCACAATCAGCCGGTATTCACCGGCGGGCAGGTTGCCAAGCGGCGCCTGACCGGCTGTGAAGCTGATCGAGTGATGACCCGGTGCACGAGTTGCGCTGGTGACGCCGTCAATGGGCACCTGCAGTTCACGTCCGATGCGACGCCACCATTGGCGCATGTCCTTGAGCCACTCGGTGCCTTTGTCGTCGCGCATGTTCAGGTCATACCAGACGGCAAGATTGGCAGCCACCGAGTTGTCGGGGCGTTCCAGCCAAACCGCCACATAAGGGCGGCGGTAATCAGGCACATTGAAGGCGGGCAGTTCGATTTCGACCGAAAGGTCTGCTGCAAGCAGCGGTGTGCTGATGCAGGTGAGCAAAGCCATCAGGCCAAGTCGGTGTTTCATACGATAGGTTCCTGTTTTAGTGCATGAATAGCAGAATGATGAGAACGGGCACCAGGCCCCCAAGCGCAAGCATTGGCCACACCAATGGGCGCTGGCGGGCGTGCATCCAGAGAATGAAAAAACCGGTGAGTGAGAACACCACACAGGCCACTGCAAATACGTCGATGAACAGACTCCATGCCGCGCCCGTGTTGCGCCCCTTGTGCAAATCGTTGAGCCAGGCAATCGTGCCGCGCCGGGTCAGTTCGTATTCCACTGCGCCGCTTTCAAGGTCGATGGCAAGCCAGGCGTCCCCACCGGGCCGAGGCAGGGCCAGGTAGATTTCAGAGTCCGACCACTCTGCTGGCGCAGCCGGAATGAAGCGTTCCAGCGCCCGACCCAGCCAGCGTCTGAGCTCGCGCGGCAATGGCGCATCAGCGTCCAGGCCGGAGGCGGCTGCGCGCAGAGGCGTCAACAGGACTTCATCCAGTTCAAGGTGTTGCGTATGGACCTGGGGCGTGGCCTTGATGGCGTTCGGGTGGTTCAGCGTGATGGCAGTGACCGAAAACAGCAACATGCCAAGCAGGCAGATGGCCGAGCTGATCCAGTGCCACTGCATGAGTTGACGCAGCCACCAGGCGCGTCGCGCAGGGGTGCTGGCAAGCGCAGATGGATGCTTGCTTGTCAGTGGGTCGGTCGGCTTTGGCAGGCTGCTTGGTGGTGCGTAGGTAGGCATCTGATCCGCTTGTTAAAGGGTAGACAAGACTTGCGCCAGGCGGTTTGGGAGAGCATGGTAAATGACTTGTGGATAATCTTTTCAAGACAATTGAATAGCCGTTCCCGCCAGGTGTTGCGGAAACGGCGCTCAGTCACCGGCTTGCTTAGAACTGCGCGTTCACGGTGATCCAGAGATTCCGTCGTTTGTCCTTGTTGTTGTAGTGGTCGTTGAACGTCGGTTGCCAACCCAGCAGGCAGTTGGTGCCGCTGGTGCAAGTCGAGTAGGCCACGTCGTAGCTGGTGAAGTCCTTGTCCAGAAGATTGTTGATTCTTCCGTTGATCGTCACATGCTTGTTGACCTTGTAGCTTGCACCTAGATGGAATACCTCGAAGTCCTTCCGGTAGAGTTCCTTTTGCAGCGCAGTGCTGTAGGTCCAGTAACGCTTGGCTTCGGCCTGCATGGTCAGGAAGACGTTGAAGTCTTGCGTGGCCTGCCAGTCCAGCGTGGTGTTGAGCATGTGGCGGGCAGAGTTGTTGAGCGGACGTCCTTTGTTGGTGCCGCTCTTCTGCTCGCTGTCGGTCAAGGTGTAATTGCCGGGCAGGGCCAGGCTGTCAAGAATCTGCCAACGGCCGGCCAGCTCCAGCCCCTGTA
>DAIMZH010000100.1:0-6779 GCA_036734105.1 Azoarcus sp. | reverse complement strand
TTACGCACTATGTGACTTTTGTCAACGGAGAGTCAAAGTGAACAAGGTGCATTTCAAACCGGTGGTCGCAGCGATGGCCGTAGCGGGGTTGCTGAGCGCATGTGGTGGAAGCGGTGGCGGAGGTGGTGGTGCCCCGGCTGTCGAGGCCACACCGGCAACCGTGCAACTGCAAAAGATTGGTCAATATGCTTCGGGCGTGTTTGGCCAGAGTGCTGCCGAGATTCCGGCTTACGATGCAGCCTCCAGGCGCGCCTTCGTGGTCAACTCTGCGGCGGGCAAGATTGATGTGTTGGACATGGCTGACCCGACGGCGCCAAGGAAGATCGCCGAGCTCAGCTCTGACTGGCTGCTGGCGGGCTCCAGGGTTAACAGTGTGGCGGCGCAGGGTGGCATCGTGGCGGTCGCCATCGAAGCGGTGCCCAAGACCGACCCCGGTCGGGTCGCCTTCTACCGGGCCAGCGACCTCTCCCTGCTGAGCAACGTGACGGTTGGCGCCTTGCCGGACATGCTGATCTTTACCCCCGACGGCAACACCGTGCTGGTGGCAAACGAGGGCGAGCCCAGCGACGACTATCAGATCGACCCGGAAGGTTCGGTCAGCATCATCGACATCAGCACGGTCTCCATGCCCAGCGTCAGAACTGCCGGGTTTGCCGCGTTCAATGGACAGGAGGCCGCGCTGCGTGCCACTGGCGTGCGCATTTTCGGGCCGAACGCCAATGCAGCCCGGGACTTCGAGCCCGAGTACATCGCGGTGTCCGCTGACGGCAGCACCGCCTGGGTCGCGCTGCAGGAAAACAACGCCCTGGCAAAGATTGACATCGCCTCTGCCACGGTAACCGACATTCTGCCGCTTGGGTTCAAGGACCACGGCGTGGCGGGCAATGAGCTCGACGTGTCGGACAGGGACGGCGTAATCAATATCAGCGCATGGCCTGGGCTGCTCGGTATGTACATGCCGGATGCCATGGCTGCCTACACGGTGAACGGGCAAACTTATCTGGTGACCGCCAACGAGGGTGATGCTCGCGCTTGGGGTGAAGACACCCCGGCATACTTCGGCACAGCCGGGTCAACGCCTTGCAATGGCGATACATCCCTGGGGTTTGTGGAAGAGTGGCGGGTCAATCACCTGGTCCACCGTAGCGGTTTCGACCGTCGTTGCGGTGATGACTTGCCGGCGCATTTGCGCACGCTTGCCGCTGGGGCCTTGCTGAACCCGGCTACATTTGCTTATTGCGGCGCAACCGATGGCGATCCGGGTGCCTGTCGCTCCGACGCAAATCTTGGGCGGCTGACTGTGACTTGGACCATGGGCTATCAGACCAACCCCGATGGGACGCCATTGCTTTACATGCCCAACGGCAGTCTGCCGGGCGTGGGTGAGGTCGGCAATCGTCTGATGTATGACAACCTTTACGCTTTTGGTGGCCGATCGTTTGCCATCTGGGATCAAGATGGTGGCCTGGTCTGGGATTCCGGTGCCGAGATCGAAGAGTACCTCGCCAGTGATGCTTGCATGGCTGGCACCAATCGCGATATTCCGTGCAAGGACTTTTTCAATTCCAATCATTCGGCAGGCAATTCGTTCGATAACCGCAGCGACAACAAAGGGCCAGAGCCAGAGGGTGTGATTCTTGGCACCATTGGCGCCAAGACCTTTGCCTTTATCGGCCTGGAGCGCATGGGTGGTGTGATGGTCTATGACATTACCGACCCGACTGCGCCGTTTCGCGTGGATTATCTGAACCCGCGTGACGACTGGACTACCGCCGATCCTTCAACGGTGCTTGCTACCGTGGGTGATCTTGGCGCGGAAGGTCTGGTGTTCATACCGGCAGGGGATTCCCCAACTGGCGTGCCCTTGCTGCTCATCGGCAATGAGGTCAGCGGCACAACCTCGGTATTGCAGTTGAATCTGAACTAACGAGTCCTGCTTGACATGGTTTGAAACCGGGCGATATGCCCGGTTTTTTTATACGCGCAGTTGCTTGCGCAGCAAGCGTCAGACCAAAGAAAACGGGCCACCCTTAAAAGGTGGCCCGTTGCATCACGCCAAGATCAGGGGGTGATGTTGATCATGCGCAGGTTTGCGTCGTAAGGCACTGCGTAGGCGGTGCCGGCATCGGGATGAAAGACGCGCAGGTATTCAGCCAGCGCGTCCTGTTCGCCGCCGGTGCTGGAGAAGACTGCCCGGCCGGGGTCGTTTGCGGCAAAGCGTGCTTCGAGCAATGAGGCGAAGTTGGCATCGGCCAGACCGTTGAAAGGCCAGCCACTACCGCAGTTGGGCCTGGCAAACTCACTCCCCGGCGGTGCTGCGCAAGCGTTAAGAAAGTCCAGCGCCACCACACGGTAGGAGCGACCGGTGTTCTGTGTGACGCCGTCAACCACCAGGTTCTGCCATCCGCCATCGCAAGCGCCGGCGTTCCAGTCACCCAGACAGACTTCCATGCTACGGATCTGCTGGCCCGAGGTGGCGGCAGCCTGATTGACGTCACCATCGCTGCGGGCGTTGAGGTTACGGTTGAATTCCACCCGCAAGCCTGCAGTGTGACCAAAGTTGCCCTTGACCAGCTCTTCCATCAGGTCGCGCAGTTCGGCTGCGGTCATGTCCACCAGGGCAAGCCCATTGTTGAATGCAAAGGCTGTCTGAATATCGAGTTGCGAGATGCCGCCATCCGGTTTTCCGAAATCATTGGCTGCTGGCGGCAACAGGTCGACACGGTCGTCAGAGCCGGGTGGCACGATGATCTGACCAATGTGAGAGCGGATGCCTCCGCCGTTCTTCACTGACACCAGCGGCGGGTTTGCAGGGTCCATGATTGACGCATACCAGAGGTTGGCGTCGGCAGACAGGCTGCCCAGGTTGGTCTCGCGGCTGCGCACCTGGGTGCGGCGACCATCCAGGAAGACATTGGTAATGCCAAAGGCGCTGCCGTCAAGCTCGCCCAGAATTTCGCGAACGACATCGGCAACCGCGACCACTTCCGGAATAGCCTGGGCGCCGAGTTCGGCAACCACGGCTGGCGTGGCGGCCCATGCACCGTTGGCTTCAGGGCTCAGGCGGTCTGTCAGGATCACACCATTTGGGTCAAAGTCCACGACCAGGCGTCCCAGATAGGTGTAATCGCCATTGGTGTTGACGAGCAGAACCGGTTCACCGCTGGCGCTGGTGAAAAGCTGCGGATAGGTTTCGGCGGCAGCATCACCTGGGCGCAGCACATCATCGGCATCGGCCAGAATGGTGTTGGAGCCACCCCCGATGATGATGTCCACATTGCGCAAGCGTGTTGCCAGATTGCGTTCCACGTTGATGCGCTGCATGTGAGCCGTCAGAATGATCTTGTTGACGCCATCCTGTTGCAGTGCATCCACCTCGTTCTGGATAAGCGCGGCCAGTGCATCAAAACCGGCGGCATCTTCAGTGAATGGGCTTGGCGTCAGGGTCAGGTTGCCAACCGAGGTGATGGCGGGCAGCGTCGGGGTGACCGCGCCCACTATTCCCACCCTTTCACCGGCTACGGTGATGACCGTGCTGCTGGTCAGCGATCCCGGGGGCAGGGTACTTGCCTCTTGGCGGGCTGCCTGCACCAGCGGAGCGGTAGCAGCATCGGTGGAGAAGTCAATATTCACGGAAAGGTAGGGAAACTCGGCTCCGGGGTAGCTGCCACTTGGAGAGATGATGCCAGCGAAGCCCGACGGTCCGGTATCCAGGTCGTGGTTGCCCACCGCCGAAGCTTGCACGCCAAGCTGATTCTGTATCACGATCTCGCCACGTCCAGCCCCGGGGGTGCCGACAACAGCCGCCATGCGTGCATCCCGGCTGGCCTCAAAGATCGGCCCGGGAATATAGTTGTCGCCAGAGCTGATCAACAGTGTCCTCGCCGGGTCCAGGCTACGAAAATGATTGACCAGCGCAGAGAACTCATTCACGTTGAACATGGCCGCAGTTCCGCCACCATCGACGTCGGCAAAATGCAGAAGCTGCAAACGGAAAGTATCGTCATTGGGGTCGCTTGAGGTCGATGAACCGCCACAGCCTGACAACAGGCCTGCACTCAAAAGGGCTGCGCCTACGGCAACCGTGATCCTGCTAAGGGCTAACATTTATCAGAGCTCCATAATGTGGGGAGAGGCAAGGAGACTGCGCCACGGATGAAGCGGGTAGCGGCAGTGACCGTACTCTGACAAAGCAGCGTGATGGTTTTATGACCTTGTGCAAATCAGTCCGCGACGTGACCGCAGGTGGGCAGGGCTGGACGGTGGCGGTCCGGGGCGATCGTCGCCAGCACCAGCAGGCGGTGGTTTTGCGTCTCCCCGTAACAGGGACGGGTCAGGGCAGAACGATGTCGGCCTGTCCGGGCGTGCCGGTGAGACGCGCGTTGCGCCCCATGACGTTGGGCAGGCGGTCTACGATTTCCGGGTCACCCTCGATACGCGCGCGAAAGCTCGGCTGCTGCGCCTTGCCCAGCACACCTGTGCCTTCTATGCGCAGGTCGCCGCGCAAGGTGGAAACTTGCGCCGCGATGCGCTCGCCCTCGGCGGTGAGCGCGATGGCGTGGTCGCCCAGGTGGCGGTCTGGCACGATGGCCAGCCTCACATCTTCCCACAACAGATCGATGCGCCCGCTGCAGTGAGCAGCCCAGTCGCAGCTCATGCCGGGTGAGGAGGTGATCAGCTTGCCGCTCCAGCCAGCACGGGCCACGGGGTGTGACGAGGCGCTGGCGAGCAGTCGAACCGGCAGCTCCAGACGGGCAATTTCAAACTCGACGCCGGTCGGGGTCAGGCTGATCCGCGCCTGCTGATGACCGTGTTCGGAGAGCGCCAGGTGAAGTGCCGCGCCCAACAGGTCCGACCTCAAGTGCCACGCGATGTGGCGCAATGGCCGCACACCCTCACCGTCAGAGATGGCGAGTGTGCCGCTGCCGCGCCACAGCGAACCCTGGGCCAGTGCCAGCCGAACACGTCCGTCACTGGCATGGCTTATCGCGTGATCAAGCAGCGCGACCGGGGGACGCCACACCAAGGCCACCAGGCAAACCAGGACAATCGCCAGCACGACGCGCATCACGGTGTCGCTGTGCTCAGTTCGATGCGGAAACGGGACGAGCCGTTCTCGGTGTGAAGATCCACCTTGACCGAACGCAGTCCGAAGTCGGCCTGCAGATTTGCGAGCATCATCAGCACTGCTCCCGGCTCGCCTGTCGTACTCAGTTGCAGCCGGTTGCCTGTTGATTCCATGTCGACCGCGATGCCCTGGGCCCGGGCGGCCGCGCTGATGATTGTGGGGGCCTGGTCCGCGTCCGGCCAGGTGGGAGCCCGCCGGGTGGATAGGTCATGCAAGCGCGCTGCGTCAGCCTGCATGCGGCTGAGCTCGGCGCGGGCCTCGGGCAAGCGTGCACCGAGCCGTTCACGCTCGCTCAGGCTCCAGTCGACAAGTGACCATGTGCCGCCCAGCAACACCACGGCGATTGCATAGCCGATGAGCGTGCGCTCTCGCGGGGAGAGCCGGGCAAGGGTCTGTCTGATGCCATCGCTGGTCAGATTCATGGGTTTCGCCTTGTGTCCAGGGTCAGTGTGTGCGGATGTTCGGCAGAGCGTTCGGCGGGCCAGCCAAGCGTGCGTAGTTGGGCAGCCAGCAGAGCAACATCAATCGCTGTTGTGTCGACACTGACTTTCAGCACGCCTTCGTCGTATTCGAGGGCATCTATGTGGCCCCGGATGCTGCCGCCAGCAGTTTCGGTGAGCACGTCGAGCAGCATCAGAAAGTCATCGTGTCGGAGGTGCCCGTGGGCCGCAAGGCGCAGGTCAAGCTCGCGACGCAGTTGAATCGATGGGGCAATGGCAGGCACGCCGGGCACCGCGGTGGCAAAGGTGCGCTGCATTCTGGCCTCTGTATCGGCCAGTTGGTGGCGCATCACAAACAGCTCGACCAGGCTGACAACGAGCAACACCACAATCGCCGCGGCGCCAATTGCAAGTGGTGCCCTGACGCGTGACAGCAGGCCACCTGAGCGTCGTGCTGGCGCAAAAGCGCCTTGCAGCAAGTCGTCGGCGAGGTCTGTCACCTGCCACCATGGGTAGGCATCGTCACGCTCAGTCACAATGCCGACATCCAGCGACGACAGCAGCGCTGCATGGGCTGAGCCAGGTGTGAGCAGGATACGCAGCGCCTTGGGTGTTTGGTCGTTGCGTGCCCGCGCCTGCTGCAGCAGCAGCGACACCATTGCCCCTGCGCTTGCCGGGTCAAGCTGCATCGCGGGGTCACCGTCGGCGCTGAGAACCAGCGCGTCGGTGGGGCCGACCACCAGCGACCAGTCACCGGGGTGGAGCAGCGCGGGTATCTGCAACTCGGTGATCATCTTGTCGGGCGCACGCCCTAGCGCATCTAGCTCGGTCTGCAACTGTCGCATGCGCGCCTTGGCAACGACCAGTACGCTGAGCTTCAGCCCCTCGTCGTCAGCGTGACGGTGCGCGACCACAAAATGCTGTTGCTCGACATCGTCGACAAGCTTTTCTTCCAGTGCATAGCGCAGCAGCGCGGGTTCTTCGCGGCGACCGCTGCGCGGCAGGCGCACGCTGTGCTGCACGCATTGCCCTGCGCCTAGCACAAGCACGCAGGAGCCCGCCGCTGGCCAGTGGGCCGGTGCCGAGCAGCCTTGTTCCGCCACCTTGTTGCGTGCGTCAAGCAGCACCCAAGGGCAGTCCCGGCGCGCTGGCCAGGTTTCGTCAATGTACAGGACAAGTGTGTATTTCATCGTAAAACTGACTCCGGTTCG
>DAIMZH010000099.1:0-6800 GCA_036734105.1 Azoarcus sp. | reverse complement strand
GTCGGCTTCTGGCCAAGCGGTCTGGCGCGGGTCGATATAGCGATACTGCGGCACAGTGGCGGTTTCGTCCGGCACGGGTTCGCCGGTCACCGGGCTGGGTTTGTAGCTGGTGCCGTCCCAGCGGCTGACTGGCTTGCCGTGCTCGTCGGTGATGAGCTCGGCGCGGGCGTAGTCGATGAGGGCGTCGCGGTGCTGGATGTTGTGGAAGTCGCGCAGCACCGGCTCGGGCGGGGTGACTGAGCCGTGGGTGCGGAAATGCCATTGCAGATAGCCTATCCACAACACCATTTCGGCAATGCGGGCGGCGCGGGGGTTGATTTCGAGGCCGAGAAACTGGTGCGGGTCGACGGTGACGCCCTGCATTTGCAGCAAGCCCTGCGATTGCCCCAGGTCGTCGAGCAGGGTGAACACTTCACCTTCGAGGCGCTTGAGGTGTTCCAGCGTGACATACAGAAAATTGCCGCTGCCGCAGGCCGGGTCAAGCACCCGGAGCTGGCACAGGTGGTGATGAAAGCTGAGGATTTCGGCCAGCGCTTCGCGGTGTTTGCCTTGTTGTTCAAAGGCCAGCGCGGCGGCCTGCACCTCTCGCCATTCGGCGCGCAGCGGTTCGATGACAGTCGGCAGCACCAGCCTTTCGACATAGGCGCGCGGGGTGTAATGGGCACCGAGCTTGTGGCGCTCATGCGGGTCGAGGGCGCGCTCCAGCAGGGTGCCGAAGATGGCGGGTTCAACATAGCGCCAGTCGGCTTCGGCGGCTTGAATCAGCAGGTCGAGCTGGTCGCGTCCCAGCGGAATGGCGCTGGCGTCGGCAAACAGCCCGCCATTGAAGCGCAACACCTTGCTGCGCAAAATCGGCGAGAAACCCCCGGCGTTCATGTTCTGCCACAGGTGTTCCAGCATGGGGGCAAAGGTGTTGGGTGATTCGCGCAGACTGCACAGCAGGTCGTGAAAACTGCGCGACGGCAGCAGGCCGACATCTTCGGCAAACATGGTGAACAAGGCACGCATCAGAAACCCGGCGACATGCTGCGGGGCGTGGCCGTCGGCCTCCAGCGATTTGGCCAGCCTTGCCAGTCGGTCGGCAATCTCGCGGGTAACGCGTGCCGAACGGCGGGCGGGGTCGAGGTTGAGTGGGTCCAGCCACACGGCGCGCAGCCGCTCGCGAATGTCGGGCAGGCGCAGATCGGTCAGCCGGATGCGGTGGCTGCGCGGGTCGGGGTAAGGCGTGTAGGTGGCGCCTGAGCGGCTGAACTCGGCGTAGAGCTCGATGTTGCGGCCGACGTCGACCACCACGATGAAGGGCGGTCGGCCTTCTTCAGGCGGCAGTGCGCGGGCGTATTGGTCGGCCTGGTTGTGGGCGCGCAGCATGGCCTTGTCCCAGCCGGAGGTGTCCAGCGCCCGCCCGGTCTGCTTGGCTTCGCACACAAAGGCGGCGCGCCGGTAGAGGTCGATAAAGCCGTGGCTGGCGCTGCCGTCGGGTTGGCGCATCAGCACCCGGCGTTCAAACACATAGGCGTTGTCGCGGGTGTCGTCTCCCGCCGGGTCTGGCCGGGGCAAGCCCAGCAGCTCGCACAGTTCGGTGAGAAAAAGCTGATAGTTGGCCCGCTCGCTGCCTCCCGCCTGATGCCAACGCTGAATGAAGGCTTCGATGGCTGCGTCGGCAGCGGGTGTAGAGTCAGCGGCAGTCATGGGCGGCCCGGTTCATGCAATTGGCAAGTGGGGGATTGTAACCGGTGGCGTCGACGACAAGTCGCTTATGCTGCATCCTGCGCCTTGCGCCAAACCTTGAAATCGCCCGATAGTTCCTCTTCAGTAATGCCCAGCCGCAGCATTTCTTCCTGCATACGTCGCCCGGCCTCGACAAGCGCAGCCCGTTCTGACTGGTTTGGTTGTTTGGGCACAGGGATATAGAAGCGGATAGTCTGGCCGTGCCGTGTCACCTCGATCGGGGTGGAAGACTCCAAATAGTCGGCTAGTTTCGCACGTAGTTCGCGCATACCGATCCGCAGGCTCATGGCCTTCTCCATGTTGATTTATTGGGTACTCAATTTATCGCACACTTACCGCCTGGAGGCCCCGGCAGACTATCGCGACAGGGCGGTCTACGTAAAATTCTCGGGCACGCTTGCCTAAGACGGCGCGGGGGACGCTGAAACTATCGACCTGGAGCGCTGACAGCAACTGAGCAGCAGCGCAAAGCAACGCATGAGCGCGCAGCCCTTATCGGAATGCGTGGCCTGTTTTGGTCGACTTTCAGCGCCGCTCCACCAGCGCCAGCAAAACTGCGGCGGCGGCCAGAAACATGATGCTGGGCGCGAGGGCAGAAAACGCAGGGCTCCAGCCACGAATCACGCCAAGGTTGGAGAACAAGCCGTTTAGCAGATAAAACCCTACCCCCAGCATCACGCCGATAAACACCTTGACGCTGACTGCGCTGGTGCGTGCATGCCCCATTGCAAAGGGCACTGCCAGCGCCATCATGACCAGCACGGCAAACGGGTAGACAATCTTCTTCCACAAGGCGATTTCAAAGCGGTCGGCGTTTTGCTGGTTGTCATGCAGGTGCTGGATATAGGCGAACAAGGCCGCCACCGACATGCGCTCAGGCGTCACCATCAGCACACTCAGCACTTCGGGCGACAGATCGGAGCGCCAATCCATGGACTCAACCTGCAGCAACTCGGTTCGATCGCCCAGAAAGCGGGTTTGTACGATATCGGTGAAGCGCCATATCTTGCCTTGCGAGTCATACAGCCCGAGTTGTGCCTCGCTGAGCGTTTTCAAGCTTCGCTGCTCGTCAAACTCGAAAATCCGCACGCCCTCCATGCTGCGGTCTGGCTGCAAGGTGCGCACGTTGACCACCCTGTTGCCGTCCTTCACCCACAGCCCTGTGCGCAACTCGGAGGACACCGCAGAGCCGGTTGACATCAATCGCCACTGCTGGGCGCTTCGCTCAGCCGGTGGCGCGACATATTCGCCAAATATAAAAGTGGTGGCTACGAACAGCAGGCCGACCGTGCCGAGCAATCGCAACAGGTGGGATGTCGACATGCCAGAGGCCCGCATGACCGTGATCTCGGAGTGCTGTGCCAGCGCGGTCAGTGCATACAGGGTGCCAATCAAAACCACGATTGGCATCAGCTCATAGACACGACCCGGCAGCAACAAGGCAACGTAGATCAAGGCGTGCTGTATCTCATAGCCATCCTGACCGATGGCATCAAGCTCATTGACCACATCAAAAAAAGCAAAAAGGCCCAAGAACGCTACCAGCACCAGCAGGGTGGCGGCGATGACCTCGCGGGCCAGATAACGAAACAACACGCTGCTCATGCCCGCGCCCTCCAGAACGGTGACACCGCCAGACGCCGATAAAACAGCAACACCAGCAGCGCGGCAACCACCACATGCGGCATCAGAACGGCCAGGGCAAAGCTGAGGCGCCCTTGTGTTATCCAGGCTTCGGACAGGCTGATGACGTTGCTGTAAAGCAGAAAAGCCAGCACCGCCATCATCAGGTTGGCACTTCGACCGGCACGCGGGTTGACAAACGACAGCGGGATGGCGAGCAAGGCCAGCATGAGGGCGGCTATCGGCAGGCCGATGCGGCTGGCGATTTCGCCCATGGCCCTGAGGTTGTCACGGTATTGCAAAAGCTCCAGCGTGGGAGTGGCCTTGGTTCTGACGGTCGGGCTTCTTGGCTGGCTGGCCTCGATCAGCACCTCATAGCGCTCGAACTCCACCACACGAAACCCGGCGGTGCCTGGCGTGCCATCGTAGCGGCGGCCCTCGTCCAGGATGACAAAGCGGTCGCCGCGTTCATCCACCACCACCGAACCGGTTTGCGACACCAGCATGGTGAAGTCGTCACCCTGCTCGGACACCACAAACACGCCGCGCAAGCGCCCCTCCTCTGCCGAGCCGCTTTCGACAAAAAACACTCGTTGACCACCGGCAGACTCACGAAAAATGCCGGGTGCGACACGGCTGCTGTCGTCGCGCTCTTCCATGGCGGTACGATAGGCCTCTGCCTGCATGTTAGCCCAGGGCGTGACAAACAGCGTCAGCGAGGCAATGACCAGCACCACCGGCACGGCAAACTGCAGCACTGGCCGGATGAAGGCAGTCAGCGGCAGACCAGCAGCAAACCAGACCACCATCTCGGAGTCGCGATAAGCACGCGACAAGGGCAGCAACACGCCGATGAACAAGGTGAGACTGAGGATGATGGGCAGACGGGCCAGCGCGCCAAAGCCGATCAGGGCCATGACCGCATCTGCCGGCACGCTGCCACCCGCGGCCTGCCCAAGAAGGCGAATCAGCACCATGGTTAGCAAGATGGCAAACAAGGCCACGAACACGCCAGCCGATGCATGGCGAAACTCGCGCCTGATGGCACGGCGAAATATCATGTGGCGAACGCGATCAATAAGTGAGCGCCAGCAGGCGCATTTTGACGGCACATCACGCAAGGGCCATAATCAGCAGAGGTCATGCGCCGCATATCAAATGAAGGAGTAGTCGTGGAATTTACCATAAAGACCGCCACCCCAGAGAAGCTGACAACCGGCACGCTCGTGGTTTTCAATCATGCAGATCAACCCGCACAAGGGGCTGCCGCCAGTCTGGATGCAGCCTGCGACAAGCGCATCTCGCGCGCCATCGAGCGCGGAGACCTTGAAAGCAAGGCGGGAGCAGCTTTGTCGTTTTACGAAATGCCGGGTACCAGTTGCGAGCGCTTGCTGCTGGTCAGCCTTGGCAAGCAGGATGGTTTTAACGAGAAGGCCTTGCGTGATGCGTTTGCGGCGGCGGCAAAAGCCTTGTCAAACGGCCCGAGTGGCGAAGCTGCAGTGTGCCTGCCCGAGCTCTCACTGCCCGGTCGTGATGCTGCCTGGCTTGCCCAGTTGCTTGCCAGAATGCTGGCAGACGCCACTTATCGCTATGACCAGACCAAATCAGAGAAGGCGCCAAAGCGCGGTGCCTCAAGCATTGCGCTGATCACCGCCACCCAGCCCGATGAGGCCGTTCAGCGTGCGGTCGATCATGGCCATGCCACGGCACAGGGCATGGCACTGACCCGCGAGCTGGGCGACCTGCCCGGCAACTTCTGCACACCGACACATCTGGCAGAGACTGCCATTGAGCTGGGCAAGAGCATGGACTTCAAGGTTGAAGTGCTTGAGCTTGAAGACATGGAAAAGCTCGGCATGGGTTCCTTGCTGTCTGTCGCCAAGGGCTCGATACAGCCGCCAAAGTTCATCATCATGGACTACGCGGGCGGCAAACCGGACACGCAGCCCATCGTGCTGGTTGGCAAGGGCATCACCTTTGACACCGGCGGCATCTCGCTCAAACCCGGTGCCGAAATGGACGAGATGAAGTACGACATGTGCGGCGCTGCCACGGTAATTGGCACCTTTAAGGCGCTCGCCACCATGAAGCTGCCAATCAATGTGGTCGGAATCGTGCCAGCCTGCGAGAACATGCCCAGCGGGCATGCCAGCAAGCCGGGTGACGTGGTCACGTCGATGAGCGGCCAGACCATTGAGATTCTCAACACCGACGCTGAAGGTCGGTTGATTCTGTGCGATGCGCTGACTTACGCCGAGCGCTTCAAGCCTGACTGCGTCATCGACATGGCCACCCTCACCGGCGCCTGCATCATCGCGCTGGGTAAAATCCCGAGCGGCCTGATGGCCAATGACGACGCGCTGGCCAGCGAGCTGGTCGACTGCGGCATGCGTTCCGGCGACAGGGTGTGGCAACTGCCGATCTGGGACGACTACCAAGAGCTGCTCAAGAGCAACTTTGCCGACATGGCCAACATTGGTGGGCGCTTTGGCGGCACCATTACGGCCGCCTGCTTTTTGTCGCGGTTTACCAAAAACTACAAATGGGCGCATCTGGATATCGCCGGCACTGCCTGGGTGTCCGGCGACGCCAAGGGGGCCACCGGCAGGCCGGTGCCACTGCTGGCCGAGTTCCTGATACAGCGCGCAACCGCCGCAGTTTGATCGCGCTAAGACGGCTGGCACCTTGCTGGTGCCAGCCAGCCTGCCCGGGAGATGAGTCGAATGCCAAAGGCGCAGTTCTATCACAACGCACATCGGCCGCTGCACACCGCCTGTGAGCTGGCGGTGAGCGCGTTCGGCAGCGGCCGCAAGCTGGTGATAAGAGCCGCCGACGCCGACAGTGCACGGCAAATCGACACCTTGCTGTGGACCTTCGATGCCGGCAGCTTCATCCCACATGTGCTGGCCGATTCGGCGCTGGCGGCTCAGACGCCAGTGCTGATTACCCACGCTGGCGCAAGCAACAACTGGCCTCACCGCGATGTGTTGATCAATCTTGCCCGTGACCCGGAACCATGTGATGGCTTCCGGATGTTGGTCGAGATTGTCGGCACCGACCCGGAGGACGTTCTGCCCGCGCGGTCACGCTGGAAGCATTACAAGGGGCTGGGCTACGAGCTGGTTGCCTTCGACACTGAAACCCGGGAGCGACTGTGAACTCTGAGCGTTCTCCCTATCCAGGCGCCCCTGACCCCGATCTGGAAGAAGCTGACTATCTTCTCAAAAAAGCAGATGAGCTACTCAAACGGCGTCACACTGCCAGCCGTACGACGAGCGCGCCTTACCGGGCCGAAACCGATGACGACGACCTGCCGGTTCTGACCGATATTGTCGACGAAGGCTCGCTGGCCGGTGCCACAGCGCCGCAAACGATAGTCGAACAATCTGACCCAGGGCGTGAGTTGCTGGCCGAGGCCTTGATTGGGCTGGACACGGAAATCAACCGGG
>DAIMZH010000098.1:0-7219 GCA_036734105.1 Azoarcus sp. | reverse complement strand
CTCGTCTGTCTCGTTCGCCATCTTTTCGAGTGGCAAGCGGTGCACCCTCAACTTGACCACGCCAGATTGAGCCGGTCGCGGCCAGAGGTTCAACCGGCCCGTGTCCACACCTTCAATCAAGTGCGTCGGTTCGCAGCGGCTGGTGTCGTCCATCCACTCGGGGAACAGATCGTCCATCTGGTCGGAAGACACCACGGCGACGGTCTTGTTGTTGACGCGCGCTGACTTGATGCGAATGATGCGGGGGTCCAAAGCCACCGACTCATCATTGGCGGCAAAGCTCAGTGTGCAGAAACTTGCAGAAGCAGAGCGCAGCAATTCACCACGCCTGCACGCCTCGTCCTGGCCTTCGTTGGCATAGATCGTCAGCAGCTCGTCAGAGCAAAAATAAGGCTCGGCGTTGTCAAACGCTTGCGCCCGGTACATGACGATCAGTTCGGCCAGTGTCATAGCGATCAGACAGGTTCAGCCAAAATCTGCTTGAGCCAAGCGCCACCCTTGGGGTTGTCGTCCTGGATCACAGAAAAGGGGTAACGCAGCGCATGGCGGCGGCGCAGGGAGTTCATTTGTTCGCCAAGCCGGTCGTCCAGCGTCTGCGAAAAATCGGTCTGCTTGCAGCGGGCCAGTCGCTCAACGTACTTGCGTTTGACCGTGATCGGCTCATCGCGCAGCATGAATTGGGTCACGCCATTGACGCCAACTTGCACCATGTCGGTTTCGTTCTCCATGCCGGAACTCATCACAACAATGATGACGGGCTCGTTCATGAAGGCTTCCAAGTGTGCAGCGTCCATCGAGACAACCTTTTCGATTTCGTCCACATCACCACGGCCAATTTCGCCGACCATCACGGGGTTTGTATTGCCCAGATATTGGGCGGTTGCATCAATGTTGCGGGGTCGTGCCATTAAGGTCTCCGTTGTGTGAAAAACACCCCGGCGTGAACCGGGGGGTGGATTTAGTTGCTCGCTTCGATGTGACGGGGATCAGAAAAGGGGGCCGAAGCCCCCTAGTTGTTACAGAGCGGTCACGCCAGCCTCAGCAACGGCCATCCAGCCTTCGTTCAGCAGGGTGGCTTGCATGTAGAACTTGGCGCCCACGTAGCCGCGCTGGCCCAGCGGGTCGCTCTTGTCCTTGGTCCCTGCCGGGATGTAGGTCGGGTCAACGGCATCCGAACCGCGCAAAGTGACTTGGCCCCAGGCGTCTTCACCGCACAGGACAAACGGGTACACGTCCACATTGACACCTCCAGCCGACAGCATGCCCGTTGCGCCCACATTCGCACCAGCGGCGGCGTAGGGTGCCAACTCGGGCGAGGTGATGAACCTGAAGTTCTCGCACGAACCGATTTCATGCGGACTTACCGGCTTGCGGTTGCTGTACTCGCTGATGTGAACGAACCCTGGCAGATCGCGGATGTCGGCTTCGGCGTCCGAGTGCACGAACACCAAATAGGCCGCTTCCACTGGCTGGGTAGCGATGTTGGGCGTCGGGGCCAGAATGCCGGTCACGCGCTTGCAGTGGTTCGCCTGGAGGTTGCGCGAGATTTTGCGCAGAATCGTCAGCGAGATCTTTGTGTTCACGGCAACGCGCGAAGCGCCACCGGCATAGAACACGTTGGAGCAGGCTTTGACGATGCCGTATCGGATCATCTCGCGGACCAGACCGATGCGCTCGCCACACTGCTTGGTCATCTCCTTGGGCACGTCATCCTCGTAGGTGTCGGCCACCATGTCGGTCAGTTGGTACAGGCAACCGTACTGCTTGAGCGTCACGGTGATGTCCTGCGGCACGAGGGTGTTGGCGTCGGGCGTCACACCTTCGGACAACTCATGCGCAGCGACAGCAGCAGCCGGGCGGTTGCGGGTGTTGAAGTTGGTGTTGGCAGCACCGTAGGGCAGGTAGCGGCGATACACAACGGTTTTGCCGTTGTTTTTGGGAATCGCGCGTTGCATGCCGGTGATACCCAGCACTTCGGCATGGACTGCATGGGCGAGGATTTCGCCCTTGAGTTTGCCAATTCGTTCGGCGGGAGCGCCAGTCATAAATTGAGCCATGATTTTTCCTTCTGCCCTTTATCGGGCGAATACCGACTTGAAGCCGGTCAAGAATGCGTCTTCGGCGGAAGGTGCAACCTTCGGTTTTCCTGCGCTTCCCGTTGGCGTCATCGCTCTTTCGAGTCGATCATTGGCCGTCTTGGTTCGCGCGCCTTTGGATTCTTGCCACTTGTCAAACCCTGAGATAACAGGCCCAAGTTCATCGGCTGTTGCAGCCGTCTGGTACGTGTCCCGCGTTTCTTCGCCTGACGCAGCAAGCCAAAGGTTGAATTCCTGGCTTTGCACTTTCTCCCGCCAACCTTTGTGCAGACGGTCCATCAATGCCAGCTCGATCATCTCGTTCGTTGCACCATCCACTGAGGTAGGTTGTTGCGGTTGTTGCTGAACGGGTTGCTCGTCTTTTGCTGGCTCTTTGGATTCCAACTGCTTACGCACCCACGCGGCAATGTCTGGATAGTCTTCCTCGATATGGGAGAGGTCCATTTCAGGCTCGGATGCTTTTTGCACCGGGGCCTTTTCCTTCTCCTGCAACCGTCCATTGAGTTCGCCCAGTTTCCCGTGCGCTTTCCTCAGACTGGTTTCGAGTTCATCCACCTTTGCCACCCTGGCAAGCAAGTTCCGAAGCTCATCCTCCGTGAATCCAGCAATCTTTGCAGGCTCGGCTTGTGGCTCTTTCGGAGCCTCGGCTTCCTGCGATTGCGATTCGACGTTGGACTCATCTGGCGTGTTCGGTGCATCGGTTGTTGCCTCGGCCACGGGGGCGGGGGCTGGCTCGGTGCCGTTATCGCCTGCGAATCCTGCGAGAAATGCTGCTTCTTCGCTGTTTTGCGGTGCGCTCATATGTCCTTTCTGCTGCCAAGGTCAAACCACCATCGGCGGATTGTCGTCGGCGTCAATATCCGGGGCCTTTGCAAGCGCCAGAAGGTTTTTCAATTCCGCGATCCGACCACGGATTACCGCTGTTGCCAGCGCATCAATCCCAATCACATCGTTTTGAAGGCGCAGCCCGTGGAGGCGCGCGTTCGCATGTGCTTCGACTGATTTCCATGTTTCGGACTTCGGTTCTATTTCCACACGCATAGATTACCCCCCTTTTATTCCATCGCGTAACCCTACAAGGGGTGAGTCGGGATTCGCGGGAGTCAAGGGGTTTGTATTGGTCTCTGGCTCCACGTCCATCGGCTGTTCAATTGAGGGAATTGCAGGGGGCGCGTCCTTGTCTTCGCCGCCTGCTGATTTCCAGATGGCATCGGCGGTAGCCGCCAGTTGAGGCATCTGGGCAATGTTCATGCCGGTTTGTGAAGCGCTGAACATGCCTTCGACGTTCTTTGTCGCCGTCTCTGCCTTGACTTTTTCGGTTTGCGCTGCGATCAATTGCGACTGAGCTTGCGCTATTGGGTCCGGGGCCTGCTGCATGCTGGCCTTCTCCTCGTCCGTGAACTGGATCGCCTTCGGGTCCATGCGCTGGCCCTTGATGAGTTCGCGCGCCAGTTTGGCCGGGTTGATTTCGTAGGCTGGATTGACAGAGGCCGCCAGCAACTGCATCAGGAACTGCTGTTGTGCTTCGCGCTCGACCAGTGCAGAGGATGCGCGGACCTCGATTTCAAAGTCACCCTTGATCGAATCGTCATCGCTGTACTGCATGATCCATTCGTAGTACCGCTTGATGTGCGGTCGGGTGATGTAGTCGTCAAATCGCTTGGCAAGGCGTCGTAATACGCTGGTTGCGTTGTTGTTCTGCATCTGCATGCCGCCCAGCGTATCGGGCGCATCCCCACGAATCCCCTGCAACATGGCGGGCATGCCTGTAACGTCTTCCGCCATCTTGAGCGAGAAATTGATGATGTTCATCATTTCAGCCTGAACCGATGGCACGACAAACGCACTGAAAGCCGCTCGGGCATCACCGTTCGTCACGTCAGGTTCGGTGCGCCACATCTTGCCGCCATAAAGCGAGTACTTGCCATCAACCGGCACAACCCCATTGCCCAGGATGATCTGAGGCGCTGCGGATAGACCGCTGTTGTCCATCATGGGCCTCACTGAACCATTGAGCATGCGCTGCACCGTGCGAATCTGACGGCCTACACCCATTCCCCATGGCGATCCGGGTCGGTATTGCCAAGCCAGCACGTCATACGGAAATTCACCCGAATCCATGGCCGACAGCGTGACCTTTACCAGCCGGTCATTGATGACCACCGCCATTGCAGGAAGTTTGTCGTCGTCGTTCTCAATCTCCACACCCATTGCGCGCAACTGCTCGGAATCGCAATTGCCGTGGAAAATCCACATCTCAAACTGTTCTTCTGAGCGCTTGCCGGTGGCTTCGGTCGCTTCTCTGGCCGATGTGAGGCTTGGGCCTTCCTTAATCGCCTTGATGAGTTCGTCGCGGTCGTAGCCTGGCATCAAGACCATTTCCTTGATCTGCCTCGCGCTCAGGTATTCACGCTCCCAGATATAACTGCCGTTGTGGATTGAGTCGCCACATGATGGGTCTGGAAACAGGTTCCACGGGTCAATCCGTTTCGACCCTGGCCGAATCTCCGTGATCGCTTGGCGCTGAATCGTGCCGTCCGGGCCTTGCAGCGATACCTTGAATTCCTTGCGATTCGGGAATGGGCCTTTGAGAACACCCGAACCGATCCGGGCGGAGTCTTCAATGTGTCTGCGCACTTCGCCCTGAAAGTTGGATTCGACCAAGTAGTCATCAATCTGGGCCTGTGCCCGTTCTGATTTTTGCTTGGCCTCCTCTTTGATCGCCTCAATCAACTCCTGCGCGCGCTGCGGTCCACCCAGCATCATCACATCGGCTTGAGACAGCCTTGGAATCGGTGTGGGTTTGAGCGCCCATGCACGATCATCAGTCGGCATCAGCATGTCGGAGATGCGCGCGCTGGCCGCATCAACGTAAGGCCGGGTGATGTTCAGGAACACAACGGAGCGCGTCGGCTGATTGCCTGCGCTCTGTCCTGTTTCTGCCCAGCGTTTGGGCTGGTTCATCGCCCAGGTGTTTTGGTACTGCCGATTGGCGTCATCAATGCCTTGATAGTGTTCCTCGTCTTCGTGCCATTCGATCTCAATGCCAGACGCAGCACGTCCACCAATGGCCTCAGAGCGCTTGGAAAGCAAGTTGATGAGGAATGTTTCCTTCAACCCTGGCTCGGCGGTGTCTTTTTCGTCCATGTCAGTATCCTATTTCCGGGTCCAGGGGTGTCCATTGTTGCTGGGCAATGGGTTTTTGAGGGATGCTGTCCCGGCGCATCATCTCTGACGACATAGCCACGTACCGGAAACAGTCGGCACCATGGCTAAATTCATCATGTAATGGCCCCATAGGCTCTTTTGTCGATGCGTTGATCTGCCGTTGATAGCGCTTGAGGCATTCCAGAAGCCGTGCGGTCTTGTTCGCATCGAAGTAGGTTCGCGGGAACATCATGCGGGCGGACTTGATGCCTTCTTCGACATTCAATGCGGGCAAACACCTGACTTTCCTGCGACCCAAACCTTTCAAAGCCTGCTCTGTGCTTTGCCCGGTCTGAAAGTTTTTGGTTGCGCCATCGTGCGGCAGGTAATCCGTGCCCCATCGATAAGGGCGCTTTTCCAATTCGTTGATGTAGTAATCAAGTGTCCGGTGGCTGTCTTCGATGTAATCAATGATCCGGACGTCCATCGGCCCAACTTGGACCATGGCAATCGTCATTGAGTCATTCCAACCCAAATCCCAAACCGTGTGAACCGGGAGTTTTGAATCGTAAGGAACTCGGGCAGCCCGGTTGTCGGCATAAAGGTGCTCGATCTCATGCCGGTAGATTGCACCAGCGGCCACACGGCGCGGCTTGCCCTCCCAGATGTGCTCATAGTCCTCTTTGAGCATCGACCGTTTGGCCTTCAATCGCTCGTCTTCCAACACCCCGGGGAACCACGGGTTGTCACGCCAGTTGACTTCTGCGACCCACGTATCCGGTGATGGCGTGGAAATGAACCGTTGCCAAGTCTCGTCAGTCTCCATGTCTGGGTTCAATGTCGCCCAGATTTCAGAGCCCTCTTTACGAATAGTGGGCGTCAGGGTGTCCCAACTTTTTTTGCTGACCCCGTGGGCCTCTTCAACCCAAACGATATCCACACCCTCAAATGACTTGATCGAATCGACCGTGTGGCTTTGCAGTCCCGTGAAAAGAAACAGAGTGCCGTTGATCCCGCGTATCTCTGTATCCAGCACCTCGTAGAACGATTCAATGCCCAACTTGACAATGTAGTCTTTGAGCAATCGATGCACGGAATCACGCATGGATTTTTGAATCTCACGCGCACAGAGAATGCGAAGTTGAGCCCTGGCGCCTAAATCCAAGAGCACCTGAGCCACGCCATGGGATTTACCGCCACCACGGCCACCGTGCATCACCTTGTACCGCTTGGGGCGATAAAGCGGCCCCAGTTTTTCAGGCAAAGTCAGGTCGAGCGAAACAACATCGCTCATTTCAATCCTCTACCCGTGGCGCTGGGCGAACGAATGTCACCCGGCTTTCGACTTGAATTGCACCACCATTGGCGCCAGTGTGCTCGTTTGTTACCTTGTCACCGTAGCGCTTAGGGTTCCACTTCGCCAGCAGCTTTAGGCGGTGTTCGGCCCTAAGTTTCTGATGGGCAACCCAGCCTGGATCAATTTTGCCGTCACGCCCTCGCTCTGGAACCGCATCAATCAGGTCAATGGTTTGTTCTGCAATTGCGTCGTGACCTATATTACGCGCGCGCGCGATGGCTGTGGCAAACGCTTGGTCAACATCCATCCAGTCATAAACAGTTCGCCAAGCTGGCATCCCTGGATAAGTCCTGCAAATCTCCCTAAGCGGCATTCCTTCTGCGAGCTTCTGGCAGATAAGCGGCTTGATTGATGCGGCGTCGTCTTTCTTTTTCTGAGGCGCAACGCCTGTATCCGCTTTCGCGGTCTTTTTCGGGCGGACTTGTGCCTTTGGCTTTTCCATGCTCCGATTGTTTCGAAGCGAGCCCTACTGGTCCAACCCTACAGGGGTGAGGGGGGCGCAAAAAAACCCGCACTAGGCGGGCTTGATTTGTTTTGCGGCGGCTTCCTTGATTTTTCGGTGGTTTTCCGGTTTAGCCCAGATTCCTCGGACCTCTTTCAGCCCCTGCTCGGTCTGGCG
>DAIMZH010000097.1:0-7895 GCA_036734105.1 Azoarcus sp. | reverse complement strand
TTGTTGCCACAGCGGCAGGTCCGTGCCCAGCCGCGCGCGCAGGGCCACGATCTGCTCCAGCGTCGGCTCCTCGATCCGGCGGGCGGCAAGGATCATGTTCACCGGATCACCGGGCGCAAGCGGCATCATTGCCCAGACCAGCAGGCTCGCGCCCACCACCGACAGGCCCGCCTGCGCGATCCGGGTTGCAGGGGCGCGGGCGACGGATCGCCAGCGCCGGTGCGTTATGGTGGCGGCATCACTCACAAGGGGCCGTCTGCCACGACACGTGATAGAGCGCATAGCCCGGCTGATAGCAGGCGTAGCGGTCGTTCACGATCACTCGGCCTTTGTGGGTGTTGAAAGCAAAGGCATACGGTTCTTCGTCCCAGAGGATTGTCTGGATGCGGTGCAGCATAGTCAGCCGTGCATCAGGGTCGGCCTCGGTCGCGAGCGCCTGCACGATGTCCGTGATTTCGGCGTTTTCATAGCCGCCATAGTTGCGGCGTGCCCCCGGCAGCAGATAGCCGTCAAGAAAGGTCTGCACCTTGCCGTATCCGGCAGTGCCGGAGCTGACGATAGCCAAATCCCACCTGTTTTCAGCGCTCAACAGCGCGTCGTTGATCCCGTCGAAGGACACAACAGTCGCGGCGATCCCCGTCCGGGCGAGCTGCGCCTGCACGGCGGTGGACAGGGGCACCAGATCGGGTTGCTGCGGATAGATTGCCAGCGTGATTTCCAGCCGCGCGCCGTCCTTCGTGCGGATACCGTCCGGCCCCGCGACCCAGCCTGCCGCGTCAAGCATCGTGGCCGCGGCATCCAGATTGGTGCTGTAGTTTTCCAGCGCGAAAGGCAGGTTTGCGGCATAGAACGACGTTGCCTGCGCCAGACCGCCGCGGAACACATCCTCGGCGATTTCGCGGTAATCGATGGTGTGCAACACCGCGCGACGCACATCAGCATCCGTCATCACGCCGGTCTTGACGTTCATGAACCCGATGAACCCACCAGTCCCGAGCGCGCCGACATTGAAATGCGCACCCGGTGTCGCATCAACTGCGGGCCTTGCTGCAAGCGGGGGATAAAGCGCGATATCCGCCTCGTCGTTCTGCACGGCCAGAATGCGCGCGTTGGCGTCGGCGACAAAGCTGACCGTCAGGGACGGCAGCGCCGGTGTCCCTTGCCAATAGCCGTCATAGGCCGTTGCGGTCATCGCCTGATCGGTCAGGGCCGTGACTTCGTAGGGGCCGGTATAGATGCCCGCACCCACAAGCGCGGGCCAGTCGTCGCCGACCGCGGCCACCGCCTCGGCGTCAAGGATCAGGAATACGGCCTCGTCCGCCAGCACACCGGGCACTTCGGGCCAGGGGGCGGTCGTGGTCAGCGTGATTTCCAGCGGGCCGGTGACGGTAAAGCTGGCACCATCAGGAACGGCACCCTGTGCGGCGCTGGAGTGTTCCAGCGCGGCCTCGATCGCGGCAAGGGCGGCTGCGGCGTCAACTATCTTGCCGTTCTGGAAGGTCAGCCCGTCACGCAAGGTCAGGACCCATGTCAGCGGGTCCGGGTTGGTCAGGCTTTCCAGCAACCACGGGTGGTGCTGGCCATCCTCGCGGAACTGCATCAACAATTCTGCCTGCCCGAATTCCTGCATCCAGAAACCGTCTTCCCACGGATTCATGCTGCCGATACTGAACGATGTCGCAATGCGAAGCGCAGGTGTGTCCGACTGCGCCTGCAGCGGCAGCGCGCAGGTCAGTGACAGGGCCAAGGCAGCCAACAAACGGCGGCGCGGCAATGAGGGGAATAACATCAAAGGGTCCTTTTTCATGTTCAGAGGGATTGGGAAACAGGTTGCACCGCGCGGGCTGGTCGCCGGGCAAGTCGCAGATGGGGCAGATCGCCTCCCTTGCCGATCACTTCGCGGACCAGCGCGCGCAGGGCGGTCTCGTCCGGAATAGCGAACCAAAGGTTGCGGGGGTAAAGTGCAAGGACCGGCCCCTGATTGCAGGGAAACAGGCACCCGGTGCTGGTTGTCAGGCAACGGTCCGACAGACCCTGCTCGGTTAGCATCGCTTTGAGCCGCACCAGCAAGGTGCCGCCGCCACGAAAGGCGCAGCGCGGTCCGGTGCAGACAAGGATATGGGTGTCATGGTCAGGCACGAACTGCCAGCCCGGTTTGCCCAAACTTGGCTTTGCCAATGCAGCATCGCGCGCGGGCGCTTGCAGCGCGCTGGCAACAAGGCCTGCTGCGGCCTCGGGGCCGGCAGGCGCATCGGCCAGATCGATCACCATCCCTTGGGCTTGAGTCTGCGCGAAATGCGCAACCGCGCCGGGCAACCATGCAAGGATATTGGCCGCCATCGGAAAACCCACAGGCTGCACGCGGACACGGGTCGCGCCGCCGTCGCGCGCGGCGCGCAAGGCTGTGACCAGATCGGTGCCACCGCCCTCAAGCCGGATGGCGGTGACCGGCCCGCCGAATGCGGCACAACCCGCATTGTGCAGGGCCGCCAGATAGCGTGCTTCGTCGGCAGCAGACAGGCTGGGTTGCGACAAGCACAGGATCAGGTGACCTGTGGATTGGTCGGATGGCAAGGTCATCATCGCAGCACCGCCGGACCAGAGCGCATATGGATCGTCAGACGCGCGCA
This sequence comes from Azoarcus sp., assembly GCA_036734105.1. Classification (GTDB taxonomy): domain Bacteria; phylum Pseudomonadota; class Gammaproteobacteria; order Burkholderiales; family Rhodocyclaceae; genus Azoarcus_F. Next base: position 5,265 of record DAIMZH010000097.1, on the reverse strand, counting down.
CAGGGCCACGCCAAAACTGCATTGCTGGGCCAGATGCGGGCAACGCACCCTATGTGAAAATATATTGTGGTTATCCGCCGGGGCGGTTGCTTGTCCTGTCTTCATAATCTCTGCCATGCCCTCCGCAAAAGGACGGGGCACAGAAAAGTCTGACAAGGACCAGTGGCGGGTTGCGCCGGTGGATCATCTTCAGCCTCCTCCGGACACCCCGCCCGGGTCGAGTTACGTTGAAGATGGCAGGTCTCCTGACTTGCGGGTCGTGGCTTGCCTGCGCCTTCCCGCCCCTTTTGGGGGCAGTGGTCATCGCAGGGTCGCTCGCCGCTTACAGTTGCGGGGGCAGTCACGGATTTGGCGGCTGATGCCTACACCTTCACCGTATTCCCTTTTCATCCAGCGCAGATTTATACCCTGCCGGAACCATCAGTGTATGAAATTTCATACTCAGGATCATACGTCAAGCATGACGAGCAGGTCAGGTCGTGACTTGTGCCGTTGATCCCTTGGATTGCTCAAACCCTCCGCTCCATCTGCAATTTATGTTACACTATAACAATAGTGTCAGCAATCGGAATAACCGTAAAGATCAGGAAGTCACACTCGCTTTCTACGTCTTGCTGAAAGGAAAGCACGTTCCAACGTGATCGAGGCAGACAGTAGATTTCGCCGAGGACATCAACGATCCGTAAGTCGTGTCCTTAATATTTCATGCGAGATGGAGTGGTTGCCGCCCTCCCCAGACGGCATCGCAATGTGCCAAAGTCGTGGTGTTCAACGCCACGCAAAGAGGAGGACGGCGATATGAAGGATATGATGATTGGGGTCGACCTGGCAAAGAATGTTTTCCAAGTTCATGGAGCTTTGCGCACCGGGGAGGTTCAGTTCCGCAAGAAGCTGACGCGCACGCAGTTTTCAGAGTTTATGGCGCAGCAACAGCCCTGTCTGGTCATTTTTGAAGCGTGCGGCGGCGCACATTACTGGGCGCATGAGATGAAATCTCTTGGCCATGAGGTGAGATTGATTGCGCCGCAGTATGTTAGACCGTTTGTGAAGCGTCAGAAAAATGATGCGGCTGATGCGGAGGCCATTGTCATCGCGGCTCGTCAACCCGAGATGCGTTTCGTCGCAGCCAAGACTGTTGATCAGCAATCACGCGCAGCGGTTTTCCGTGGTCGCGAACGACTGGTTCATCAGCGCACGGCCGATGTGAATGCCCTGCGGGCGCTGCTGCATGAGCACGGGCATGTGTTTCCCCAAGGCACACGAAACCTTAGCCGCATGAAGATACTGGTAGAGGACGAGACCACCGACCTGCACGCGCTGATCCGGGAGGAGTGCATGGACCTTCTGGCGCAGATTTCAGAGAAAACGAGGCGGATCATTGAGCGCACGACGAAATTGAAAATGCTGGCTACTGAGTCAGATAGGGCGCGCCGGCTCCAGACCATGCCCGGCGTCGGCCCGCTGACCGCTATTGCGGTGGAAGCGTTCGGCCCTGACATGACACAATTCAAAACGGGGCGTGACTTTGCCGCTTGGTTGGGCCTTGTGCCGAAGCAACATTCATCCGGAGGCAGGGAACGTTTGGGGCGGATGACCAAGGCTGGCCAAGCCGATATACGACGCCTTCTGATCATCGGGGCAATGTCGCGGCTGGGCTGGCTTGGACGGCGCACAATTACGGAGGGCAGCTGGCTGTCACGCATGTTGGCGCGCAAGCCCAAGATGTTGGTCGCGATTGCTCTGGCAAACAAGATGGCCCGCCAGATTTGGGCGATGCTGACTAAGAACGAAGATTACAGGGATCCGGCGCTGGCAGGCGGCGCATGATTATCATGTCGGACTGCTAGCGACGGTGCCAAGGGGAGTGTGAGAAGACGATGACCTGAATGGGCAAAACGATCGAACAGATCAGGATTGGGAAAACCAGGTAAAAGCTTAGTGCTGCAAGCACGCATGCGAGATTTGGACCCGATCCGCTGATCACCATCCCGGCCAGCGGCTTTTGGAAGTGCCGCATCGAAAGGCCTGACAAAAGTTCGCACTCGATCACACGCTAATAAGGTCAAAAACTTCTTGCACTACGGGCGGCAACCACAAAAGCTTTCAACCAATAGCTCGCATTAGGGTTCGTCAGCCTGCCTGCATCCTATCATGCAGCGCCTTCGCAAGATCGCGGGAGGTGTGAAATACCGCCAAGATGGTTATCGCTTCAGAGCCGACCTCGTAGACAATCAGGTATGGCAAATCTGCGATGCTAAGTTCTCGTGTCTCGGGATGGCGTCCGGGGCGACCCAGAGCTGGGAATTCGGGGAGCTTCTCTGCCGCACTCACGATGCCCCAGTAAACTTTTTCAGCTGCAACCGGATTGTCCAAAGCGATGTAATCCACGATGCCTTCAAGATCGCGGGCAGCAGGTTCCGCAATGACTAACTGTTTCAACGTGACCAGCCGTGCTTCGCAGCTATCCCTGAAAAGACCTGATCCGCAGGCGCAACCTTGCCGTCGCGGGCGGCGGCTATGCCGTCTCGGATACGTTCTATCTGCCAAGTATTGGCTTCAAGATACTGCTCAATCGCCTGATTGACGATGTAGTTGCGGGAACGGTCCATTGCCCCCGCTAAAGCGTCGATCTCGGCCACTTTGGCCGTGCGGATGGTTATAGGTTCGGATGCAGCGCGTTGCGGCATAGTGTGCTCCATTGTAATCATCTGTAATCATAGCATCGTTTGGTGAGTAATCCAAGCCGTGAACCATGAGCGGCCTGACCGCCCTACCCTGCCGCCCCTTGATTGATTGGTTTTATCTTGAGTAATCGGATTTTATAATTTATCCGGTTAATATAAATACCAGATAACTTTAAGGAGCAGCCATGCCTACAGTTGTTATAGCGTCTCCAAAGGGCGGGGCCGGGAAGTCCACCACGGCAGTCCTTCTGGGAACAGAGCTTGCCCACGCGGGAGCAAACGTTGTCATGCTTGACTGTGACCCTAACCAGTCTCTGACTTTATGGGCAGACCGGGGCGCCCTGCCCGGCCGGATCAGTGTTTTGTCGAGCGTCAGCGAATCCGACATCGTGAAAACGATCAAGCGACATGATACGGACGGCCAGATCGTGATCGTCGATCTGGAGGGCGTGGCTTCCCGCCTTGTCTCTCGTGCAATCTCGCAAGCTGATCTTGTCATTACGCCCATGCGTGCGACCACTCTTGATGCAACAATCGGTGTCCGCGCCCTTCAGCTCATCTCAGAAGAGGAAGAGGCGCTCGACCGGAAGATTCCGCATGCTGTCGTTTTCACTATGACGAAGGCCATCAAGTCCAAGCAGCATAGTGGCATCGCAGGATCTCTGGCGGAACAAGGTGTGGATCTGATCAATCCTCCGCTAATGGAGCGAGCGGCCTTCTCAGCGCTTTTTGAGTTCGGAGGCGACCTGCATACCATGCCCGCGCAAGGCAATATGACTGGCGCTATCGAAAATGCGGCGCAATTTGCGCAAGCTGTTTATCAACGACTGACCGGAGAGGTGTGAGCATGACTGACAAGCCTTTCAACATCGACCTTGGCCGTCTGAAGACACGCGAAAAAGACAGAAGCGCGCAGGCTGTTGAGAAGACCGACAGGGCAGGGGAAGAGCTTGGCTTTGTAGCCCGTGAGCCGCAAAAGAAGCGCGGGCGCAAACCCAGCCCCCGTACCGGACAGGTACATGCCAAGGTAATGCCTGGCATTTCTGAAGAAATTGCCAATGAGGCCCGACGCAGGGGCGTTCAGCAAGGGGTCATCATCGAGGAGGCTTGGACACTATACAAAAACAAATCCGGTATTTAAAATTATCCGGTATTTTTTCTGTTCTGTACCCACTTCCGGCAGAACCCTAGGAAGGCAGCTTCAGGATTGCGCGGTGTTTCGGGCAACCACTGCCGCCATTCCCGCTCAAGGTAGTGAACATCATGACCGGGAGCGAGCATACGCGCAGTCTCATACACATCAGGATCAAGTTGCGGTGCTACAGCTTGCGGCAGGACGACTTTGACACTCTGCCGGTTCGTGAACAGAATCATGTCCTCCTGCTCATCCATTTCGATGGAATAATCAGGCATGTGATCGTGTGACTGGTCTTCACGGATAATATTCATGACCAAGCGACGAAATTCACGCAACGTAGAGTTCGATCCACACTTTTTCTGAAGCAGCGATAAACCGATCCGCCATTCCCTTTGTGCGCCACAATGCTTGCGGGCAATCTCGTAAATGCGCCGTTCGAGCGGTTTACGAAGACGGAAATAATCTCGATGAAGGGTCAGGACTTCTTTTGATCGGATAGCATTGAACACCCAGTCCGACAGCTTAATCTCGACTTCCTGCATTCGCCCATCACGCGTTTCACGGACAACCTCGGCGCTTTCGATCAGTCCAAATGTCCGGAACACTTCTTGGCCACCCGTCACGATATTGGTGCTGATCCGCGTACCAGCCAACCGCTCCAAGGCAGCCTTCAGCTGGGCATACCCCGAACCAGCAGTATTCCGGTTAGTTGCGACAAGCATGTCGAACGCACGAAAACGAACTGCTTGCGACACCTCTTTGCCTTCGTTGATAGCTGTCATGAGCTGGCTGATGCAGTAAATTAGAATGTCTCTGTCATGAACAGTCGCCAGCCCATCCACAGAAGGCTTGATCGCGATCTTGATACCGTTGTGTTCGTACTCGCGAACGCGCGTATCTGGCTTGGTGGAGAGCGAAAATATCGGATGCTCCATCGAAGCCATGTCTGCTTTCGGAACAGCATCGAAGATATCGCAGACGAAAAAGTCGCCTTGCGGATACCTGTCGGGCAAGAGGGGGGAGCGGTTGATCGCGCTCTCATCAGCCAAAATGCAAACCTTTCGTACTTTCACACACGATATGGCCAGATATGCTAAAAGTCACGGGGATTCGTACTTTCACACACACTAAGGATCCTATCGTACTTTCACACACGTTCTTTCGTACTTTTACACACGCTTTATCGTACTTTCACACACGGGCATGTAAAAAAAATTCAATTGGATCAATTTGTTACAAGCTGTTTTTTTTACTTAACTCAGATTCTAACACATATTTAACACTACAGCCTGTGGATAACTCCAAGTTGTAGCCTCAAACATCATCTAAGACATATTATGACCTGACGTTTTAGGATCAGTTGTCGGGTCAGGATTTTGCTTAGAAAAGGGCAGGGGCGGTTTAGGTCCGAGAGCTTCCGCCACAGAGCTGACAAGCGGGACC
>DAIMZH010000096.1:0-8076 GCA_036734105.1 Azoarcus sp. | reverse complement strand
ATGAAAGCGTTATTTTACCAATCTCTGGCATGCTGAGGTTTTTCGAGGCGCCCTTTACTACGGTCTGGGTGCCGTGTTTGCTGCCACTGTGCTTGCTGTTTGCGCCGACAATGCTTCGTCAGTTCTTTTGTTTCCAGGAAGACTGAACGGTGACGGCACATGTTGCGAGCGCAAATTCTATCAGAAAGGCGTCGCCGAACGTTTGCAATGCAGCAAATGAGCCTTTTGGCCGCTGACGGTGGGCTTGCAAAGCTTGCACCGGAGTGCTGACGCCGGTTTGTAACACCGCAAGGGCGCCCTGTCGCTAACCGGTCTCTCGTGTGCCGGAGTTGGTGGTCGCGTGCAGGCCGTAATCTGTACTTTGCAGAGCCCATGTCGTAAAATCATGCGTTTACCGGCACGGCGGCGCATGCCGCCGTGTGTGTTTTCAGACTTCCGAAACTTGCAGGGTTGCCCATGTCGCATCTGATGAATACCTACGCTCGCTTGCCCGTCGCGTTCTCGCACGGTGAGGGTTCCTGGCTTTTTGATGCTGACGGCAAGCGCTATCTTGACGCCTTGTCCGGCATTGCCGTGTCCACGCTGGGTCACAATCACGATCGGCTGGTGCGTGCCATTTCGCAGCAGGCTGCCAGCGTGCTGCACACTTCCAACCTTTACCGGATTCCGTTGCAGGAAACCCTGTCCGACCGGCTCGCCGCGCTGTCCGGCATGGACGAAGTGTTCTTCAGCAACTCAGGCTGCGAGGCCAACGAGGCGGCAATCAAGCTGGCACGTTTTTACGGTCATCGTAAAGGCGTGGAACAACCCGCCATCATCGTCATGGAGAGCGCTTTTCACGGGCGCACCATGGCCACGCTGTCGGCCACCGGCAACCGCAAGGCGCAGGCTGGTTTCGAGCCGCTGGTGTCGGGCTTTGTGCGTGTGCCGTATCGCGACATGGCAGCCATCACCAAGGTAGGAGTGCATAATCCCAGCGTGGTGGCGGTGATGATTGAGGTCATCCAGGGCGAAGGCGGCATACACATCGCCAGTTCCGACTTTCTGCGCTCGCTGCGTCAACTGTGCGACGAGCGTGGCTGGTTGCTGATGTGCGACGAGGTGCAATGCGGTATTGGCCGGACCGGGAAATGGTTTGGTTTTCAGCATGCAGGCATCAAACCCGACGTCATGACCTTGGCCAAGGGTCTCGGTTCTGGTGTGCCCATCGGCGCCTGCCTCACCTTCGGCGCTGCGGCCGGGCTGTTCGGTCCGGGCAATCACGGTTCGACCTTTGGCGGCAATCCGCTGGCCTGCGCGGCGGCACTTGAAACACTCGCGGTGATCGAAGACGACGGCCTGATGGCCAACGCTGAAGCGGTTGGAGAGGCAATCCGTGAAGGCTTTCGCCAGGCACTTGCAGGCCTTGACGGCGTGCGCGATATCCGTGGGCGCGGGCTGATGATAGGCATAGAGCTTGACCGTCCGTGTGGAGAATTGGTGCGGCAGGCGCTGGAGGCGGGTGTGCTGATCAACGTGACGGCTGAGCGAGTGGTACGCCTGCTGCCGCCACTCATTTTTACCCATGATGAAGCTCGGCAACTGATCGAGCAGCTTGCGCCGCTGATTCGCAATCATCTGGCGCAATGAGTGAGGGAGAGACCATGAGTGCCATCAAGCACTACCTGCAGTTCAAGGACCTGACGCGCGAGGAATACGACTATCTGTTCAAGCGTGCCCTGCGCATCAAGGACAAGTTCAAGCGTTATGAACCGCATCACCCGCTGTTTGATCGCACCCTGGTGATGATCTTCGAAAAGGCCAGCACGCGAACGCGACTGTCCTTCGAGGCGGGAATGCACCAGCTTGGTGGAGCGGCGATCTACCTGAACACCCGCGACTCTCAACTGGGTCGTGGTGAACCGGTTGAAGATGCTGCTCAGGTCATGTCCCGGATGTGCGATCTGGTCATGATCCGCACATTCGAGCAGGAGACCATCGAGCGCTTTGCCGCAAACTCGCGGGTGCCGGTCATCAACGGCCTGACCAACGAGTACCACCCGTGCCAGATACTTGCCGACATTCTCACCTTCATTGAGCATCGTGGTCCGATACAGGGCAAGACTGTGGCCTGGATTGGCGACTCCAACAACATGTGCAACACCTGGCTGCAGGCAGCGGAGTTGCTGGACTTCAATGTGCATGTTTCTACCCCTCCGGGCTACGAGGTTGAACCCGAGCGTGCCGGTCTTTATGGCACCGACAACTTTGAGGCCTTTGCCGACCCGATTGATGCCTGCCGGGGCGCACATCTGGTGACTACCGACGTGTGGACCTCAATGGGCTTCGAGGCAGAAAATGCCGAACGGGAGAAAGCCTTTGCTGACTGGTGTGTCGATTGCGACATGATGCAGGTGGCAGATCCTTCTGCAGTCTTCATGCACTGTCTGCCTGCCCACCGTGGCGAAGAAGTGTGCGCCGAAGTCATGGACGGACCCCAGTCGGTGGTGTGGGACGAGGCCGAGAACCGGCTCCATGTGCAAAAGGCCTTGATGGAGTATCTGGTGCTGGGCACAAGAGACGACTAAGCCAAAAACATATTGCGCGCAATTGCTGCGCACAACTGACAACACCCAAAACGGAAATAGCATGAGCGACGTCAATAAAGTAGTGCTGGCCTACTCGGGCGGCCTGGATACATCAGTCATTCTCAAGTGGCTTCAGGATACCTATCAGTGTGAAGTAGTCACCTTTACCGCCGACCTGGGGCAGGGCGAAGAACTCGAACCCGCGCGCCAGAAAGCGCTCAAGTTCGGCATCAAGCCAGAGAACATCTTCATCGATGACCTGCGTGAAGAGTTTGTGCGCGATTTCGTTTTTCCCATGTTCCGCTGCAACACGGTGTACGAAGGCGAATATCTGCTCGGCACCTCGATTGCACGGCCGCTGATCTCCAAGCGCCAGATCGACATTGCGCGCCAGACTGGCGCCAACGCGGTGTCGCATGGTGCCACCGGCAAGGGCAATGACCAGGTGCGTTTCGAGCTTGGTTACTACGCGCTGATGCCCGGCGTGAAGGTGATCGCGCCGTGGCGTGAGTGGGATCTGCTGTCGCGCGAGAAGCTCCTCGCTTATGCCGAAAAGGCCGGTATCCCCATCGAAATGAAGCACAAGCAGGGCGGCTCACCCTATTCCATGGACGCCAATCTGCTGCACATCTCCTTTGAAGGTCGCCATCTTGAAGACCCGGCTGCCGAAGCCGAAGAAGACATGTGGCGCTGGACGGTGTCGCCCGAGGCTGCACCGGACGCCGCCGAGTATGTCGATCTGGAGTTTGAGAAAGGCGATCTGGTCGCCATCAACGGCACCCGTATGCAGGCTCACGAGCTGCTCGCCAAGCTCAACGAGCTGGGCGGCAAGCATGGCATTGGCCGGCTTGACCTCGTGGAAAACCGCTATGTCGGCATGAAGAGTCGTGGTTGCTACGAAACCCCGGGCGGCACCATTCTGTTGCGTGCCCACCGTGCCATCGAGTCGATCACGCTGGACCGCGAAGTCGCCCACCTGAAGGACGACCTGATGCCGCGTTATGCTTCTCTGATTTATAACGGCTACTGGTGGAGCCCTGAGCGCGTGGCCTTGCAGGCGCTGATCGACAACACCCAGCAAGTCGTCAACGGCTGGGTGCGCGTCAAGCTCTACAAGGGCAATGTCATCGTCACTGGCCGCGACTCCAAAACCGATTCGCTGTTCGATCCGGCCATCGCCACCTTTGAAGATGACGCTGGCGCTTACGACCAGAAGGATGCACACGGATTCATCCGTCTCAACGCCTTGCGCATGCGTATCGCGGCCAATGCCAAGACGCGTCGTGGCGGTTGATCAACCGAGTGACTGAGGGCAGCAGCCATGGGAAGTGAACCCATCATCTTCGGACTCACCGTTGCAGAGTTCGAAGCCATCTCGCTCAAGGTGCTGCTCACCGCGCTCATCCTTTACATGATTTTCATCATCGGCAATCTGGCCTACAAATCCAAGGCGGGCAAGTACGGCGCTGCGTGGATGTTTCTAGCCCTCGGCCTGGGTTTCATCGGCTTTGTGGCCAAGGGCCTTATAGAGCGGATGATGGGTATTTGATCTGGAGTAAACTTGATGTCCAAGCAGTTTGACAACGTCAGCCTCAGCACAACCGCAAACGTTTATTTCGACGGCAAATGTATCAGTCACAGTTTTGTGCTGCCCGACGGCACGCGAAAGTCTGCCGGGGTAGTGCTGCCCGCCAAGCTAACCTTTGGTACGGCTGCGGCTGAGATCATGGAATGTGTGGCAGGTGCTTGCCGTGTTCGTTTGGCAGGGCAGAGTGACTGGCGCGACGTGGTGGCCGGTGAATCTTTCGAGGTGCCGGCCAATTCAAGCTTCGACATCGAAGTGTCCGGCGAAGCCTTTCACTACATCTGCCATTACGCCTGAACGGAGGGTTTGACCATGCCATCGTTTGACGTGATGTCCGAAGTCGAACTGGTCGACCTGCGCAACGCGGTAGATGTCGCCAACCGCAAGATCAGCAACCGTTACGACTTCAAGGGCTCGGATGCACGCATCGAGCAGAACGACAAACTGCTGACCCTGCACGCCGACAGCGACTTTCAGCTCGATCAGATGAAGGCGATATTGCTGCCCGAGATGACCTCCAAAAAAGTTGATGTGCGTTGCCTCGATTACAGCGATGTGCAAAAGGTCAGCGGCAACAAGGTCAAGCAGGAAGTCAAGGTCCGGGTTGGCGTTGAGCAGGAGCTGGCGAAGAAAATCGTCAAGTTGCTCAAGGACAGCAAGATGAAGGTGCAGGCCGCAATTCAGGGCGATGCGGTGCGCGTCAGCGGTGCCAAGCGAGACGTTTTGCAGGACGCGATCGCCCTGATTCGCAAGGAGGTCACCGACTTTCCCTTGCAATATGGCAACTTCAGGGAGTAGTCTAAGTCATGGACGTTACCAGTATTGCCGCCTCTGCCTCAGCCATGAGTCTTGCCACGGTGCAGGGGCAGGTGGGTTTGTCAGTGTTGCGCAAGGCTCTGGATATTCAGCAAGCCAGCGCCTTGCAGTTGATTCAAGCCCTTCCTGCCACGCCTGCGCCAGCATCCACCGGAACTGTTGGCACAATAATCAACACGCAGGTTTGAGCGTTTTCATCGTTCTCAAATACTCATCATCTGCTTGTCCGGCGCAAGCTCGGGTTGAGCCTGGCCGAAGTAGCCCTCGGTGTGGATCAAGGCGTCTTGTGCTCCCAGCGACCGCGCCGCAGCAACGCAGTCTTCCACAAATTCCGGGCTGCCCGCAATGAAGATGCTGTGGGTGCTCAGATCCGGAAATATCTTTGGCAACACATCGGGCACCCTGCCGTGCAACATGCCCGGCTTTTGCTCGCGGGTCAGGGTCGGTTTGTAGCTGAAGTTGCGGTGCTTGGTTTCCCAGTATTTCATCAAACCAAAGTCATAGAGGTCCGCTTCGCTGCGAGCCGAAAAGAGCAGGCTGACAGGTTTGCGATAACCACGCCTGAGCGCAGCCTCGGTGAGTGACAGGATGGGTGCCAGCCCGGAGCCGGCCGCAATGCACAGCACCGGCGAATCCACCGAGGGGTCGCCGATGAAGGTGCCATAGGGGCCGGATATCTTCACCACATCACCTATGCCCACCTGTTCATGCATCCATTTGCTGGTGGTGCCGTCGTCAAGCCGGGTCACCTGCAACATGATCTCGCCATCGGGGCGCGGCGAGTTGGCGATGGAGTAGCAGCGTGGAGGCGCGCCTGCGCGCTGGTCGCCCACGGTTACATACTGGCCGGGCCAGTAGCGCATGACCTGGCCGACGGGTCGAAAATGGAGCTCAATGATGCGTGGCGTGCGCTGGATGCGGTCGGTCACCACGTAGCGCTGGTCTTCACGAGGCGGGAACAGTTTGGGCTTTGCGTCTTCCGTGCCCCATTCAATCACCAGCTCGTCCGACAGTGGCTTGGCCATGCACATCAGCCCGAAGCCTTGTTTGCGCTCATCCTGCGACAAGGCCATGTCCAGCACCATGCCCTGGTCAAATTGACCGGACAGCACCTTTACCTTGCACTCGCCGCACGCACCGGCGCGGCAATTGTTGGGAAGTGCATAGCCTGCCTTTTCAAGCGCAGCGAGCACGGTGTCGCCGCTGATGCATTCGACCTCACGGCCTGATGGATGTAGTCGGATTGTCTTCTGCATGAGGGGTTCTCTTATTATCTGTCAGAGTCCGCGTTGGCGCAAAAACCGCTTGCGCCCCCGGTCTGACCGGTATCGGATGGATGGTGTCCATCGTGCGCCCGAGAGCTGGTCGCCACGACCGCCCCGGGTCAGCGCGCTCTGGACGCCGTTCAGCATTTGACGGCAGGTCAGACCGGTTCAACGACCGGTCTGACCTGCATTGTTGTCAGAACACCGGGATGATGTCTTCCATGTCGATATCGCTCACCTCCTGGCCCGAAATACCCACCTCGGGGATGGCCGGGAAGGGGATTTCGTAGCGGTCCAGCACACCCTTGAGGTTGAGCATGGCGTTTCGCCAGTTCTCTTTCTTGGCCTCATAGGTGGGGATGCCGAAGCCGGCACCACGGGCAACTTCCTCGCCCTCACGCTGACTGGCGATGAAGTCCTCAGGCAGATCCCAGAACTCCATGGGTGGCTCGAACAGCACCGCTGACAGAAACAGGTAACCAGCGCGGATCTGCTTGGTGACGGTGGCCTTGTCCTCGGGTGGCAGCTTGGGATAGTCACGCTCCATCAGCGCCATGCAGATCGCCATATGACGACCCTCGTCACGACCGATGTTGCGGAAGGCCTCCTTGAACACCAGCTCGCGCGAGTTGTCATGCATCTGCTTGAAGATCGTCGCGGCGGCAATCTCTCCCATCAGGAATGAGCTGAACAACACCGCAAGCGAGTAACGGGGCACCGCCTGCTTGTAGCCATTCCAGTAACGTCCCCCGTTGTAATACAGCCATTTTGCGTTCTTCTGCAGCCGCACGCCGAGTTCGGTCTTGGGTTCGTAGGTCAGCGGGTCCGGGTACTCCAGCAGCTTGGTGATGGCCAGTCCGCACATCTGCTCGTGGTTTTGCTCGTCCCGGGTCACCGAGAAAAAGCAGCGACGAACCGGGTCTTCCTCATGATCCTCATAGGTCTTGATGAAGGCCGAAGCGAATACCGGTGGCGCAGATGCATCGAAAACCGACAGCAAGGTCCACCAGTAGGCGATCGCCTCGCGTTCCTCCCAAGTGTAGGACTCTACATCCAGCGTGTCCCAGGCGAGCTTCTTTGGGTCCCAGTTCTCGCGCTGTGCCGCGTCCCACACCTCTTCCATCTTCGCCGTATGCGCATGCCACGACAGCGGATACACATTGGGTTGCTCGGTTGCCGGTGGAAATTCCTGACTCTGCGCGAGCTTTTCATTTTTTGCCATGACGTGCAGTCTCCTCTTGTAATGATGTGCTCAATGGCACCGGAGAGAAGATGCCGCCAAAGCGGCTGATCAATATTGATCTATGTCAAAGGAAGTGCACAAATGTGACCGACCGGTCAGTAAATTGTGGTTGGCTTGAGTCTGTCAATCGAACCCAGCCTAAATAAACCCCACAACCGTGGTGGCAACAGCTTGAGCTAGCCGAAGCCGGATTCACACTGCGCACGCCAAGCCCTGACCTGCTCAACAAACAACCCCTTGCTGCGGCAATAGGCCGACAGCTCAGCTTCAGCCAATGGCGCTGTTTCCAACACCACAGCAAACTTTGCAGCACCCGACCAACTCTCTGCATTCTGACCATCACCCGGCGCAACGATGCCCGAGCGCAGCGCCTGCTTGCGCCAACTGTACAGTGTCGCTAGCGGCACATTGAACTGCTGCGACAAGTCGCTGATCGACTCATTGCCGGGTGCCATCATCCGACCCAACACCTTCGCCTTCAAATCTTTCGGATATCCCATGCTCTACGCCTCTTCGCCCCCGATTTACTGGTAACCCGGATTTCAAGATTCTAAACCCGGTTCAGAGGACAACTATCCTGACATAGGGGGCAATCAGGAC
>DAIMZH010000095.1:0-8136 GCA_036734105.1 Azoarcus sp. | reverse complement strand
ATCCTGCGATTGATGGCTTGAGCTGCACCGATGTGGCTCTGCAAGAGGGGGTGCCGCTCAAGGTGGGTAGCCTGGTCATCGAGCCGATCTTTACTCCGGGGCATACCGATGGTCATCATGCCTACCGGGTGGGGGAGCGCGTGCTGACGGGTGATGCCTTGCTGATCGACGGCTGTGGACGGACCGACTTCCAGAATGGCGATGCGCAAGCGCTTTATCACAGCGTGCGGGGCAAGTTGTTTGCCTTGCCGGACGATACGCTGGTGTATCCCGGCCATGATTACAACCAGCGTCGGGTGTCATCCATTTTGCAGGAAAAATCGCACAACCCGAGGCTGGGCGGGGCGAGAACTGACCAGGAGCTTGTCGATCTGATGCAGAATCTCAAACTCGCCTATCCCCGGTTCATCGACTTTGCTGTGCCCGGAAATCGTGATTGCGGTATCTGCCCGGGTGGCGTGCCGGATGAGTTGCAGCAGTATTGCGACCAGAGCGGTGATACCCGTCAAGGCTGAAGCCGCTTGGCTGGCGCATTGTCACACTAGCTTCATCGAGCTTTAATCTGTCCCGGCTATTTTCTCTAGAATATGCATCTGGAGAAAGCCGTGTCTCAAATCCGTATTCTCGCCGCAGCGATCAGCGCGGCTCTTGCGTCGCCGGGCGCTTTTGCTTCGCCATGTGTCGAGTCCAGCCAGGCCAGCGGTGCCCCTTTGCTGACCTGTTCGGCATTGAACTCAAACCCGGTCAATGATGCGCGCAACGACTTGCGGGTCGACATCCTGGTCGGGGCCTCGGTGTTCAGCAACAACCGGAACACCCCGCCGCTGGTCATGAACGGAAATGATCAGCAGATGAATAATGCGGGCTCCATCCTCAATTCGGATACCCGCAACAACACCGATGCGATCGCGGTCTATGGCGACCGGCTGGCGGTGGTCAACCAGGGCAGTATTGTCAGTGGTGACCGGGCCATTCAGGTGCTGGGGGGCAACGGGGGCTTGAGTGTGACCAACCTTGGCACCATCGAGTCACGCCGGCAGGCCATCCGGGCGCTGGAAGGACTGGAAAACGTCGAAGTCATCAACCACGGCACCATCGAGTCTGCGGATGGCCGGGCGCTGCAACTGCGGGGCGATGGCGCACGGGTGATCAACCATGGCAACTTGCTGGGCGGCGAAGAGGTTGTTGAAGCGCGTGGCAACTTCTTCATGGAAAACTACGGCAACATCATTCTGAAGGCCGGTGTCAGCGATGAGGACGGCGTGCAGTTTGCGTCGGGCGCGCTGCATAACTGGGGGCTGATACAGGGTAGTGATGACGGCGTCGATGTTGACGAGGGGCTGGTCCACAACTACGCAACTGGCCGGATCATCTCGACCGGGCCGGACAATCTGCACAATTATGCAGGGATTGATATCGATGCCGAGTTTGACAACGGTGTCGATCCGATTCGTCCTGCAGGCACGGTTACCATCATCAACGAGGGCCTGATCGAGGGACCCCGGGCAATCAATGCTGCTTCGGCCAGTACCTCGTCGGTGAATATCATCAACAGTGGCACACTGCTGGGTCGCAGCAGCACTGCGATTGATCTGGCACCGGATCAGGGAAACAGCAGCCTCAAGATTACCGGCAACAGCATGATTTATGGGGATGTGCTGTTTGGTGGTGGTGATGATGAACTGATCATCGAGAGTCTCAGTTCCGCCATGTTCGGCAGCGGCGTTTTTGATGGCGGTCTGGGTGTGAACCGGGTGCTGTTCTCTGATTATGGGCTGACCGATGTGCTGAGCTTTGTCTTTGACGGCATCGACACCTTTACCTTGTCGCTGAACACGGTTGCCGGAGCCGCCACCGGCCTGTTCCGCAACTTCGAATCGTGGCAGTTTGCCAGCGGTCAGACTTTTGATTCGTTTGCACTGACCAGTCAGTTCAGTGGTGGTGGCACCGTGCCCGTGCCCGTGCCGGCGACCTTGCCGCTGTTGCTGGGGGCATTGGGTGCGTTGTGGCTGACCGGGCGTCGCCGCGAACCCGCAGGCCCGCAAAACCTGGGGTGATGGGGTAAAGCGGCCAAAACGCATCTTGACCCTGTTTGCCCCCTATCAAGCCAATTGTCTTCACTGAGTATTCTCCGGTGACAGCAAGCCGCCACAGGCACAAAGTGGCGGCTTGCCGGGAGCGCCGCACGGCTCCTCTTTATCCCAACCGGCATAGCGCACAAAGTTTGTTGCCATCCGGGTCCCGCACATAGCCCAGATACATCGACCCGCCGGGCTTCACCTCGCGGAGCCCCGGTGGATCTTCGATGGAGGTGCCGCCATGCGCCACCGCGACATCGTGAAACTGCTGCACCTGCTCGGGTGAAGTGCACTTGAACCCGATGGTGGCACCGTTCGCCACCGTGGCGGCATCCCCGTCGATAGGTACGGCCACTCCAAAGGTGTTGCCATCGTGCCGGTAGAACACCCGGGAGTGCCCTGAGCCCGACAGGCTCATCACCCCGTTCCCGACCCCGAGCACACCAAACACCGCATCATAAAAGCGCCTGGCGCGCTCGATATCGTTTGTACCAACCATTACGTGACTGAACATTCAGTGCCTCCTCAACCGGGTCATTATCTGGCAGCGTCAGTCAGACACTGCCTTCGCGTTCCACCACCAGAACTCTCGCCTCACCAATCGGGTGCGCCACATGCTCGGTGCCAACCGAAGCATGAAACACGTCTCCCGTTTCCAGAACAGTGCTGTGCTCTACACCGTCGACGCGGTATCGCATCTCAACTTGCCCATTGAGCACCGCAAATACTTCCTCGCCATCGTTAACATGCCACTTGTACGGCTGATCCGTCCAGTGGAGCCGCGTGGTCACGCCATCCATGTTGGCAATGTCAAGGGCGCCCCACGGCCGATTGGCGGTGAATGTGCTCGTGCGGATCACTCTCATTGTCTGCACCTCTTCAGGTCCGGGCTCGCGCACGGATTTGCGCCTTGTTGTGCCCCATCTCTCTTGCAATTATCCTAAACAAACTCCGGATCGGCCATCAATTCGTCCTGGCGAAGCTTCGCCCGGTTTGCCCTCACCAAGCCCCGGCGGGCTCCTCGCGGCCAATAGCACTCACAAGCCCATCACCGAAGCGGCCTATCGACCCTTATCTCCAGCACCCAAGCGCACGTACAATAAGCCGAAAATCAACGACGACGCCCGACTCGGATTGACCAACTCGAAAAGGGCCGTGAGCATTGAGCGCTCAATAACCCGCACCTCACCCCCACCGTCGCATTCCGGATGCCATGCCAGAGAGCAAACCCCTTCTCCGCCTCCACGCCGAAATCGACGCACGCGTAAACGCCATCCGTAAAGACCGCCCAGACTGGCTATGCGGCAAAGGCTGTGATTCGTGCTGCCGACGGCTTGCAGAAGTGCCGCAGCTGACGGCGGCAGAATGGGCGTTGCTGCAGCAAGGCTTGTCTGCGCTGGCTCCGGAACGGCTGCAGGAAATCAGCCGGGACATGGCCGCGTTGGCGACGCAGCAATCGCGTCCGGTCATCTGCCCGTTATTGGAGCAGTCCACTGGCGCTTGCCCGGTGTATGCACAGCGTCCGGTCGCGTGCCGCAGCTATGGCTTTTATGTGCAACGAAACCTCGGGCTGTACTGCAGCGACATAGAAGCCCAGTTTGCCGACGGCACACTGGCTGACGTGGTGTGGGGAAACCATGATGCCATCGACCATCAGCTAGCGAGCCTGGGCGAAAGCCGCCCTTTGACGGAATGGTTCGCCGCCTGGGTGAATGATCAGGCCAATGCCGTGACCGGCGACATCAGATTATGAGCGCAGCTATGACAAACAGTTGGCTGACGGCAGCGCACTGAAGTTTTCGCACTCGATGCTCTTCATCTTCCCAGCCCTGATAGCCAAACAATGATTGACCCACTGAACTTGGAACCGATCTCCCAAAGAATCAGCGCAAAAAGCCATAACCAGAACTGAGACGTGAACAAACCGTACCAGAACAGCCCCACCGCAGACATACGAAAGAAAATCATCGCCTCCTCACCCCAGATCGGACAATGACAACGAGGATAATCGCGATGATTTTGAAAAACACCAGATAGAAAGCCCCGACCAGATAGATCAACAGAAACAAAGCACGCTCAATCTGGCTGGGAAAGAGCTGGTCCAACCAGGAGCGCGGTTCATGGGCAAAATCATCCGACTTAATAGCACTCAGCCAGTCCCCTAATTCATCCTGACCAACTCGACGGCTCATGGTATTCGCCCCTGTCAAACTTTCTTGAAAAACAGCGCAGCCACCACATCATTACGATCGGCAATTGCTGCACGCACCTCGAAGTCAGCAGGCTCGCGGGAGAAACGAACGAACTCATATCGGCCCATGTACTCCCACTGATTTACCGCACGCTTCATGAAAACTGGAATCACACCGCCTTGTTTGGCCATACGCTCCGCCTTACCCACAATACGCGGCCCTTGGCCAACCAGAATACATTCCGGTGCCTCCGGATTCAGCAGACTGGTAAAACAAGCGCACTGGATACCATCACGGTTCTGCACCAGGTAAGAGCCCCCTTTGGCATCACCACCGAAGTGCTTACAGATAAAGTCATGCGTGTAGATACTTCCCACTTCCAGCGGCGATTCCATGTTCTGCTCCTGAAGACCAAGATGTTTGTTTTGTGCCAGCCATTTGATGATGTCTGACTTAAGCCAGATCTGACCGCAAGCAAGTTCTGCAAGCGGCTTGGGAAAACTTGGGTCGCGAACAACCCAGTTTCCAACCGCTGCACGACTGACTGACGCCAGATCGGCAATTTCAGTAGTTCCAACGAGTTCCATCAAAACCTCCAGTGTGACGCATGTCAACACTCTATACATACGTGTGAAGTATGTAAACACTCTTTTACTCCGTAAGTAAAAACAGGGACAGAACACGTTTTCGCACAAAAGGCATGCTCTAAATTTAGAAAACCGTGGTCTGTCCCGAATGGCACTAAGTTAAGGCTGTTTAGCACGATAACGACTGCGGTGTGGGGTCTCGACCATTTGGTGACGATGGGCGGTCAAGAGAGCGAAAGGTTTGAGGCGTCGTTTCAAACATCGAGGCTCCCGGCGCCCAGGTCGGGCGGTGACTTGACGAGCGCCAATAGCCGCGCAGAGTGAGCCGAGCAAACGCCGCCGTTCGCTGGCGTCGGTAGCACGTTGATGGAGTTGCGGCTCCCACTGCCGCAAGGCTTGGATGCTGGCTTTGAAACTGATTCGGCGCGGTGCGCATTCGACGCTGGCCGCTGCATCGACGATCAACCGACGTACGACGTTGTAGGCGATGAAGTGCATCAGAATTTCCTTCCTCACCAAGTCTGGAGTTCGGCACCGCAGTACATCCATCCCCATGGTCGTCTTGATGTCGCGGAAGAACAGTTCCACATCCCAACGCTGGCGGTAGAGGTCAGCCAGTTCAGCGGCGCTATAGCGTTTCGAATCCGTTAGGGTGGTAATCAAGTAATAGCTGGCTGAGCGCATTCCCGGCACGTTGATGGTGACCTTGATTTGGCGAAGATCCAGTTTTTCTGGCAACGCCTGCCATTCCTCCTTACTGTAACTCAGGCTCTTGTTCCAGGCCGGTTTCGGCCATTGAATCAGCAAGTCATCCGGCCCCAACACTGCAACGGCCGATGCGGCGGCAACCGGGGTACGTCGCGCCAGCGTGATGACCGAATCAATGCCGCGTTGCTTGAACTGCCAGACGTCGTAATAACTGCAAAATCCCTTGTCGCCGAGAAAGATGTCACCGCTATTGAAACTGTCCCACTGTTGGCGCAACAGGGGTAGTTCGGCCTTCTTGTTGTGGCCCAGGCGGTAACTCAGCAAGGCCCCGGTTTGCAGGCAGAAGCAGGCGCAAATTCGTGCCTGTGGGAAGCCACAGCCGGGTTTCTGGCTGTTTGGTTGAGGCCAGTCTTGTTGATTGGCAGGCGTATCCGCCATGCTGACGCCCGTGCCATCGACCACGACTACACGACGATCTTTCCACCAACGGCTTCGGCCTTGCTGCTGCAGCTCGTCGGCGGTGTGCGCCAGTATCTTTTCCAGTTCAGTCGGATCAAGTTTGCCGCGTGCCTGGCAATACGCCGATGTTGATGATGATGGCACAGGCATTGATCGGGCTGCGGCCAAGGCTTGAACCTTGCGAACCACTTCCTGGCACCCACCATCGGCGTCGAGAATTTGCGAAAAAAATGCCCAGAACGTGTTTCCCTTGCTGAATAGCCGACGTCTACTGAAGGCGCCATCCGAGCCGTTCTCAAGTGCCTTTGGCGGTATGAGATGACCGAAACAGTCGCCAAGCTGGCTGATCGAGTGCTGACGAATTCGCGCCTTTTCGTCAGCCAATTTCTGGGCGGCGGAACGAGGTCTGCGGCGTAGTGTCGCGAGGTGAAAACCGGGGAGATAAAGGTTTCTGTTTTGCATGCCCTATTATCTCATCTCAAGCACTTGTCATGGGCTACTACCCGGTGCTAAACGAGCTTAACTTAGTGCCATTCTGGTCTGTCCCCTTTTCTCCTAGTCCCCTTTTCTCGTCTTTTCTCCTGAAGCCGAACGCATGGCGCGACCTCTGTGCGAGCACTGAACGGGGCAAATCATTTTTGACGATGCGCTACGTCACAAAAGCTTGACGATAAACAGGAGAGCACTCCAAGCTTGAAAATTTTGCACTATGCTGTCTACGTTTACCCTCTATTTGCCACCATCATGTCCACAAGCCCCAGTGAGGCTGAGATCCTCACCATCAAGCAAGTCGCCGAATACCTGAAGGTCACCGAGCGAACGATCTATCGCCTCGCTGCGGCGAAGAAGATCCCTGCGTTCAAGGTTGGTGGCACGTGGCGCTTTGCACGGGTGGACATTGACGCCTGGATCAAACATCAGTCGCAAGAAGGGCTTGATTCAGCCAAGGAGGACAAGCGATGAAAACCCTCCGCAAGGTAACTGTTGACGGCTTCAAGTCCATCGAACATGCTGAGGTTGAGTTGGGCGATCTGAATGTGGTCATCGGTGCCAACGGCTCCGGTAAGTCCAACTTCATCGGGGTCTTCCGCCTTCTTGACCGAGTTCTCTCCCGTAACTTGCAGGTCTATGTTGCGAGCGAGCCTGACCGTTTGCTGCACCATGGCCGAAAGAAAACCGCGTCTCTGGCTCTGGACTTCAGGTTTACAGAGAACGCCTACGGCTTTGCACTGAAAGCATCTCAGGACACGCTGATTTTCGAGAATGAGTGGGTGCAATACAGCGGCCTCTGGAACTACGGCGAACCGATTGCGGTAGGTCACAAGGAAAGCAAGCTGGAAGAGGCAGCGGAGTCCTACAAAATCAAGATTCCTCAGCACGTCTTCCCCAGGGTGAGGAATCTGGTCGTGTACCACTTCCACGACACCTCGGACAACTCACCGGCTAAGCAAACTTGCGATCTGGAGGACAACCGCTCTTTCCGTCCAGATGCGGCCAACTTGCCTGCCTACCTGTACCTGCTGCAGCAAAAGCATCCGGTGCAGTTCCGTCACATCGAAGAGCACATCAGGCTGGTTGCCCCGTTTTTCGACCGTTTCGAGCTGTCCCCCTCACAACTGAACGACAAGAAGATCAAGCTGGAGTGGCGGCAGAAGGGCTCTGACGCCTATTTCGATGCGTACTCGTTGTCAGACGGAACGCTGCGGTTCATCTGCCTGGCAACGCTATTGCTGCAGCCCACTCCCCCGGCGCTGATTCTGCTGGACGAGCCTGAGTTGGGTTTGCATCCCTTTGCCATTCGTATCCTTGCCGAGATGCTGGAGGCGGCCGCCAATCGCGTGCAAGTCATCTTGGCCACGCAGTCGGTGACCTTGCTGAACAACTTCTCACCCAATGATGTGATCGTTGCGGAAAACGATGGCCTGAAAACCACCTTCAAGCGCCTGGACGAAGAGAAGCTGTCCATGTGGCTGGAGGAATTCAGCATTGGCGACCTCTGGGAGAAAAACGTCCTGGGAGGCCGCCCATGACCCGGCTATTGATGCTGGTGGAGGGCCAGTCGGAAGAAATTTTCATCAAGCAAACGCTGGCACCACACCTGGCAGACCGTGG
>DAIMZH010000094.1:0-8377 GCA_036734105.1 Azoarcus sp. | reverse complement strand
ACCCTGCTCCAGGATGGCGATTCAGACAACGGCTGAGATAGGGACATAATCAGGTTTGTCATTTTGCCGGAGCGATATTTTTTTGCTGGCTCGCTGTGGACTTGGCTGTGAGTTCGGTCGACGCTATTTGAAAGTGTCGGTTCCAGGAGGAGTGCGGATGCACTTGGGATACATGTTGAAGGGGGCTACATGCTGACTGCGGTGTTTGCTATCGCGCTAAGCGCTTTTCTTGCGCCAGTGCTTGCTCGGCGGTTGGATGACAAGGCCGGGTGGTTGCTGGCTTTGACACCCTTTGTCTCTTTCATCTGGTTTGCCTTCCAGATTCCGGTTGTGGCTTCAGGAGGTGAAGTCACAGCCAGTTTTGCGTGGGTACCGGCGCTGGGCATAGAGGTGGCGTTCAGGCTCGATGGCCTGTCATTGCTTTTTGCATTGTTGATCAGCGGCATTGGCGCGCTGATCGTGCTGTATGCCGGTGCCTACCTGTCCGACCATCACCATCTCGGACGTTTTTACGCCTACCTGCTGCTGTTCATGATGGCGATGCTGGGCCTGGTGTTGTCCGATGACCTCATCGCGATGTTTGTCTTCTGGGAGTTGACCAGCGTCGCGTCATATCTGTTGATCAGCTTCCAGCACGAAAAGGCGGTGTCGCGCCGAGCGGCACTGCAAGCCTTGCTCATCACCGGTGGTGGTGGGCTCGCCTTGCTGGCGGGGCTGGTTCTACTCGGAATAGCAGGTAACGGCTGGCGCTTCTCCGAGATCGATATTGCTGCCGTCGAAGCCTCTCACTTCTATTACGGAATCATGGTGCTGGTGTTGGCGGGTTGCTTTACCAAGTCGGCGCAGGTGCCATTTCACCTCTGGTTGCCGAATGCGATGAACGCACCGACACCGGTGTCGGCCTATCTGCACTCGGCCACCATGGTCAAAGCCGGGGTTTATTTGCTGGCGCGACTCAACCCTGTAATGGGCGGAGATCAGGGATGGAGCGACATTCTTGTGGCCTTTGGTGCGACCACTGCGGTGGTCGGCGCGGTGCTGGCGATCCGGCAAACTGACCTCAAGCGTTTGCTGGCTTACACCACTGTAACGGTGTTGGGCCAACTCACCATGCTCATCGGCACCAACACCACCTACGGTCTGCAGGCTTTTGTGCTCTATCTGCTGGCGCACTCGCTCTACAAGGGTGCCTTGTTCATGGCGGTGGGGGCCGTGGATCATGCCACCGGCACGCGTGAGCTTTCCCGACTGGGAGGGCTTTTGAAAGTGATGCCGCTGACCGGGGCCGCAGTGGGCCTGGCGGCGTTTTCAAATGCCGGTCTTCCTCCCTTCTTCGGGTTCATTGCCAAAGAGTTTGCCTACGCCGGGCTGATTCAGATGGGGGTGACTGGCTGGGTGGTCACCATTGCCATGATATTGACTAACGGCTTACTGCTGGCGGCAGCGGGCCTGGTGTTCATTCGCACCTTTCTCGGACCCAGAGGGCAGTATCCGCATGAGCCGCACGAGGTTTCGCTACCGATGTGGCTTGGGCCGATGGCATTGGCGGTGGCTGGTTTCCTGTTTGGTGTCTGGTATCACTGGCCCGAGACCTGGTTGGTGAATGCGGCCGTGCAGGCGGTTTCGCGCGGCGAAGTCGACGTCAACCTCTACTTGTGGGGGGGGATAACCCCTGCGCTGATTACCAGCCTGATCACGGTTGGCCTCGGGGTTGCCTTTTACCACTTCAGACACCAGGTGAGATTGCATCTGGCACGCTGGCGAGTTTTCTGGACGGTGAGTGGCGATGTTTTGTGGGATCGCTTTCTCAAGCGTGTATTCATTTTTGCCGGCTTCATTGCGAGCGGATTCCAGCACGGCTCGCTGCGCTTGCACTTGACTCTGTTGAGTCTTGTGCTCAGCACGATAGTGCTGGTGTCGGTGATCGCCGGCGGTCCGGCGCTGTTTACCGGCGGCGAATACTCCGCCATCAATGTGCCCGCCTTGCTGGGCAGCATCCTGGCGCTTGCGGGTGCTGGCGCGGCGGCGGTGATGAACGGCCGGTTGGCGCTGGTGGCGGCACTGGGCGCCAGCGGTCTTGGCATGGCCTTGTTCTTCCTGGCTGCCAACGCGCCGGACGTGGCAACAACCCAGTTGATGGTGGAAACGCTCACTGTCGTGTTTCTGGCCTTTGTGTTGCGCAGCATGCCGGCCATTCCCAGAGTGGCGGAAGAGGGGGCCATCTCGCGTACTGCTCATGTGCTGATATCGGTTTTCTTCGGGCTTGCGGTAGCGGTGGCTTTGCTGGTTGTGGTGAATGTGCCACTGTCTGGCGATATTGCCGAGTGGTATGTGAACAACAGCTTTCCGGGAGGCAAGGGCGGGAACGTCGTTAACGTGATTCTGGTAGATTTCCGCGCCCTGGATACGCTTGGTGAGATTGTGGTGGTGGCGCTGGCAGGGCTTGCTGCTGCCTCCTTGCTGGGCGGTGGGCAGCTTGCCGAAATGACCCGGAAAGGGGAGCCCGAGTTTGGCTCCGTCATGTTGCGCCATGCCATCAGACCGCTGGCCGGTCTCCTCGTGCTGGTGTCGTTGGTATTGCTGTGGCGAGGCCATAACTTGCCAGGGGGGGGGTTTATTGGTGGCCTGGTAGCGTCGGTAGGTTTCATTCTGGTGGTTCTGACCTTTGGCAATCACAAAGCGCGCACTCTGATGTGGGTCAGACCGACCTTGCTGGTGGGTGTCGGGATTGGGTGCGCAATGCTGGCCGGATTGATAGGCTTGTTTGCCGGGCATGACTTCCTTAAAGGCTTGTGGATATCTTTCATGGGCATTCCGCTGGGTACCCCCTTGCTTTTCGATTTTGGCGTGTTTCTCGCGGTTTTCGGCTCGGTCATGAACATGATGCAAAGACTTGCCGGGAGGCCGGTATGAGCGGTATGCCTGTTGCGATTTTCTTGATGCCCATCGGGCATGGCGGGAGGGTTTGATATGGAATGGCTGGCAGCGCTGACCGCCGGTGGGCTTGCCGGGATTGGTATGTGGCTTTTACTGGATCGAAACCTCATACGCGTGGTGTTGGGTGTAGCCATACTGGGCAACGCCATCAACCTGGGTGTGTTGGCGTCCGGTCGCTTCACAGGCAGTGAGGCTGCATTCGTGACCGCCACCACCGTGCCGACAGATCCCGCCAACCCCTTGCCTCAGGCCCTGGTCCTGACCGCTATCGTGATTGGTTTTGGTCTCTTCGCCTTCTCTTTGGCCGTGCTGAAGAGTGTGCGTGAGAGCCACGGCATTACCACTACCGACCGGGTAAGCGAGGTCACCGAAGAGTCTGCGCCAGACGTCGAGGAGGTTGGCTTGGCGATTCACCAGAATGACGCTGACCACCATCACGACGCGGTGGAGGGCAAGGCATGAAGACATTGGCTCTCGCGCCAATCATCATTCCGCTGATCACCATGCTTGTCGGGATCAGCCTGAGGCCCTATCACCGTTATGTAAAGCTGACCAGCATCATTGGCGCACTCTGTCTTACGATCGTTGGTATACGATTGGTCGTACTGGCCAACGCAGATGTGGTGCTGGCGGTTCAGTTGGGCGGCTGGGAGGCGCCTTATGGAATCAGCGTGGTCATCGACCGTCTGTCTGCCGCGATGGTGGCCATCACCGGTGTGATCGGGCTTGCTGCGGCGCTGTATGGCCTGGTTCGCGAAGGCAATCAGGATGTCCTGCGCAATTACCACATCTTTTTGCACGGCCTGCTGGCGGGGGTTTGTGGCGCCTTCATCACGGCCGACCTCTTTAACTTGTACGTGTGGTTCGAGGTCTTGCTGATCGGTTCCTTTGCCCTGATCACGCTGGGCGGGGGGCGACGCCGCTTGTCCGGTGCGGTCTCCTATGTGGTGCTCAATCTACTTGCAACCCTGGTGTTCCTGTTCTCTGCAGGGCTGGTTTACAGCGCCACCGGTACGCTCAACATGGGCGAACTGGGCATGATTTTCCGCAGCGGTGAGGCGCCGCCTGCAGCCACACTTGCAGTTGTGATGATGCTGGTGTCGTTCTCCATCAAGGCTGCGTTGTTTCCGGTTTTTGGCTGGCTTCCAGCTTCCTATCATGTCGCTTGGATACCGGTTTCGGCTCTCTTTGCAGGTTTGCTGACCAAGGTCGGTGTGTATGCCATGATCCGCATCGTCACCCTGGTATGGCCGGAATATGGCCTGGCGCATGAAGTCCTGCTTTGGGTGGCGTGCGCAACCATGTTGATTGGTGTGCTGGGCGCTGCCGCACAGAATGAAATCCGACGTATCCTGTCCTTTCATATCGTCAGCCAGGTGGGTTACATGATTCTGGGTCTGGCGCTGGCTAGTCCATTGGCGATTGCGGGCGCTGTGTTCTACCTCATCCACCACATTGTGGTGAAGGCCAACCTTTTCTTTATCGGCGGTATCGCAGCACGCATGACTGGCTCCGAACGGCTGGCCGCAATGGGGGGCTTGTATGCCAGTGCGCCCATGCTGGCCATTCTTTTCGCCATTCCGGCTTTGTCGCTGGCTGGCATTCCGCCCTTGTCCGGTTTCTGGGCCAAGTTCGTGCTGGTCAAGGCGAGCCTGACCGATGGTTTCTGGTGGGCAGCAGCGGTAGCCTTGCTGACCGGGATCTTTACGCTGTTGTCGATGAGCAAGATCTGGAACGAGGCCTTTCTCAAGGCTCACCCTCGTGGTGCGGCGGCCATCAAGCACGATGTGGATGCACGCTGGGGCTGGTGGGCGGTATCCGGCCTGGCTGCGCTCACTGTATTGATTGGCCTTGGGGCCGGTCCGGTGATGGAGTATGCGGTTGCCGCAGCCGGACAGTTGGCAGAGCCAGCCGCTTATTTTGATGCGGTCAGACCGCGGGGAGGAAACTGACATGTTCGCCTTGCACATCCTGGTGTCAGTAGGTATCGCGGCCTTTGCCAATGCCCTTAACCCGATGGGAATTCTTGGTGCCTTCGTGCTGGTGTATCTGGTGCTGAAGCTTGGAGAAAGCCTGATCCTCACCGGTAGTTACATGCGGCGTCTCGAACTGGGGGTGCAATTCGTAGTCTGGTTTGCGCGTGAGATTGTGCTGGCCAGCGTTGATGTTGCCCGGATCGTGATTGCCCGCAAGGTCAACCCGTCGCCTGCCATCACCAGAATGCGGCTTGAAGATCGGCGCGAAGAGGTGGTCACCTTGATTGGCTTGCTGCTGACCCTGACACCGGGAACCATGGCGCTGGACTACGATACCGAATCGGGCGAGATGATCATCCATGCACTCAATGCCGAGTCGGCTGATGAGGTTGAGCGTGGCGTTCGAGAGATTGAGCGCCGCCTTCTCGACTGGATGAACCCCGAGCGCATAGCGCTCAGGCAGACACAGGAGAACGCATGAAGCCTCTCACAATTGATCAATCCGGCAACCAGGCCATGATCTGGCTCAACAGGAGCGATTCTCATGACAATTGAAATGGCAGGCGCCTTCTGGGTAATTCCGACGGTCGTGCTGATGCTGGCGTTAAGTGGTGTGATCATCGTGATCCGGCTGTTTCTTGGGCCGACAGGGCCGGATCGGGTGGTTGCCATTGACGCGCTGACGCTGGTCGGCGTGGCGGCAGTGGCGCTGGGGGCCATGATCAGCGGTCAAAGCGCTTTTGTCGACGTCGCAGTGGTGCTGTCATTGGTCGCCTTTCTCGGCACTGTGGCGTTTGCACCGCTTTACCGCAAGAGCGAGCAAAATCGTCGGCAACGTGCTGGACTGGAAGATGATGAAGAGGTGAAACCATGAATACGGGATCCTTGTTGCCCTGGCTGGCTTCCATTCTGGTGCTTGCAGGCGGGGTGTTTTGTCTGCTGGGTGCCATTGGCGTGTTGCGCCTTCCCGACTGCTACAGCCGCATGCATGCCGCCAGCAAGGCCGGTGCGCTTGGCGCCGTGCTGATACTTGCCGGTCTGGCCGCAGCCTCGTCAGGGGTGGTTGCCATGGAAGCGCTGTTTGCACTGATGGCGGTATTGGTGACCGCGCCGCTGGCCGCGCACGCAGTCAGCCGGGCGGCTTATATGGCAGATGTAAAACCGAAACTGGGCACGTTGGGCAATGTGCTCGACGAAAAGCCGGAGCAGGGAGTTGTTGCTGGCACCAGAAATAACAGTCAAACCGACGCCTGAAGCTTTGCATTCGGACGTCGGTTTTGCGGGGAGTCAAACGCTCAGGCGTTTTGTTTGGCCCATGAATCCTTCAAGGTGACTGTGCGGTTGAAGACTGGTTGAGCTTCCCGACTGTCGACACGGTCGGCCACGAAATAGCCATGACGCTCGAACTGAAAACGTTCTTCGGGCGCTGAGTATTTCAGCGAAGGTTCCAGCCACGCTTCAATTTTGTGGACTGAGTCGGGGTTGAGGTCATCCAGAAAGTTGCGTTCGCAGTCTTCTGCATCGCCCTCGCGGCGCGCACCCGGATGAGGATAGGCAAACAGCCGGTCATATAGCCGGATCTCGGCTTTGTAGCCTTCAGCAACCGACACCCAGTGCAGATTGCCCTTGACCTTGTATGTGTCAGCGCCAGGAGTGCCACTTTTGGAGTCCGGAAAATATTCGGCGTGAACCGCCGTGATGTTGCCGTGGGCGTCCTTCTCGCAACCAGTGCACTCCACCACATAGCCATAGCGCAGACGCACGCGGTTGCCCGGAAAGAGTCGACGAAAGCCTTTTATAGGAGCCTCCATGAAGTCTTCACGTTCTATCCAGAGCTCGCGTCCAAAAGGCATGTGACGTTTGCCCAACTCGGGTTTCAACGGGTGGTTGGGGGCATCACAGTCTTCAGTCTGGACGTCGGGGTAGTTGGTAATGATGAGCTTTAGCGGGTCGAGCACGGCCACCCGGCGCTCGGCACTGTCGTTGAGGTGTTCGCGCATGCATTCTTCAAGCACGCTGAAATCTATCCACGAGTCGGCCTTGGACACTCCGATACGATCGGCAAACAGACGGAAACCTTCAGCGGTAAAGCCCCGCCTGCGTGCGCCCACCAGCGTCGGTAGGCGTGGGTCGTCCCAGCCGGCAACATGCTTGTCTTCAACCAGTTGAATCAGCTTGCGCTTGGACAGCACCATATAGGTGAGGTTGAGGCGTGCGAACTCGATCTGTTGCGGCAAGGGGCGAGCAAACATGCCGATGTCGGCCAGTTTGTCCAACAGCCACTCATAGAAGGGGCGTTGAGCTTCGAATTCGAGCGTGCACACCGAGTGGGTGATGTTCTCGATGGCGTCTTCGATCGGATGCGCGAAGGTGTAAAGCGGATAGACACACCAGCGATCGCCAGAGCGGTGGTGAGCCACACGCCGGATGCGATAGATCACCGGGTCGCGCAAATTGATATTGGGGCTGCCCATGTCGATTTTGGCACGCAGCACATGCGCACCCTCGGCAAACTCGCCTTCACGCATGCGCTGGAACAGATCGAGGTTTTCTTCGATACTGCGGCCACGGAACGGGCTGTTGGTGCCCGGCTCGGTCAGCGTGCCGCGCAGTTGCCGCATCTCATCCGGTGGGAGTGAATCCACATAGGCATGTCCGGCCTTGATGAGGCCCACAGCGCACTGATACATGGTCTCGAAGTAGTCGGACGCAAAGTAAAGGTGTCGGCCCCAGTCAAAACCCAGCCAGCTTACCGCCTCGATAATGGCGTCTACATACTCCTGGTCTTCCTTCTCAGGGTTGGTGTCGTCAAAGCGCAGATGGCATTCGCCTTGGTAGGCCTGAGCCAAGCCAAAATTAAGACAGATGGACTTGGCGTGACCATAATGCAGATAGCCGTTGGGCTCGGGCGGAAAGCGGGTTTCCACGCGGCCAGACCACTTGCCGGTGCGCTGGTCCTCCTCGATGATGCTGCGGATGAAATTTGAGGGCGCCGGAGTGGCGGCGTCGCTGTTACGATTGTCGGACACGGAAGAGCCTCAAAAAAATGCGGGGGCTGAAAAAGATGCCGCATTTTAGCAGTCTGCCGGGATTGCGGTTGATCCTGAGACAGACTGAGTCTGGAAAGCTAACAATACGGTGCTGAGCAAGACATGATCTCGCATTTGAATTGGCTGTCTTTTGTATCCATTGGTGCTGGTGCGGCGATAGGGGCGTGGTTGCGCTGGGGGCTTGGCCTGTGGCTGAACCCGGTGTTCGTCTGGTTGCCACTGGGCACGCTTGTCGCCAACCTGACCGGCGGTTTTGCCATGGGCGCGGTGCTCGCATGGTTTCAGGCCTTGCCAGCCTTGTCACCGGCGTTCAAGCTGTTCCTGACCACCGGCTTGCTGGGAGGCCTCACCACGTTTTCAACGTTTTCCGCAGAGAGCCTAAACCTGATGCAGCGCGGCGAATGGGGCTGGCTG
>DAIMZH010000093.1:0-8476 GCA_036734105.1 Azoarcus sp. | reverse complement strand
CCGTGCCAAGGCTTTGTCCCAGCCGCCAGCGCACGCCCATCTGCAACTTGCCATGGCCAACCGGCATGACCACGCCACGTGACACCTCTGGCATGCGCGCCAGAATCGGCAGCGACCACTCCGGCGCAAGCACGTCGATTTCGCACGGACCAGCCTGTTTGAGCACCTTGAACAGACTCTGCGCCATGACCATATCGCCAACCCACGACGGACCAACGATCAAGATGCGGCGCACCGTCTCGTTGTCGTCGGGCAGGTCGTCAAGTATGGTGGTGTCGATTTCTGGGTTGGTCATGGCGTGATCGGTTATCGGTAAGATTGATTTGAAGTGCAGGGCTTGTTCCTTGGAGCATTTGTATGGAGTAGTCTTTGTTGCGGAGCTCAGCGATTTGCGGCAAGCCATTCCAGATAGCTGGGTACACCCACTTCAACCGGCATGAATTCGCGGTCGTAACCCGCAGCGCGCAGGGCGCTGATGTCGGCCTCGGTAAAGCTCTGATAACGCCCCTTCAAGTGCTCGGGAAACGGTATGTAGTCTATCTCGCCCTTGCCGTGAAAACCGATTGCTGCCCGGGCGACCTCGTTGAAGCTCTGGGCGCGGCCGGTGCCGACGTTGAAGATGCCAGACACCTGAGGGTTGTCGAGCAGCCACAAATTGACCGCCACCACGTCATTCACATGGATGAAGTCGCGTCGTTGCTCGCCGGGCCCGAAGCCATCCGAACCAAGAAAAAGTCTGAGTCGGCCGCTGTCGTGGAGCTGTGTGTTGAAGTGAAACGCCACGCTGGCCATGCTGCCCTTGTGCTGCTCGCGCGGGCCATAGACGTTGAAATAGCGCAGGCCGACTACCTGGCTGTGGATGCCTGGCAGTTGCGGACGAAGGTGGCAGTCGAACAGAAACTTGGAGTAAGCGTACATGTTGAGCGGGCGTTCGTACTCCCGCGCTTCGCGAAACACCGGCCCCATGCCATACACCGAGGCGGACGAGGCATACAGAAAAGGCACTTCGCGGGCCACGCACCAGTTGAGCAAGGCCTTGGTGTAGTCGAAGTTCACCTGCATCACGAACTTTCCGTCCCATTCGGTGGTGGCCGAGCATGCGCCCTGGTGAATCACCGCCTTGACCGGGCCGATGTCATCGCCAGCCAGGATGCGCTGCAAAAAGGCATCCTTGTCGGTGTAGTCCAGAATGTCGGCGTCTGACAGGTTGAGGCATTTGCGTCCGTCGGTGAGGTCGTCTACCACCAGAATGTCGTTGATGCCCCTGGCGTTGAGTGCCTTGACGATGTTTGAGCCGATGAAGCCGGCGCCGCCGGTGACGATGTACATGATGTGTTCTCCTGTGGGTTCACGGACGGGATAGTGCTTCGGCCATCTCTGCCATGTTGACGGTGGCTGTGCCGAGCTTGCCGACCACGACCCCGGCTGCGATGTTGGCCAGCGCGGTGGCCTCTGCCAGCGATACGCCGCTGGCCAGTGCGGCCCCCAGCACCGCCACCACGGTGTCGCCTGCGCCGGTCACGTCGAACACATCGCGTGCACGGGTCGGCAGGTTGAGCGGTGGCAGATTGCGTTGCAGCAAGGTCATGCCGCGCTCGCTGCGGGTAATCAGCAGCGCCTCCAGTTCAAGCTTGGCAAGCAGCGCTTCACCGCGCGTGATCACTGCGTGTTCGTCTGCGCAATGGCCGACAACTGCCTCGAATTCATTCATGTTTGGGGTGATGATCGAGGCCCGGCGGTAACGTTCGAAGTCGCAGCCCTTTGGGTCGACAAGTACAGGCACCCCGAGTTGCCTGGCGGTGTCGATCAGGCTGCGGGTATCGCTCAGCGTGCCTTTGCCGTAATCCGACAGCACTGCTGCGCCAGCACCAGACAGCGTGTCGCTGAAGGCCTTGGAGATGCCTTCGGCCTCGCTCTCGGCAAAGGCTTGTTCGAAGTCCAGCCGGATGAGCTGCTGATGACGGCTTATGATGCGCAGCTTGGTGATGGTCGGGTGTTGCGGCGCTTCTAGCAGGTGGCATGCGACACCAGCGCTTTGCAGGCGATTGCGCAGCAGCACAGCCGCTTCATCGCGCCCGACCAGACCGACCAGATCAGCGGCGGCACCGAGCGACGCGATGTTCAAGGCCACGTTGCCGGCACCTCCGGCGCGAAACTCGTCATTTTCCACCTTGACGATAGGGACTGGCGCCTCTGGCGAAATCCGGTTGGTCGAGCCGTGCCAGTAGCGATCCAGCATGACGTCGCCAACTACCACGACACGCCCGATAGAAAAGTCGGGAAGTTTGGGGAGCATTTCTTGCCCGTTGCTCTAAGTAGGTAAGTCTCGATTATCCCACGAAGCCGGGCATTAATGCCCCGGTCCGCAATAGCCACCCTGCAACAGCCAAGCTGCAACAGCCAAGCCGCAATAGCCAAATCACAACAACCGCGTCACACCAGCCCAACCGCTTGACCCGCCAACGTGAGCCTAATCTTGCCACCGATAGAGCTCCCCTCTCCCCTCGCGGGAGAGGGGTTGGGGGAGAGGGGGCGCGGGGGGCGGATCAACGCCAGTGCTGGGTGTTGAGCTCCAGCCCCCTCTCCCCAACCCTCTCCCGCGAGGGGAGAGGGGGCAAAACCCCGGCTGGTTTCGTGCGCTGGCGCAGGTCAAGAGCATGACAGAACAAATTGCGGCGAAGGAAACTACAATCCTCCGGCGATACCTCGCCACACCACAACAGCCACACCACAACAGCCAAACTTGTTGCGATCGCAGCGGGGTTAGTTTCGATCGGGGCGAACGGCGTTCAAGAGCCGGTCTGTTAGCGATTGAACCACTTCAGCACCACGCCCCAGTCGTGCACGTCAAGGCGGCTGACATGGCCACAGGCAAAGTCCAGCGCCAGCCAGCGTTCGGCGGGTAAACCCAGCAAGTGGCCGGCGATGACCCGCAGCGGGCCGCCATGCGCCACCACCACCTGTGCGGTCTGATCGGCGCTGGCCTGCTGTTCTTCCAGCCAGCTCAACACCCGTCGAGTCAGATCGTTGGCCGACTCGCCACCGGGCGAAGCAAAGCCCAACGGGTCGGATACCCAGCGGTCGACTGCGTCGCCCAGCTCGGTGTAAGCCTTCAGCTCCCAGTCGCCAAAATGCATTTCCTTGAGGCGGTCATCCAGCTTGGGCTGGCCAAGTGCTTCGGCCAGCAGGCGGGCGCGCGACAAGGGGCTGGCATGCAGCGTAAAGCGCTCCGGCAGAAAGGGCCGCAGCCGCGCCGCGACATCCAGGTGGTTTTCGGCCAGCGGTACATCGCTCTGGCCGTAACAGACGCCCGCGGGCACGTTGGGCCGGGGGTGGCGGATCAGATGGAGTTCCATGTCATCAACAGTGCAAGATAGCAGACGAGTTCGGTAAGCTGCTGGGCAGCGCCCAGACAGTCGCCAGTGTAACCGCCCAGCTTGCGCCTGAAGGCGCGTGCGGCCAGCAAGGTGGCGGTGACAACCAGCACACAGGCCAGCAAGGCGCGCCCAGGGCTGAGCAACAGCAGCGGAAGCAGGCCGAACAGCATGGCGGTGCTCAGCTCGCTGCGGCTGAGCTTGCGAGCCAGCGGTTTGGCCTTGCTGAGTTCATCTTCGCGCACATACTCCATGAAGTGTATCAAGGTGGTCGACGCCAGCCTGGACAGGGGGTGGGCAACCAGCAACGCCACAGCCGCTACCCACACGGATTGCTCGGCCAGCAACACCAGCGCCACCGCCTTGGTGACCAGCATCAGCGTCAGGCCGGCAGTGCCGTAGGTGCCGTTGCGCGAGTCCTTCATGATGGTCAGGGTCTGAGTCTTGTCCCAACCGCCGCCAAAACCATCGCAGGTGTCGGCCCAGCCGTCTTCATGAAACGCACCAGTCAGTCGCAGCGACAGCGCGATGGACAACAGCACCGCCAGCGCCACAGGCAACACCAGCGCAAACAACACCAGGCTGGAAGCGCATATGCCGCCAACGACCCAGCCGACCAACGGAAAGAAGCGCGCCGAGTGGTTCAGACGCTCGACAGACCACGGCACCCAGCCGGGCACCGGGATACGTGTGAAAAAGCCCAGTGCGGTAAAGAAAAGCTCTAATTGATAGCGCATGGTTGATGCCTGCTTGCAAAAATTGAACGGTTCCTGTGCCAAGACTGGTTCTGCCCGGAAGCTCTCACGGGACTACGTGAAGTCTGGACGCCCCGGCTGCCAGTTCTTTCCCTGCCAGACTGGCTAGAGGTTGCCCGGACTTGGTTCTGTGCGAGCTTGTCGACAAGCCCTTGGAGTGCACCAGTCAAGGTTGGGTCAATGCTCGCTTGCTCAGTCGAGCTTGTCGCTGACACCGGCAGCCTCGAAGCTCGCCATGTCCTTGTAAAAGGCCACGGCCGCCTGCACCAGCGGCAGCGACAAGGCCGCTCCGGTGCCCTCGCCAAGTCGCAAATCCAGCGCCATCAGCGGGGTGACGCCCAGGTGGGCATGCTGGACGGCATGGCCAGGCTCCTCGGAGCGGTGGGCAAACACGCAATAGTGCAGGATGTCGGGTGCCAGCCGGTGGGCAGCGAGCAGCGCTGCGGTGACGATGAAACCGTCTATCAGCAGCACCATGCCGCGCTCGGCCGCGCCCAGCATGGCACCAGTCATCATGGCGATCTCGAAGCCGCCGTATTCTGTCAACACCCGCCGGGCGTCGGTTGGCCGGCCACCGCGATCCAGCCCCTTGTGCAACAGCGCCAGCTTGCGTGCCAGCCCGGCATCATCCAGTCCGGTGCCGCGTCCGGTTACCGTTTCCAGCGCGGCGCCGGTCAGGCAGTGGGTGATCAGCGAGGCCGACGCGGTGTTGCCTATGCCCATCTCGCCAAAGCCGATCAGGTTGCAAGCCTGGTCGGCCAGCTCGTGACTGAGCTGACGACCGCGTGACAGGGCCAGCTCAAGCTGCTCGTCGGTCATCGCCGGTGACTCAATCCAGTTGGCGGTGCCAGCGCCAACTTTGGCATCCACCAGGCCAGCGCGCGGACCAAAGTCGTGTGCTACGCCAGCATCGACCACGCGCAAGTCCATGCTTGCCTGTCGGCAGAACACATTGATGGCTGCACCACCGTGCAGAAAGTTCTCTACCATCTGCCAGGTCACATCCTGCGGAAACGCAGACACCCCAGCGCGGGCCGCGCCGTGATCACCCGCAAACACCAGCATGTGTGGCTGGCTGATGGCGGGCGCGTCGGGCTGCTGTATCAACGCGATCTGCAGGGCCAGTGCTTCCAGCCTACCCAGTGCACCCAGCGGCTTGGTCTTGCGGTCTATGCGTTGCTGTATGGATTGTCGGGCGGCAGTGTCGGGCGGAATGATATTGAAGCGCATGTTCTGACTCATTTTGCGTGGTGAAATCACCAGCTTAGGGGTTGAGAAAATGGACGAGGCTGTGTCGGGCAGGCTTATTTCAGGCGCAAGGGCAGGCCGGCGACAACCAGACTTACCTGTTCACAGGTTGCCGCAAGGCGTTGATTGAGCCGACCGGCTTCGTCGCGGAACAGGCGCCCAAGCTGCGACTCCGGGACCAGACCCAGGCCGACCTCGTTTGCCACCAGAATGATCTGACCGGGCAAACCCGGCAGCATGTCAAGCAAGGCGTTCTGCTCGGCAATGCAGTCGGCTGGCAGTTCGGCAATTCCGCTTTCATCAAGTGGCAGCGGACTGCACAAAAGGTTGCTCAGCCACAGGGTGAGGCAATCCACCACCACGCAGCGATCGCTTGCAGCCGCGTTACCAAGTGCCTGCGCAAGCTGGCGTGGTGCCTCTATGCTAGTCCAGCCGGGCGGACGGTCTGCCTGATGCTGCGCGATGCGGGCCGCCATCTCGGCGTCAAGCGGCTCGGCGGTGACGATGACGCTCACCGGCAGGCCAGTGGCCAGCGCGAGATGTTCGGCATGGCGGCTTTTGCCCGACCGGGCGCCACCCAGTATCAGGTGTTTATGCATCTTGAAACGGATTCCGGGTTGAAGTCCCGCCTGACAGGGCTGAACGAAGACGGGACTGACATAGCGAGCAGGCAATGCTCATCATGCGTGCGTCAAAAAAGTTCCCGATGATAGGGTACAATTGCGACCTCGCTCGTAATGAGCGAGTCTGTTTCAGGTGCCCGAAGGCGGCTCACGCCAGAAGGTTAAACGGGAAACAGGTGCGCGCCCGGGAGCATACCCCCAAGCGCAACGCCTGTGCTGCCCCCGCAACGGTAAGTGGACGCAAGAGACGTCATTTTGCCACTGGACTTTTTGTCCGGGAAGGCGATGCCTCGAGTCCGGCAGGTTGAGCACTCTGCCGGCACAGCCCACGAGCCCGGATACCGGCCTCGAAACGATTACTGGCTGACGTGCCGCGGGGATGCGGTCGCAGGCGTGTTCGTTCGCCCTGTCTGCTCTCCCCTTGTCGCGTCTTTTCGTCATGCCATGTCGTGCGGGGACGCGCGCCGTGGCGCAAGGGAGCATCCACAATGAAATTCCGTTTTACCGTCACCGCGCTCGCGGTGGCTTCTGCTTTTCCGGCCGTGTTGATTGCAGCGCCTGCCTCTCATGAAACCGCACTCAACCCGGTTGTTGTCACCGCAGCTCGCCAGGCACAGCGTGTCGACGAGGTGATGGCCAGCATCGATGTCATCAGTCGCGAGGAAATCGAACGCGCCAGCGGCAAGACGCTGGTTGAGTTACTGGCGACCCGCCCAGGTGTGCAGATCACCAGCAACGGGGGGATAGGGGCAAATGCCAGCGTCTTCATCCGTGGTGCCGCCGCCAGGCACACTTTGCTGATGATTGATGGGGTGCGGATCGGTTCGGCAACCCTCGGTTCTCCCAGTTTTGAAACTATTCCAATGGAATTGATTGAGCGAGTGGAGATATTGCGTGGTCCGGCCAGCGCGCTTTACGGTGCGGACGCGATAGGCGGGGTCATTCAGATCTTTACACGCCGTGAAGTTAGTGGCGTGCAACCACGTTTTCATGTTGAGGCTGGCAGTAATGACACCTATAAGGTGAGTGCGGGTATCGCGGGGGCCGTCGATAGAGTCAGCTACAATCTGGATGCAGGCCATGACCGGACACGCGGTTTTGACGCCCTGCCCGACGAGAAAACCGGTGTGCTGGGTGACCGTGACGGATGGCGTAATGACTACTTCAACGGCTCGGTGGCGTTAGGTTTTCGCGAGAACGACGAAATCGGGATAAGTCACTGGCAGACCGACGGCCGGAGCTGGTACGACTCGGCCTGGTCTCCAAACTTTGATTCTTATGTCGACAAGCGTTCGCAGAGTACGAATCTGCATGTCCGGAATCAACTCTCCAGCGGCTGGCAGAGCACGGTTCGGCTAGGGCAGAGCAAAGACGTGAATAACAACCGGTCGTCCGCGAACCCCGCGTCGGAGTTTGAGACGGCACAGCGTCAGTTCATGTGGCAACACGACGTGGATTTGTCAGCAGGCAGCCTCATGCTCGCTTATGAACACTTGGTTCAAAAAATTGAGTCGACCAGCAATTACGATGTCGACCGTCGTACCATCAAGTCCTGGCTGCTGGGCTGGGGGGGGCAGTTTGAAAAACACGGCGTGCAGGCGAATCTGCGCCGGGACAATAACAGCCAGTTCGGCGGCAAGACTACCGGGACATTGTCTTATGGTTATCAATTCACCGATCAACTCGGTTTGCGATCCAGTATTGGTACCGGGTTCAGGGTGCCTACCTTCAACGATCTGTATTTCCCACCCAACGGAGATCCCAGCCTTAAACCGGAACAGTCGCGAAATATCGAATTCGGTTTGGACTGGTATGGCGCATCCACAAGGGTCAGCGCAACGGCTTACCGGAATCAGATTTCGGATTTGATCGAGTGGCGACCTGCCGGAGGTGGTCTGTGGGCACCGAGAAACGTCGACAAAGCCAGGCTGAGTGGGCTGGAGTTGTCATCAACACTGACGCTTGGTGAGTACACGCTTCGCGCTACCTATGATTACCTCAGAGCCGAGGATGTTGGTACGGGCAGGCAACTGGTGCGTCGGGCAAAACACAGCGCAAATTTTGGTGTGGATCGCAGTTTTGGCAAGTGGAACATGGGCGCAGAGCTTAACCTGCGGAGCCAACGGCGGGACTCCACTGGCGACATGGGTGGTTATGGTGTGACCAACTTGTTTGCAAACTATGCCTTGTCACCCGATTTGCGGCTGGAAATGAAGGTGAACAACCTTTTCGACAAGCACTATGAGCTAGCCAAGGGTTATGCAACTCCGGGAGTCAATGCGTTCATCGGCCTGCGTTACGCGCCGCGCTAAGATCGTAGCCATGGAGCCAGCAACATGATCACCCGCAGCGTTCCGTCCGCACGGCCACTGGCTTTGTCCGGGCGGGCGCCGCTTGTCATTGCCTTGCTGGCGCTTGCCGGTTTTGGGGCGCTGGTGCTGGCGCTGATGTCTGGTGAGATGCGAATAGCGCCGTC
>DAIMZH010000092.1:0-8552 GCA_036734105.1 Azoarcus sp. | reverse complement strand
TGATGAAGGCTCTGGAAACCCTCACCGGCAACGGCGTGGTGCTCAACACCTCGCTAAACCGCCGTGGTGAGCCGATGATCTGCTCGCCAACCGACGCACTGAACATGTTCTTTGGGTCGGATCTGCAGGTGCTGGTGATGGAGGATGTGGTGGTGGTGAAGGCCCTAATCGGAGAGTGATAGTATGGGATTCAGGAATCATGCAATATTCATGGAACGGAACAAGGCACTGTTCAAGGGGCCGTTTCTTGAGGTGGGTTCTCGCGATTACGGTTCAACCGAGAAGATGCGTGCGAAATTTCCGGGTGAGACGTATGTAGGCATTGATATGCAGGCGGGTGAGGGGGTGGATCTTGTCCTTGATCTGACCATGCCATTCAGTGATGTAGACGCGTTGTTGGGAGGCAAGAGGTTCGGCACGATATTTTGTTTAAGTGTGCTGGAGCATTGCGAGCAGCCTTTTCTGATGGCTGAGAACATTTCCAGGCTACTTGCGCCACAGGGAGTTCTGTATGTTTCTGTTCCTCATGCATGGAAGTTTCACGGCTATCCGTCCGACTATTGGCGCTTCACTCATGAGGGCGTCAAGAAGCTCTTTCCGCAACTGACTTTCGACATGAATATCGCGCGAGTGTCGACCGATATTGAAGGCGACCTTCGCCCTGTCAATGAGGACATCTCCAGATTAAGGATTAGTGGAAAGTGGTTCCGGGAAAGGGGTGAGCCCCTGAAAGGTGTGGGGGCCGATGTACTTGCAATGGCAGGGCGAATTGGACTCTTCCGCTGGTTAACTCAACATCGTTATCTCATTCCACCGTCGATGATTGAGATGGTGGGTACAAAACCCAAGGATTCACAATAAGCTACCCCGCAGGGGGTTAACGGTCTGCCATTTTGAAGATCTCTATTTTTCCTTGGTTGACAAGGCTGGCGCCTCAGTGGGTGACCTTGACACTCAGCGTCTTGCTTTCTTGGATTGCGTTGTCAGTGGTGATCACACCAAACAACGACGGTATGCTCTATATCGAGGCCGCGCGCCTGTATCAGGAGGGCGGGTTTGCTGCGGCTTCCGGTCTGTTCGACTGGAACGGTTTTGCCCGTGGTTTTGTTTCGGCAAACATCGCGTGGACGGCGACTCTGACCGGCCTGGAACTTGAGCGAGCGGCTTTTCTGCTTTGCATGCTGTTCATAGCCGGTACTTGCGCGCTGATTGTTTCGTGCTGCGAGGAGTTGTTTCCGGGAACAGCCTGGTGGGCAGTGGTGGCAGTGCTGACCATTCCGTCGCTCAATGGTTATCGGGACTACATTCTGCGCGAGTTTGGTGCCTGGTTTTTCGTGTTTCTTGCGCTGTATCTTCTGCTTGTGTGGATGCGCAAGGGGCAATGGAGACGCATCTTCGTGGCAGCAGTGGCGATTATTCTGGCCGCTATGTACCGACCGGAGAGTCTGATTTTTCTGCTGCTGTTGCCGCTTGCGATGCTGCTCAAGCAGCCGGATTGGCTGTCTGCGTTCCGCAATCCACGCTTTACAGCCCGTGCGTTGCTTGTTGCTGCGGTGGGCGTGGCGGTTCTGTGGGGGGCATCTCATTGGGTAGAGGCTATTGGGCGTTTGACGGAGAAAGGCAATCCGTTTCGTGAGACGTCGGCACTGACCGGTTCAATCGAGATTATGGCAAGCAGTATTCTGCCGAAGTGGTCTGCTGATGATGCTGGTCTGATTCTTGTGGTGGGATTGCTGGCTTTGATTCCAGTCAAGCTTTTGAGTACGCTCGGACTGTTGGTAGTGCCTGTGCTGACGTCGCTGGTGAGAAGGTCAAGTATTCACTCTTCTCCGGGGCTACCCCTTTTTCTGACGGCCTTGCTGCTCTACCTTTTGCTGCTTGTGTGGTTTGTGCTGGAGCGCCAGTTCATGACCTCACGATATGTCACGGTGGCATCCTTGTTGTTATTGCCACTGGCGGCTGTCGGTTTGAGGCAGTTAGTTGAACGGGGGCCTCGTTGGCGTTGGTCGATCGGCGTACTTGCGGCGCTGCTGATGATCTCCAATGTGATATCGACGTCGCCGCCCAAAACGCGTTATTTGGATGCAGCCAGTTGGCTGTCCACACAGGCGCTTGAGCCGCATCGTGTCTCACTCGAAACCCCCGACGTGGCCCACCTTGTTGGCTGGAGTTTTACTCAGGCCGCTCGCGGCATGAGTTCCAGAGATGAGGCGCTGGCTGCCCTCAAGGCTGGGCAGTTTGACATGCTTATGCTTGAGATACGCACTGGCGAGAGCCATATTGAGCAGGCATTGCTGGATGAGGGCTTTGAGCTTGTCGCACGTTTTGGTGATGACCGGAAAAGGACGGTGCTGGCTGTCCGCTACCGGGATCAGGCGGGGTCGGTCGAATAGTCAGGTTTTTTGCACAGGCAAGAGGTTGTTGAGGGTGTCCGTGAGCTTCGACAGGACCGCGCTACGTGAGAAGTCCCGGATGACCATGGCTCGTCCGTTGCTTGCGTAGCGCTGCCTCAGTGCCGGATCGGTCGCGAGTTTTTGCAGGGCTTGCGCCCACTCGGACGGCGAACTGGCAAACTCACCGTTCTGGCCTGCCGTCACTATCTCTGCATTGACCCCTGCTGGC
The DNA here is from genome assembly GCA_036734105.1 of Azoarcus sp. Lineage (GTDB taxonomy): Bacteria > Pseudomonadota > Gammaproteobacteria > Burkholderiales > Rhodocyclaceae > Azoarcus_F. Next base: position 5,930 of record DAIMZH010000092.1, on the reverse strand, counting down.
GAGGAGACGACCGGGAGATTGGCGGCGAAATACTGCAATACCTTAAGCGCGCACTTGCCTCTGGTCCAATCGTTGTCGATCATCGGAGCAATGCCGACATGGGCAGTCGATAGTTCAAGCGCCTCGGTGTCTGCCCGCCACGGGATGGCCAGGCATGGCAGCCCGGCGTCGGGCAGTTCGAAGTCGGCAATGATCTTGAGCCTAAGCTGCGGAATAGCTTGATGTGCCAGCCGTAAGCCGGGTAACGCGGTTTCCAGGTATTTGCGGGTAGATGAGCTGCCTATCCAGACCACATCAAAGAACTCATCGGGTTGTGTAGCCTGAATCGCATATTTGTCTGCATCCACGCAGGTCGGCAGTACGCTGACCGCTGAGTTGATGGAGTGCGCCGTGTTTGCCAGAAAGCGATTTCCGGCAATGACATGGTCGCATTGTCTGATCATCTGGCTGAAGCGGGTCATACGGGTTGATGACGGGCTGCCGTCGCTGTTGCAGAAGATGGCGTCATCCAGTTCGAAAACCAGGCGTCTGGCCTGTTTGCGCAATAGCCACAAGAGCGGTAACGGCAGGGTCTTGCGCAATACGATGACCACATCCGCCTTGCCAGCTTGCTTCAAGGCAAGCAGGTAATTGATGGGGCTCCCACCCAAAGGCATGTGCAGCGCTTGATATCCTGCTTTTGCGAGAGGCTCAAAAAACTGCAACGCCCGATAGCGGGTCGAGGCGGACTCGATGCCTTTGGACAGGTAGAGGATGCTTGGACTCACGGTTTGACAAAGGTGATCTGGAAGGTGTCCCCGCGATCACTGCGCTTTGCCATGAAGACGTAGATTTGTGCGAGCAGGCGACGAGCCCAGCGCCGTTTTGAAGGCTTGCCGGTGTTGTCGGTCACATAATCAATGCTGTTCAGAACGATTTTTGGTGATGTTTCGACTACACGACTGGATTCTTGAAGTCCATGCTGACCCGCCAGCAGCGCGAGATTGTCGGGTGTGAACAGGATCAGGTGGCGTGGAACATCGTTTGCGTACCAGTTTGGACCAAACCAGGAACGACCAAGGGCATTGGCATTGGGGGTTTCCATGACCAGCCGGCCTTGCGGTTTGAGGATTCGTGCGAGCTCGGCCATGAACGCCTGTGGCTCTGGAATGTGTTCTACAACATGGCGAACTGTGATCAGATCAAAGCGGCCGTCCTCGAAGTTTGCTGACGGTAGGTCACCATGATGAACGGTCAGGTTCTCTTTCTGACAAACCCGTACCCCGCTTTCACTGAACTCCACCCCTTCGACCTGCCATCCGAGTTTGCGCATGGTGAGCAAGTAGCGGCCATTGCCACAACCCATATCAAGCATTTTGCCTCCGTTGCCAAACGCCGGGGTGCCGATACGGTGAGATGCGTTCCACAGCCTTGCGGCCAGACGCAAGTGCGAGGGTACGTCAAGGTGCTTGTATCCTCGGTACTGGTTCAGCAATGCTTTGCGAAAGCCGCTGAGGTGACGTACCCGGGTGTCTTCTGAGTAAACGCCGTACTCTTCAGGGTAAAAGCTGGCAATCTGTTCGGGATCGGGCATTGGGTCTTGAAATACAGCGCCGCAACCCTTGCATTTATAGAAGTCGTAACGCTTGTGCAGCCCGAACATCAAATCCCGACCACTGAAGTCGTACTGTGAGCTGTTGTTGCAGATTGGACAGTTTGGTGAGTCGGTCATGGCTGGACTTCCGTTGTGACGATTAGTGAGGGCTTCGGCGTCGCCTGATGTAAGGTTTTTGCGCTGCTATCGTGCTTGGCAGGAGTGTACTCGGGCACCCAGAAAATCAGACCTGCCCGGGTATCGTCATCACTCACGGGCATGGTCTGATGCAGCCACAGGGTAAGTTTGTCCAAGAAATCATGATCGACCGCACGGGATTGTGCAATGCGCAGTTTAGGGTGCGGTGTCTGTCGTGTGTTTTCGCAATCTGCCAGGAGTTCTTCGTAAAGCTTTTCACCGGGTCTCAGGCCGGTGAATTCAATACGAATTTCTTCTTCGGTGTAGCCGCAAAGCCGGATCATGTTTCTTGCCATATCGATGATTTTGACTGGCTCGCCCATGTCCAGAACGAAGATTTCACCGCCTTCGCCCATGGCGGCAGCCTGCAGTACCAGTTGAGCGGCTTCGGGGATGGACATGAAGTAGCGCGTGATCTCCGGGTGGGTCACCGTAAGTGGTCCGCCTCGTGCGATCTGCTCCTGGAACTTCGGAATGACGCTGCCATTGCTGCCAAGCACGTTTCCAAAACGCACCATCTCGAACTGTGTGGAGCCCGATTGACGGTACAGCGCTTCACAGACCATCTCTGCCAGCCGTTTGGTGGCTCCCATGACGTTGGTCGGGTTGACCGCCTTGTCTGTCGAGATGAGGATGAAGCGCTCCGCCCCAAACTCCTGCGCTGCCTGCGCGACGCGCAGTGTACCCAGCACGTTGTTGCGTACGGCTTGCCAGGCATTGCCAACCTCCATGAGGGGGACGTGCTTGTAGGCAGCCGCATGGAAGATGACTTGCGGGCGGTATTGCGAGAAGACTTCGGCCAGTCGCCTGTCGTCCTTGACATCGCCAGCAAGCGGAATAATGCGGGTTTCCGGGCTGTGAGTCGCAAACCATTGTTCAAGGGTGTAAAGCGCGAACTCTCCCACTTCATACAAGATGATTTGCTCAGGAGAGAAGCGACGTAACTGCCGGCACAATTCACTCCCTATCGAGCCACCAGCTCCCGTGACCAGAACGGTTTTGTTCGCCAGCATCTGTTGTACATGGTGGGTGTCGATCGAGACTGGCTCACGACCCAGCAGGTCTTCGATTGCGACCGGGCGCATGGACTGAATACCGACCCGTCCGGTCATGAGGTCTTCCAGACTGGGCACGGTAAAAACCAGGGCTCCAGATGCTGCCGCAAGCGAGGTGGCGCGTTGCAGGCTGTCACGTGCCGCAGAGGGCATGGCCAGAATGACGTGATGGGCTTCGAAGGCCCGGAGTATGTCGGGCAGATCATTGATCGAACCCGCTACCTGGCGCCCGAACATTTCGAGTCCATGCTTGGCAGGGTCGTCGTCAACGAGCGCGACCACGTTCCAGTCGGGGCTGCGGTCCAGCTCACGCAGCAACATCGCGCCACCCCTTCCAGCTCCGGCAATGACCACTGGCTTGCCGCAGTGCCGTGATGTGCTGTAAAGGCGATGTTCGCTCCACATGCGCCATGCCAGACGACCTCCGCCCATAATGAGCATGAGTAGCAGCGGAAACAACAGCATGACCGATCTGGGCGTCCCGGGTTGGGCTCTGTAGGTTGCCATGAAGAGCACCATGACAATTGTGGTGACGGCTACAGCCTTGAGCATGCGTTTTATGTCGGGCAAGCTTGCAAAGGCTAACATGCCTCGATACAGACCGAAGTGAAGACCCGCGAGGATATGTGTCAGCAGAAAGAGCCCCAGACCCAGTTGAATCTGCTCCGTGTAGTCAGCAGGCCACACGAAGTTGAACCGGATGAAGTAGCTTCCGGCCCAGGCGATGCAGACGGCCAGAGTGTCGAGCAGAATGGCAAGGCTGAGTTGTAGGCGTGGGTTCATACGCTCTTGTGCTTTTGTCTGCGATTCAATCGCTTATCGCGTGATGTCGCGCACGGCTTCGCAGACTCGGTTGATCTGTGATGTATCCAGATTGGAGCCAGACGGCATGCAGACTCCGGTAAGAAAGGCATGGTCGCTAAAGCTGAAGTCGTCATCGTGCGGATAGTATGCGCACTCCGAAAACAGCGGCTGCCTGTGCATGGGGTTCCAGACGTGGCGGGCTTCAATGTTGTGATGCCCAAGTGCGGCGATGAATTCGGCCGGTGTGATACCAAGAGCGTTCGGGGTCAGGGTACACACGCTGAGCCAGCGTGTGGAAACGCCAAAGTCGGCCTCGGGCATCCATTCGAGCCCGGCAATGTGACCCAGTTCGGCCTGATAGGTGTCGAACACCTTGCGACGAGCCTCAACACGTTGATCCAGAACGCGAAGTTGGCCCCGACCCACGCCGGCCAGGATGTTGCTCATCCGGTAATTGTAGGCCATGTGCTGATGCAGATACCAAGGGGCTGGTTCGCGTCCCTGTGTGGCAAGATGCCGAGCCCGTGCGATAAGCTCACCGTCATCCGACACCAGCATGCCGCCGCCGGATGTGGTGATGATCTTGTTGCCGTTGAACGAGTAGATCCCGAACTTTCCGAAGCTGCCACTTGGCTTGCCCTTGTAGGTGGCGCCAAGTGATTCTGCCGCGTCTTCAATGAGTGGCACTTCATATTCGTTGCAGGCTTCGAGTATGGCGTCCATATCGGCACTCTGACCATACAGATTCACCACGATGACTGCACGGGGTAGCTTGCCTTTCCGGGCTGCATCGCGCAGCGCTCGTCGCAGCGCGGTCGGGGACATGTTCCATGAGCCCGGCTCGGAGTCGATGAAGACCGGCCTTGCGCGCTGGTAAAGAATGGGGTTGGCTGAGGCCACGAAGGTGAGTGTTGAGCAGAAAACGGTATCGTCGGCTTCGACCCCGATAAGTTCCAGTGCAAGGTGTATCGCGGCTGTACCGGATGACAGGGCGGCAGCGTGGGCAACGCCGACATGCGCAGCGAGTTCGCGCTCAAAAGCATCAACGTTGGGCCCCAAGGGCGCGATCCAGTTGGTGCGGAATGCATCGTCGACGAAATTGCGTTCTTCTTCGCCGAGATGCGGTGTCGATAACAGGATGGGGCTGCACAGGTCTCTGCGCAACAGGAGTCCGCAGGGGCGCCCGCTTGCATCGGTTCTGGGCACGTGGTCAACGCGGTGACGTTCCATCAACTCAAGCGCCACCCTTTCATCATCATCAGGTCCAATGGTCTTGGGCGACAAGGCTGGGAGGGTCGACAAGGGTTCGTTGAGATCGGTTCCGGCGAGCAGCAGGCGGCGCAGATCACCATCGGTGACGGTGCGCAACAACACGCCGTCCTGGTCAACCAGCATCAACAAGCCGCGGGCGGTCTGGTCAAGGCGGGCCAGGGCATTGCGGATGGTTTCGTTCCGCTGGATCAAAAGCTCTTCAACGTTGCTCATCAATATTCCTCGCTGGTACTCCTACCCAGCATTGCTGTTCCAGAACATCTCGTGTCACCACGGCCCCTGAGCCGATGGTCGCACCATCGGCGACGCTGAGTCCAGGCAGTATCACCGCGCCGCTGCCGATCAGGACGCCTTCTCCAATCGATACTCCTCCACCCAGTGTGGCACCGGGAGCGATGTGTGACCACGCACCAATAGAGCAGTCGTGGTCTACAATGGCACCATGGTTGATGATGACGCCGACATGAAGGCGTGCGCCGGCCGCAACCGTGGCGTTTGCTGCAACGAATACTCCGTCAGATATTGCGGCGTAACGCGATACCGAGGCGCATGGGTGCAGGATTTGCTCAAGTTTACCGCGTCCGGCCATCAAGGCGACGCTAATTCGTTGGCGGGTCGGGTTGTGGCCTATTGCGACATGAGCAAGCAGGTCGGCGCTGTCGTCAGGTATTGCAGGGGACTGCACCGCCACGCCCAGCAGTGTTGCCAGTCCGGGGTTGTCGTCGCGTACCGCGATCTGGACGTCGCTGCCAAGAGTCAGTTGCCAGGCTTCGAAAACGACTCGCCCATGACCGCCTGCGCCAATCAGGGTGGCCCGCTTAGTAGGCATTTTGCTTGTTCAATAGGTGCTGGCCCAAAGGCAGTGTTGCCAGCAGGTTGGTAATGCGGGAGGCTGTTTTGCCGTCGCCATATACGTTGCTGCAGGGTAATCGACCCCGGTTGCGCGCTTGAGCGATGGCGTGCGCAAGCGAGGCGGCGGTCGGTTCGGCGTCGAAGGTGTTTTCGCTGCGTTCGCGCCCGGACTGTCG
>DAIMZH010000091.1:0-8709 GCA_036734105.1 Azoarcus sp. | reverse complement strand
GTCTGGCATCAGTTCGTACTTGTAGGCTTGAAGGCGTTGCATGGCTCAATCATACTCTTGGTCCATGAGCAATGACAATGGTATTCGATGCGGACGGCATTGCATTTTCAAGATGCACGTCAATTTGGTCTTTGTGGCGAAATATCGCCGCAGAGTATTCGATGGCGACGCCATCAACCGGCTGCGGACGATCTTTGCCAAGGTATGCGCCGACTTCGAGGCGCAACTGATCGAAATGGACGGCGAGGACGATCACGTGCACCTGTTGGTGGAGTACCCGCCGAAGGTGGCGGTATCGGATCTGGTGAACAGCCTCAAGGGCGTATCAAGTCGCCTGCTGCGCAAGGAAAGGACCGACATCCAGAAACGCTACTAGAAGGGCGTGCTGTGGTCGCCGTCCTACTTTGCCTCATCCTGCGGCGGTGCGCCAATCTCCATCGTGCGACAGTACATCGAGCAGCAGCAAACACCACATTGACCCCAAGGACGGCTACGCCGTCCGCGCTATCCTTCCCCGCCCTGAACGGCGGGGCTTGCCGCGCACCGGGTCAGCAAAACCGCGAGCCTGACTGCTATAACCCAACCAGACTGACGCGCCGAAACAGCAAGTGTGTTACAGCTTGGATGAGCTTTAATCTGCAAACCGCCAGCCAATCGCAACCCTGTTTTTCAGACAGGTGCGTCAGGCAGTGCTGAACCGTCACGACCTCTCTGGATATACACCCCCACGCGTTTTACGTCTCGCATCACTGCAATCTTGGCAACGCGGAGTTTTACCCAAGGCGCGCCGAACTCATCAAAAAGCAACTTGACGACGTACTCCCCCAAGGTTTCGATGAGGTTGAAATGCTGCTCGGCGAGTTCCTTACGGATACGCTCTACAACGACAGCATAATCGATGGTGTCGGCAATATCGTCGTGCTCAGCCGCTGCGTCCGGCACGCCAAAAGTCAGATCAAGCTCAAGCAACTGCGGCGCAACGCGCTCCCTGGGGTAAATCCCAACCCACGCCTCCACACGCATGGATTCCACAAAAATAAAGTCCATTTGCTGCCTTGTTTAACGCTGACGATGAAAGACAAGCCGCTTGGCCTGTCTTGCTGAACATGACCTGAAAACGCCAGAAAGCGCCCCAAACCCCTACTGCAGTGCTTCAACCACTCTCCGCCAGCATGTTTCAGACTGCAGTCAGTCCTGCCACGGGTTGCAAACAGGCTTGCAGACAGCCTGATAGAATGTCGTCGATTTTAACGCCAACTCAGTCCCGCAACGCAGCTTCAACAAACGTTGGGCACTGTCTACCAAGCGAATTTCATCATGACACTCGTTCTGCTCTTTGCTGCAGCCTTCCTGGCTGGCTCGGTTCCGTTTGCAGTCATCGCCAGTCGGCTGTTTGGTCTGGAGGATCCGCGCAGTTACGGCTCAGGAAATCCTGGCGCAACCAACGTTTTGCGCAGTGGCAACAAAGGGGCAGCCGTGGTCACGCTGATAGGCGACTGCGCCAAGGGCTGGCTGGTGGTTGTGGCAACAGCCAGCGCGGGTTTCTCGCCAGCACTCGCTGCAACAGCCGGCCTTTTTGCGCTACTGGGCCATATCTTCAGCGTTTTTCTGCGTTTCAAGGGTGGCAAGGGTGTGGCAACCGCGCTCGGCGTCTTGGTGGGCATCAGTCCTTGGGTCGCCTTGCTGGCCTTGGGCGCCTGGTTGGCTACGGCGCTGGCAACACGCTACTCGTCGGCCGCTGCGCTATGCGCTGCCGCCATGGCACCCATTGCAACGCTCGTGATACTGCCAGACAGCGGCGTATTCGGAGCAACATTGGCAATGAGCGGTCTGCTTGTGTGGCGTCACCGCGACAATATCGCACGACTCCGAAGCGGCACGGAATCCAAAATCGGAGGCAGCAAGAAGAGCTGACAGCGCTCAGCCCTGCCCACCTGCTGAAGGTGGGCGGAGTTCGTGCAAAGGCCACCGCGGCCTCACCTTCACGCAGCGCTCACGCGTACCCTGCTCACCCGCCATTACTCGCAATGCCGCAGCAAAGGCAATCATTGCGCCATTGTCGGTGCATAGCTCAGGCTCAGGATAAAACACTCGCGCACCCTTGCGCGCGCAGGCACGGTCTAGTTCCTGACGCAGCATGGTGTTGGCCCCGACGCCACCGGCCACAACCAGTTGTTTCAAACCTGTCAGCTTGAGCGCAGCCATGGATTTGCTCACCAGCACGTCCACGGCGGCAGCCTGAAAGTCGGCGGCGAGGTCGGCCGCGTAGTCGGCCCGCCATTGCGTACTGGACACCACATTGAGCACGGCAGTCTTGAGGCCGCTGAAACTGAAATCGAGATCGCCGGATCGCAACATCGGTCGCGGCAAGGCAAAGCGTCCTGCGCTGCCCTCAACCGCCAGCGCGGCCAACTGCGGCCCCCCCGGATAACCCAGGCCCATCAGCTTGGCGGTCTTGTCAAATGCCTCGCCGGCAGCGTCATCGAGCGTTTCGCCCAGCAAGCGATACGCCCCCACGCCGTCTACCGACATCAACTGGGTGTGACCACCGGACACCAACAACGCAACAAACGGAAACTTCGGGGGATCGGACGACAGCAATGGCGACAGCAAGTGGCCTTCAAGGTGGTGGACCGGCAGCGCAGGCACATCAAGCGCCATCGCCAACGCCTCGGCAAAGCCAGCACCAACAAGCAAAGCACCCGCCAGACCGGGCCCCGAGGTGTAACCCACCGCGTCGACATCCGACACTGCGCAAGCTGCGGCCTCGACGGTTTGTCGCACCAGCGCCGGCAGCAGCCGAATGTGGTCACGCGATGCCAACTCCGGGACCACCCCTCCATAAGCCGCGTGAAGGTCGATCTGGGAATGCACACGGTGCGCCAACAGACCTGCGCTGCTGTCGTAAATCGCCACCCCGGTCTCGTCACACGAGGTTTCTATGCCCAACACCTTCATTCCGATCTGACTCCTGTTAGCCATTCGGCACTATACACGAGCACAAGGAGGGCTTGCATCAGGGGCAGAAAACAGGATAACATCTGCGTTTATTCGTACACCACCCAGATCAAGGAACACTGATGCCCGGCATTCGCGTCAAGGAAAACGAGCCGTTCGAAGTTGCGATTCGCCGCTTCAAGCGCACCATCGAAAAAACTGGTCTTCTGACTGACCTGCGCGCTCGCGAGTTTTACGAGAAGCCCACCGCCGAGCGCAAGCGCAAGCTTGCCGCCGCGGTCAAGCGCAACCACAAGCGTCTGCGCAGCCAGATGCTGCCGCCCAAGCTCTATTGAGCAGCTTCAAGAGGCGCTGGTCACCAGGCCTCTTTTCCCGCAAGGGGCAAGAACACCCGGGCCTTACCCGGAGTGTTCTCAAGAGTCAGCTTGCAAAAAAGCCGCAGATCGCGCAACTTCAGCGCGCACTGCGGCTTTTTTGAGTTTGTGGAAGCCTCCAGAAACCATCGCGAGCGGCCAGAGTGCAGGATGCGAGAGATAACAGATGAGCAGGCAAACATCCGGGCACCACGCAAGGCAGCAATCTGCAGAGATGAGCTTGTACCTGCCATCCAGGCCCGATTTGTCCGGTGAGGTAGCACAGCCTTGATTCCGCGCGCCTTCGTCCAGGACCTGCTCTCGCGAGTCGACATCGTCGACATCATTGAACGCCACCTGCCCCTGAAGAAGGGCGGCGCAAACTACTTTGCATGCTGCCCCTTCCACGGCGAGAAAACCCCATCCTTCTCGATCAGCCCTACCAAACAGTTCTATCACTGCTTTGGTTGTGGCGTGCATGGCAACGCAATCAGCTTTCTGATGGAGTATGGCAACCTGTCTTTTGTCGAGGCCGTGGAAGACCTCGCCAAGACGGTTGGGGTTGACGTTCCCCGCGAGGACTCGGGCAATATTCAGCCCATCAGGCGACAGGAAGAAAACGAGCCGCTATTGCTGGCCCTGAGCGCCGCGAGCGAATTCTATCGCAGCCAGCTCAGACAACACCCGGACGCCATAGCCTATCTCAAACGCCGCGGCCTGAGCGGCGACATCGCCACGCGCTTTGGCATCGGCTTTGCCCCTGACGCCTGGCAAGGACTGTCCAAGGTCTTTCCCGAGTACGACAACAAGACCCTGCTCGATGCCGGCCTGGTAATCGACAACGAAGCTGGCCGACGCTACGACAGGTTTCGTGGACGGATCATGTTTCCCATCCATGACCGGCGCGGTCGCATCATCGCCTTTGGCGGACGCGTGCTCGACAAGGGAGAACCCAAATATCTGAACTCGCCCGAGACCGTACTGTTCGAAAAGGGTCGGGAGCTATACGGCCTGCACCTCGCCCAGCAAGGTATTCGCGACGCGGGTTTCGTACTGGTCGTTGAAGGCTACATGGATGTGGTATCACTGGCGCAGTTCGGCCTTGGCAATGCAGTCGCCACCCTGGGCACCTCAACCAGTGCGCATCACATCAAAAGCTTGCTGCGCCACACCGACAGAATCGTCTTTTGTTTCGACGGCGACAAGGCTGGACGCAAGGCGGCCTGGCGTGCTCTTGAGTCCTCGCTGGAGGCCTTGCGGGACGGTACCACCTTATCCTTTCTGTTTCTTCCCGAAGGCCACGACCCCGACACCTTCATCCGAGAAAAGGGCTCTGACACTGTTCGCCAGGAGGCCGCCAAGGCCACGCCGCTGATCAGCTTTCTGCTATCCGAACTCACCGCCCGCACAGATCTGAGCAGCGCAGAAGGCAGGGCCCGGCTGATCCATGATGCAGCCCCGCTGCTTGGCCAGATAGTGGCACCACTGATCAGACTGCAACTGGTCAAACAACTTGCCGAACTCAGCGGCCTGACCCAGGAAGAAGTGCAGGCCTCGTGTGGACGCGCAACTCAGCCAGACGCCGAAAAGACCAGTCTTCAGTCTCACCCGACACCAAACCAGTCCCCCATTCGGCATACCCACCGCCCGCTCACAACCCGGCGCCCTCGTCCAAACTCGCCAGCACACACACTGCTGCGCCTGAGCCTTATGCATCTCGACTGGCTGGCCAGACTACCTGCTGACCTCATCCCGCTGAACGACGCACACGGACGCGCGCTCGCCGCTCTTGTTGACGCCACCAGTATCGGTGACATCAACCCTAACCACGGCCTGGGCGCACTCATCGAACCCTTCCGAAACACCGAACACGGCGACACGCTGTCGAGCGCGGCAGCAGAACTCATCGCTAACGACTACGATGAGAACGTCGCCGAACTACTCTTCGAAGACACAGTCCGAAAGCTGCACATGGACGCAATCGAACGGGAGATTCGCGCCATTACCACCCAGATCAGGGAAAACGGGCCGGGTGGCGATCTCGGCCATCAACTGAACGCCCTGTTATTGGAGAAAGCAAAACTTAACGCATCGACCAGAGTCTCATAGCTGTAGTATAATTTACGGTTTACCACTTTTTAACGCACCGCGATCAAGGAGTCTCATGGCCCGCGAGAAAGACAAGAGTTCCGGTTCAAAGACTGGGCGCGCACGAGCCAAGAAGAAACCCGAGTTGATCGAGGTCGCTGCGCCTGCCGCAGCGCCTCTCGACCCAGAGCTTCGCCGAACCCAACTCAAGACACTGATTGCGCTCGGCAAGGAGCGGGGCTACCTGACTTACGCTGAAATCAGTGACCACCTGCCCGACGATGTGGCCGATGCCGAACAGATTGAAGGTGTAATTGCCACATTCAACAGCATGGGCATACAGGTGTTCGACGAGGCACCTGCTGCCGAAGACCTGCTCATGTCGGACAACGTGCCCAACGCCGTTGACGAGGACGTGGCTGAGGAAGAAGCTGAACAGGCGCTCTCCACGGTAGACTCGGAGTTCGGTCGTACGACCGATCCAGTTCGCATGTACATGCGCGAAATGGGCTCGGTAGAGCTGCTCACGCGCGAAGGCGAAATCGAGATCGCGAAGCGTATCGAGGAAGGTCTGCGCCACATGGTTCTGGCCATTGCCGCCTGCCCCAGCATTTTGTCCGAAATGCTCGGCGATGCCCGCAAGATCGAAAATGACGAGATGCGAATCGACGAAATTGTCGATGGCCTGGTTGAACAGTCCGAACCGGTGGACAACGCTGAAGCGAGCGACGACCCGGACGATGGCGATGACAGCGTCAGTGACGACGACACCGACGATGACAGCGACTCTGACGACGACAGCGACTCGGATGATGATGCAGACGACGACTCCGACGAAGATGACGAAGACGACGAAGAGGCACGCAACCGCAAGGAAGCCGCGATCAACGCGGCCAACATGGAGAAGCTCAAGCAAGGTGCGCTTGAGCGCTTCGCCGAGATTGCCCGCCTGAACGAAGAGAAAAACTCGACCCTCAACACTGAAGGTTTCAACAGCACGCGTCACCAGGAGTTGCAGGAGCAGATTTCCGAGCAGCTTTTGTGTATCCGTTTCACGGCAAAGACGATTGAGCGCCTGTGTGACTCAGTCCGTCACATGATTGAGCAAGTGCGCGGGCACGAGCGCCAGATTCTCAAGCTTTGCGTTGACCGCGCCGGCATGCCGCGCACTCACTTCATCAAGGTCTTTCCCGGACGCGAAACCGATCTGGACTGGCTGAAAGACGAAATCTCGGCTGGCAAGAATTACGCTGAAGGCCTGATGAGGATCCACCCGGCAGTGCTCGAAGCGCAGCAAAAGCTCATCGACATGCAGCACCAGATCGGCATCACCCTAAAGGAACTCAAGGACATCAATCGCCAGATGTCCACAGGTGAAGCCAAAATGCGTCGTGCCAAGCGGGAAATGACCGAAGCAAACCTGCGTCTGGTCATTTCAATTGCCAAAAAATATACCAACCGTGGCCTGCAGTTTCTCGACCTCATTCAGGAAGGCAATATTGGCCTGATGAAGGCGGTCGACAAGTTCGAATATCGTCGTGGTTACAAGTTCTCGACCTATGCCACATGGTGGATTCGCCAGGCCATCACCCGCTCTATTGCCGACCAGGCGCGCACCATCCGCATTCCGGTGCACATGATCGAAACCATCAACAAAATGAATCGCATCAGCCGCCAGATCCTGCAGGAAACCGGTCTGGAACCCGATCCGGCGACGCTCGCCGAAAAAATGGAAATGCCCGAGGAAAAGATCCGCAAGATCATGAAGATTTCCAAGGAGCCCATCTCCATGGAAACACCCATCGGGGACGATGACGACTCCCACCTTGGCGACTTCATCGAAGACACCGCAACACTGGCTCCCGCCGACGCTGCAATGGTGGCAAGTTTGCGCGAAGCAACCAATGAAGTGTTAGACTCTCTCACTTTGCGCGAAGCCAAGGTGCTGCGTATGCGTTTCGGCATCGAAATGAATACCGACCACACCCTGGAAGAGGTGGGTAAACAGTTCGACGTTACGCGTGAGCGGATCAGACAGATCGAAGCCAAAGCTTTGCGCAAGCTGCGTCACCCAAGTCGCTCCGAGCGCCTGCGCAGCTTCCTTGACAGCGATAGCTGACAACAGGTTTCGGGCCGTTAGCTCAGTTGGTTAGAGCAGGCGACTCATAATCGCTTGGTCGCGGGTTCAAGTCCTGCACGGCCCACCAGTATAAACAAGCACTTAGCCCGACCCACAAGGTCGGGCTTTTTGCTGCCCGCTACCCTTGTCGCCACAGAGTAGCTAATTCCAATGAATGTGTTGTGTACGACGCGTGCGTGCTCTGTCCGGCACCGTTGCGCAACCTGCTGATGCGCCTGCCGCTCTCCGACCACTAGCGGGCGCGATGAACGAACATGGTCCACAACGAGTGGACGCCTAGTTTTCTGAAGCAGCGGCCAGACCTGAAGGCAGAACATCTGGAGCGGACGCGGTCCCTGAAAACCTGCCCAAGAACGTTGACGAAGACCTGGGCACGCTGGCCAAGCAGGGGCTTACGCAGATTATCGGTCGGCTAGGTGCGCGGAAGGTTGCGGTATGAAGGAGGCAAGGTTACCAACCAGACCAACTGCACCTTGCGGCTACTGTGGTAAATTCGCAACGACGCCCTTCAACAACCCAAACATGCCCATCCGTCGCCCATCACTCACTGCGCTATTGCTATTGGCACTCATGCTCGGCACTGCGTTTACGACTGTTCGCCAAGCCACCCTAAACCTTGACCGACTTGTGGCCGAGGCCACCAGCCACGCCGAGCAGATTGCTCGCACCATCGCACACGTAGCGCATTTCGAAGTCGCAGCCAACGACCGCGTGGCGCTTGCCTACCGGCTGGAAGGCTTCAATCACTTCGAAGGAGTGCTGGCCATCGCTGTTCTCGACCGACGCGAAGCACTGCTGGCCGCAGCGCAGAGAAACCCTGCTGGAAACCTGACTGCCACTCCGAAGTTACCATTCGCAACAATACGCCAAGAGTCGGGAAACTCTCTCGTCGCCCCGCCAACAAACCTGTTGGTACGAGCCAATATTGGCGAGATCGCACCAATCGGTTGGGTATATATCGAGTATCAGCCAAATTCACTGAGCGCCCATCGTAGCGAGGCTGTACTGAATGCAGCCTTCATTCTGGCCTTGCTGGCTATCATGGCGTTTTTGGGCTGGGATCACTTCAGACGCTTATTGACATCCTCCCCGGCCTAAAGGCCGGAGATTCCTGCGGCGCTCAGGCGCGGCATTGAGCCGCCCCTGAGTCGCTTCGGTGGGTTCCTGCTG
>DAIMZH010000090.1:5785-9264 GCA_036734105.1 Azoarcus sp. | reverse complement strand
CGGGCGATGGCGATGCGCTGGCGCTGACCGCCGGAGAGCTTGACGCCGCGCTCGCCGACGTGGGCGTCATAGCCGCTGCGGCCTTTGGCGTCGGACAGCCCAAGGATGAAGTCGTGCGCCTCGGCGCGTTGTGCTGCGCGGATCATGTCCTCGTCGCTGGCCAGGGGACGGCCATACAGGATGTTGTCGCGCACCGAGCGGTGCAGCAGCGAGGTGTCCTGCGTGACCATGCCGATATGCTCGCGCAGGCTGTTCTGACTGACGCTGGCAATGTCCTGTCCGTCGATGAGGATGCGACCGGATTCGACGTCATGAAAACGCAGCAGCAGATTGACCAGCGTGGACTTGCCTGCACCGGAGCGCCCGACCAGGCCGATTTTTTCGCCCGGCCGGATGGTTAGCGAGAAGTTGTCGATGACACGTGTGGCATCGCGATTGTTGCTGCCGTAGTCGAAGCAGACCTTGTCAAAACGCACCTCGCCACGTGGCACCGCGAGTGCTCCGGCGTCGGCGCGATCGACCACCGCATGAGGGCGCGACAAGGTGTTGATGCCGTCCTGCACGGTGCCGACCTGCTCGAACAGGCTGGCCATCTCCCACATGATCCAGTGCGACATGCCGTTGAGCCTAAGGGCCATGGCCGTCGCCGCCGCCACTGCGCCGACACCGACATCCCCGTTTGACCACAGCCACAAGGCCACGCCCGCGATGCCCAGGATCAGGGTCATGCTGAGCAGATGAATGACCACCTCCATGCCGCTGACCAGGCGCATCTGGGCGTGCACCGTGCCCATGAACTCCTGCATGGCACTGCGCGCATATCCCGCCTCGCGTCCTGCGTGCGAGAACAGCTTGACCGTGGTGATGTTGGTGTAGGCGTCGGTGATGCGCCCGGTCATCAGCGCACGGGCATCGGCTTGCCTGCGCGAGACCCGCGACAGACGCGGCACAAACCACCAAAGCGCCAGGGCGTAGAAGCCCACCCAGATAAAAAAGGGCACCACCATCCAGCCACTGAAGCCGCCGACAATGATGATCATGGTGACAAAGTAGATGGTCACGAAGACCAGGATGTCGGTCATGATCAGGCAGGTGTCGCGCACCGCCAGCGCGGTCTGCATGACCTTGGCCGACACCCGGCCGGCGAACTCGTCCTGATAAAAGGCCAGGCTCTGGCCCAGCATCAGTCGATGAAAGTTCCAGCGCAGGCGCATCGGAAAATTGCCGGCCAGCGTCTGGTGCTTGAGCATGGTTTGCAGCGCGACCAGCAAGGTGCTGCCCAGGATGACCGCTACCAGCGCCATCAGCGTGAGCCGGTGGTCCGTCCACAAACTGCCCGGATCGGTGGCTGCCAGCCAGTCCACCACATGGCCGAGCATGGCAAACAGCACGGCCTCGAACACGCCTATGCTGGCGGTGAGCAGCGTCATGCCCAGGATGAAGGGGCGCATGCCCTCGGTGCCAGCCCACAGAAAGGCAAAAAAACCTCGCGGCGCGGCTGCCGGTGTGGCCTCTGGATAGGGGTCGACCCTGCTTTCAAAAAAACCGAACAAGGAAATCTCCGGCAGGCACTTTGCCTGCGTGATGGACTGTCGGAAACCTAGAACAAGCGGCTTTGCGGACTGACTGCTGTGCTTCGCGGGGTCTGCATACTCGCCAGTCAAGCGTTACGCTGCGTGCACTTCAGTCCAACCGACTGCGCGCCCTTTCGAGGCAGTTTGCACGCGTAGGTAGACCATGCTTGTTGCGGGAGTTCAAAAGTCTGCAAGCCTGATCAAGACTGGTGGCACACAACTGTTGGTGATGATAGCCGGATCAATCGCGGGCGGTCACATCCCAGTCGTCCAGCCAACCCATGATGGGCGTAATTGCCGGGGCTGATGAGGCCGGATCACTGCTGATCAGCAAACCCCTGTGGCTCGCTTGCAGCAGCAACGGGGCCGGGGCATATGGCAAGGCCAATGATTCGACCGACACCACGCCATCGCCAAGGTTATCACCTATATCGCGCCACCAATCGAGCAGACCATCGATAATGGCGGCGCTCTCTACGCCAAGTTCCTGCTCGAAAGCGCGCAGACTGCTCGCCATGTCGGCAGACGGTTCGACGACAACGCCGCCAACAATGCGCACTGGAACGCTATCCGGCCATGGTCGCGCATTGAGTGACTTGAGAAATTCGCTTTGCGGGCGCAGATCGATCTTGGCGGCACCAGTGCCTTCACGCAAAGCTGCCATCGGCGAGAACTCGCCGCGCTGCAGGTTTGCGAGTTGCTCACGAAGCTCCAGCCAGATGCGCAGACGCGCCCACTCAGAGCCATGGTTGGGCGTACCGACCAGGATCACTCCCCGCACGCGCGCCATACCCGGCTGATAATGCCGTGTCACGAAGTCGCGTATCACCAGGCCACCCATGCTGTGACCGACCAGAACCACGTCAGCATCAGACGGCAGCGTGCGCCAGGCATCGGCCAGAAAGTCGGCGCTCAACTCTATCGCCTGGTCGTTTGGATAGCGGAACGGCCAGGCCACCAGGCCCTTGTCGCGCAGGGCAGGTAGTAGCTCGTCCCAGATGCCGCCAGGCTCGTCCAGACCATGCAAGAGCACAAGCTGCGGCTCGCTCTCAGCCGAGTCAGCCCTGAAGCCGTATTGTCCGTCAGACAGCGACATTTCCTGCGGAAACCACTGCTGCAGGCGTTGTTGCAGTTGAGAGCGCCAGTCGCGTTCTTCATTACGATGGCTCTCTCCATAAGCATGCCAGCCCGCGCCAAGTGACAGGGCTGCAAGCAGCATGAGCACCAGCAGATCGCGCCGGTTAAACCCGGTTAACATGAATGGTGAGACCTCCATGCAAGAATGGTGGTGCAGCAAACGCGTTTGGATCAATTTGCTCAAATATAGCAAAAGTATTTGGAAAACCTGGATGATTTGACGCGCCAGTTCCTCGCAGGAAACGGAAGCAAGACGGCTCCCCTCTCCAACGCAGGAAACGGAGGCACCACGGCTCCCCGCGCCAACGCAGGAAACGGAAGCACCACGGCTCCCCTCTCCCCTCGCGGGAGAGGGGTTGGGGGAGAGGGGGCGCGGAGGGTCGATCAGCGTCTGTGCTTGGTGTTGAACCCCAACCCCCTCTCCCCAGCCCTCTCCCGCGAGGGGAGAGGGAGCTAAAACCCGCTGGCGGTTTTCGGGTAGAAGGCTAATCAGATATGAGGGCACCTCGAAAAACCCCGATTTTTGCCAGCATAAGCGCTGCAAATTACTGATTTATAAAGTCTTAATTTTCTGTAAAAGAGGTTTTTCGAGTTACCCATAAGCTTTACCTCGTGCGTCCGATGCTTCGATCCACTCGAAACCGACACCAAGCAAGCCAGTTCCCCATGGGGAATAACGGAGTCACCGCCGCTCCTCTCGCCCGCGCAGAAAGCGGAAGCACCACGGCTCCCCGCGCCAACGCAGGAAACGGAAGCACCACGGCTCCC
>DAIMZH010000090.1:0-5685 GCA_036734105.1 Azoarcus sp. | reverse complement strand
AAACGGAAGCACCACGGCTCCCCTCTCCCCTCGCGGGAGAGGGGTTGGGGGAGAGGGGGCGCGGAGGGTCGATCAGCGTCTGTGCTTGGTGTTGAACCCCAACCCCCTCTCCCCAGCCCTCTCCCGCGAGGGGAGAGGGGGCTACAAGCTTGGAGACTGAACGAAAATGAGTTGGCGGATGGGGAGCCTGGTAATCTGCCAAGGGCTAGCCGACGTCGGTAGACCTTCCCACTTTTCGCCCAAGCGCTGAGCTTCCCGGCGAGCTGCTATGGGCTAGTCGACGTCGGTCGACGTTCCCACCAATAGGCCTTCACGCTCGATGAAGGCGATGATCTCTTTCAGCCCCAGGCCGGTTTTTTGATTGGAGAACACGAAGGGACGCTGGCCGCGCATCTTGCGGGCATCGTGGTCCATGACTTCCAGCGAGGCGCCGACCAGTGGCGCGAGGTCTATCTTGTTGATCACCAGCAGATCGCTGCGGGTAATTCCTGGCCCACCCTTGCGGGGGATCTTGTCGCCAGCGGATACGTCGATGACGTAGATGGTCAGGTCTGACAGCTCCGGTGAGAAGGTAGCTGCCAGGTTGTCTCCGCCGGATTCGACAAAGATGATGTCCAGACCGGGAAAGCGCAGATTGAGCCGGTCGACAGCCTCCAGGTTGATTGAGGCGTCTTCGCGGATGGCGGTGTGCGGGCAGCCACCGGTTTCAACGCCGATGATGCGCTCCGGTGCGAGTGCCTGATTGCGCACCAGAAACTGGGCGTCTTCGGCGGTGTAGATGTCGTTGGTGACTACGGCTATGTTGTATTTGTCGCGCAAGGCCAGGCACAGAGCCAGGGTGAGCGCAGTTTTGCCGGAGCCGACCGGGCCGCCGATACCGACCCGCAAGGGCTGGGATTGGTTGGAAGTCATGATCTGAAAAGTCTCGTGTATTGGGTTTCGTGTCGGCAACTGGCCAGCGCCAGCCCCGGTGTGAAATTGTGCCAGTGTTGCTCATCACTGGTGATTGACGACACCAGCGCTGGCAACTCGGCCCCCAGCTCGGCCAGCAGGCGCTGACCGGCAGTCTGGCCCAGCGGCACCGCCTTGACTGCTGCCATCACCTGATTCTCCAGCCACGCCCACAGATAGGCTAGCAGTGCATCTTGCGTCGGAATCTGCCAGGCTGCGGCAGCCGCGCTCCAGGCTGCCGGATAGGCCGGGTCAGCCATGGCGAGCAAGCGGGGCTTCCAGTTATCCAACCCTGAAAAGGCGTGCAGGTCGGTCAGCAGGCGCACCAGCGAATAGCCCATCTGCACGGTTTCAAAGCGTAGTTCGGCGGCCTCGCGGGTGGCCAGAAAGTCGGCATTGAGCGCTGCCACGTCGTGGTCGCGTCCATCACGCCAGGCGCTCAGCATGGCGGCCATCATTGGCGCTTCCAGACTGGCGACATTCCAGCGCAATGCATCGCGCAGCCAGCGCAGCGTGCCGGCCTCGTTACTGACCACTCCTTGCTCGACTGCCCACTCCAGACCCTGCGAGTAGGTATACGCCCCAACTGGCAGGGCCGGGCTGGACAACTGCAGCAAACGCACCAGCGCCAGCATGTTCAACCGGCCATCATGTGAATGCGCGGGCCGCTGGAATCGTCGCCCGCGTGTTGATGCCCTGGCGCATAGGCTCCTGCCTCCGGCTCGAAAGGTGCACGCACCGGCAGCACCGACGCACCCAAGCCCACGAGCATGCCTTGCAACACGTGATCTGCGCGCAGGCGCAGAAAGCCATCTCCCAGTTCTATCGGCACATGCCGATTGCCCAAGTGATAAGCGGCGCGGGTCAGCTCGAAAGGATCGGAGCAGCGCACCTCCAACAAGTCTTCAGTCGCTGCGATGACCTGGACTACACGACCGTCCCGAGCGCGCAACTTATGCCCACCACGCAACACCGTGCCGCGCGGCAGAAACAAGCCGACGTCCTCGCCGGAAACCAGCCGAGTGCGCAGTCGGCTCTTGCTGCGATAGACAAACTCCAGCTCCAGCCGCTCCGTGGCCTCAAGCGCACCGTCGTACAGGTTTTCGACAATCATCGCGGGTGCGCTGGTGCTGCCAGCCTGTCCGGAAATAAGCTCCATGATTCATCCTCAAAACAGAAAATAGCGTTGCGCCAATGGCAGCACGTCGGCAGGTTCGCAGGTCAGCAACTCGCCATCGGCGCGCACAATATAGGTCTCTGGGTCGACATCGATGACCGGGGTGGCGCTGTTGTGGATCATGTCGGCCTTCTTGACGCTGCGGCAACCGCGCACCGCTTCCAGCGTTTTGCTCAGGCCCAGCGCCTGCACCTCGGGGTTGGTCAGCGCGGCCTGCGACACGAAGGTCAGCGAAGTCTTGAGCGCCTTGCCAAAACTGCCGAACATGGGCCGGTAATGCACCGGTTGCGGTGTTGGAATTGAGGCATTCGGGTCGCCCATTACCGCTGCGGCGATCACGCCGCCCTTGAGGATCAGGCTGGGTTTGGCACCGAAGAAGGCTGGCCTCCACAACACCAAATCGGCCAGCTTGCCAGGCTCGATTGAGCCGACCACATGCGAGATGCCGTGACAGATGGCAGGGTTGATGGTGTATTTGGCAATATAGCGCTTGACCCGGAAGTTGTCGTTGCGCTCGCTGGCCTGGCCGACTGGCGGCACGTCACCACTCACGCCCTGATCAGGTGCAGGCGTGATGCCGGACAGCGGAGGCGCCAGCCACCCGCGCTGCACCTTCATCTTGTGCGCGGTTTGCCAGGTGCGGGTGATCACCTCACCGACCCGACCCATGGCTTGCGAGTCGGACGACATGATGGAAAACGCGCCGGTGTCGTGCAGGATGTCTTCGGCGGCGATGGTTTCGCGTCGGATACGCGACTCGGCAAAGGCCACGTCCTCGGCAATTGCGGGATCAAGGTGGTGACACACCATCAGCATGTCGAGATGCTCATCAATGGTGTTGACCGTATAGGGGCGGGTCGGGTTGGTCGAAGACGGGATGACGTTGGGCCGACCGATGGCCTTGATGATGTCTGGCGCGTGACCACCGCCCGCGCCTTCGGTGTGGAAGGTGTGGATGGTGCGATCCTTGAACGCGGCGATGGTTGTTTCGACAAAGCCGGACTCGTTGAGCGTGTCGGTGTGAATCGCCACCTGCACATCGTATTCTTCCGCCACACTCAGGCAGTTGTCGATGGCGGCGGGCGTGGTGCCCCAATCCTCGTGCAGCTTGAGACCGATCGCGCCAGCCTCGATCTGCTCGCGCGCCGGGTCGGGCAGCGACACATTGCCCTTGCCGAAAAAGCCCAGGTTCATCGGAAAAGCTTCGGCGGCCTCAAGCATGCGGTAGATGTGCCATGGCCCCGGTGTGCAGGTTGTGGCCAGCGTGCCGGTGGCCGGACCGGTGCCACCACCCAGCATGGTGGTGACGCCGCTCATCAGCGCCTCGTCGATCTGCTGTGGGCAGATCCAGTGTATGTGGGCGTCTATGCCGCCAGCGGTGAGGATCATGCCCTCGCCTGCAATCACCTCGGTGCCTGCACCAACCGGAATCGTCACCCCGGGCTGGATATCCGGGTTGCCGCCCTTGCCTATGCCCCAGATGCGCCCGTCCTTGATGCCAACGTCGGCCTTGACGATGCCCCAGTGGTCAATGATCAGCGCGTTGGTGATGACGGTGTCGACCACCTCGGCCGACACCAACTGGCTCTGGCCCATGCCGTCGCGGATGACCTTGCCGCCGCCAAACTTGACCTCATCGCCATAGACGGTGAAATCCTGCTCCACCTCTATCCACAGTTCTGTGTCGGCCAGGCGAACCCTGTCGCCGGTGGTGGGGCCGAACATTTCGGCGTAGGCGCGACGAGAAATTTTTGTGCTCATGTCCCTGCCCTCCCGCCGGACTGACCCAGGGGGGGAGTTTTATCCAGCGCGCCCATCACGTCGCCATGGAAGCCATATACCTTGCGCAAACCCGCCAGCGCGACCAACTGCACCGTGCGGCTCTGCCCAGGCTCGAAGCGTACTGCCGTGCCCGCCGCGATATCGAGCCGGAAACCGCGTGCCAGGACACGGTCGAAAGCCAGCGCAGTGTTGGTTTCGGCAAAGTGATAGTGCGAACCAACCTGCACTGGGCGGTCGCCGGTGTTGGTCACGCTAAGCGTGACCGTGTCACGACCAGCGTTGAGTTCGATGTCGCCTTCCAGCGTGTCGATTTCTCCGGGAATCATGTTCGCGCCTCCTAAACGATGGGGTTGTGCACGGTCACCAGCTTGGTGCCGTCCGGAAAAGTCGCCTCGACCTGTATCTCGGGGATCATCTCGGCCACCCCAGTCATGACCTGCTCACGCGTCAGGATGGTGGTGCCAAAGCTCATCAAGTCGGCCACCGTGCGACCATCCCGCGCGCCCTCCAGAATGGCGCAACTGATCAGCGCCACCGCCTCCGGATAATTCAGCTTGACGCCGCGCGCCAGTCGCCGTTCAGCCACCAGGCCTGCGGTAAACACCAGCAGCTTGTCCTTCTCCCTGGGTGTCAGTTCCATAAATATTGTCTCCCGCGTTAATCAGTTTTTTCAGGTGCGCCAGATGCGTGGTTCGCTGGCCGTGCGCCCCGCCACCGCCGGGCGAATGCACGACCACAGCCGCGACAGCCAGATGCGCCCTGGCTCGCTCATCGGCCCAAGCCAGCGCGCCACCAGCAAGCCGTTCGGTAGCAGCGTGACACCCCCCTCGCCCACTTCGCACGGCACCGCCCGGCAGGCATCGCGCAAAGCTTCATCCACTGCAGCACCAAAGGCCATCAGGGTGGCAGTCACCGGGTATCCGGCCAACCCGACTGGTGAGGTCAGCAGCTCGCCACCGCCATCCAGCCGTCCGCGCTCCAGCCATAAGGCCCGCTCATCAAGGGTAATGCGATTGAGCAACGACAGCCGCCCATGGCTGAACGTTTCGCCGCTGCCGGTGCGGCCCAGACACAGCATGTCGGCGGCAATCAGCGCGGCGCCAGGTGCCAGGCTGATCTGGTTGTCCAGCGTCCCGATCGCACCGTCATAGACAATGCTCTCCTGCGGCAGCCATTCGCATATTGCGCCTGAAGCCACCCGGATGCGCTGGCGCACACTGGCCACCCGCCCATCGCTGCGATACCACTTGCCCGCGCCGGGCGTGGTCAGCAACACATGAGCATCAGACCCCAAGTTGATGTCGTAGCTCAAGCTATCGCCCCCGACAATTCCAGCCGGCGGGTGAAGCATGATGGCGTGACAAATCCCCGGCCCTTCCGGATAGAGCGCCTTCTGCACCCGCAAAGGCCCAAAGTGTCGCGCCGCCTGCATCACGCTGCGCTCGGCGCGCCGGACAAATTCGAGCTCCAGCCTGGCAATCCAGCCAGTGCCTGGCTGGATCAAGCGATCAGACTGCGAAGCTTCCTGTTGTGAATGAAAAACCATATCCATGCAAGAAAAAAGCAAATACCATGCCATGCAAAGTTAAACACGAAAGCTGCTTCCTCTCGCGTCTCGGAAGATGAGTACGAACAGTGGAGAGCGCCACATTTGAGCTCCCCTCTCCCCTCACTAAAAAGCGCTGCGAACAATGGTGGGCGTCACATTTCAGTTCCCATCTCCCCTCACTGAAAAGCCGTGCGAACAATGGTGCGTGCCACATTTGAGCTCCCCT
>DAIMZH010000089.1:0-9370 GCA_036734105.1 Azoarcus sp. | reverse complement strand
ATAGTTGAGCGCCAGCCCGCCATGTTCAAACACCGAGCGCATCAGGCTGATGACCAGGCGCGCATCGTCAAACTGCGCATCCCAATACGCCACCCCTCCCGACAAGCCTTGCGGTGCGATATTCGGAACCGCCCGCCTTGTGGCGGCCGCATCCAGCACACGGCAGGGTTGAATGCCGTGCCGACCGGCCAGCTCATCGTACAGCGTCAGACCCAAGGCAAACTTGGCCTGCTCCAGTCTTGAATGTGCGGGCACAACAAAACGCATTGGTTTGACCAGATGGGGCGCGTTGCGCAGCAATCGTGCGCGCTCCAGCAAAGCCTCCCGCACCAGATGGATGCGCCCTTGGGCCAGATAGCGAACCCCGCCGTGGATAAGCTTGGTCGAGCGTGAGCTGGTACCACGACCAAAATCCCCCGCCTCAAGCAACAACACTGAATAGCCCCGGGTGACAGCGTCCAGCGCACACCCCAGCCCGGTAGCCCCGCCGCCAATCACCAGCACGTCCCATTGCGGATGATCCCGCAAACGCTGCAACAGGGCAGCCCGGGAAAGCGCAGGAGAGGTATCGGCCACGCCACTCACTCCGAAGCCCATGCCCGGCTGCGAGCTATTGCACGATGCCACAGGTCAATCAGCCCGGTTCGACGACACTCCGGCATGGCAGGCTCGAATCGCCGCGCCTCAGCCCACAACTCGGCCACGGCAGCCGTGTCGCGCCACACACCGACGCCTAGGCCAGCCATACAGGCTGCGCCAAGCGCGGTGGTTTCCAGCATGGCTGGGCGCACCACCGGCACACCAAGCAGATCGGCCTGCATCTGCATCAGCAAGTCGTTGGCAGCAGCACCGCCATCAACCCGCAACTCACGTAACGGCCCCGCACCGTCCTTATGCATGGCGTCCACCAGATCGACCGTTTGCAGCGCAATCGCCTCCAGCGCAGCGCGCGCAATGTGACCCGCCCCGGTGCCGCGTGTCAGTCCAATCAGGGTGCCTCGGGCGTAAGCGTCCCAATAGGGTGCGCCCAGGCCGGTGAACGCTGGCACCAGCACCACGCCAGCATTGTCCGGCACCGACGCCGCGAGCTGTTCAATGTCGGCCGATCGCTTGACCAGGCCCAGCCCGTCGCGCAGCCATTGCACCAGCGCACCACCCATGAACACACTGCCTTCAAGCGCATAATGTGTTCGGTTGGCATGTCGCCACGCGGTGGTGGTGAGCAATCGATGCCTGGACTCGACGGCACACTCACCGGTATTCATCAGCATGAAGCAACCGGTGCCGTAGGTGTGCTTGGCCATTCCGGCATCAAAGCAGGCCTGGCCAAAGCTTGCAGCCTGCTGATCGCCGCCGATACCGGCAATTGGCACACGCGCCCCCAGCACAGTCTCGCAGGTGTCACCACACACCCCAATACTATCCACCACCGTGGGCAACACCTGGTGCGGAATATCAAACAAGGCCAGCAGTTCGTCATCCCAGCACTGTCGGTGAATGTCGAACAACATGGTTCGTGATGCGTTGCTGGCATCAGTGACATGCAGTCGACCCTTGCTCAGGTTCCACACCAACCAGCTATCGATCGTGCCGAAGGCCAGCTCACCGCGCAAGGCGCGACTACGTGCCTGCGGGACTTCTCGCAACAACCACGCAAGCTTGCTGGCCGAAAAATAGGCATCCAGCTCCAGTCCGGTTTTGGCGCGCACCAGTTCTGCAGCGCCTGCCTCGCGCAAGCGGTCACAATCGCCAGCCGTGCGTCTATCCTGCCAGACGATGGCAGGTGCCAGCGGCTGGCCGCTCGCCCGGTCCCACAACACCGTGGTCTCGCGCTGGTTGGTGATTCCCACGGCCGCCAGCGCAGACGCTGGCACGCGCGCCGCCAACAAGGCCTCGGCAGCGCAGGTCAACTGGGTGCGCCAGATTTCGCTGGCATCGTGCTCTACCCAGCCAGGGCGTGGAAAGTGTTGGGCAAACTCTTGTTGACTGACCCCAAGCACGCATGCCTGATCATCAAAGACCATGGCTCGCGAACTGGTCGTGCCCTGATCCAGCGCCAAAAGATACGCCATCTCACCGCTCCTTCTTGCCACTTGTTACGCCTAGCGTACCGCCAAGCGAGCAGTTTTGCCCAGCATCATTCAAAAAGCCGAGATAACTCGCATTGAATCGCCACGCATCACGGGATATAGTGAAACCAGATTAAGCGGCAGGCTTACGACTCGGAGACCACCATGATCACCATCGACCACAACAACAAACTCGTCTCGGTCACCGTCCTCGGTGAATTCACGCTGGCCGACTACAAGGAGTTTGAAGAACTCATCAACTACAAAGTACGCTTCGAGGGACCGGTCAATCTGTTTTTTGATCTACGCGAGATGGCAGGATTTACGCTCGATGTCGCCTGGGAAGAGGTTCGCTTCTCACGCCAGCATGCTCATGACTTTGGACGCATCGCAGTGCTGACCAACAGCCAGTGGATCACCTGGAGCGCATGGATTACACAACTGTTTGTCGATGCCGAGGTGCTGGTCTTCGACGCTGAAGATGAAGCCCGGGGATGGCTGGCTGAAGCCGAAGAAGCACCATCCGAATAGGCCTCCCTCCACTTCAGCTCACAATGACCTCCACCTTCACCACACTCATATCAGCCAAACAGCTCGCCACCCTGCATGACACCTCAGGATGGTGCGTGGTGGATTGCCGACACGACCTCAGCAACCCGCAGTTTGGCGCTTCCGCCTATGCCGACGGCCACATACCCGGGGCGGTTTTCTTGTCACTGGACAACGACCTGTCCGGTCCGCTCACCGGCAACAATGGGCGTCACCCTCTGCCGGATGCAGCGCGGCTGATGCAACGCCTTGGCGCGCTTGGCATAGACAATCACACCCAGATCGTTGCATACGACGACACCGGCGGCATGTATGCCGCGCGTTTGTGGTGGTTGCTGCGCTGGCTGGGTCACGACAAGGTGGCAGTGCTGGACGGTGGACTGCAGGCCTGGCAGGAAGCTGGACAAGCACTCGACAGCCAAACACCGGCGCGCCAGCCCACATCCTTCCACGGATCACCTCAGATCAGTAAGCATATTGACGCCACCAGTCTGTGGTCTGAGCTGCAACACGGACATGTGCGGCTCATTGATGCGCGCAGCCCCGACCGGTTCAGAGGCGAAAACGAGACTCTGGACCCGGTTGGCGGTCACATTCCCGGCGCCATCAACAGGTTCTTTCGCGACAATCTGGACGAAACTGGCCGTTTTATGCCTGCTGAGGCATTGCGCCAAGCCTTCACACGCTTGATGGGTGACTTTGCCGCCGATGCGGTCGTCCATCAGTGCGGCTCAGGCGTGACGGCTTGCCATAATCTGCTGGCCATGGAACACGTCGGCCTCACTGGCTCACGACTCTACCCCGGATCGTGGAGTGAATGGTGTGCCGACCCTTCGCGACAGATCGCCACCGGTCAGGCAGACTAAGGCAGCGGCCAAGCAACGCCCATCGTCTTTCACGGTTTGCTTCGAATGGCAAGTCATGCCCCGGTTTTTTCTGAGCACAGCATCACACCTTGTCCGCTTTGGACGCCTGCTGCGCAAGCGCCCAGTCAATGTGTTCACGTACTAACTCAGAGACATGCTCACGCCGATCTGTCAAGGCTCTCACCACGTCTGAGGCAAAGGGCGCATTGCCCAGCGCTACCGCAATATTGCGCAACCAGCGCTCATGTCCGATCCGATGAATCGGGCTACCAGCCATTCGCTGCCTGAACTCCTCCTCAGTCCAGGCAAACAGGCTCACCAAAGTACTGCCATCCAGATCATGGCGAACCGCAAAATCCGGCTCGGCAGTCATTTTTGCAAAGCGGTTCCACGGACACGCCAACTGACAGTCGTCGCAACCGTATATCCGATTGCCCATCAAGGGGCGTAACGACTCCGGAATAGACCCCTTCAGCTCTATGGTCAGGTAAGAGATGCAGCGTCTGGCGTCAAGCTCATAAGGCGCCACAATCGCCCCTGTCGGGCACGCATCCAGACAGGCCCGACAGGAACCACAATGCGCAGGGAGCGGCGCGCCAGTCGGCAAGGGCAGGTCAGTAAAGATCTCACCCAGAAAGAAGTATGAACCCGCGCTGCGATCCAGCAGCAGGGTGTGTTTGCCACGCCACCCAAGACCACCACGAGACGCCAGCTCAACCTCAAGCACAGGTGCCGAATCCACAAACACCCGAAACTGGTGTGGTGTTGCAGCCGCGATCTGGTCGGCCAGCATCTGCAAGCGCTTTCTCATCAACTTGTGATAATCCCGCCCCAAGGCGTAACGCGAAACATAGGCCAGAGAGCCGTCGGCCAACACTTCTTCAGCATCACGCGCAACCGGCCAATAGTTCATTCGTGCGCTGATCACGCGCAGCGTGCCAGGCACAAGTTCGGCCGGTCGTGCTCTCATCATGCCGTGGCGGGCCATATAATCCATCTCGCCGTGAAACCCTCGATCAAGCCATCTCACCAGTCCGGCCTCGGCCGGGCCAAGGTCTGGCCCGCTGATGGACACGGAATCGAAACCAAGCGCCCGGGCCCAGCCAGCGATATCCTCGGCTGTCGGCAGCCTACCCTCGCCAGACGGCGTATTTGCAGAGAAATGATCATGAACGAGACGACTCATCCCGCAGATGATAACGACGACACCGTATCCATGCACCTTTCTGACGAAAAAGCCACACTCGCCGCCGGAGCCGCACTGGCACCAGCCTTGACCGCGGGAATGGTGATTTATCTGGCTGGAGACCTGGGCGCAGGCAAAACCACACTGGTCAGGGGCCTGTTGCGAGCCCTCGGACACAGCGGAAAAGTAAAGAGTCCAACGTACACCTTGATTGAACCTTACATCGTTTCTAGATTAAACTTATATCACTTTGATTTTTATCGTTTCAACGCACCTGACGAATATCTCGAAGCCGGATTGGATGAATATTTTCAGGGCGATGGAGTTTGTTTGGTTGAATGGGCCGACAAGGCTCAACCTTTTGTAGCAAAAGCTGATGTTGTCGCAAGACTCGATGTAGACGGCGCAGGACGCCAACTGCGGGTTCGAGCTTTGACGGAGGCAGGACGAAAATGTACAAGCACACTGAAAACTCAACTGACAGATCACCCGACCTGAACCTGCCAGCAGGCGTCAGCCGTCGGCAATGGCTGCAGTTTGCCGGTGCATCACTGGCCATGCTGGTCAGTCCGGTTGGCATGGCCTCGGTCAAGAACCTGGTCGCAGTCAGAGTGTGGCCGGGCACTGACTACACCCGCATCACGCTTGAGAGCAACGCCGAGGTCGGCTTCAAATACATGACGCTGACCGACCCCGAGCGATTGGTGGTCGACCTGGAAGGTATCGAACTCAACAGTGTGCTGCGCTCATTGCCCGAGCGAGTCATGGAGTCCGACCCGGTGATCTCCCTGATTCGTGCGGCACGCAATCGTCCGGGTGTTATTCGCGTGGTCGTCGAACTGAAAGACCGCATCAAGCCACAAATATTCACGCTCAAACCGATCGCCAATTACGGCCACCGGTTGGTACTCGACCTCTACCCCAACACCCCTGCCGACCCCTTGCTGGCCTTGCTAAGCAAGCAAAGCCCAATGGACGCAGCCAGAGGCGACACCGGAGGCGAGCGCATCTCAACCCAGCCAGCCGCCCAGCAGAATCAGCCACAGCGCCGCGCACCGCGTGACCTGATCATCGTGCTTGACGCTGGCCACGGAGGTGAAGACCCTGGCGCTGTTGGCCGCCGTGGAACCCACGAAAAAAATGTCACACTGGCCATTGCGCGTCGCCTGAAGCGACGTATTGACGCTCAGCCGGGCATGACTGCCGTCATGACCCGCAATGGCGACTACTTTGTTCCCTTGCGCCAGCGCGTCGAGCTCGCACGACGTGCTCAGGCCGACCTTTTCGTGTCCATCCACGCTGACGCCTTTGTACGGCCCGAGGCACACGGCAGCTCGGTTTATGTGCTGTCAGAACGCGGTGCAACCAGCTCTGCCGCCAGTTGGCTGGCGCAACGTGAAAACGAAGCCGACCTCATAGGCGGCGTCAACCTGGCTACCCAAGAAGGCCACCTTGCCAAGACCCTCCTGGACCTCTCGCAAACTGCCACCATCAACGATAGCCTCAAGCTTGGCTCGGCGGTGTTGAGCGAACTCGGCGGAGTCAACCGCCTTCACAAGCCACGGGTTGAACAAGCAGGCTTTGCAGTGCTGCGCGCGCCCGACATTCCATCCATCCTGGTTGAAACCGCCTTCATCAGCAACCCGGACGAAGAACGTCGGCTCAACGACAACACATATCAAGACAAGATGGCTGATGCCCTGCTCCGTGGCATACAGCGCTACTTCGAAACCAACGCGCAAGCACACCGGGCCAGCTATGCGCGTGCAGGCTGAGCCACTGCAGCCAGCCGCACCACAGAGAGCTGCCTAAACGCTATAATCATGCCTTTTGTCAGCGGATTGTGGGCGACTGACTGAGTCAGACTTGTCGCTGCTAGCAGCGCAACAGACCCACTGCGGCAAGCTTGGGCTCAGGCTCAGGGTGCCTGCAACTGCGACATCAGCCCACTTTGTTCAGGCGGTCATGCTGGTCACCAGAGGAATACCCACACTCGCCAGGCAAGCCTGTGCGCTCACGATTGGCAACTTCGATGGCGTGCACCGTGGCCATCAAGCCTTGCTTCAAAAGCTCGTCAGCAAGGCGCGCGCACTTGGTGTGTCAGCCAGCGTCCTGACTTTCGAACCTCACCCGCGCGAATACTTCGCTCCAGATCAGGCACCCAGTCGCCTGGCCTCAATGCGCGAAAAGCTCATGCTGCTCGCCGCCAACGAGGTGGACTCAGTGCATGTCGTGCGCTTCAACAAGCACTTCGCATCGCTCAGCGCCGAGCGGTTTGTCGACGACGTGCTGGTCCGTGGTCTTGCAGTGCGCCACATCCTGATTGGCGACGACTTTCGTTTTGGCGTCGGCAGGCATGGTGATTTCGCCTACTTGCAGTCGGCCGCTGCAAGACATGGTTTTGGGGCCGAATCCATGAATACCGTGGCACTGGCCGACGAGCGCATCTCCAGTTCGGCAGTGCGATACGCGCTGGCACAAGGGCAGCTCGCGCTGGCAGCACACTATCTGGGCCGGCCCTACAGCATTGCCGGCAGGGTAGCTAGCGGTCAGCGACTCGGCCGACAGCTCGGGTTTCCCACTGCCAACATTCTGATGAAGCAACGCAAGCCACCACTGTCTGGCGTATTTGCAGTGTGTGTGGAAGGTTTGGGGGCAGGTCTGCTAGCTGGGGTGGCCAACATCGGCATACGTCCGACGGTTGGCAGCACACCCCGACCTATCCTCGAAACCCATGTGTTCGACTGGAGCGGAGACTGCTACGGCGCACACTTACGGATACACTTCATGCACAAGCTACGCGACGAAATGCGCTTTGAGTCACTCGATGCGCTATCACGTCAGATCAGCAACGACATCCTCAACGCCCGCGACTGGTTCGCGGCCAATCCAATCGAAGACTGAGGCCGGCACACACCATGGCTGACTACCGCAAAACGCTCAACCTGACCGACACCCCCTTCCCGATGCGTGGCAACCTCGCCAAACGAGAGCCCGGCTGGATTGCCGAATGGCAGCAAAAGCAGCTTTACCGACGCATCCGCGAAGCGTCACGAGGCCGTCCGCGCTTTGTGCTTCACGATGGTCCCCCCTACGCCAACGGCGACATTCACATCGGCCACGCGGTCAACAAGATCCTTAAAGACATCATCGTCCGCTCCAAAAACCTGGCGGGCTTTGATGCGCCCTATGTGCCCGGCTGGGACTGTCACGGCCTGCCGATCGAACACATGATCGAAAAACAACACGGCAAACACTTGCCGGCAGACAAAGCGCGCGGCTTGTGCCGTGAATATGCTGACGAACAGGTCGAACGCCAGAAAAAAGACTTCATTCGCCTTGGCGTACTTGGCGACTGGGACAATCCCTATCGCACCATGAACTTCTCGAACGAAGCCGACGAGATCCGGGCGCTCGGTGACATGTATCGAAAGGGCTATCTTTTCAAAGGCTTGAAGCCGGTAAACTGGTGCTTCGACTGTGGTTCGGCGCTGGCCGAAGCCGAAGTCGAGTATCAGGACAAAAAGTCTCCAATGATAGACGTTGGCTTCCCGCTTGCTGACGGAGATCGCGCCAAACTCGCCTACGCTTTCGGCCTCGACACCTTGCCCGATGAACGGGTGCTCGCCGTCATCTGGACGACCACGCCCTGGACCATTCCCTCCAACCAGGCGCTCAACGTACACCCGGAGCATGTCTATGAGTTGATCGAAACCGCGCGCGGCCTGCTCATTCTGGCCGCTGAACTGCGTCAGAGCGCGCTCGATCGCTACCAGCTCGAAGGCAAGGTGCTGGGTGCTGCGCAAGGTATCGCGCTCGATCGCATCAACTTCAGGCACCCGTTCTACGATCGGCTGTCTCCAGTGCTGCTCGGAGACTACGTCGCCACCGATGCTGGCACCGGCATTGTGCACAGCGCGCCAGCCTATGGCATGGACGACTTCAACACCTGCATGCGCTATGGCATGCGCAACGATGACATTCTCAACCCGGTTCAGAGCGACGGTCGTTTTGCCGAAGATCTCGCCTTCTTCGGAGGCATGAATGTCTGGGAAGCCGCACCAGCCATCCTGGCAAAGCTGGAAGAGGCAGACTGTCTGCTGGCTTCCGGTTTGCTCACCCACAGTTACATGCACTGCTGGCGTCACAAGACACCAGTCATCTATCGCGCCACCACCCAGTGGTTTGTCGGCATGGACCGCCTCGCCGGTCGCGAACAAATCGAAGCCGGTGCCCCAACGCTACGCGAACTCGCCCTCAAGGCAGTGGAGGACACCCGATTCTATCCTGCATGGGGGCAAGCCCGGCTGCATGCCATGATTGCCAATCGCCCGGACTGGTGTGTCTCGCGCCAGCGCAACTGGGGAGTTCCCATCCCGTTTTTCCTGCACAAGGAAACCGGCGAGCCCCATCCGCGCACACTCGAACTGCTTGAAGAAGTCGCCAAACAGGTCGAAAGAAAGGGCATCGACGCGTGGTTCGCCCTCGACCCTACCGAGTTGCTTGGAGACGATGCCGCTCACTACGACAAGATGCGCGACACCCTCGACGTCTGGTTCGACTCGGGCACCACGCACTGGTCGGTGCTACGCGGCTCTCATGGCGACGAAGCCAAATGGCCGGCCGATCTCTACCTCGAAGGGTCG
This sequence comes from Azoarcus sp., assembly GCA_036734105.1. Classification (GTDB taxonomy): domain Bacteria; phylum Pseudomonadota; class Gammaproteobacteria; order Burkholderiales; family Rhodocyclaceae; genus Azoarcus_F. The sequence goes on along the minus strand of DAIMZH010000089.1, from coordinate 54 downwards.
GATCAGCACCGAGGCTGGTTTCACTCATCCTTGCTCACTGGCTGCGCCATCGAC
>DAIMZH010000088.1:0-9513 GCA_036734105.1 Azoarcus sp. | reverse complement strand
ACCCACGAGGGCCGGTGGTCATCACAACGTCTACTACCGGTTTGCAGCGAGTGCTGCCAGTGGTTGCTGGCAGGCTTTTTGACGCTGAATGCCGCGAAGCGGTCGTTGGGCCCGGCGCACGGTGCTGGCCCGAATGGTGGCTGTACGAAGTACTGCGGTCATAGGGCTTCCGCAACCCGGTCGGCGCGGCGCCACCGACCGATTGCCCATCACGTGGATTGGCAATATGCTGCGGACGTGACATAGATTGGCAATGGCCGTATCACCTTGCCAGCACAAGGATCAGAACGCACCCTTTTGGGAGCATCTCCTGCGCAGACGTGCGGCTCAGGATGGCGCCTGAGCAATGCTTGGCAATCCCACCTCAAACGTTGAGCCTACATTTTGTTCGGAGTAAACCCTGATCGAACCCCCATGTGCTTCCGCGATCTGGCGACAAATCGCCAATCCCAATCCCGAGCCTTCGAACTCTCGTCTGAGGTTCACGCGCGCAAAGGGCTGAAAGAGCTTCTCGATACTATGCGCAGCTATCCCTATCCCGTTGTCTTGAACCCGAACATAGACCATCTCGTCGGCCATATGTGCCGAGACCTCAATGATGGGAACTCGCCCCGCCGGCACGAACTTCATCGCGTTGGACAACAGGTTCTGAAACAGCAATGAGAGCGAACTGGCGTGTCCCGTCACCGCTGGCAGCGCACCAATCTTAAGCTGGGCGCCTGAACTCTCTATTTGCGAAGACAGAGCGTCACACAGGTTCGCCATGAGCGAGTTCAGCTCGACCGTTTGTGCCGGCTCGGTCTGCCCGTGCTGTAGGCGCGCATAACGCACTACATCGTCGAGGAGCACGCGCATGCGGTCGCCAGCGTTGCGGATCAGCATGAGATAGCGGCGTGCATCTTCCGGCAGCTCTGCCCCGTGGTCTTCGTCCATCAGATCCGCAAACTGGACCACCGTGTTGAGTGGTTCACGCAGATCGTGAGAGGAAATCCGGACGAATTGCAGCAGACCCTCATTCGCCAGCTTGAGTTCTTCTGCAGTTATTTGGAGCTGGGCATGGCTGGCTCGAAGGTCAACCAGAGCTTGAGCCAGATTCAGCCGATCCGTTTGCGACATGAGCTTGAGCGCATCGTTAGCCCGCTTCAAGTTCAATTGGGTGTTCACGCGCGCGCGCAGAACAGCGGGTTGAATTGGTTTGGCAATGAAGTCGGCGGCCCCTTGCTCCAGCCCGGTTAACTCAAAGGTCACATCAGCCTGACTGGTCACCATGATCACAGGGATGTCAGCCAGTATCGGGTTCTGTTTGATCAGCCGTAGGAGTTCCAAACCGGACATGCCAGGCATCTGGTTGTCCAACAGAACCAGATCAGGTGGGGCCTCAGACATCAGCCTAAGCGCGTCTTCAGCCCGAGTGGCAAAGCGCACTGTATGAGGCGGTCGCACGGCTCTGTCCAGTGCCAGCAGGACGCCGGTATCGTCATCCACGATCAAGATGTTTACTGAACTCTTCAGGTCAGTCATGAAAGGCTTTCCCCTTCAGATCGATCTTCACTCAATTCACTCTCACGCTTGTCAATCAGCTTCAACAGGCCTGCTGCGTCCTTGCGATCAATGGGCTTGTTGAGAAATCCCCGTACGCAGGCATATTGAGCAGCACGTACTTGGTCGGCGGGGTCTGAAGAGGAGGTCAGCATCACAACAACAACATCGCGGCGCTGGGTCGCCGGAAGCGCTTCAAAGGCCGTTAGAAAATCGAACCCACTCATGCCGGGCATATTGATGTCCAGCAAAGTGATTACGATGCCATGCCCTGCGTCATCAGACAGTAGAGCAAGGGCTTCTTCGGCCCTCTCGAACTCGACCATGTCGTAGTCCACACCACTTCGCTTCAGAGCAATGCGGGTGAAAAGCAAGTCATCCGCATTGTCGTCAACCATCATCACGCGTGTTGGCACACTGTCTCCTTGGGTGTGGTCTGCGAGTAAACCCTCATTGAGGGTGTCTAGCACGGCACAAATTGTTTCATGGATTTCGTTCTAGAAGATGCCAGAAGTCGTTGCCAAACCACAAACAGTCCAGCTGTAGGCAGCGGTAGTCCAGTACTTGGCAGGAAGGCGTTGAACCGATTCCCTGATCACATCATTTTTTGGTCAAGGTGGGCGTCCCCCATTCTCCCGGACGGCTTGCTTAGCCCGTTAAGCCTTGCTCAAAGTCGACCGGGCTGAAGAAGTCTAGCTTTGAGTGTTTGCGCACCGGGTTGTAGAAGCGCTCGATGTAGTCGAACACGTCGGATCTGGCATCTTCCCTTGTCCGGTAGACCTTGCGACTGAGTCTCTCGGTCTTCATGGACGAGAAGAAGCTCTCCATCGCGGCGTTGTCTCAGCATTCACCGCGATGGCTCATGCTGCAGGTGATGCCTTGTGCCTTGAGTTGCTGCTGGAAGTCGTCGCTGGTGTATTGGGCGGATTCAACAGATCGTCGCAACACCAAGTTGAGTGTCAGATTCTAGGTATCTGCTTAAGCAGAGGCGACCCGGCGCGGGTGGCGTCAGATCCTGTTCGACCACCCCGCCCGCCTGCCGCGCGGCGAGGTGACCGAAAAATGCGTCACCTCAGCGGTGTTATGAACCAGCAGACTTGACTCTGATCAAGGTCCAAGCGGGGAATGTGCTCCCGGAACAGCCGGTTAATCTCGAGTTTTTGGCCAGGGCTTGGCTAAAGTCGTCGCCAGCCCAGCCGATAGACAACTTATCGAAGACAAATAGGATCTGCCGTGTTCAATAATCTCAAGATTTCGACTCGCCTGATCAGCTTCTGCAGTCTGCTGGTGGTCCCGATGCTTGTGATCGACGCGCTCAGTATCACCAGAGTGGCCACCAGCTGGTAGACATCACGGAGAGCCACATGACCGCGATTCCCACATTAGAGAAAATTGCCGGCTTAGCCAACTGGACTTCACCCGTTTCAATTTCGATCCCAACAAGTATCTATTGAAGCTGGTGCAGCTCAAACAACCTGAATTTCATCTGAATACCATGGACATCAACAAACGCAACAACGTCAACACCTTGGGAGAAAGCGGGCCGGTGATTTTATTTGCTCACGGTTTTGGCTGTAGCCAATCCATGTGGAGCCGCATCACGCCCGCTTTCGCTGGCACACATCGCCAAGTCTTGTTTGACTATGTTGGTAGCGGCAAGTCCCAACTATCGGCCTTTAACGCCATTCGCTACAGCAGCTTGGACGGCTATGCGCAAGACGTTCTTGACGTGTGCGACGCGCAAGGGCTCGAGAGCGGCGTCACATTTGTGGGCCATTCAGTCAGTTGCAGCGTTGGACTGCTGGCTTCGATTGCACGCCCTAGCTTGATTGATCGCTTGATATTGGTGGGACCTACGCCCTGCTTTTTGAACGATCCACCCAAGTATGCCGGAGGCTTTGAGCGCGCCGACCTCGAAGGCCTGTTGTCGCTCATGGACCAGAACTATATCGGCTGGGCCAATTACCTAGCGCCCTCGGTGGCTGGTGCCGCGCAGGGTGAGGCGTTGGCCGGTGAGCTTTCCGACAGTTTTTGCTCCACCGACCCGGTCGCGATGCGGGTATTTGCCCAAACCACCTTTTTTGCTGACAACAGGGCCGACCTGCCCCATGTGTCTCGCCCTTGTCTCATTCTTCAACACAAAGAAGACAGCCTGGTTCCCCTTGCGGTGGGTGAGTATCTGAACCAGCAACTGAAGGGCAGCACCCTGGAGGTCATGGACGTGGCGGGTCATGCCGCCCACATGAGTCATCCCGAGCTGGTGATCGATGCCATGCAGCGCTACATGGTCAATGAACCTGCTTGATCAACCATGTGCGCCAGACCGACTCTATGATGCTTTGAGTTGACCTTGAAACCAAAAAGCGTGGGGCATGTGGAAGCCCAAGGTCGATCAATTTCGTTTCGTACCATCGCCCATCAACACAGGCGGCATGAGCATGAGAACAAAAGCTCTAATTGCCGCATTACTGAGCCAGCCATCGCCGTGGCAAGGCAAGCTTGAACTCAGCACAGCAGAGCGACGCATCGATTTCAAAGTCGAAGGCAGCGCCCAGCGCTGGCTCAAGACTGAATCGTGTGAAGAAGCGCTCAGTCGTGGATCCTCTGCAAAAAATCGGCGCGAAGCTTCTTTGAATCAGGAGTCGGCCGAAGGACAGGCACACGCTGGTGTGCAGGCCAAATCGGTCGCAGTTCTCGTCCTATAGGGCAAGGTGGATTTCAAATGCAGTTTCCGTGCGCCACCGCGATCACCTCGGTTGAGGGCCGCTTTTTAAGCGTCAGCGACGATTTTTTGCAGATTCTGGGAGGCGATGCTGCGCACTGGGAAAACCAGACTTTGACTCGCTCTCTACCGTTGCCTGCCCGAATTCTTCTAGAAACCCATCTTTGGCCTCTGCTCAGAACCTCCGGCGAACTTCGCGAAGTGTCCTTGAATCTGCTCAGCAAAGACCAGCGTTTGGTACCGGTTTTGGTCAATGCCCGCATCGGGCACCACGAAAGCACCGAGTGCGTTGCCTGGGTCTTTTTCGTGTCGCAGGAACGCACCCGCTTTGAAGCCGAGCTGATCAAGGCCCGGGGACTCGCGCAAACTCTGGCGACGGATCTGACCAAGGCCCATGCCTTTCTGGAGCGAGCGGGACGCCTGGCGGGTGTGGGCGCGTGGCGCCTGGAGTTGAAAACATCGCAGGTGGAATGGTCCGACGAAACCTGCCGCATCCATGAGGTGCCGTTGGGACACCGCCCCACACTGGGTGAGGCCATTGACTATTACTTACCCGCTGATCGGCCTGTCATTCAACAGGCTGTTGCGCAATGCATTGCACAGGGCACGCCCTGGGATATGGAATTGAAAATACTGACAGCCAAAGGGCGCTGCATCTGGGTTCGTACGGTGGGTGAGGTGGAATATGAAGATTCCGTCAATCGGATCAAACCGGCGCGGCTGATCGGTGCGTTTCAAGACATCACGGCGCGTCAAGAGGCCGAGCAATCGCTGCGCGATGCGAAGCGAGCGGCCGATGAGGCCAGCGCCGCCAAGAGTTCGTTCCTGGCGAACATGAGCCACGAGATTCGTACGCCGTTGAATGCCGTGCTGGGCATGCACAGGATGTTGCAGAACACCGATCTCAAGCCCGACCAGAGCGACCTGCTTGGCAAGGCCAACCAGGCTGGACATGGGCTGATGGACATCATCAATGAGGTGCTGGACCTGGCCAAGATCGAGGCTGGGGAAATGTCGATGAATGCTCATCCCTTCCAACCCAGGCAGTTATTCAAAGAGTTGATGGACATTCATGGTGTCGTGGCACAGGCCAAGGGTTTGAAACTGACGCTGGACACCTCTTCAGACTTGCCCTTGTGGCTTATCGGTGACCGCTTTCGTCTGCGACAGATAGTCAGCAACCTGTTGGGCAATGCGCTCAAGTTCACAACCACCGGCACTGTGAGCCTGTCGACGCGGGTGCGACGCGACGCTTCGCAGCCATGGGTCGAGCTGGTGGTTCGGGACACCGGTATGGGCATTTCGCAGAAGGCGATTGGGCGCCTGTTCACGCCCTTTGTGCAGGCCGACGAGAGCACCACACGACAGTTTGGCGGTACTGGGCTGGGGCTTTCCATCGTTCGCAAACTGGCGCGGATGATGGGCGGTGAAGCACGGGTCAGCAGCACACTGGGCGTGGGCAGTGAGTTTTTGATCAGCCTGCCGCTGGTCGAGGCGGACGAAGATTTGCTGGCCCGGGCCGCGCGTGCGAGCCGACCGATTGAAGTGGCTTTGATGTGTGCTGACGAGGCCATTTGCCTGGACATGAAACAACGCCTCGCCGCACTGGGGTGGTCATCTTTCAGACCCATGGCCGCAGAGATGGGCGAGCCGGACGTCCTTCTGATGGATGCGGCATTGGGTGGCGAGGGTGCTGCTAAGCTTCGCGAGCTGGTGGATGCTTCAAAGGCCCAGGGCCATGATTTGCCTGCCATCTTGATCGGAAATTCGTTGGAGCTGGAGACGATGCAGAGCCAGGCGCTGCCGCTGCACCGTGTGGTCCAAAAACCAGCCGATATGTCCAGGATCTTCAATTCGGTGGTCGAGGTTCTGGCGTTGGGTGAAGACTCTCAGGACCGGCTGATTGGTACCACTCGCGCGATCGATGGCGGTATCCATTGGCTGCAGGGAGCGCGCATCCTGGTGGTCGACGACAGCGAGATCAACCTGGAGATTGCCGTGGCACTGCTACGCCAGCAAGGTGCGACTTGCCACACCTGCGTCAACGGCCAAGAAGCGGCTGATTGGCTGCTGGCTCATCCCGACGAGGTGGATGCCGTGCTCATGGACGTGCAGATGCCTGTGCTGGACGGCCTTGAAGCAACCCGGCTCATCAAATCCCATGAAGCATTCAAAAGCCTGCCGGTGATTGCGCTGACCGCCGGTGCACTCGACAGTGAACGCATGAGAGCCAAAGCGGCAGGAATGGACGACTTCCTCACCAAGCCGTTGGAGCCTCTGGATGTTGTGAAGCTGTTGCGCAGCAGGATCGGCTTGTACCGAGGCAAAGCACCACAGGTGCTGCTGAGCCAGTCAAAAGAGGGAGCCGCCTCTTCAGTGCTACCTGAGTCGCAGCCTTGGCCTGAAATTCCAGGCATCAACAAGACGTTGGCCATGCCGTATTCGAGCAACAGTGTTGTTCTCTTCAACAAGCTGCTCACGTTAATGAAAAAAAATTACTCGACCTGGAGTGTGACCTGGCTTGAACTGGCGCAACACCAGGGCACCGGGATCAACGCCGATTTATGCGCCAGTCTGCACAAGTTGCGGGGTAGTGCCGGGATGTTGGGCGCTGCCGAACTGGCCGGCGTTGCCGAACAAGCAGAAGGCTCCCTCCTCAGGGGATCTGTCATGCCTCTGGAAGCTGTACAGCAGGTGACCAAGGTCCTTGACGACCTGTTGGCTCACGTCGAAGATCAAATGTCTGTATCAATGCCAAATGAGATCGTAGCGTTGGATGCTGGTCCCTTGACCCAAGCTGGCCGAGGCAAGCTCGCCACGCTCGCCGAACTGCTGTCCAGATGTGACATGGATGCCATCGATCTTGGACTGGCGCTGAGACAAGAGCTGGTCACCTTGCTGGGGCGGGATGACGCAGAGGAACTTCTCCAGAAAATTGACCAACTCGAATTCAATGCAGCCCACGGCCTGCTCGTGAACCAATTGCAGCAACCAGACGTAGGCGTGTAGTGGATACAAAACAATTCAGGGAAGCCTCAGTGTTGACCATGCGTGACGGTGGAGCGATCCCTGGATTGAACGGAGCCGTGGGGCGGGTGCTGCTGGTGGAAGACGACGAAGTGCAGCGACAAGGCATGGCGCAATGGCTTCGTGACGATGGACTGCTTGTGGATGAATGCTCGACCGTGGAGCAGGCGGTAGCAAGGTATCAAGGCCAAGAGTTCGACGTCGTCGTGACCGACTTGCGCCTGCATGGTGGATCGGGCCTGGATCTGATTCGCCAGATTCGTGAAACGGACTACTGTGCAAGCGCTGTTGTAGTAACTCAATTCGCAGACATGGCCGCCGCCACAGCAGCCCTTCAGGGAGGCGCAATCGACTACGTGGCCAAGCCGTTGATGCCTGACGAATTGCGCGCCGCAGTGCAACGCGCTATGGGCTACCGAGCCCTGAGCAGAGAGAACGAGCACCTGCAATTGGCATTGAAGGCGCAGAACGTGCAACTTCAACAGTCAAACGAATTGCTGCAAGCTTTTGCGGGTCGTGTGGCCCACGACCTGCGCGCACCAGTTCGCTCCAGCCGTCTATGGGCACAATTCGCCGCCGAAGCGCTGTCAAATGGTGATGTCGGGCAGGCGGGCCAGTACCTAAACTCCACCATCAGGTCGATCAGTACTGGCACAGCGATCATTGATGGCTTGCTGGCTTTCTCCAAGTCAGAATCGCTTCAGGTCAAGCTTGAAGAGTTCTCGCTGGGCGAAGAGGTGGAAACGATTGTCGAGTCGTGCCGCTTGGAGTTTCGCGACCGAGCGTTCGATGTGTCAACCAAGGTTGAAGGTACGGTGACAGGAGATCCCGTGTTGCTGGGAATAGCCATAACCAATCTCATCCACAACGCTTTCAAGTACAGCTCACAACAGAATGCGCCACGGGTCGACATCGTCGCGGGACCCATTGGGCTGACTTACCGGATCGCTGTGCAGGACAATGGTATCGGCATTGACCCCAGTCAGACGGGGCATCTATTTGACCCATTCTTTCGCCTGGAGACAGCGCGTCAGTTCAGCGGAGAGGGGCTGGGTTTGACCACAGTCAAGAAGATCATCGAGCGACATGGGGGAACAGTCTGCCTGGAATCATCCGTGGGTAGTGGGGCGACCGCTATCATCGAATTGCCCGCTATCCACTCAGGGTCGCATGAAAAACCGACAGCCATTCAAAGCAAGGAGATCACATGACGCTTCAAGAAAAAGCGGTCACTTCAGAAGACCTCATGTTCTTGGTGGTGGATGACGATCAAGTCTTGGTGCATCCTCTGGCGCGCGCTTTGCGGCCATTGGGTAAGGTCGCGTTCTCCAATAACTTTGACTCCGTTCATTTGTCGGCTAACAGCGCTCGACCTCGGGTCATACTGATCGATATCGATCTGCCTTTGGTCACAGGCATCGAAATCGCCCGACGCATCCGGTCCAATCAAGAGATGGACAGTGTCTACCTTCTCATGAAGACATCGCACCGCAGCGAAGCGGTGCTCAAGCAGGTAACCGATGTTGACGTGGACGGTTTGCTTGAGAAGCCGATTGACATACCTGCTTTGCTCACTCGCGTGCAAGCATTTTTGGGCGAGCCGAGGCTAGGGAAACGATCGCAAAGGCCGAAGTGACAACCCGCAGATTCACCTGACTCGCCAGCAGAGTTGGTTTTTCTACCGCCAACCTGGCTGCGCGGGAGACCAAAATTTATAGTTCTCGCACCGCACTACGGAAGAGTTGGCACTGATTCATGAGATCCAACCGCTCGTTGCGTGCGCAGTGGCTAGTTCCGCAGAGTGCTGTGATTCCAGTGCCTGCTGCAGAGCGTTGTAGGCAACGTGCTAACGCGTGGCGTGCAGACACGGAATCAGCGTTTCTCATTAGAAATCGGCGTCCTCTTTGTCCCCAGCGGATTGACGGCATCATTTCGCCCTTGGCATGAGCCACGTTCCACTGGCCCGGTGTGCCGGAATCAATCGAGTGGCCGGTCTGGAGGGTCGAGCGGTCGTTTGAAGCCTTGCTCTCCGAATGACCGGTTGCAGTGGCTCGAAATGACAGCGTCGTCAAAAGCGAAGGTCCGGACCCAGCCTCGAAGAGACTCTCAAGTTTCCAGGTTCGGCTCAGCAGCGATGGACTAAACCGCTCGCGCGGTAGACGCTCCGGCTACGTTGTTGGCGTTTCGTTGCGCCCGTGATTCTGCGATGTTGGCGGTCGAGGCAA
>DAIMZH010000087.1:9341-9551 GCA_036734105.1 Azoarcus sp. | reverse complement strand
TGGTGGCAAAGTCGCCTCCGGGCAGCCACCACCAGCACACTCGTGTCATGGGTGTTCAAACGCCGCGAAAAACCTCCTGAAAATGTAGTTGGCCGTGGTTGCGAATATAGTTTCTGGCGCGTTTTTTTCGTCCCTTGGCTCGGGTAGCACATGGGCGAAGGGTGGCAAAGCTACCTCTGTGAATTCCGGCGCAAGCTGGACAGCGATTCC
>DAIMZH010000087.1:0-9331 GCA_036734105.1 Azoarcus sp. | reverse complement strand
TGGCGTGGAATCGCTGTCCAGCTTCGCCGGAATACACAACCTCCGGGCAGCGGCTGCATCACACCCGCTCCACGACCATTGCGATGCCTTGGCCAACGCCTATGCACATGGTTGCCAGGCCGTAGCGACCGCCGCTTGCTTCGAGTTGGCGCACCAGCGTCAGCACCAGGCGTGCGCCGGATGCGCCCAACGGGTGGCCGAGGGCGATGGCGCCGCCGTTTGGGTTGACGCGCGGATCGTCATCGGCCAGCCCGAGCTGTCGGGTGACCGCAAGTGCCTGGGCGGCGAAGGCTTCGTTCAGTTCGATGGCGTCCATCTGGTCCAGCGACAGGCCGCACATCTGCAACACCTTGCGGGTCGCTGGCGCGGGGCCTATGCCCATGATGCGTGGCTCTACCCCGACGGTGGCCATTGCCACGACGCGGGCGCGGGGCGTCAGGCCGTGGCCGGCTGCGGCCCGCTCGTTTGCGAGCAGCAAGGCCGCTGCGCCGTCGTTGGTGCCGGAGGCGTTGCCTGCGGTAACTGTGCCGTCGGGCGTGACTACGCCCTTGAGGCGGGCCAGCGCTTCGAGTGAGGTCTCACGCGGGTGTTCGTCGGCGCTCACGATCAGCGGAGCGCCCTTTTTTTGGGCCACTTGGACTGGCAGCAGTTCTCCGTCGAAGAATCCGGCGGCTTTGGCTGCGGCGTAGCGTTGCTGGCTGCGCAGAGCAAAGGCGTCCTGGTCGGCGCGCGCGATGTCAAAGCGGACTGCGACGTTTTCGGCGGTTTCGGGCATGGAGTCTATGCCATGCAGGGCTTTCATGCGTGGGTTGACGAAGCGCCAGCCTATGGTGGTGTCTTCCATCCTGGCAACCCGCGAGAAGGCGCTCTCGGCCTTGCCCATGACGAAGGGGGCGCGGCTCATGCTTTCTACGCCACCGGCGATCATCATGGCTGCTTCATCTGCCTTGATGGCGCGGGCGGCGGTGCCGATTGCGTCCATGCCTGAGCCGCACAGGCGGTTGATGGTGGAGCCCGGTACGTCTATCGACAAGCCAGCCAGCAGCACTGCCATGCGCGCAACGTCGCGGTTGTCTTCTCCTGCCTGGTTGGCGCAGCCGTAGTAGACATCGTCGATGGCAGCCCAGTCCACGCCGGGGTTGCGTGTGGCCAGTTCGCGTAGCGGCAAGGCGGCGAGTTCGTCGGTGCGCACCGAGGACAGGCCGCCTCCGTATCGGCCTATGGGCGTGCGAATTCCATCGCAGATGTAGGCTTGGATCATGTTGTATCGCTCCCTGTTTGCTTGTCTTGTCTGTTGTCAGTGCTGCGCCGGGGACGGCGCTTGTCCAGATGTCCGCACAGGCCGCCGACGCCGTTGAGCATGATCTGGGTGACGACTGGCGCCATGTCGCCGTAGGACAGGCGACCGTCGGCGCGCAGCCAGGTGAAGGTCCAGTTGATCATGCCGAACAGAATCATGGCCACGGCCTTGTCCATTCGCTTGTTGCGCAGGCCCGGTTCCACTTCTTCGATGACGTCTGCGAAGGCGCTGACGACCTGACGCTCCTTGAGCAACACTTGGTCGCGTTGCTCGTCCTTGAGAAACTTGACGTCCTGCACCAGCACTACGTGCTGACTGTGACTGTGCTCGTACTCTTCCATGAAGCGGGCGATCAGCGCTTCCAGCCGTGCGCGTGGTTCAAGGTCACGGGCTTCAACACCGTCGACAATGGCCAGCAGCTTGTCCATGTAGCCGTCGGCAATGTCGAACAGCATCTGCTCCTTGTCACGGTAATAGTGATAGAGCAGCGGTTTGGAGACCATGCATGCGCGTGCGATCTCCGACATTGAAGCGTTGTGAAATCCGCGCGCTGCAAACAGGTTTGCCGCCGCCCCAAGAATGGTGGCGCGTTGCAGTTCGAAGGTGGCTGCCTTGCCTCTGGCCATCTGTATCTAGTCCTGTGCCAAGTCGACGCGGTTAGCGCTCGTCAAAGCTGATCACCACCCGCTCGGTGAGCGGGTGGGCCTGGCAGGTGAGCACATAGCCGGCATCGACGTCCGGTTGCTCGAGGGTGTAGTTTTTATCCATGCGCACCCGGCCCTCGACCACCCGGGCGCGACAGGTGCAGCATACCCCGCCCTTGCACGAATATGGCAAGTCCATGCCTGCAGCCAACGCCACATCCAGAATGGAGTTGTCCTCGACACGGAACTCCATCTCGCGCTTGAGGCCGTCGGCAATTATGGTGATGCGTGCATGTGCTGCATCACCGGGTTCCGCGTGATGCGCTGGTGCGGAGTCGGGCACGCCGAAACGTTCCAGATGGATTTGTTCGGCCTGCATGCCTGCGGCGAGCAGGCCGGATTCGACATCGTCTATCATCTGGCCGGGGCCGCAGATGAAGGCGGCGTCGATGGTGTCCACCGGCACCAGGGTTTCGACCAGGGCGAGCACCTTGGCGCGGTCCAGGCGACCGTTGAACAAATCCACCTCCTGTTCTTCGCGCGAGAACAGGTTGAACATAACGAAGCGCGACAGGTAACGGTTCTTCAGGTCTTCCAGCGCTTCGCCAAACATCACGCTGTTGTGCTTGCGGTTGCCGTAGATCAGCGTGAAGCGGCTGTGCGGTTCGGCCTTGAGGGTGGTCTTGATCAGCGACAGAATGGGGGTGATGCCACTGCCGGCAGCGAAGGCGACATAGTGGCGCGCACTGACCGGGTCCAGCGGGGTGTGAAAACGGCCTTCGGGGGTCATCACCTCGATAAGGTCGCCGACCCGGATGTTGTCATTGGCCCAGGATGAGAAGCGTCCTCCGGGTATTTTCTTGATGGCGACACGCAGTTCGCCGTCGTCGACGCCAGCGCAGATCGAGTAGGAACGACGCACTTCTTCGCCGCCGACGCTGACCTTGAGGTTGAGATGCTGGCCCTGCACGAAGGCGTAGTCCTGGCGCAGTTCGGCCGGCACGTCAAAACGCAGGCTGACCGCGTCCGCAGTCTCGCGTCGGACTTCGGCCACTCTGAGGGGGTGAAATCTTGGCGTCATGTTTGGTGTCTCCGCGGGGTGGTTCGCTGACCAGCCCTCAAATGGGTTTGAAATATTCGAATGGTTCCAGGCAGCTCTTGCAGCGCCACGTGGATTTGCAGGCGGTCGAGCCGTATTCGGACAGCCGTTCGGTGTCTTGCGAGCCACAGCGCGGACAGGCGAGCGCGCGACGTACAAAACGCAGCGGCTGCACCGCCGCGTCGTTGCGCTCTCCCGGCGGCACGATGCCGTAGGCGCGCAGTTTTTCGCGGGCTGCCGGGGCAAGCCAGTCGGTGGTCCAGGCTGGTGCCAGCCGGGTTTGCACCTGCACCGCCCCTGCCCCGGCCTCGGTCAGCGCGTCGCGGATGCTGTCGCTGATCAACTCGGTAGCGGGGCAGCCGGAATAGGTGGGGGTAACAACGACGCGCAAGCCGCCGTCGGCCGCCACCACCTCGCGCACAATGCCAAGCTCGGTGACGCTGATCACCGGAATTTCCGGGTCAGGTACGGCGTCGAGCACTTTCCAGGCCTGTTCCGGACTCAGCATTGTCTCCTCCTGCCAGGTGTTGGGCGATACATCACCATTGCTGCCCCGGATAGCTGCGCTGCATGTATTGCATGGTTGCCAGCAGATGGCCCATGTGCTCGGAGTGACGACCGAACTTGCCGTATGAGCGGAACGGGGTGCGTGCAGGCACGACCAGTGTGGCCTCGTTGAGCAGTGGCACCACGTCGGCCTCCCAGACCTTCTCAAACTCGCTCCACGCCGGTCCGACACCAGCGGCAGAGACAGCCTCATCGGTTGGAGTGGCCTCGAACAGCTCGTTGGTATAAGGCCACAGATAATCCAGCGCGGCCTGGGTACGGGCGTGTGACTCGTCGGTGCCATCACCGAGCCGGACCACCCAGTCACCCGCATGCTGCCGGTGATAGCGCGCCTCCTTGAGGCTCTTGCCTGCGATCGCCGCCAGCTCGGTGTCGCTGGAGTCGAGCAAGCCTTCCCACAACCTCACCTGAAAGCTGGCAAACAGGAAGTTGCGCACGACGGTGCGCGCAAAGTCGTGGTTGGGCAGCTCGCACAAGGTGAGATTGCGATAGTGCGGTTCAGCGCGCAGGAAGGCGAGGTGGTCCTCATCACGTCCCTTGCCTTCCAGGGCGCCGGCATGGGTCAGCAGCATGCGTGCCTGACCGATTAAGTCCAGCGCAGTGTTGGCCAGGGCCATGTCCTCTTCGAGCACCGGTGCGTGGCCACACCATTCGGACAGACGTTGTCCGAGAATCAGCGCGTTGTCGCCAATCCTGAGTATGTATTCGATGTGTTGTTGATCTGTTGCCATTTTTTTGTCTCTCCGACCGGGCGATGGTCGCTGCCACCGCCTGCTCTGCTTACATGTGATTGACTTCGTCCGGCAGCTTGTAAAAGGTGGGGTGCCGGTAGATCTTGTCTTCAGCCGGATCAAACAGCTCGGGCTTGGCATCCGGGTCGGAGGCGACAATGTCGTCTGCCTTGACCACCCACAGGCTCACGCCTTCCATGCGACGGGTATACACATCACGCGCCACCTGCAGAGCCATGCGAGCGTCTGACGCATGCACGCTGCCACAGTGTTTGTGATCGAGTCCATTGCGGCTGCGCACGAATACTTCCCACAGCGGCCATTCCTTTTTTTCCATGGTGTTCTCCGGATTGCCGCTCAGGCGGCTTGTTGTTCGCGTGCTTGCTGTTTGGCGGCATGGGCGAGCGCGGCTTCGCGTACCCATGCGCCTTCGTCCCAGGCCTTGCGTCTGGCGGTGATACGGTCGACGTTGCACTGGCCATGGCCCTTGACCACGTTCCAGAACTCGTCCCAGTCGAGCTTGCCGAAGTCGAAGTGGCCGCGCTCGTCGTTCCATTTCAGGTCAGGGTCCGGCAAGGTCACGCCCAGCACCTCGGCCTGCTTGACGGTGGCATCGACGAACTTCTGGCGCAGGTCATCGTTGGTGATGCGCTTGATGCCCCAGCGGGTTGACTCCACATGCACGCTGTCCTTGTCGTGCGGGCCAAACATCATGATCGACGGCCACCACCAGCGATTCACCGCGTCCTGCACCATCTCGCGCAAATCCTCCGAGCCCTTCATCATCTGCAGCAAGGCGTCATAGCCTTGGCGTTGATGAAAAGACTCCTCTTTGCAGACTCGGATCATGGCGCGGGCATAGGGGCCATAAGAGCACTTGCACAGCGGAATCTGATTCATGATCGCAGCACCATCGACCAGCCAGCCAATGACGCCGATGTCTGCCCAGTTGAGCGTCGGGTAGTTGAAGATGGAGCTGTACTTGGCCTTGCCCGAGAGCAAGGCTTCGGTGAGTTCGTCACGCGATACGCCCAGGGTTTCGGCTGCGGCATACAGATACAGTCCGTGACCACCCTCATCCTGCACCTTGGCCAGCAAAATGGCCTTGCGCTTGAGGCTGGGTGCGCGGGTGATCCAGTTGCCTTCGGGCAGCATGCCGACGATCTCCGAGTGCGCATGCTGGCTGATCTGGCGTATCAGCGTCTTGCGGTACTTCTCGGGCATCCAGTCCTTGGCCTCGATGAACTCGCCTGCGTCGATGCGGGCATTGAACTCGGCCTCGTATTCCGGGTTTTCCACAACACGCGGGCCGCGTGTTTCCGGGTCTTGCTGGGGAATGTCCAGAGCTTGGGTATACATTTATGTGCTCCTCTTGCTGCAATCGCAAGCGGCGGGATAGCCGCTTGCCGGATTGGTGGGTTCAGCCCTTGGGGCGGCGGTCGACGACGCGCTTTGCCTTGCCGACGGTGACCCGCTCGATGGAAAAAGGCGCTCCGACTTCGATCTTTGCCGACACACCGATAAGGCTCTTGATGTGGTGCGCCAGCTCCTTGCCCAGGGCCTCGCGCTGCTCCGGGTGGCGCCCGATGGCTGCATCCGGGTTGAGTTCGACCTTGACCGTCAGGGTGTCCATGTGACCGACCTTGTCGACCTCAAGCAGATATTGCGGCGCGAGCTTGGGCATCTTGCAGATCAACTCTTCTATCTGCGTCGGAAAGACATTGACGCCGCGAATGATCAGCATGTCGTCCGAGCGGCCGGTGATCTTGGCCATGCGCCGCATGCTGCGTGCGGTCGGTGGCAACAGCCGGGTCAGGTCGCGGGTACGGTAGCGGATTACCGGCATCGCCTCCTTGGTAAGCGAGGTGAATACCAGCTCGCCCTCCTCGCCATCCGGCAGCACTTCACCAGTGAGCGGGTTGATGATCTCGGGGTAGAAGTGATCCTCCCAGATGGTCGGACCGTCCTTGGTTTCGACGCACTCGTTGGCCACTCCCGGGCCGATCACTTCGGACAGGCCGTAGATGTCAACCGCGTCCATGCCGGAGCGCTCTTCCATTGCGACTCGCATGGCGGGCGTCCACGGTTCGGCGCCAAAAATACCGATCTTCAGCGAGGTCGATCGCGGCTCGATGCCCTGCCGCTCCATCTCATCCAGAATGGTCAGCATGTAGGACGGCGTCACCATGATGATGCGCGGCTGAAAGTCCTGAATGATCTGAATCTGTTTTTCGGTCTGCCCACCAGACATGGGCACCACGGTACAGCCGAGCTTTTCGGCACCGTAGTGCGCGCCCAGCCCGCCAGTAAACAGGCCGTAGCCGTAAGACACATGCACCATGTCGCCCGGTCGGCCACCGGAGGCGCGGATCGAGCGTGCCACCACCGTGGCCCAGGTGTCGATGTCCTTCAGGGTGTAACCAACCACAGTGGGCTTGCCGGTAGTGCCCGAGGATGCATGCACCCGTGCGACCTTCTCACGCGGCACCGCAAACATCCCGAACGGGTAGTTGTCGCGCAGGTCGTGTTTGCTGGTGAACGGGAACTTTGCCAGATCAGCCAGGGTTTTCAGATCATCCGGATGAACACCTTTGTCGTCGAATGACTTGCGGTAGTGCGCGACGTTGTCGTAGGCGTGTCGCAAAACTCCACTTCATCCGCTCAAGCTGCAACGCCTGCAGCTCGTCGCGGCTGGCGGTCTCAATGGCGTCGAGTTCGCCTGGCGCGGGGGCCTTGATGCTCATGTTGTCTCCTCCACCGTTTTATTTTGTGTTGTGCTGATCGCGCGCGAGTGATGTCACAGATCCACTACCGGGCGTCCCTTGAGCCGATAGGATTTGCCACGCATCACCGCGATCAGTTCGTCTTTCTGATTGGTGACGACGATGTCGTACACCCCTGTACGTCCGGCCACAAAAACCTCCTTGGCCTCGGCGGTGAGCAGGTCACCCGGCCGCCCGGGTGCCATGAAGTCCACGCTGACACCGGAAGCCACGGTCTGCTCGTTGTAGCTGTTGCACGAAAACGCAAACGCCGAGTCGGCCAGTGTGGTGATAAAGCCGCCATGGCAGATGCCGAAGCCGTTGAGCATGTCGTCGCGCACCGCCATGGTGATTCGCGCGTAGCCTGGCCCAACCGCGACGATATCCATACCCATGCCTTTGGAGGCGCGGTCATTGGCAAACATGCCGTCGCGCACCCGCTCGGCCAGTGCCTGCGGGTCAAACCCGGAAGTAAGATCCCGAAAACCTGCTTCACTCATGAAAATTTTCTCCGTTAAACATCAGTCGGCGCAGCAAGGGCGATACCCGGTAGCGTGTCTCGCCATAGTGCGCATGCAGGTTGTCCAGCGTGGTCACGATACAAGCTGCGCCAAGCTGGTCGGCCCAGGCCAGCGGGCCTTTGGGGTAATTGGTGCCATAACGCATGGCGGTGTCGATGTCGGCTGCGCTGCCAATACCGGCAAGCACTGCATCAGCGGCTTCGTTGGCGAGCATGGCGACAGTGCGCAGCGCCACCAGCCCGGCCACGTCGTCCAGCCGCCCAATCTTCAAACCCGCCCGCTGCAGGGTGCCCACCACCTGCCGCCAGGCACCCTCACCGCACTGATCCGCCTTGCTCATGCTCAGGCGTGATGTGGTGGCGTAATCCAGGCACAGGTCAAACAGGGCCAGGCAGTTGTGGCCTTCCTGAGCAGCCCGGCAGGTGGCGGTGCGCCCGTCGCTCATGGCCAGCTTGACGCCAGCGATCTCCAGCCAGCCGTGGGCATGCCCGGCGCTGTCGCCACGTCCTTCCACCCGTGTCACCTCAACGCCAGCCGCTTCAAGCCGCCCGATCAAGGGCGCTGCCACGCCCATGTCGCCAACCGCGGTAACGCGGTTGACGCCAGACTGCGGGGCTTCGGTCTGCGGCTCAGGCCTGGTGGCACCGGCACGATAGTCGTAAAAACCCTGGCCGCTCTTGCGTCCCAGTCGGCCGGCCAGGACTAGCTCTTGCTGGATCAGGCTGGGGGTAAAACGTCCGTCGCCAAAATACGCATCGAAAACCGAGCCGGTGACCGCAAAGTTGACATCGTGGCCGATCAGGTCCATCAGCTCAAACGGCCCCATCGGAAAACCGCAAGCGTCACGCAGGCCTGCATCCAGCGTAGCCGCATCAGCAGCACCTTCTGCTAGCACACGCTGGGCCTCGGCATAGAACGGACGCGCCACACGGTTGACGATGAAGCCAGGGGTGGAGCGCGCATGCACTGCCACCTTGCCCCAGGCCCTGGCGGTAGCATGCAAGGTGTCGGCCACCTCACGCGAGGTTGCCAGCCCGGAGACGATCTCCACCAACTTCATGCGCGGCGCGGGGTTGAAGAAGTGCAGGCCGCCCAGGCGCTCTGGCCGCGCAAGCTGCGCCGCCATGGCGGTAATCGACAGCGACGAGGTATTGCTGGCCAAGATGGCGTCCTCGCCCAGCAACTGCTCCAGTTGGGCAAACAGCTTGCGCTTGATGTCCAGATTTTCGACGATGGCCTCAATGGCCAGTCTGGCATCGTCAGCCTGCGCGAGTTCGTTGACTGGCCTGACCCGGGCCAGAGCCGCGTCAGCAAGCTCACGCGACAGTTTGCCGCGAGAAGCCAGAAAATCGAGGTCACGGGCAATGCTCTGGCGTCCCTGTTCGACCGCCTCGGCGCGGGTGTCGTACAAATAGACAACATGCCCGGCCACGGCAGCCACATGCGCAATGCCGCTACCCATGGCCCCGGCGCCAATAACCAGCACTTTGTGTTCAATCGGGAGTGCGGCCATGCCTCAGTCTCCCTTGAAGCACGGGGGGCGCTTCTCCATGAACGCGGCCACGCCCTCACGGTAGTCATTGGAGCGGCCACACACTGTCATCATGTTGCGTTCAAGCTCCAGTTGCGTCTCGAAGTCTTGCGTGGAACTAGCCCAGATGGCCTGCTTGGTTTGCGCATAACCAAAGGTCGGCCCGTGCGCGAGTT
>DAIMZH010000086.1:0-10293 GCA_036734105.1 Azoarcus sp. | reverse complement strand
TGGAGTGGCATGCTGCGCGTGCATGAGGCCGGACGGCTGCTGTATGTCAAACGGCAGCGAAACCACTTGTGCCGCACCTGGCGTCATCCGCTTGGCTGGCCTACCGTCAGCCGCGAATGGTTTTATCTGCATTTGCTCAAGCAGTTGGGCGTTCCAGCGCCACAACCGGTGTTTCATGCCTCTCGCAAAACCAACGAAGGTTTTGAAGCGGTGCTGGTCACCGAGGAACTGAAAGGCTATCAGGATCTTGATCAATACACGGATCTTGATGCCGCCTCATTGAGCTTGCTGGCGGATGCGTTGGGCCAGGTTCTGGGGCGGTTGCATAGAGCCAAATTGCAGCATAGCTGCCTGTATGGCAAGCATGTGATGCTGCGCTGGGATGACGGCAAGCCCTCGATAGCCTTGATCGACCTTGAAAAGCTCAGACCACGACTGACCCGCAACATGGCCGCCGCGCACGACCTGGAACAACTCAAGCGCCGTCAGCAGGTTTTGGTGGGCGACGATTGGCAGCGCATGCTCAATAGTCACGCACGCGCCATGAACGGGGCTGGCGATTAAGCTCATGTCGTGAATGCGGGGCAGGAGCTTTTATAGGTGAATTTTACAGCGCAATCTTTCGGCTGGCTGGGCTGCAGTGGAGGCGGCAGAACAGGTTATGAGTGCTTACTGGATTTTTGCTACTATAACCTATTGAAAATTCTATTGTTTAGTTGAAATCCGCTAGTGTCGATCATTCCGTTTTGCAGAGAAAACAATTCGCGCCGTGAACACTCGCACCATCATTTAGATGGCTAACAGTTCTCGCACCCGCAAATCGAGCTGAGCTAAATCAGTTGACGTGACATGTCCTCCGCTTCTTGTCAGGTCTCGCGCAATGCGACCAATGGCAGCCATCCTCCCATCTGTCTCATCGAACTTTGGGATATTGAGGTATTCAGCAACACTAGCACCGAGACTTAGTTGGGCCGCGTACGCAGACACAGCCTTGGCGATGGTGGGTGCGTTCAGGAAGCCTGTCAGGTAAGCGGCCTCAGCCTCCGATTCGACGGGAATGAAATAAAGCTTGTGGTCTGGCACTACGGTCTTTTCACTCATGTATTCGGTAGTGATACTTCCGATATATGCCGCAGCAAACGTGTTTCCCATCTCGCGCCAGAGCACCTTAAACGGAGCGAAAGTGTAAAGACCAGTACTCCACAGTGAATAAAACTCTTTGCCTTTCTGGAATCTTTTCAGACTTGATCGTTGCTCAAGATGGCTCTTGAAACGGTTAAGAAATTTGAAGGTATGCGGGCTTGTGGTCGGTAAGTCAGGATTGCCATGCATACCCCGCTGCGGAACAAGGATGCGGAGGTCCACCTCAGGTACCGCATTGAACGGAGCAACACCTCTGCCCCGCAAGAGCGGGAAAAGATGCTCAGATTCCACCGTTGCTGTGATCTGGGGAATACCCTTCGTTTTACCTATATTTGCTACATTCCGTATCGTTACTAAGTCTGATCGCACTAAGCCCAAGGCGTGGACCCAAAAAATGCCATTGCGGTCCGTCGTGACACCTTTCCGCGCCTTGTATTCGGGTTTCGCAGCTGCCGCGAAAACCTTCGAGAACACTGCCTGGTCTTGTGTTGATCCAACGAGCCATGGCCGTGTGCCATCTCCGCCTGGTACTGGCACTGCTATTCCGTCATTACGTATTGCGGTGTTGCGGAATTGCTCCGCAGAAGCGTAGGCCCGTGCGTTGGCGCTACCGTTCTCATGCGCCGTCCATGAGCGGTATGGAACAGGGAATGCAGTGGATGCATCCCTTTGTAGCATCAGGAATGTCGGATGGTTGCTTACGCCGTCAAATGGCCTGATGTCCTGGTAGTCCTCAACAAGCAGGACGCGGCACAGCAAACTTCCGTTGTCGATCGAGAAGCGTCTGAAACCAGCGCTAGACTCTGTAGTAAACACCGAACCGGGCAGGAAGAAACCCAAGCGACCATCATGGGCAAGGTAATGCTTCACAGCCTGGTAGGTAATCACTGTAGATATGTCGGACTCGATACCGCCTACCCACTTATCTGTACTGAACACGCCAAGCCCGCGGCAATGCTGCTGAATCGACTGGGCATAGTCCTTTGGCAAATTGCTCCACTTAACCCATGGCGGGTTTCCACAGATATGCGACGACCGTGGAATTGCCCCCGCAGCAAAGCGGTCGGCTAGAATCGAGCACCAGATGCCGTTCCATCCTTGGTCGTGGAGTTCGACCAGATTAGCGACCGTCGTGCTGATGACGGAAATGTCAGATGGATTGAGCTCCATTGCAAGCAGGTCAGAATGGATCGCATTGCAGATTTTAGTTGCAGGGTAGTCCGCATCAATCAGCATCCGCACCTTGGTGAATAGCTGGAAAAAATCGAGGTGACCGATCATCCGCTCTGGAACAGAAAACTCCCTGGGCCCCAGCTCTGTATGCAGGACGTGGCTGTAGTTCGAAAAGAGGTCGACGGCGGCAGGATGCACGGCATCCGCTAGATAGACAGGTAGCCGTATGGGATGAGCGGGGTCCAAATGTGGTGACAAGAAGACGGCAAGCGACCCCTTAGCTGCAAGTACAGCAAGTGGGTTGAGATCGATGCCGTGTATGCCTGTAAGTAGCGACTGTGCTGTCGCGCCGCTGTCGGCCTTGCGCCGACGCCGGATTGCTTCGAGCAAGAATGTGCCAGAACCACATGTTGGATCAGTCAACGAATCGGAGGGCTGCCACTCCAGCAAGTCCATCCCGTGTTCTGCCAACCAGTCAGGTGTGTAAAACTCGCCAAGGGCGTGCCTGATCTCTCTGGGAATGAAGCGTTCGTAAATGCCTTTGAAGAGGTCCCGTGTCGTGTCCGCATGTTTCTTGGAAACGGTAAAGTCGATGCCGCCAAGCCGTCCCAGCATAGCTCCGAGCAGGGGCTGGTAGCGGGGCCAGTCGCTATCGTCTAAGTACCAGGAGAAGAAATCGCCGCTCAACATGTTCAGGATGCCGGCATGTTCGAAAAGCTCACCAGTTTCCACTGCACGCAACCGGTCTGCCACTGGAACGCCGGGCTCTAACACGTCTTGGCTGACCCTGGGCAGTGCGCAGGCAGCTACGACCTTCGCAATGATGGCGATATACGTGTTGAGCGCGAACAGGTACGCCGCAGGGTTGTCCTTGTATGGCTGGTCGTGTGAGATTTCCTGCCGTGCAAGCAGCTTTTTCATGTGCGCTGGCTGGAAGCCTACGATCTGGCTGAACAACCTGCGCCACTCTGAAAACAACATCTTGGTTTTCGTGGTGGCTTGAGATGCGTCTGCCTTGCAGATGCTGTCGTAGAGCTCCGGAATTAGTGTCGTCCCAAACTCCGAGTCAGGTCCAACTAGCGCCTGCAGGAGCTGAGGGTGGACGAGCGGACGGCCATTGCTCTCTAATGCTGCGAGCAGACGGTCCGCAGAAATCTTGTCGAACGCTACGACATCCTCCCAAGTCGCTGTCGCGCCATCGAAGCAGCCGAACGTGATGTGGGCACCGTCCCAGGCGACGAGGATGTATTCCTGGAGTGGTCGTCCTTCCTCTGCGGCGATCAACACCGCATATTCTTCCGCTTGCATACGCGCATGGTTTGTCTTGCTTCCTGCGCGTCCCTTGAATGACTTGGGCGGCTCGTACTCAATGACCACAGCACCATGTGCAACGTCGGCGAACTTCGTAGGCTTGCCCTTTGCTTTGAGGGCACGCTCGAGCTGGAATGGCGTCCAAGGAATGGATAGTTTCGCGCAAGCCTGCTCAAGCGCATTTTCCAGTTCGTGCCGTAGCTGAGCTTCGTTCTTCGAAATTTCAGCAGCAGATACGACTGCACTGACGAGGGAATTGGTAGCTGAACTGCTCACGGCAATCCTCGTACATACTCACCGGACAGGTGAATTTCAGTGTTATGCGGCATTTTTTCCTGCAACAGAAATCAGACCGGCACCAGAGAACAGGTGGGTGAATATGGCTTCGGCCAGTTTTGGCGGCACAGCATTTCCTATCTGGGTGAACTTGGAATCCGTTTCTCCGACTGGCGTGAACTTGGGATCAAAGCTCTGAATAAGGGCGCACTCGCGCCAGGATAGTCTGCGTGGTGTTTCTAGCTTTTTGCGTTGCGGATCAGCTTCGGTGTGTTCGTACTGGTCGGAAAAATCCCAGCGTTGCTTCCAGCCATCAGCAAGGTTTGACCATGTGAGGGTCATCACCGGGCTAGCTGGATGCAAGGTTATGTGCCTCCAGTTAGCCACAACGGTAAACGCGGGCTCCGCCCATTTTGCCTTGCGGTTCCTTGACATGTAGTACCAAGAGAAGTGGCCTTCAGGATCGTGTGGGCGTTCGTAGAACTCACCTTCAGGCCAAAGCGGTAAGTTCTTAATTGCGTCCCCATGCGAGGCGTATGGCAAGAGCGGCCCCGAAGCCTTGGTAGACTTACCGTGCGTTTGTTTCGGAAACTCGAAGACTTGGTTCAAGTCTTTCCTGACTCCAACAATGAAGAGCCGCTTGCGCGACTGAGGCACACCGTAATCCTTTGCATTTAAGACTTGGTACTTGACGTTGTAGCCAGCTTTGTCGTAAGCCTCAAGCTGCTCCTTTAAGAAGGATCCACTGCTCAGCGCCTTGAGACCAGACACGTTTTCAGCCACGAAATACTTGGGCAATACAATGCCAACCACGCGAAGGAATTGCTTATATAGGTTTGTGCGCTCATCCTTCTCGGGGCTACGGTTGCCCGCCATGGAAAAGGATTGGCATGGATAGCCGCCCACTACGATGTCTGCACTGGGAAACACTTGTATGCCGGAGATGTCGGCGTTGCGAATATCGGCACCCGGAAAATATTTCTCCAGTGTCCTGCAAGCGTCCACAAGGATGTCATTCGAGAATATGACGTGGCCACCAGCTGCTTCCACACCAAAATCCATACCGCCACAACCCGAAAACAGGGATAACACCCTGATCTTTTCACTGTCTCTTTCAAACGTCTTCTTCACGATCTCTCACTTCGCTGCTGCGTACCTTCGGCATCGGCACCATGCGGGAGGGGGGCCACTTGGATTTCAAATAGCCATCAATTGCATCCCGTACTACCCATGCAAGAGAAACTTTGTTCTCTGCCGCGATCTTTTCCAGGACTTGGTATTGCTCTTCCGGGAAACTGATTGAGGCACGGACTGTGCGCTCATGCGCGCCAATCTCATTGTGTTTTGCTTGTGTTCGCACGGCTGTTCCTAAGTCGAAAAACTCGTACACCATGTTACACCACAGTGGTGAACATCGTCGACCTAAGGAGTTCGTGGACACTGAATCGCCACGCCCCAAGTAAACATTCCGAATCCTTAAACGAAGGCTCTAGACGAGATGTCATGGGCAGCAAGCGTTACCCTGAAAAGTACAAGTGAATTGGTCATGGAGATTACCGAACGGGGCTATTTCGTTGTCGAAGTTGTCAGCAGGAGTGGAGCCCCTTGAGCTAGCTCGTTAATTTCATAAGACTGAGAGGCCGGTTCGTGTGCCATAGCGGAGCATACCGAAATGGCTAATGAGTGACAGCTCCGACCAATCTGCTATCCGTAGTTTGACGTTCAGCTATCGTTTTCCAGCATTGCCCGAACGCTAGCGTCCAGTGCATCGAGATGTCGATTGATCACATTGGCAATGGTTTGCGCATCGATTTCACCGAGGTAGTTATGCACCAGGATATTGCGGAAGCCACTGATGTCGCGCCAAGGGATGTCTGGCCGGGCGGCCTTCTGGTCGTCGGGAAGATGCTGGGTGGCTTCGGAAAGCGTTTGCAGGTTGCGCAGGGCGGCATCGTAGAGTATTTCGTCCTGGGCCAGGTCTCCGCGCGCCTGAATGCGGCGAATCTTGGCGATGGTGTCAAGAATGTGACGGGCGTGAGGCTGCCAGGATTTGCTCATAGCTCGACGGCTTCTTTGAGGATGTTGTCGCGCAGGTGGCAGTTTAGTTCGTGCTCCGGCAGCAGGTCGACTGGTCGCCCCAGGAGCTGGGAGAGCTGTCTGGCTAAGGGCAGGCGCTGGGCGAAAAGGTCGTAACCATGATCGAATTCGACCAAAAAATCGATGTCGCTGTCCGGCCCTTCTTCGCCGCGTGCCACAGATCCGAAAACGCGGATGTGCCGGGCACCGTATTGCTGACCCAAGGCGGTAATCGCGATTTTCTGGGCATGCAACTGGTTCAACAGCATGATTCATGACTCCGAATGAGCTTGCGGCGTGTCCTCATTGTACCGCTGTCGGTACCGGCGGCAACGGCAAACGGATCGCGTTACAGGCGATCAAGTGCATCAGTATCTCTTTTCCCGCGGTGTGGGCCGGGAGGCACCCACCGTCAGCGGTTCACTATCGGAAGACATATCTCGCCACGGCTACCCCGAACCGGTACCTGCTTGCTCGCCCGTTCAAGCTTTGCAAGCTAGCCCATGACCGCGTTGGCACGAGCCGCAAGACCGGTAGTGTCGTCATTCGGATATGTGACTAGTAGATCGTTCCGTCAATATAATTACGAATTACGCTATCTCCAGATCGAACTTCTTCCAGCGGAAGACGACCGGGGCCGCGTTCATTTCATCGATGCCTTTCAAGATGCGTGCCTTGAGTTCGGGGACGGAGGCGACCCGGATATGGCGAAGGAAAGTTCGAGCCATTTTCGAGAAGGCACACTCGATCAGGTTGAGCCAGGAACCATGCTTGGGCGTGTGAATGTACTCGAAACGCCCTGGCCGCGTGGCCAAATAGGCCATCGTTTCTTTGGAGATGTGGGACGAATGGTTGTCCAAAACAACGCGGATGATGGCCTCGGGCGGGTAGTAGGCATCGATCGACTGGAGCAGCGCAATGAATTCGCGGCTGCGGTGCCGGTCTTCAACGTGGGCAAACACGTGACCGGCATGCAGGTCGATGCCAGCGAGGATCGAGACCGTGCCGTGGCGGACGTACTCGTAATCCCGGCTCACGGTCGGCGCCTTGCCGGGAACCGGAGGCAGGTCGGGAGCCGGAGGCAGGTCGGGAGCCGTCAAGCCAATCGCCTGAACCCCTGGCTTCTCATCAACGCTGACCGTGTAAATCGGATTAGGTCGCCCATCATGTACGGCGCCTTCGGTGTAGAGTGAAACGTCCCGATAGACCATCAAAACCTCATGCATCTTCCGGTCGAAGTCGGGGTGTTACCGGCGGTGTAATTCCGTAGAAATTTGGTGGCATAAAATGGCGGCGAAATTTGGCGTCGAGCGGTTGACGAAGAAGGGGGCCAGCGGGCCCCTTGTCTTTGATACCGCGTGAGTCCCCCTCAGAAAGGCGGATCGGTCACCGGATGAGGGTTACGCGTAATGCGCCTGTCACCGCATTTGTCGAGTAAAACGCTTTCATAGCGCGTCCATCTCCGGTCGCGCAGCTCATCGAGCAGTTCACCTCCACGCATGCAGAAGTTTCGAGCCATTGGGCGCGGCTGGTCGCCAGCGTGAGCGATTGCGGGGGCGCGTGCTCAGATCCACGGTTCGACTTCGTGATCCAGTAACAGAAGGCGCTCAGGCTCAGCGCTTCGCGCGAACAGTACGCCGCTCGAGTCAGGCCGCTCCTTCGCCAGCGTTGGACGTGCCCCAACCATTGCGCAGCATGCGTTTGCCTCGTTCCCATGTGATCCGCTCCGTTGTGATGAGTTGATCGCAGTGTCTGCGCGCACGAGGAGTAAGTGAAGGTGGGGGCGTCGGACGCTTACGATCCTTCGGCATATGGCACGCACTCGATGCGCCGCACGAAGGCTACACTGATCTACAAGCGAACGAGAAATCTGCGGGCCGTTCAGCTCTTACTTGGGCACGTGAAACTGGAGTTGACAATCCGCTACCTCGGTATCGAGGTCGATGACGCCTTGGAGATATCAGAGCAGATCGAGATCTGACCCGGCGCGGCCGCTCGCTGAATTCGGCCTCAGGGCGAATACTGTAGGTGCAGAGGAGCGATCCTGCGGTTATGCTTTGGCTTTTCAGCCATGATATGATCAGTCATGGCTGATATTAAACTCATCGATGAAGCCCACAAGATTTCCGACAAACGCGGGAACGGGAAACTGCGCCGGGAGGTGTGGGTTGATGACGTCACGAGGCAGGTCACCCGTTACAACCTGGCTTATATCAACCATAACCTCTACGTCGGCGACAATGGGCGTGTCGTTGGCTACGACAATGCCCATGATGGACACCATCGCCATTACTTCGGCGTTGTTGAACCTATCGAATTCATCAGTTTCGAAGATGTTGAAGAGCGCTTTGAGCAAGACTGGATTGCCCTGAAGGACTGCAAATGACCAATTTGATCGTCAAAACTGGAACGGAAAAGGATTTTTTCAAACGTGGCCGCCAGTTGGCGCGGGCAGCCGATCGCGGAGAGCGACTCCCTGACGAGCGCATCATAAGCTTTGAAGACCCCGCTGATGTGATGAAGCTCATTACGACGGCTCGTTTGGCGCTGTTTCGTTCCGTGAAGGAGATGCCGGGTTCGATCACCGAAATTTCGGAGCGGCTACATCGCGATCGCAGCGCTGTAAAGCGGGATGTGGACGAACTGGAACGCGCCGGCATGGTGACGGTTGCCGAGAAGGTGCTACCTGGTCACGGACGCATGAAGGAAGTGCGAGCCACAGCCCACCGCGTTAGCCTCCAAGCAGAGATCGCCTAACCGACCCAGGGCAACCGCTTTTGCCCGATCGGGGGTTCCTTTTTCCTCAATCCAGATTTCCAGCTTCGCGATGTCTACCCCACAGGCGTCGCTGAGAGGAGCCTCTTTCTGGACGACCAGTTGCCCTCGAACTGTAAAATCGAATGGCGTCTCCAAGCTGATAGTTGCTACAGATCAATCGCCAAGACCAAGGGCGGCACTGGGGCACCTGCCGTTCGCCTACTATGACAACTCAAGACTGATTGCTGCCTACTGAAAATGGCATACTCGGTGTCGGGTCCGCATTGGAAACTGCCGGATAGTCAAGGCCAGTGCTCCTGCCTGAACGGCAGTGCAGCTTTGCCGACTTAGCGGCAGCAGTACGGTAGCCACTCCGTACTTGTCGTGCTACGTGACCGACTCTCATCAGCGCGTCAAGCTAGTGTCAGCTTCGTCGAGAAGGCGATTGAGTGCGGCCCGGCTCGTGTGCATCTTTGCGGCTAGAGCGGTCTTGGTCAGATGCTGAGCGTTCATTTCCTGCGCGATCTGCCAGGCGTACAACACGCTTGATGGCCACAGCCGTGGTTTCCTCAAGCACGGCTTCTTCAGCCAGGAAATCATCAAAACTACGACCAAATCAGTATCTCTTTTTCAACGGTGTGTGCCGGGAGGAACCCACCGTCAGCGGCTCACTACACCGGGCATGCGAGCGAAAGGGCGAGTCATATTCGGATGGAACAAACCGAGGCGAGCGGTGCTCGGTGTGGAAGTTACCGGAATCGTCGTTGCAATCGGCACCACGGTGAGTCGCTTCAAGCCGGGCGATGTGGTGATTGCAACATGCGGCATGGGCATGGGCGCACATGCTGAGTATGTTGTGATACCTGAATGTGGCGCGGTAGTGCCGCGACCCGACGAGATGCCAATCGAAACCGCCGCAGCGCTTGGCTTTGGCGGCCTGACTTCGCGAGACTTCTTGCGTCGAGCCAATCTGCAACCTGATGAAAGCGTGCTGGTCATCGGCGCAACCGGCACGGTTGGCAGTGCGCTCATCCAACTGGCGGTGGCGGTGGCGGCTGGGGCAGGTGTCACCGCAGTATGCAGCGCGGCAAACCTGGCTACGGCGAAAAAGCTTGGCGCGGCTGAGACGATAGACTACCGGGCTTGTGATCTGAGCCGATCAACAACGAAGTACGACATCGTGGCCGATACGGTAGGCAGTCTGTCGTTTGCACGCGCCTTGCCGATGCTGGCCGATGGGGGCCGATTCAGCGTTCGACTACATGCAAAGCGATGCGTTGATTGGTGTGAGTGACCTGAGCAGGTAAGCAGAGGGCCACGTTAGCTGTTTTTCTTCGGCGGCGCGGTGATCGACTCCAGTCTGCTGGCAATTCTGGCCGACAGCGTGGGTAGCAGCGTGGCACGTGCCTGAGCCGCCAGTTTGAGTTTGAGCTGCTGTGTCAGTTGCTCAAGCTCTGTCGCAATGAGTTCGGGGAGCTCCTTGGCAAGCCAGCTTTCAATCTCCCGGTTGATTTCCGTGTCCAGCCCAATCAAGGCCTCGGCCAGCAACTCACGCCC
>DAIMZH010000085.1:0-10701 GCA_036734105.1 Azoarcus sp. | reverse complement strand
GTGTATTACCTCGACGCTTATCCCGAAAAGCGCCATCACCCCAAAGAGGATGAATACCTGTTTGCCTTGCTCAAGCAAAAGACCGACGAGGGTAATGAGGCTATTGCTCGGCTCGAACAGGAGCACGCCAATGGTGACGCCCGCATCAAGGCGCTGGAGGTGGCTCTGCAGGCCTATATTGATGGGCAGCCAGGAGGGTACGAGGGCTTTGCCGAGGCATTCGAGCGCTTTGCCGAATTCTACCGAAACCACATGATGTTTGAAGAGCGCGAGGTGCTGCCGCTATGCCGCAAGCACTTTACCGACGCGGATTGGCAGCAGGTTGCCGAGGGTTTCCGGCGCAACAATGACCCGATGGCCGGGACACGCGGCAATGAGGACTTTGCCCGGGTGTTCTCACGGCTGGTGGCTGCAGCGCCTGCACCCATCGGGCTTGGTGCGGGTCCTTATCAGGACGAAGCACCCTAGTATAGTAATATCGACGCCACATGGAAGTCTTGCCGGGCGGCGCAACGCCGGGATGTACAGGCCAGAAGGCCTGTTGCCCATCAGTTGCCGAAGCTCCCGAGATTCCGCAATAGTGGAAAAGACCGGCAATATGGCAAAAAAGTGAGTCATTCCGTCAAACACCGGTTGATCAGTGTCGCGGGCTGGAATACCATGCTTGCAGGTTCAGTTCCCGCCACCCATGGCGGCTGCCACCAAGGCGGTAGAGCCAAAGACTTGAACATCGACTTGCCGCAAACACACCAAATTGAGGAAAACTATGAATAAAGGTGAATTCGTCGAAGCCCTGGCCGATCGTCTTGACGTTCCGCGTGCCCAAGCTGACCGTGCCCTGACCGCTGTTCTCGATATCATTTCCGAGCGCATGGCCGCCGGAGAAAAGATATCTTTCACCGGTTTTGGTTCGTTCGAAGTTTCCGAACGTGCTGCACGCACCGGCCGCAACCCGCAAACCGGCGCCACCATCGAAATCGCCGCAGCGCGCGTACCCAAGTTTTCGGCTGGCGCTTCACTCAAGAGCGCAGTCAACGGCAATTGATGCTTCGTGCGTCTCCCCGTCACCGGGGCGACACAAAAAACCCGACCGCTGCGAAGCTGGTCGGGTTTTTTTCAGGCCATATTTTCAGGTCATATCATGCCGATGAGCTTGCGGGCACAGTAGCTGCTTATTTTGCTGAGTCAGCTTTTGCTGCACGTGAAGCCTCAACCTCGACCGTGCGAACACTGGCTGCGAGCTTGTCAAGCACACCATTCACAAAGCGATGACCGTCCGTGCCGCCGTAGCTCTTGGTGAGTTCAATGGCTTCATTGATCACCACGCGATAGGGGATCTCAAGGTGATTCTTCAACTCGTGGGTGGCCAGCAACAGCACCGCGTGCTCGACCGGGGAAAGTTCGTGAACCTGCCTGTGGATATACGGTGACAGCTCTGCTCTGAGTTCATCTGCCTGCTCAGCGCTGCCGCGAAGCAAGCCGATGAAGTATTCACGATCAGCTTTGGAAAAGTTCTCATCCTGCTCCAGATGCTCTTCAATGCGCGGGATCGAGTTGCCGGACAGCAACCATTGATAAAGCCCCTGCAGAGCGAATTCTCGTGCCAGGTGACGGGTTGCCTTGGAACTCATTTGACGGCCCTGAGCAGATTGGCCATTTCAACTGCAGCCTGTGCGCAGTCGGTGCCCTTTTCGTGCATGCGGGCAAGCGCCTGATCGTCGTCTTCGGTAGTCAGTACGCCGTTGGCAATCGGGATGTTGTTGTCCAGGCCAACGCGGTTGATGCCACTGCCCATTTCATTGGAAACCAGCTCAAAGTGATAGGTTTCGCCGCGAATGACCGCCCCCAGCGCTACCAGCGCATCATAGCGCCCACTGCGTGCCATGCTCTGCAGGGTCAGCGGAATCTCAAGCGCGCCGGGTACCGTGGCTACACGGATCAAGTCCGGTGCCACCTCCAGCCGCAACAGTTCGTCAATGCAGGCCGATAGCAGGCCTTCGCAAACGTCCTGATTGAAGCGGCTCATGACGATGCCTATGCGCAGGCCGACGCCATGGAGGTCGGGCTCAAATTCGGTGATGTTGTCAAAACGTGCCATTTCGGAAGTCCGTGTTGTGTGCTGTGATCAGTCCTGATCTACGAAGCCCGTTATTTCAAGGCCAAAGCCGGCCATGTTGGGGATCTTCTGGCGAGGCGCGAGCACGCGCATCCGACCCACATTGAGGTCACGCAGAATCTGGGCGCCGACACCAAAAAGGCGAGGGTCCCAGCGAGCGCTACGTGGTGTGTTGTTGTTACCATTGATGCCAGCCAGCAAATCCTTGCCGCTTTGCGGACGATACAGCAGTACCATGACACCACATTCGGCCTGGGCCAGGCGTGCTAGCGCATCGCCCACCGGAAAGCTGTGTCTTGCGCCACCTGGGTCGAGAAAGTCCACCACTGAAATTGGTTCATGTACTCGCACCAGGGTTTCGGTTTGCGGATTGATGTTGCCGCGCGACATGGCAAAATGCACGTCGCCCGAGGTGCGGTCTTCGAAGGCGCACAGCCGGAAACGTCCCCATGCGGTGTCAACTTCCTTGTCGGCCACGCGCTCGACCAGACTTTCGGTGGCGGCCCGGTATTCGATCAGATCGCGAATCGCCCCAATCTTCAGACCATGCTCCTGGGCAAAGGGGACGAGATCCGGCAACCGGGCCATGGTGCCGTCGTCCTTGAGGATTTCGCAGATGACCGATGCCGGTTCAAGACCGGCGAGCTGGGCCAGGTCGCACCCGGCTTCGGTGTGACCGGCGCGGATCAGCACGCCGCCACGTTGAGCCATCAAGGGGAAGATATGCCCGGGTTGAACGATGTCGCTCGGCTTGGCGTGGCGGGCCACTGCGGCCTGCACCGTGCGGGCACGGTCTTGTGCCGAAATGCCGGTGGTTACCCCCACCGCAGCCTCGATGGAGGTGGTGAAGGCGGTGCCATGCGGCGAGCGGTTATTGCGCACCATCAGTTGCAGGTCGAGCTGACGGCAACGTTCTTCGGTGATGGTCAGGCAGATCAGCCCGCGCCCGAAGCGGGCCATGAAATTGATCGCCTCTGGCGTGACATGTTCGGCTGCCAGCACCAGATCGCCTTCGTTTTCGCGGTCTTCCTCATCAACCAGCACGACCATGCGGCCGGCGCGGATTTCGTCGATGATCTCGGTGATCGGAGACAGTGCACTCATGATTGCGGCGCCCCCTCGCGCCAGGCCAGCATGCGTTCGACGTAGCGCGCGATCAGGTCGATTTCAAGATTGACATGACTGCCGGCGGCAAGATGCTTGAGGTTGGTGACTTCCACGGTGTGTGGGATCAGGTTGATGGAGAAGTCGGTGCCGTCGACCCGGTTAACCGTGAGGCTGACACCGTTGATGGTGATCGACCCCTTGCGGGCGATGTAAGCCGCCAGCGAGGCAGGCGCCCGGATGATGAGCTCGTGACTTTCGCCCACCGGTTCAAAGCGCAGCACCTCGCCCACGCCGTCCACATGGCCGGTGACCAGATGACCGCCAAGACGATCGGCCAGCCGCAGGGCTTTTTCAAGGTTGACGTCATTGCCGACCTGGTCGAGTCCGGTGGTGCAGTTGAGGGTTTCGCGTGACACGTCAAAACGCGCCAGCGTGCCGTTGATTCCGATCACTGTGAGGCACACGCCATTGTTGGCAATGCTGTCGCCAATAGCGACATCGGTGAGGTCAAGGCCAGCGGTGTCAACAGTCAGTCGAACGCCATCTTCAAGTGCATCAATGGCACTGATTTGGCCGCATGCGGCCACGATTCCGGAGAACATGTGGGGTGTCAGATTCTGAAGGGAATTCGCAATTGTAGGTGAAACCGCCACTTAGCGCAGCACTGTGTCCAACAAGTCGCCAAACGGGCCAGCCCGCATGAAGCCGACCACGCGCAAATCGGTGATTTCGCGGCCCTCTGCGTCAAAAAAGATGATGCCTGGTGGGCCAAACAGGCTGAAGCGTTGCAGCAAGGCCTTGTGCTCGGCGCTGTTGGCGGTGACGTCGGCCTTCAGCAGAAGCATGCGGTCCATACGCTGCGCAACTTGCGGGTCGCTGAAGGTGAAACGCTCCATCTCCTTGCACGACACGCACCAGTCGGCGTAAAAGTCGAGCATCACCGGCTGGGTTGCGCTGGCAATTCGGGCGTCAAGCTCAGCCACTGAATTGACCCGCTCGAAGCGCGGCTGCATGCTGCTGACAGCCTCGGCGCGCAGCACTGCGAGTGGTTGCAGCGGGTCTCGCGAGCCTGCCAGTGTGCCGATCAACATGGCGGTGCCGGCCAGCAGCAGGACAACGCCCGAGCCCTTCCAGAAGCGTTGCCAGTTTTTTGCACCGCGTGGCAGCGGGTCGATGGCGCGCAGGAAGATGCCCGAGAAGATCAGCAAGGCTGACCAAGCCAGCATGGTGGCCACAGCAGGCACCACCGGTGTTAACAACCACACTGCGACTGCCAGCAGCATGACACCAAAGGCCTTCTTGACGCCTTCCATCCATGGCCCGATTCTGGGCAGGATGGAGCGTGTTCCCACGCCGACCACAATCAGCGGCGCACCCATGCCCAGCGCCATCACAAACAGCGCCATGCCGCCGAGCACCGCATCGCCGGTCTGGGCGATATAAAGCAGTGCGCCGGCCAGTGGTGCAGCCACGCACGGGCCGACGATGAGCGCCGACAGCACCCCCATCACCGCCACGCCACCCAGACTGCCCCCTTTTTGATGGCTGGCTGTCGAGGAAAGGCGGCTTTGCAGCGCGCTTGGCATCTGCAGCTCGTAAAAACCGAACATCGACAAGGACAGCAGCACGAAAACCAGCGCAAAAACGCCAAGCACCCACACGTTTTGCAGCGCCGCGGTCAGCATCGTGCCCGACAGGCCGGCAGCCACCCCTGCCAGCGCGTAGGTCAGTGCCATGCCCATTACATAGGCAAGCGACAGCATCAGGGCGCGTGTCCGGGTGATATGCTGGCCTTGCCCGACGATGATGCCGGACAGAATCGGAATCATGGGAAAGGTGCACGGTGTGAAGGCCAGCAACAAACCAAAGCCGAAGAAGCTCGCCAGCACCAGGCCGACGCCTGCATCGCGCAAGAGGCTCGCGATGCGGCCACTCTCGTCGCCGCCAGCCGTTCCGGCTTGCGTTGTCGTGCCGGTTGGTGCCGGGGTGACGTCATCCGTTGCGGGGTTGGTGGCCCCACCAGATATCACTCGTTGCAGAAAGCCGCCGCCGACGCCGGATGAAATCGTCGTCAGATTCAGCGTCAGTTGCTGATCCAGCGGCGGGTAGCAGATGCCGCCATCCCAGCAGCCCTGACTTTTGGTGATGAGTTCTACTTGCTCAACACCGGGCGGGGCTGAAATCGGCAGCAGAATCCGTACCTTGCCTCGGTGGACCGTTGTCTCGCCAAAGAACTCGTCCTTGTAAGGCTTGCCGGATGGCAGGATCGCGTCACCCAGCGCGACAGCCTCGTTGAGCACCTCAAAGCCGAATTTTTCGCCGTAGAGGTAGTAAGCGCGCCTGACATCAAACAGCACCTCTGCTGTGTTGGCGTCGACCATGCGGGCGGACACCGCAAAGGCGCGCTCTGGCTCCACCGGGTCGGCGGCGGCAGGCCCAGCCACCGCCAGAAGGCTTACAAGCAGGGCGAGAAGTGCGAAGAGTCGTTTCATTGGTGGTAAGTCGAACTGTCAGGCTTGGTTTGTCGGATGTGGCTGCAGGGGCCGAAGAGGGTAAGAAGTCACGCTTGCGCTTCGTCGTTGTCAGGGCGGCACTGTTGCGCCACCCAAGCCAGATAGTCTGGCAATCCCGCGTCAATCGGGACCGCAATCAGCTCTGGAA
Source organism: Azoarcus sp. (assembly GCA_036734105.1). Taxonomy (GTDB): domain Bacteria; phylum Pseudomonadota; class Gammaproteobacteria; order Burkholderiales; family Rhodocyclaceae; genus Azoarcus_F. The sequence goes on along the minus strand of DAIMZH010000085.1, from coordinate 4,817 downwards.
GTTCATAGGGGTGCAGCGCCTGAATCCGTGCCTGCACCGCAGGCAGGCAGGATTTGGTCGTCTTGATCAGCAAGGGCACCTCCTCGTCGGTGAGCAGCTTGCCCTGCCAATGGTAGGTTGACACGCAGGGCGGCAGTTGATTCACGCACGCTGCGACCCGGTCACCCACCAGACGTTCGGCAATCGCCCGCGCAGTGGCGCTGTCCGGCGCGTTTGAGAACACAAGCATCACACGTTCAGACATGGTCAGGCCGTAGTTGGGTTTTCAGTTGCCTAGCCCTTGCGGCGAGTGCCATAAAAGTTGGAGATGTCTGCATGTATGAGTCCTTTTGAATCCTGATAAGCAATTGACTGTGGTTTTCAGGGTGATGGTTTTCTGCAGCATGGCATCTTTGTTGATTCTCGCAGCAATGCAGCGTTTGACCATTGTCTGAGGTCAAATTGTGCTGCTGAGACTGATTCTTGCCGGATTTGCTGCTTTCAGCCGTTGTTTCTCACTGCACATCCTGTTTTTCGGAATCTGCTTGCCGTGCTTGTGTGTTTTCCAGTGGATTCCCGAATATCTTGATCTGGTTTTTGCCCGAGGTTTTGGCTTCGTACATGGCCTGATCGGCCTGTCGCAGGAGTTTCTCGGGGTCAGCGTCATTGCGCTGCGGGTAAAAACTCACGCCAATACTGGCCGAAACCTGCACCTGACTCCCGAGTAGGGTGGTCGGCCTGGCAATTTCGGTGAGCAGCCTGTCGATAAGCGGGTAGCTTACTTCTGGGGTGGCCAGGTCACGCAGCACGACCGCAAATTCGTCGCCGCCGAGGCGGGCTACAGTGTCGCTTTCTCGAAGTGCGTCCTTCATGCGCCTTGCCAGTTTGGTCAATAAGGCGTCGCCACAAGGGTGGCCGAACTGATCGTTTACGTCCTTGAAACCGTCAAGGTCTATGTAAGCGAGTGCAACGAATTGGTTGCGTCGCCTGGCATCAACGATGGCTTGGCTCAGTCGGTCAGACAGCAGTGGGCGGTTGGCCAGGCCGGTGAGCGGATCGTGATAGGCGATGTGCTCCAGCGCCTGCGTCTGGTGATGCTCCAGCGTGACATCCCGGATTACCTGTAGTCTGCAGTCTGTGCCGTCGGTGTCGGTGTAGGGTACGCTGGTAACGTCGAATATCCGGCCGTGCTGACCGCTGGCCCGGTAATGAGTGGTTGCGTTGTCGTATGGAGTCGGCGAGGACTCGGGAGGGTTCTGGCCCCGACTGATACTGTCTATGAGACCTAAACCATTTTCGCCAAGTTTGTCGCCAAACTCCTCTTGCATGATGCGGTTCATGTATCGAACAGTGTTGTCGGCGTCGATCACCATCAGCATGGTGCCCGCATCGCTGAGGGCTTCGATAAGGGAGCGGTGTTGTTCTTCGACACGCTTGCGAGCGGTGATTTCGAGGTGGGTGCCGGACACCCACAGTGGTTGACCGCTTTCGTCCCACTCCACCACCTTTCCCCTATCCAGTACCCACACCCAGTGGCCGTTGCGGTGGCGCATGCGCGCTTCGCATTCGTAGTGTTCGGCCTGACCGGCAAAGTGCTGTTGCAGGGCTTGCCCGGATCGGATCAGGTCATCAGCGTGAACATGGCTGGTCCAGGTGTCGATGCTGATCGGGGAGAGCTCGTCCAGTGTGTAGCCAATGATTTCGGCCCAGCGCTCGTTGAACCGGGTCTCGCCGGTCTGAACGTTCCACTCCCAGGTGCCGACGCCCGTTCCCCAGAGAATATTGAACAGGCTCTTGCGCTCCTCCGCGAGTTGCAACTCCAGTTGTTTGGTGCTGGTCTGGTCGATCAAGTAGCCGCGCAGCGCCACAATCCTGCCGCCTTCGTCGCGCACGGCCTGGGTAAAGTCGTAGTACCAGGCGTAGCCTCCCGTCTTGCGTTGCAGTCGATAGGATTGCTCCCAGCAGGTCTTGTTGCTGCTGATGGCTTCGCGAGAGTCCTGCCTTATTCGCTCCAGATCGTCCGGGTGCAGCAATTTGCTGAAATCGAACCCTTTAGCAGTGATTTCTTGCTGCGTATAGCCGAGACTGAGTTCAACGTTGCTTGAGACTGACAATATTGGCCATCCCGTCCCAGGCCCCCATTCGATGACGATTACCGGCCCGTTGGAAAACAGTGCCAGCTCACTGGAGATGAGCTGATGTGCGCGATGACGTTCCGCGATGTCAAACCATATGCTGAGCATGTGTCGCGGGTTGTTGCCTTTGATTGGTAACAGCGTGACCTCCATCAAGGGCTTGCAGCCGTTTGCGCCCATAAAGACCCACTCAAAGGTCGCGGACTCACCGTCGAGGACGGTGCCAATGATGCGCGATGCCTTTATGGCGGAGTCCTCGCCGTCCACTTGCCGAGGCGGAGAGATGTCGACTGGTGTCTTGCCAATGATGTGGCTCTTGTCCGCGCATCCGAGTGCCTTAAGCGTGGCCGGGTTGCAGTCGGTGAAGACGCTGTTGTCCAGCACCACAATAGGGGTCGGCACTGTACTGAAAAGTTGATTGAAGCGTTGATTGGCAAGTTGTGCGCTACGGCCGAGCATGAACATGCGCGCGCCGATCAGAAGCAGCAATGCAAGCGAGCTGGCGATGATGATCAACGAGGTGTTGAATTGCGCCCAGACATCACCCCAGGTTACTACGGAAGGGGTGTCGAAAGGGGGGAGTCGCAGCTTGCGAAGTATGTCTTCAACCGGAGCATAGTCTGCCGGAACAGTGAAGCCGTGAATGCCTATGGTCCGACTGATGTCGGAGTCCGGCTCCAGCAGCAGCAGGGCAGCGATCACGCGGCGAACGATATCCGGGCTGACATGTGGTGAGGCAAATAGCGGCCATTCCGGATACAGTCGTGTTGAAACCGCGTGCGGAAAGCCGCTCAGTTGCTGTGCATTGACGACCCGCAGCATGTCCGGGTTCAGGTGACCATCAGCGACCATGGCTTCGATCAGGCCGCTGCGTACAAAGCCCACGTCGTATGTTCCTGCGACAACTGCGTCAATGACCTTATCATGAGGCAGGCCAACGAACTCAAGCCTGTCCGGAGCGGCTATCCCTTGCTCCAGAAATAGCGCCTGCTGGGCCTGATAACCCCCTAGCGACGATGGGTGGATAGCGGCAATACGGCGTCCGGCAAGGTCGCGAAGTTGTCTAATGTCGTAGCGGTCAGCCCTGGTCACGATGACGCCCCCGAAACTATCGAGCGCCACGCCGGCATTATCCGTGACCAGCGTGACCAGTGCGCCGGACAATGCGTGGCTTCGACGCAGTGCGATGTAGTGACCGGCGTTGGTCAATACCAGGTCGACTCCCTGGCGCTTGAGTTGGTTGTCCAGATCGGTGTGATTCAGCGCGGCGATGCGCACCGAGACGCCGTCGAGTTCGCTTTCAAGATAGCTCGCCAGTGCCTGCCAGCGCGCAGCCACCTCTTGTGCCGGTCGGTATGCCAGCACACCAATGACGATAGAATTGGGTCTGTCGTTGGCGACCGAAACCTCGACTGGCAGGGCTGGCATGACGAAGGCCACCAGAAGCAGGGCGATGATGCCGCGCCAGGCACGCAGTGCGGGGCCGAAAAAACGACGCCGCCTCATGGGTGGCTATCCGGTCGTGGCAGGAATCGGGCGTCGACGAAGTCGCCGGGTTGCGGTGAGCTGAGTCGCCCCTGTTGGTGCAGGATGCGAGCGATCTCGGTCGCTGCCAGTACCATTCTGTCCGGTTGACCAGCCAGCAAGCGCAAATTTGCAAATTCGTCCGGCAAAACAAGTCCGCGGTAGCTTTCAAGCGCCTCCGGTCCGGAGTTGCCCATGCGCAGCGCGAGACGAAAGGATGCATCAGCCGGGTTGCGGCGGAGATGCCACAAGGCCCGGAAATGGGCGCTGATCAGGGTTTCGGTGGCGCGCCGTCCATGGCGTGTCTGCAATACCTCCGAACGAACCGCGAGCACATCGAAGATCGCGTCGGGGATGGTGCTGCTGTCAAAAAGGCGGTGCGCGCCCTGTCTGAGCAAGGTGCCCGACACGGGCTCATAGCTGACCAGCACGTCTATCTCGTCTGCCTGCCAGGCTGCAAGGTGCTGGTCTATGGTCAGCGACACGATTTGAACTTCATCCCGGCTCACACCTGCGGCGCTGAGCAGCTTGTGCAGCATCAGAGCGCCAACCGCAGTGTCTTCCGCTCCGATACGCTTGCCCGCGAGTTGCGCCAATGTGTTCACCCCGGGTTTGCCCACCACCACATCGGCACCAGATGAAATGTTGAATACCAGCACCACACTCAGGGCGACGCCACGGTCCAGCAGAACCAGTGTTTCATCCAGGGTGAGTGCCGCCGCGTCGACTTCGCCGGCTTCAAGTGCCTGCATCGATTCGGTGGCCGAGCGCGTGTCAATCAGCGTGACCTGTCGCGTATCCAGCCAGCCTTCACGCTGCGCCAGGAACATCAGCTCATAGCCGGGCCAGACGTGCGCTGCCACACGCATGGCAGGCGGTTCGTCGGCGCAGCCGTTGAGCACGAGCGCCATTCCACCAAGCAACTTGAGTGCATGCCGCCGTGCAGGGCTGGCAATCGGTCGGTGTGCGTCAAAACGTCGCGTCTCCGATCGCGCTGATATGGAACCCATTTCGGCCATGAAAATAATTACGAATCCAGCCCGGATATTTTATTCACTTCAGGCCCGATCATTATTGGAAATATTAGTCAGCGCAGCACTAATGACGTTGAACAATATTTTAACCTGAAGTTCCCAACGACATTTGCATTATTTACCGCCTAAACCCCTGTAGTCAGTG
>DAIMZH010000084.1:0-11399 GCA_036734105.1 Azoarcus sp. | reverse complement strand
CCCGCTGCTGCTGCAGATGCGTCAGGTGTTGGGCGATTCAGACTGGAGTTCTTGACGCCGGGCCAGTTGCGCAATCTGGTGTGGCTGTCCGATCATTCTCGGCCTTTGCAGGCTGATCAGGTCGAGGTGCAGACATGCGCAACCGGCCTGAATTTCCGCGACGTGATGTACCTGATGGGCTTGTTGCCCGACGAAGCGGTGGAAAACGGTTTTGCCGGGGCCAGCCTGGGCCTGGAGTTCTCTGGCCGGATATTGCGGGTCGGCGCTGCCGTGTCAGACTTTCAGCCGGGCGATGCTGTCATGGGTTTCGGTGCCTCGTGCTTTGCCAGCCATGTCGTGACGCGTGCCGACGCACTGGCGCCCATGCCGGAAAGCTGGAGCTTTGAAGCCGCTGCAACTGTGCCAACTGTTTTCTTTACCGTGTATTACGCCCTCAAGCAGCTTGCCGACCTGCAGGCTGGTGAGCGGGTGTTGATCCATGGTGCGGCTGGTGGGGTAGGTATTGCCGCCATACAACTGGCCAAACATCTCGGTGCCGAGGTGTTTGCCACCGCAGGAAGTGATGACAAGCGGGATTTTGTCACCTTGTTGGGTGCGGACCGTGTGTTTGATTCACGGAGTCTGGCTTTTGCCGATGACGTGATGAAGGCCACTGCGGGGCAGGGCGTTGACGTGGTGTTGAATTCGCTCGCTGGCGAGGCGATGAGGAGAAGCCTGGATGTGCTGTCCTCATTCGGACGTTTTCTCGAGCTTGGAAAGCGCGACTTTTTTGAGAACACTCCGGTTGGCATGCGGCCGTTCAGAAACAACATCAGCTATTTCGGCATAGATGCCGATCAGTTGCTCACTGCGCGTCCCGCGTTGGCGGCTCGCCTGTTCCGCGAGGTCATGGCCTTGTTTCACGACGGTGTGCTGGCACCGCTGCCGTATCGCAATTTTACCGCCGACCGCGTGGTCGAAGCCTTCCGCTGCATGCAACAGGCACGCCATATCGGCAAGGTGGTTGTGTCCATGGAGGATGGTCCCCCAACGATCCGCGCCGCGACCATGCCCAAGGCACCTGATTTACCGGTGTCAGCACACAAGACCTGGCTGGTGTCTGGCGGCACGGCGGGCTTTGGGCTGGCGACCGCGCAGTGGTTGGTCGGTCGTGGTGTCAAACATCTTGCGTTGATAGGACGGCGCGGTGTGGACACGCCAGGAATACAGCAGGCGCTTGAGCGTTTTGCCGAACAAGGCGTCCAGGTTGTGGTGCTGGCATGCGACATCGCCAATGAGGCGGCAGTGCATAAGACCATTGCCAGCCTCAAAACGTCCATGCCAGTGCTGGAGGGGGTGGTTCATGCTGCCGCAGTCTACGATGACCGACTTATCGCCAACCTGGACGAGCAGAGCCTGAATACTGCGCTGGATGCCAAGCTTGGCGGTGCCTGGAATCTGCATCTGGCCACGCTGGACATTCCGCTGTCGCACTTTCTGCTTTATTCGTCCATCACCACTTCAATCGGCAATCCGGGGCAGGCCAACTATGTTGCCGCCAATGCCGGCCTGGAGGGGCTGGCTGCAATGCGAAGAGCGGGCGGTTTGCCAGCCACCTGCGTTGCCTGGGGACCGATCGAAGATGCCGGTTACCTGACCCGCAATGAAGCGGTCAGAGACAGTCTGGCCAAACGCCTTGGTCGGCCACCACTGCTGGCGGCACAGGCAATGGACCAGTTGCCGATGGCCATGCTGAGCAGCAATGCAGTGCTGAACGTCGCCAATTTCGACTGGCATGCTCTCGTCGGCTCGCTGCCGTCGTCACAGTCTCCGCGCTTTGAAGTGCTCAATCGCGACTACAATGAGTCTTCTCAGCGCGCCGGTGCCGAAGATCTGCGTGCGCTGATCGCTGGCAAGAGCGCCGAGGAGGTAAGCGCAGTGATCAGGCAGATGATCATCGAGGAGATCGCCCAGGTGCTTTGCATCAAGCCGGAACGCATCGAACCGGGCAAGTCGCTGCACGAGCTTGGCATGGACTCGCTGATGGCGGTGGAGCTGGCGCTGGGGCTTGAGCAGCGCTTTGCTATTCAGTTGCCGGTGATGATGCTCAATGACGCACCTACTGCCGACAAGGTGACCGCCAGAATTGTCGAAAAGCTGATGGGTGAGGACGATGACAGCAAGGACGGGTCATCGGTTGGTGATCAAGTCGCTGCGCTGGCCCAGCAACACGGCGAAGAGGTTTCTGCCGAAGAGCTTGAAGACATCGCATCTCAGGTGAACAGCCTGGCTGCGGGCACAACGAGGTTGAGCGCATGAACAAACGCCTGCTTGATGGTGTGGCAAAGACTCAGTTGATTGACCGCATACTCGGCAAAAAGGCCTCGTCAGCGCACTCCGTTGCCCGAACGACTATCACTGGCAGTCAGCACGCGTCGGTGCCTGAGGCATTTACCCGCTTTGATCGCCACCCCGGCTACGAGAAAATGCTGGTGCCCAAGGCGGCGTCACAGCGTCTCGGGTTAGCCAACCCTTTCTTTCTCAGTCACGAAGGCGTGGCTGGCGCGGTGACCCGAATCGAAGGGCGTGAGTACATCAACTTTTCAAGCTATAACTACCTTGGGCTGTGTGGTCATCCGGCAGTCAACAAGGCCGCGCGTGATGCCATCGACCGTTATGGCACCTCGGCATCGGCCAGTCGACTGGTGGCTGGCGAGCGACCGGTGCAGCGGGAGCTGGAAGAGGCGCTTGCCGAGCTGTATGGTGTGGAAGACTGCGTGGTGTTCGTCAGCGGACATGCCACCAATGTCAGCACCATTGGCTATTTGTTCGGCCCCAAGGATCTGATTGTTCACGACAGCCTCATCCACAATAGCGTTATCGAGGGAATCAAGCTTTCCGGCGCAAGCCGCCGATCCTTTCCTCACAACGATGTGGCCGCGCTGGATCGACTGCTGTCCTCATCACGAGCCCAGTTCGAGAGGGTGCTTGTCGTTATCGAAGGACACTACAGCATGGACGGTGACATTCCGGATCTGCCCGCCTTTATCGAGCTCAAGCGCAGACACAAGGCGTTTTTGATGGTGGACGAAGCGCATGCGCTGGGCGTGCTGGGTGCCACGGGCAGGGGTGTGGCAGAGCATTTTGGGGCTGATGGGCGCGATGTTGATATCTGGATGGGCACGCTAAGCAAGACGCTGGCGGGTTGTGGTGGCTACATTGCCGGCGAACGGGCGCTGGTGGAGCACCTGAAGTATGCCGCCCCGGGCTTTGTGTTCAGCGTGGGCATGGCCCCGCCGCTGGCTGCCGCATCGCTGGCCGCCTTGCAGGTCATGTTGAAAGAGCCAGAACGCGTTTCACGACTGCAGGAGCGTAGTCACGCCACTTTGCAGATGCTTCGGGGTGAGGGCGTGAATGTGGGTCTTTCGATGGGTTTTGCCATCATTCCGGTTATCATTAAAAGCTCGCTGAAGGCAGTCAAGCTGTCGCGACATCTTTTTGAGAGGGGCGTGAACGTCTCGCCCATCATTCATCCTGCGGTGGAAGAAAAGATGGCCCGCTTGCGCTTGTTCATGTCTGCAATGCACACGCAGTCGCAAATCGAATACACCTGCAAAACCATCAGATCGCTGGTCTGACCCTCTAGGCAGTCAATCATGACATTTTCACATCTGATTCCATTTGCCCGCACACCGGCGGTCGCCATATTGTCAGTGTTTGTGCTTGGCGGTTGCGCCACCTTTCCCGACTGGATAGCATCATCCGGTCCGAGTGGCGAACGGGTTCAGCAAGCCGCTGAGTCCACCGCCATGATCGATGGCGTGGTGCTGGTCGAGGTCAATGACGCCGTCGCCCGAAAACTGGCTGACAGCAAGGTGCAGCCGCCGTTTGCCGATGTCTTTCCAAACGGCGCTGTCCATGAACACCTGATACAACCAGGTGACATCATCGAGATCTCGCTATGGGAAGCTTCGCCAGCAATGCTGTTTGGTTCGTCGGTTTCGCTCAGCCCGTCTGCCGGGGCGACCACAACCCAGGCTGTCACCTTGCCAGAGCAAATGGTGGCACCAAATGGCACAATCAACGTGCCGTTTGCCGGCAGGGTGCGGGTTCAGGGGCGTGACACACAAGCCATCGAGAGCGACATCGTCCGGCGCCTGCAGGGCAGGGCCAACCAGCCTCAGGTGTTGGCCAGGGTGATGCGCAACAACAGCGCTAACGTCACCGTAGTGGGTGACTTCAACAAGAATGCGTTGATGCCGCTCACACCCAAAGGCGAGCGTCTGCTTGACGCCGTGGCGACCGGCGGAGGCGTGAGCCAGCCGGTCAATCGCATGTCTCTGCAACTGTCGCGCGCCGGAAGATCCGCCTCCATGGCGCTTGACGCCATCATCCGCGACCCAGCACAGAACGTGCCACTGAAGCCGGGCGATGTGGTCACCGCATTGCACCAGCCGCAGAGCTTTACCGTGCTCGGAGCGGCCGGCAAGAACGCCGAGGTGCCCTTCGAGGCGCAAGGCATCTCGCTGGCCCAAGCCCTGGCCCGTTCTGGTGGCCTGGATGACAGCCGTGCCGATGCGCGCGGGGTCTTCATCTTCCGCTTTGAGTCGCCAGAGCTGATCGACAGCCCGCAAGCGTTGGCACAGTCGGCAGACGGTCTGGTGCCGGTGGTTTATCAGGTCAATCTGCGCGACCCATCCGCCTTGTTCGTGGCGCAGAAGTTTCCGATGCAGAACCGCGACATGGTTTACGTGAGCAATGCACCCGCAGCAGAGTTTCAAAAATTCCTGAGACTGGTGCTGTCGGTGACCATGCCGACCATTTCCATCACCAATGCTGTGCAATAAGCCAGGCAAGCCGCATTACCCATGAGAAGCCCGCTAAGCGTCACGTTTTCAGTTTGGCATGCCTTGTTTTTGCGTGAGGCGCTGGACCGGTTGTTTCGCATGCGGGCGGCTTGGTTCTGGCTGCTTATCGAGCCAATCATTCACATCGGTTTTCTGGCCTTTGTGTTTTCAGTCATTCGTGTCCGCACAATGAGCGGCATTGACATGGCGCTGTGGGTCATTCTGGGGCTGTTGGCGTTTTTTCTGTTTCGACGAACCGGCATTCAGGTGATGTATGGGGTTGACTGCAACAAGGCCTTGTTTGCCTATCGTCAGGTCAAACCCATAGACCCGGCTCTGGTGCGCGGCGTGCTTGAAGCCTTTTTGATGGCTTTGGTGGCTATCGTGGTGCTCACCGTGGCAGGGCTACTGGGTCATATCACCATGCCGGTAGATCCCTTGCTGGTTTGTCTGGCTGTGTTTGGTTTGTGGCTTGTGGGCATGGCCTATGGTCTGGTGGCCTCCGTGCTGATGGAACTGGTGCCCGAGACGGAACACATCCTAAAGATACTCATGCTGCCCTTGTATTTGATTTCGGGGGTAATCTTTCCGATATCGGCTGTGCCCCTGCCTTATCGAGACTATCTGCTGTTCAATCCGGTGCTGCACGGTGTTGAACTGGTGCGGGTGGGTTTCAGTGATTATTACCATGCAGTGCCGGGGCTGAGCTTGAGCTATCTGTATGGTTTTGCGGCGCTTGGCGTGCTGCTTGGCTTGGCCTTGCACCGCAGCTTTGCGCAGACGCTGACAACCCGATGATTATCGTAGAAGACGTTTACAAGCGCTACAAGACCCCGCATGGCCCGGGCCCGTGGGTATTGCGAGGCGTCAGCCTGGTGCTCCCCCCAAAGGTGAGCGTTGGCCTGATCGGGGCGAATGGCGCTGGCAAATCAACCTTGCTGAGCATTATTGGCGGCGTGGATCAACCGACCAAGGGCCGGGTAGAGCGACGCTGCAAGGTGTCGTGGCCAATGGGTTACGGCGGCGGGCTGGAGGTTTCTCTGTCCGGCAGACAAAATGCCAAGTTTGTCTGTCGGGTTCATGGCCATGAGGACGACATTGCCGAAAGGCTGGAGTACATCAAGGCATTTTCGGGCATTGGCGATGCCTTTGAAAAGCCCGTAAAAACCTACTCGTCAGGCATGCGTTCGCGTCTTCAGTTTGCCATGTCCATGGCTTTTGACTTTGAGGTGTATATATCGGATGAGGTGACATCTGCCGGTGATGCGGCTTTTCGTCAGAAGGCGGCAGATGCATTCAAGAACATGGCTGACCGGGCCAGCCTGATCATGGTGTCGCACAGCGAAGGCACGCTGAGGCAGTTTTGTCAGGCAGGGGTGCTGCTATCCAAGGGAAGGGTGGAGTGGTTTGATGAAATCGACCACGCCCTCAAGGCGTACAAGGAGAGCCTGGCGACAGCCTGAGGGCGGGTGCCGGGTGATCATTCAACGGGTATTACATGCGTAGCTTCAAATACATTATCTGGCTGGTTATTGGTGCTTCGGCGCTGATCTCGCTTTATTGGCTGTTCATGGCATCGGATCGCTATGTTTCCGAGGTGAGCGTCATCACCCAGCGAACAGACCAGGTGTCTGGGCAAGGTTTTGACTTTTCGAGCTTTATCGCAGGCACGGGGGTCAGCACCCGGCCCGACCAGTTGTTGCTTCGCGAGTATCTGTTATCCATGGACATGCTCCATAAGCTTGATGCGGAGCTGAACTTGCGCAGTCACTACAGCGATCCGCAACGCGACTTGCTATCGCGAATGTGGGGACAGGATCAGGAACTGGAGTGGTTTCACCGCCATTATCTGTCGCGCACAGAAATCGAGTTTGATGACTACGCCGGGGTGCTGAGAATCAAGGCTCAGGCCTATGACCCCGAAACCGCGAGAGCAATCACGCGCATGCTGGTGCGTGAGGGTGAGGAGTTCATGAACCGCATGGCGCACGATCTGGCCGAGGTGCAGGTCAGTTTTCTGGCTGTGCAGGTCGAAGAGGCCCAGGCCCGCGTAATGCTTGCCCGTCAGGCCTTGCTGGAGTTTCAAAACGTCAGTGGCATGGTGTCACCACAGGCAGCAGCCGAGAGCATATCCGCCATCATTGCGCGTCTGGAGTCGCAGCGCACCGACCTGCAAACCCAGCTTGCAGCCTTGCCAGCCAGGCTTGATGCAGACCACCCGAATATTGTCAGGCTCAAGCAGTCGATAGCCGCCGTCGACCGGCAGATCGCCCGCGAACGCGCAAAGCTGGCGTCGCCCGACGGCAACACGCTCAACTATACGGTGGAGGCCTTTCAACGCCTGGAGATGGATGTCAGCTTTGCGCAGGACATCTACAAGACCGCGCTGGTGGCGCTGGAGCGTGGTCGCATGGATGCGACTCGTACCCTCAAAAAGGTGTCTGTGCTGCAGGACGCCAGCCTGCCGGAATATCCCCTGCAGCCACGCAGAATTTATAATGCAATCGTTACCTTGCTGCTTGGTCTGGTGCTGGCCGGCATCATCAAGCTACTGGAAAGCATCGTGATGGATCACGTGGATTAAGAGTAAATGATACGCGTTGAGAAAGATGGGCTGTGTTGACCGATACGTCTAAAACAGGTTGACCGCGCCCCTGTAGCTGCAATTCAGGGGGGCTTGAACCATTTCTGCCGATAAAGCCATAGGAACAATCACCATGCGTCTGAACCAGGAGCAGATTCAATCCATCAAGCAAACTGCCCAAACAGTGCTTGGCGAGGACGCCAGGGTCATTCTATTTGGCTCACGCGTGGATGACGCAAAAAAGGGCGGAGATATTGACCTCTTGTTTGAAACCGACCAACTGGTCAGCAACCGCGCCACCATTCTTGGGGCTATCTATGTCGCGCTGATCCGTCAGCTTGGTGACCGCAAAATCGACGTTTTGCTCAAAGATAGAGCGAGTCCCCCCGCTCCAGTATTTGAGCTTGCACGGCGAACAGGGGTCCAGTTATGAGCCTTAAATATCTCCCAGAGCATGCGAGGCCTGTGCTGCTCGCCCTCGATCTGGCGCACAAGGAGGCCAAGCATCTGCGCTACAGCCAAACGACCCTGTTTGCGCTGCCTATAGATTTAACCTGGGTACAAAACCTGGCTAACCAGCCAGAACTGGCGGAAAAGGTTGAAGCCTTTGTCAGTCGCTTTGGTAGACTTCAGGATCACCTGGGCGAGAAGCTCCTGCCGCGCATGGCGGCACTGGTGGGCGAAAACAGCAAAACACTGCTTGATGTACTCTCAACTGCTGAAAGACTCGACCTACTGGTCAGTGCAGATGCATTTATCGCTGCACGCAGACTCCGCAACGCATTGGTTCACGAATACATGCACGACGCACAGACCTTTCTGGATAGCTTGTTCGCAGCACAGCAAGCATGTGACATGTTTTTTGAAATCATTGAAAACGTACAAGCCGAAACAATGCGGCTAGGGTTAACATAGACTTTACGCAGCTACTGGAAAGCATCGTGATGGATCACGTGGATTAACGCTTACATGACAAAAGACCAAACGCCAATCGACCAAACCAAAATCAAGGATCTCGAAGAAGAGAACGAGCTGTTGCTGCTTCAGTTGCACCAGGTTCAGGAAGAGCTTGAGCGCTATTATCTCAAGTGCAAGGATCTTGAAGCCGGCGTCGGTGTTATGTCTAACGCAACCAACAGCACCTGGGTAGATGACGATCTGCCTGCCGTTCTTGCCGAAAAGCTTCGCCTTGAAAAGCTGGCCGAAGTGCGCGCCAGCCTACATCAGATCGAAAGCCGCAATGCGCTCAATGCCAGAGTGGGCGATATGGTGATTGCTGCGACAGGCTCTGCCGGTTCCATCATTGCCTTGCCAACCCGGTTATTAGGTTTCTGGCGCAAAATGACACGTCAGAAGCCACCAGTGGAGTTGGGTGGCAAGAACTTTGAAACCGTTCTGACCACTTTTGACAAGGGTGGTTTTGACGCCGTGGCTGCGCTGCTCAACAGCTCGGCATATTCCCCGGTCATCGTCGCCAACGCCTACACCGCGCTAGCACGAAAACTGCTGAAACAGCACGCCAACAACGCAGCAGAAGCTGCTCGCCGTGCGCATGTGGCTGACCCCCGCACTTATCGTCTCAAGTGGCTGGCATTCCGGGTTCATGAAGCCGGTCAGGCGCGTGAAGCCGAAGCCATGCTGGACAGCCTGCCTGCCGACACGCAGTTTGGCGATTCTGAATTGCGACACGTCGACCGTGTGCGATCTGATGCCCGCTACGAACGCGAGCGCGAAGCGCGCACCGCATCGCGCCATGCGGAGCGCAAAGCGCAGTCAGAAAAAGATCGTCAGCAACTCAGGCAGGAGGCTGCGCAGCAACGACAGCGGGCTGATGGTCTTGAACTGGAGTTGAGAAACAGCCAGGCCGCCGAAACACAGCTTAAAACAAATCTGAAGGACAAGGAAGAAGAGGCTGAGCTGATACTGAAACAACTGCATCAGGTACAGGAAGAACTGGAGCAGTACTACCTCAAGCTGCAGGCCCTGACCCAGCAGCTTGACAGCACAAAAGCCGAGCATTCAAAAGTTGTTGCCGAAAAAGAAACCCTGCAGGCAAGCGTCCTCAACGCCAATCAGCAAGTCAAAGCAGCTCAGTCTGAGCTTGAACGCTTGCGTCAGACCAAGGCAAAACTTGAGCAAGACAACGCAACGCTGTCGCGCCGTGCCGAAACAGCCGAAAAGCAATCAGCAGGGGACTCTGCGCGTTCTTCGGAACTCGCACAGACCTTGAAAACGTTACAAGCCTCCGAAGCTCAACTTAAAGCAAGCCTGAAGGACAAGGAAGAAGAGGCTGATCTGATACTGAATCAACTTCATCAGGTACAGGAAGAGCTGGAGCAGTATTACCTCAAGCTGCAGGCCATGGCCCAGCAGCTTGACAGCGCTAAAGCCGAGCATTCTGAAGTTGTTGCCGAAAAAGAAACCTTGCAGGCAAGCGTCCTCAACGCCAATGACCAAGTCAAAGCACTTTCTGACGCTGAAGCGGAGTACAAAGCAACAATTACCCAACTGCAGCATCGCGCAGAAACCGCAGAACACGAATCCGCTGCATGGGTTGTGGAACTTGAGACCGCGAATGCCACCCGTCGAGAACTCGAAGAAGCCAATGCTGCGCTGACAACTTTGCTGGAAACTGCTCAGACTGAACTGTCCGACCGTGACACCCGCTTGAACACGCTGGCCCAAGCCAAGGATGGGGCAGATCAGTTGATCTCGTCGCTGGCCACCCGCCTCGATCGGATGCAAGCCCACTCCACCGGGCAGCAAGCTGAAATCAACGCATTGCTGCTGGTCAAACAGCAGACCGAGCAGGATTTGTCAGAGCTGCGTCTGCAACTAGAAGCGGTCGAACAGACGCTGGCAGAAAAAACCTCCGCACTGAGTCAGCTTGAAACCACTCTGCACGATGCCGAAGAGTCAGCGCGGTCGATGAATGTCCGTTTGAACGATGCTGAAACCTCGTTGGCAGAACGCATTTCCGAACTTGCAACTGCTGCTGCAGCCAGTCTTGTTCATGAGCAAAAAATCAGCACACTGACCGAACAACACGCAGCCCTTCAGCAAAAGCAGGCTGACGCAGTAGCAGCGCTGGCAAACAAGGAGGTTGAACTACAGCAGTTTGAAGCATCGCATAATGCACTGAAGGCAAGCCTGGACGAGGCAAAGCAAGCCATCACAAAACAGACTGCCGAGCTTGAATCCTTAACCGTAGCCAAGCAAAACGCAGAACAGCAGATCGCAAGTTTAAGGCAACAACTGGAAGCTTCTCAGAAACAGGTCAATGAAGTCAGCGCCAAACTGGTAGAACGTGAAAATCTCAACAAGCAAACCGAAGATCGCTTGGAAAAAGCAAACGCGCAGATCCAGGCCGACAAGAATACGTTCAGCAAAAAATCCGAAGAGCTGGCCGCAAGTGTTGCCGCAAAAGCAGCTGTGGAGGAAAAAGCCAAACAGTTGCAGGCACAATTGGATGCCGCAAAAACCGAATCGAATGGTAAGTCGGAAGAGGTCAAGCGACTGACTACCGCCAAGCAAGACCTTGAGAAAAAACTCAGCGAGCAGCAGAGTCAAATTACTGAAAAGCAAAAGCAGGTGGAGACTTTGAAGCGGGACCTGGATAAAGCCAGACAGGAGCTTCAGCAGCGCGAACAAGCAGAACGGGACATGTCCGCCCGACAGCAAATGATGCAGGAAGAAATGCTGCGGGCAGAGGCGCAGATTGACCTTATCAAGGACATGTTGTTGAGGGAGCCTGGGCTGTGACTAACGCTGCTCCACCCCGTCGGCGAAAACCTCGCGCCACGCAAAGCAAACCGGTTGAGCTTGTCGAAGCTGAAGACTCAACTGTTGTGCCCTACGATGAAGACCTGCTCGAGCGAGCAAGAACTCAGTGGCAGTTTGGCGACTGGGAGAGTCTGGCGCGACTGGATCGTGAAACGCTGCAGCATCATCCGGATCGAGCAAAGCTGGCGTTGTTGGCTGCTGCAGGC
>DAIMZH010000083.1:0-11740 GCA_036734105.1 Azoarcus sp. | reverse complement strand
ATAGCTGAACCCGAAGAAAGAGGAGCGTTGATGGTGTGCGCTCGTTTCGACGCCTTGCTCCCCGCGAGCAAAAGGAAAGGTCCTGCCAGCACCCGCACCAGAGGTTCCGGAACTGTTCCGCGCGCGCGAGGGGAAGTTGATGGGTTGCGCCAGTCAGCAGATTGGCAGGCTTAACGGCGCAGCTCACGCTCGTGTTCTTCTTCCTGCTTGAGTATGCGCATGCGGGCATCGATTGCCGACATCTCGTGAAAGTCGCCATCGCCAGCCTGACGGGCAAGCTCCAATTGATCGATGGCGGCGGGAAGGCTGCCGCGAAGCACATGCACCTCTGCCAAGGCCCGGTGATAGGCGCTCATCCTGCCCTGGGTCGCTTCAGCGCGAGACAACAGGCTCCAGTAGACCGGATTACCTGCGTGACGCAGCGCCCCCTGCCGGGCACGTCTGGCCGCTTCAACAGCCTGCCCGCCGATCAACAGCGCCTCAATGTAGCGATAATCGAGCGCAAGCCGATCCGGGTGACGCTCTACTGCCAGGGCCAAGGGCTGGACCGCTTTGGCGTGCTCACGTGCGGCAAAGAGCAGATCGGCCTCCAGCCCATCCACCAACGCAGACCGAACCCCGGACTGACGCAAGACTTCAAGGGCTTGCCGCGACTCGTCGAGTTGCCCGGCGCGGAGCAAGGCCTGGGCCAGACCATAGTGTGTCAGGTCGCTGTCATTTCCACCTGCCAGTCTTGACTGAAAATCGCGCACTGCATCAATCGCTGCGCCGGTACGCGCCTGCAGTTTGGTGCGCACAAAGCCGAAATCGACGTCGTCCACGACCTGGCGATAGCGCATCTGTGCCACCCGGTTGCCCATGTCAGCCATGCGCTCCTCGGTCATAGGGTGGGTGCGCAGATAGCCGGGCAAACCGCCTTCGTATACCCGCGTGGCGCGCTGAAGACGCTCGAAGAACGCAGGCATGGCACGTACATCAAATCCACCCCGCTCAAGTATCTGTAAGCCGATCCTGTCGGCCTCGCGCTCGAAGGCGCGGCTGTAACCAAGTTGCTGCTGGATCGCCCCGGCATGCCCTGCGGCCAGCGCGGCCTCGCTGGCCTGTGAGTTGCTGCGGGCGGCGAGAATCGCCACCAGCACCGAGGCCAGTACGATCATGCTGGCCTGCCCCTGTCGTGCAAACAGTTGGGCGATATGGCGTTGCGTGACATGCGCGATCTCGTGCGCGAGCACCGACGCCAGTTCCGACTCGGTGTGCGCCGCGAGGATCAGCCCGGTGTGCACACCGATGTATCCCCCGGGCAGCGCGAAGGCATTGATCATCGGGTCATCAATTACGAAAAACTGAAACTCTCGACTCGGCTGGTCGCTGGCTGCAACCAACCTCCGCCCGATGCTGTTGAGGTAGTCCTCGATCTCCGGATCATCCAGATAGGCAGGATCACGCCAGCGTATTTCCTGCATGATGGATTGACCAATCCGCTGTTCGGCCATGGGCGAAAGATCGGAAACCGCCACATCACCCAGATCGGGAAGCCGGGCATGAGCCGGCGTGGCCACCAGAGCCAGGCACAACAGGAGGGAGAGCGCTCGCTTGATCATCGGGTGCTATGATAGCCCGCTGTCGATTACGTTCCAGCGGTTTTTGTAACCGCTTTTACAAACACGGACCTAACAGCATGAGTCAGAACCTCACCCATTTCGACCACCAAGGCCAGGCCCACATGGTCGATGTCGGCACCAAGGATGAAACCCGGCGCGTGGCCGTGGCACGTGGCAGCATCACCATGCAGCCCGACACCTTTGCCATGGTCAAGGCTGGCAACGCCAAGAAGGGCGATGTGCTCGGTATCGCCCGCATTGCCGCCATTCAGGCATCCAAGAAGGCCAGCGACCTGATCCCCTTGTGCCACCCGATCGCACTGACGCGTGTTGCGGTGGAGTTTGAACTGGACGAAGCAGACAGCCGCATCAACTGCACGGTCACCGCCGAAACCGTGGGCCGAACCGGTGTGGAGATGGAGGCGCTGACCGCAGTCAACGTCGGTTTGCTCACCATCTACGACATGTGCAAGGCGGTAGACCGCTTCATGCGCATGCATGACATACAGTTGCAAGAAAAAATTGGCGGAAAGTCCGGACACTGGGTGGCCTGAGCCGACAAATTCAACCCTCAGATGGGTTGTTTCGCGATAGCAGAGCCGCAGTCACGGGCGGACTACCTTCACCCGCCGCCGCGCTGCATTGCCCGATCCAGCACCTTGAGCAGTTTGGCGCGGTGTTCGGCGTCGGCACCGTCGAACTGATAGTCTGCCAGCAGACGCGGAAGGGTGAGCAAGCCTATGGTACGCGGCGAGATGGGCTCGATGCGAATGCTCAACTGCAGCGCGCCATCATTGAGTACAAAACAATTGGGCGAAGTGGCTTGCACCTCGCCCTGCGGCCAGGCTTTGTGCAGGTCGCGTTCGAATTCGGCTGGGCTGGCAGCCACCTCGCGCTGAAAACGCTCGGGCACGGGGCCGGTGATATACGACACCTCAGCCGCCTGCCACTGGAGGCCAGATCGCCAGCTCGTCGTTTTCGACCAGCTTCCAGCCCGGTCGATCACCTCGCGGAATGAACACGCCGTTGACCAGCACCAGGTGAGCGCTGCTTTCGGGAATGCGATAAGCGTCAATCATTTGCTGCACGGTGGTTTCCTGATCGATGTCGAGCAACAACACGTTGCCCTTGCGATCGGCCGGTAGATAATCGGTCAGCGAAGCAAACAGCTTGAACTTGATCTTCATTGGGCACCTTGAAAAGGTATGCGCGAACCGGGACAGACCCCGGTTCGCGCACAATGGGCTGACAGTGGACACTCACCTGTCAGCCAGACTATCGGACAAATCGCTAGCGCGCCAGTGCCTGTGGCTGCTGGCAACGGGCGATGTAGGCATCCACAAACTGCAGTGGCGACTGCAACAAGCGATCGCGCCAGGGGCCAAGTTTAACCTGACTCTGGATCAGCCCACGCAGCGCACCAACATGTTCGGTCAGGCCAATCGAGGTGGCGCCGATGAGTACATCATCCTTGAACTGCAGGCTGAGGTAACGCCAGCCGTTCTCGTCCACAAGTTCCACGCCAGTGCCGCCTTCCTCTGCCTTCTCACCCCACCACTGGCCGAACGATGAGGAAATCAGGCCAAGTGTATCGAGCACGTTGATGGCCAGCACACCCTTCATGTGGGTTTCCTGACCTGCCATGTTGAGTGCGGCAACACGGGCCTGATCGGCGGCATTGGGTTGAATGGCCGACACCAGGTGAGCACCGGTGAAGAGATCCGGCGCCTCTGCCACATCGCCTGCGGCATAAATACCCGGCACGCTGGTCTGCATGGTGTCGTCCACCAGCACACCCTTGGCCACGTGCACACCGGTAGCATCCAGAAAGCCCACGTTTGGCGCCACACCGGCAGCCACGATCACCAGATCGCAGTCGAGATGATCACCGTTGGACAAGGTCACGGTCAGTGCCGGAGCTTCTGCAGTCTCAGTCTCAGCAGCGGGCTTGTCGCCAGTGATGAAACTGGTGATGCGTGACATCAGCGACGGACTCGATTGCGCGGCACCTGAAGCCGCAGCTTTTGGATCAATGCGCTGCACACCAGCGGAAGTGAGCACACGGACGCCTTTGTCCTGCACCCATTGCTTGATCATGCCGCCGGCTTTGGGCGTCATCATGCGGGGCACCATGCGGTCACCCATCTCGACAACTGTCAGCTCGACACCACGTGCAGCCAGTGCCTCCATGATGATGCAGCCAATAAAACCGGCGCCAAGCTGCAACACCTTGGAGCCAGGCTTGGCATACTGAGCGATCGCTCGCGCATCTTCCAGCGTCCAGCAGGTTTGCACCTGCGGCAGGTCGACACCCGGAATCGGCGGGCGGACCGGGTGCGAGCCGGTGCAGATCAGCAAGCGGTCATAGTCTTCAAAATGACCATCGGAAAACAACACGCGGCGTTGTTCGGTATCCAGCGACACTGCCCGGCCACGCAACTCACGCACCCTGATGGAATCAAAATAGCCTTTGGTCTTGCGCAGATAAGTACCGGTTTCGTCGATGTTCTCTTCAAGCAGGTAAGGAATCGCCATGCGCGAGTACGGGGGTGCATCTTCGCTGCCAACCATCACAATTTCATCGGCAGGAGCGGCATGGCGCAGTGCCTCGGCAGCCACTACACCTGCCGGACCATTACCGAGAATCAAGTGTTTCATTGAAAACTCCTCTCTGTATGAGGCTAATGCATCAGGCACACGCCACACAGACGCACAAAGGCTGACATGCATGGCGCAGGGAGGCGGTTGAGCAAACCACTGAAAGGCTCCACCCACCGGCCAGACAAAGCCGACGGGTAGAAACCTGCAGTCAAACGACTCCCAAAGACTGGGTCAGAGCCCTAGCCGTTCCCTGGTCTCGGTGGTCGGTTCGCCCTCTGGCGTCCAGCCACGGATGCTGTAATACTCGGGCAGCATCTTTGCAAGGCCATTGACCAGCCCTTTGGCCGGGCCTGCCTTGGCGGGCTCCTGGGTCAGACGCGGCGGCAGGTTGTCGTCCTTGGCAGTGAAACCGGCCGCGTTGTTGAACATGCGCTCCATGTTCCAGATGCGCTCGCCAACTTCGTTGAGCTTGTCCATGCTCCAGTCGCCTTCACAGGCTGCATCGAGCTGGGGTTGCACATCGGCCAGCGTCCAGGCAAAAGAGGTGAACACGCAGATACCGGCAGAGTCGAACACCGCGGTTGCATCCTGGAAAGCCTTGACCAGCTCCGGCTTGCCATCAGTGGTGAGCGGATCGGTCTTGACCGGAATACCCAGCACTTCGGACGCTACCGTGTAGGAGCGCAGGTGGCAGGCGCCACGGTTGGAGGTCGCGTAGGTCAGACCCATGCCCTGGATGCCGCGAGAGTCGTAGGCCGGAAACTCCTGGCCCTTGACGCTCATCGACAATTCAGGATGACCGTAGTTTTCGCACAGGCGCTTGCTGCCAATGCCCAGCTCCTTGCCAAAGCCTTCACCAGCAGCCGTCATCTCGACCATTTTGGCCAGCGCTTCTGCCGAACCGAAAGGTGAATCAATGCCGATCTGTTCGGCGGTGATGACACCCATCTCGAACAACTCCATGACCGCACCGACGGTGGCACCGAAGGAGATCGGATCCATGCCTTGCTCGTTGCAGATCAGGTTGGCGTACTGCAGCGCTTCGATGTCGCCGACGCCGTTGGCGGCACCCAGCGCCCAGGCGGCTTCGTACTCAAGACCGCCGGAAGCACCCCAGTATTTGGGGCTGTTCTTGACCGTGAAGTGGTTCTTGTCGATTTCGGAGATACGACCGCAGGCAATGGTGCAGCCAAAGCAGGCAGCGTTGGTGACCAACTGCGACTTGCCGTCGGACTCGCGCTTCTCGTGCATGGCCTCGGCGGAAATCTTGGACGCATCCTCGAACTGCACGTCGCGGTGGTTGCGGGTCGGCAGCGCGCCCATCTCGTTGATGACGTTCATCAACACCTGGGTGCCATACTTGGGCAAGCCCTGGCCAGTGACCGCGTTGTCGTGCAACACCTTCTTGGCTTCGGTGGTGGCCTTCATGAAGGCCGGGAAGTCATGCACGTTACCGACACCACGCGTGCCACGAATGGCCACCGCCTTGAGGTTCTTGGAACCCATCACCGCGCCCACGCCAGAGCGGCCAGCCGCACGGTGCAAGTCGTTGACGATGCAGGCGTACAAGACTTGATTCTCGCCGGCCAGACCAATCGAGGACACACGTACCAGCGGATCCTGGTGCTGCGCCTTGATGGTTTCTTCGGTTTCCCAGCAGCTCTTGCCCCACAGGTGCGAGGCGTCGCGCAATTCGGCTTTTTCGTTTTCGACGTAGAGGTAAACCGGCTTGGCCGACTTGCCTTCGAAGATGATCATGTCCCAGCCAGCGAACTTCATCTCGGCACCGAAAAAGCCGCCGGAGTTTGAACAGGCGATGGCGCCGGTCAAAGGCCCCTTGGTCACTACCGTGTAGCGCCCGCCAGTCGATGCCATGGTGCCGGTCAGCGGTCCGGTGGACATGATCATCTTGTTTTCGGCTGATAGCGGATCGACCTTGGGGTCAATCTCGGAAATCAGATATTTTGTCGCCAGTCCGCGCGAGCCCAGATAATCCTGCGCCCACTGCATGTTGAGTGGCTCTTCGGTACAGGTGCCTGCGGTGAGATTCACCCGCAGGATCTTGCGTGTCCATGCCATGTCTGTCTCCTCAGGCGGTTGCGGGGGTGTTGGCCTTGGCGGCCCAGGCCTGCATGCGGTCGTAGCCAGTCCAGTCGGCATCACGATAGGTGATGGCCTCGGTCGGGCACGCCTTGGCACAGGCCGGATCACCGGCACAGAGATCACACTTCTGAACTTTTCCGCTGGCCTGGTTGTAATTGATGGTGCCGAACGGACAGGCAATGGTGCACACCTTGCAGCCCACACAGGTATCGGCAAACACCTCTTTGGCACCGGTCTGCTTGTTGATCCGGATGGCGTCCACCGGACAGGCGTTCAGACACCATGCCTCGGTACACTGGGTGCAGGTGTAAGGCACCTTGCGACCTTCGTGCTCAAAGTTGAACACCTTGATCAGGGAATTGGCAGGGTTCATCACCCCGGTGTGCTCATATGAGCAAGCCATCTCACACTGGAGGCATCCAGTGCATTTGGCCGGGTCGATCACAAGGGACTTCCACATCGGCTTTCTCCTCCGTTTATTGTTTCAAATTGGAGCAGTCATGTAAGCAACTGTTCCAATTCAAACCATCTTGACCCGCCATGCCCCGACAAACGGCTTGCCTGGAGCGCATGAGAGCCTCGGTTAGTATGCGTTGCAGTCCTTACCTATGCAACACACTACATACCAACGCAATTAACGTGCCCACCTGCTCCCGACACATCCAGCCTACATTCGGCCCAGCTTGCGATACAAAGTGTTGCGGCTGACACCCAGCTTTCTGGCTGCAGCCGAGATGTTCCCCCCGGTTTCTTCCATCACTCTCCGAATCGCGTTGAGTTCGATCTCGTCCAGCCTGCCTACCCCTGGCGCTGCCCCCGGTGCAACCGCCAGATCCTGCCGCGACATGTTCGCAGACGCTTCAGCAGCCAAGGGGCTGGACACCGGCAACGGCCGGGACTCTTCCCCGGACATTGCCTCATCGGCGAACAATTCCTCTGGCAAATGGACCGCACGTATCTGTTTTTCGCCGTCGTCCAGCAAGGCAAGCGCAACGCGCAACACGTTTTGCAGTTGCCTGATGTTGCCGGGCCAGGGATAGCGCTGAAAATACTCCATGACGGGCTCACAGATGGTGACAATCCCCTGACCGGACTCGGCGCACTCCACGGCAAGCACATTCATCACCAAGCCACGAATATCGCTACGCTCACGAAGCGGTGGCAGCGTCACTGTCAGGCCGTTCACCCGATAGTACAAGTCTTCGCGAAAGACTCCCTGTGCTACCGCTTCGCGCAGATTGCGATGGGTGGCACAGACCAGCGAGATATCAACCGGAATCGCCTTCAGCGAGCCCACCGGCATCACACAACGCTCCTGCAGCACGCGCAGCAGGCGTGCCTGCATGCCAATGGGCATGTCGCCGATTTCGTCCAGAAACAAGGTGCCACCACTGGCCTGCTGAATGCGACCCATGGCACCCTCGCGACGGGCACCGGTAAAAGCACCACCCGCATAGCCAAACAGCTCCGATTCAATAAGAGTTTCCGGTATCGCCGCACAGTTGAGTGCCACGAAAGGCCCTTTTGCCCTCGGACCGCTGTTGTGAAAGGCTTGTGCAAACAACTCCTTGCCAACACCGGACTCTCCCTGAACAAGCAGGGGAATATCCTTGCCAGCCACCCGTCGCGCCCTCTCCAGGGAAAGGTGAAGCCGCTCGTCGCCGGTGTCCAGACACTCCAGCGTCACCACTCCGCCGGACTGGGCACAGGGCACAGTCTCGGTTGCGGTAGACGCCTCGTTTTGCTCCTTGAACTGCAACTCACTCGGTTTCATTGATTTGATCTTTCTTGCTCCGCGCAACTGTGCATAAATCTCTCCACCTTGTCGCAAATCCAGTTTGTGAATACTCATCGGCGAGTTGGCCGAGGCCGAGGCACGGTCGAGAAACACCCCAAAGCGCCCCTTGAAAAACTGTCCGAAGTCCACACCCGAACCCCCGCACCCCAACGTTGCCAGCCACTCCCGGGCAACTGGATTTGAACCAATCACGGCACCGCTCTCATCAAGTGCAACCACGGCCTCCTGCAGACTTCCCAGGTATTCCGGGCGGGCATGAAAAGCCAGCACCATCTCGCCGGAAAACTGCGCCTCAAACAAACGCTTCTCCAGCAACTGCACAGACAAGCGAACCAAACCCAGCGTGTGGCGCTGGTGACTGCGGAAATCCGACGAGATATCGAGCACGCCCGCCACCCGTCCGTGAGCATCGAACACAGGCGCAGCACTACAGGCCAGAAACGCGTTGCCATTAAAGAAATGCTCTGGGCCATACACCTCGACACAACAGCGATCAGCAATCGCCGTGCCTATGGCGTTGGTGCCGCGCACCCGCTCGTTCCATGACGCACCAGGCTGCAAGGCCACCCGACAGGCCTTGTCCACGAAAGAAGGGTCACCCAGACTGTGAATAATCATGCCATCCATGTCAGCCAGAATCACCATGCTGCCGCTGTTGCGAATCTGTGCAAACACATGCTCCATCACCCCGCTGGCGTGCTGCAACATGGTGTCACTGCGCTCGCGGGACTCGGACAAACGGACACGACTTGCAGGTGCGGATATCCTTGGATCACCGGGCTGCAAACCATTGTCCTTGCACCTTAACCATGAACGCAGGATCGGAGCCTCAACCCCTTCGAGTCGGCTTTCTCCCTTGTCAAAAAAGCGTTTGCGAGCATCCGCAAGTACTGCCTCACGCTCACCAGCCTCAATTGCCGGGTGTGACATAAGCTCCTCCGTCCTGACGGCACACTCTCCATGTCGGGGTATGCACTTCGTTATGTGTACCAAAACGTAGCAGTTGCGCCGCTACGTAGCAACCTAAACCACTTGTTGCGACACACATGGAGCAATTTTCCTGCCAGTTTGATTCGGATCATTTTGCGGCCAACTTTGGCTAAGCTTGTGGCCTGGCGCCTCGCATCAATGCCTGGCACGAGGATTGCAATCAAGGGAACAACCGGATGTACCGGCTAGACCACATAGCTCAAGTCCCTTGGAGGAGATCCCCGATGTTTCACACACAACAAAACCCATCCTTTCGTTTTCGCCGACTTGCGGCTGCAGTGGCTTTGACGGCCGCAGCCGGTCTGGTCAATGCTCACGGTGACGTGACACCGCAGGCTGTCGATACGGCTTCGCTGCCACAGCTTGGTGACACCTGGCTGACTGCCAACCCGTTCAGAGGTCACGAGGATGCTGTCAGGATTGGTGATTCCGCCTACAACCAGAACTGTGCCCGCTGTCATGGTCTTGGCGGTGTTTCTGGCGGCATCGCGCCTGATCTGCGCAAGCTGTTGCCTGGTGACGACTTTGAAGACGAGTTCTACATTCAGAAGGTGCGCAATGGCGTGACTCGCAACGGAGCGGTTTACATGCCGCCGTTCGAGGGTATCCTGACGCAGGAGGCCATGTGGTCAATTCGAGCCTGGTTGGAGACTGTGCATGAAGAATAATGACAGACGTAGATTTCTGATAGCTTTTGGCGCACTGGCTGCAGCCGGTTCGCTCCCCGCACTGGCCGTTCAGCAAGCGCAGTTGGAGTTGCAGCGGCCCGGCATGCTGCGGATTGCGGTTTACGCTGATTTTCCACCCTATTCCGGCAACGGGAAGGGCGTGGAAATCGAACTTGGCAAGGCTCTTGCGGCCCGGCTGAATCTGTTGCCCGACATCATTGAGTTTGTCGCAGACGAAGACATGGGTGACGATCTGCGCAACATGGTGTGGCGCGGGCATTGGCGGGGCACCAACAACATGGGACACGCGCCAGCCGACGTGATGCTGCACGTACCCGTAAATCAGCATTTTGCTGCCCGCAACAAGCGGGTAAGCATATTTGGCCCCTACCACCTTGAAACGCTGGCGATCGCACGTCACCCAGAAAAGGTCCCAGCGCCAAGCGGCTCGGTTAATCAAGTTTTCCAGCCATTCCTTGAACACCGGATTGGTGCCGAAGTCGATACCCACCCCAGCGACTTTCTGCTGCACGTGATGCAGGGAGCGATTCGTGACAATGTAGTCCATTACCGCTCAATCCCGGCTGCCGCTGAGGCATTGCGCAATGGTGACATTGCGGCAATCATGGCTACGCGGACTCAACTGGAAGGCGCACTCCGTGGCACCGACGGCTTTGCCATAGAAAACCTCAACCTGCCAGAGATGCGCATTGCGGCTTGGCCGCTGGGCATGGCGGTGAAGGCAGAGAACACCGCGCTGGCGGGGGCGTTGGCATCAGCATTGCAGGACCTGCAGCGCAGCGGCGATGTTCAACGCATCTTCGCGGAACAGGGTTTGACCAATATCCAGCCCTGAGCGTCGGCAAACCCAGAAGAGCTCCGCCCGGCTGGCAACCGGACGGGGCTTTTTGTTGTTCATCAGAATGAGGCTCGAGCCTCACTGACTGGCTTAATGCTTGCGCAACACGGCGAGCGATCGACATTCCGGACCATGTCGCAAGTCTCACAGACAGGCTTTAATTCCACTTTGGCGGATCCCGGCAAAAGACTCTCATCGACGACGGCAGAACCGCTCGGATTCATCCAGGCTCCAGGCAACAAACGATGGGCTATGAGTCTGACAAAGTAGCATTAATCGATTGAATTTCGAACAAAGACTCCGACTCATTCATTTCGACTGAACTACGACAAACATATGACATATTTCCGCCAATGGATCAAGCCTTGACCTGTCGAATCCTTCAGCCTGTCAACATATGCAAATGTTTGCCGTACCAAGTTGGTGCAGTTTTGCTACGGTAGCTTGGGTTTGTCGCATACGCCGCCAAACGGTGTGGCAAAAGAGAGCACCATAGCGCAATACCAACCCTCTTCCAGCGGTGGCACAGAAGTTGCCCTTATCGATACAGCCCCTGAGGCTGACTACACTTTTTAACCACCCTATTGAAGGAAGAGACCCATGATTTATGCCGCACCGGGCACCGTAGACGCCAAAATTGCCTATAAAGCCCGATACAACAATTTTATTGGAGGCCAGTGGGTGGCCCCTGTCAAGGGTCAGTATTTCGATGTGATCTCGCCGGTAAACGGCAAGGTTTATACCCAGGCAGCACGTTCCACCTCTGAAGATATTGAGCTGGCGCTGGACGCTGCACACGCCGCTGCAGATGCCTGGGGCAAGACATCGACCACCGAGCGTTCCAATGTTCTGCTAAAAATTGCTGACCGTCTCGAGGCCAATCTGGAGCTATTGGCTTATGCCGAAACAGTGGATAACGGTAAGCCCATCCGCGAAACCCTGAATGCTGACATACCACTGGCTATTGACCATTTCCGCTATTTCGCGGGTTGTGTGCGCGCGGAAGAGGGAGCAATCAGCGAGATTGACGAAAACACTATGGCGTATCATTTCCAGGAGCCGCTGGGCGGCTGAGTTAGCCTTAACCGTGTATGCACTCACTGATACGAAGTCCGTAGCG
>DAIMZH010000082.1:0-11764 GCA_036734105.1 Azoarcus sp. | reverse complement strand
CACCACCCCCGCACCCCGGATTCCATTTCATTCCATCCAGGCTACAAAACCCGACACTCACCACCAAAGCCACCACCCACCACCCGTAGCCCGGGTGCAGCGCAGCGCAACCCGGGACCCAAGCCATCACCACCCCCGCACCCCGGATTCCATTTCATTCCATCCAGGCTACAAAACCCGAAACTCACCACCAAAGCCACCACCCGCCACCCGTAGCCCGGGTGGAGCGCAGCGCAACCCGGGGCATAAGCCTCCATCACCTCTGTACCCCGGATTCCCTTTCATTCCATCCAGGCCACAATACCCAGCCATCGCCGCGATACACCGAAACCTCGCAGCCTTTGTAGCCTCAAGTCCGACAGGCGGCCAGGTTCAAGCATCAGTTTCTTTGCCTCCATGATCAAACTCCCGAGCTCTTGCTGCGCGGAAACTGCCCTCATTCTGTCGGGCCGCCTCATCAGCAACCCATTCAAGCAGCGGCCCCTGCGGATTATTGCGTTGCGTTTCGGCGCAGGCGGTCAGGCACTGAGCGCACTGGGTGCAGGTGAACATGTGGCGTTTTATGTTGCGAGGCTTGAGCCGCATCGGGCACACCGCCTCGCAGGCAGATCGCCGGTCTGGCAGACAGGTGGCACACTCCGAGGCGCGCTTGCGTTCAAAGCCCACGACCATGGCGTCCCGGTTAGCCATCCATGCCAGGCTTTGAAATAGGCCGACTGCGCAGGCAAAGCGACAGAACAGGTGACGAGCGAACAGAAACTCCAGGCTCAGCACCGTGGTGAATACACCAATGAACAGAGCCTGATTACGTGTTAGCGAGGCGCTGAACAAGTTGCTATAAACCTCGACAGGTGGCAGCAGATAGGTCAGAAAGATCACCGTCCAGATGAAGGCGAAGCCAATCGCTGCAGGGACGACTGCTAGCCACCAGCGGGCATCTGGTCGCCAGCGGCGACCGTCGGGTTTCCAGGGAGACAGGGCCTGCTTTTCCCACACGCTGGGCTTGCCGGAGGCGCGTTGCATCAACTTGTTGATGGTCTCGACCACCGAGAAGTGCGGGCACAGCCAGCCGCAGTAAAGCCTGCCCCACTTCCAGGCGATGAACAAGAAGAGCGCGACGCCGCAGAGCAGCGGTAGAAACAGTCGCAGCAAAACGTTGGATGCTGCCTCAAGTGCGCTGATCTGGCCTGCGCTGAAAGCGTCCAGACCCAGCCGCCATTCCATGCCGAGCAGCCAGGCGTGACCAGCGGTGAGGTCGTAGCGCAACAAGTCGAAGATCGGTGCGATGCAAAACAGCGTGAAGAAGGCGATCTGCCACAGCAAGCGCTGGTGCTGACGACCGGCCGTCTTGCCATTTGCGATTGGAATGATGGGGTAGGGCTTTCCGTCCGCGCGATTGCGTCGAGAAGCGCGGGTCATGGTGAATGCCTCAGAGTGTTTTCTCGATCGGCGGCCCGAGCAGCGGGTAGCGATAGGGTTGAGCCAGGATTGCCCTGTTCAGCGCGATGACGCCGAACAGGATCAGCGCTGCGTGAAAGCAGACAAAATAGAGCACGCCTATGACCCACGACCAGGGGTTGTCGAAACCGCCCAGCACAAAGATGGCGACACTCAGGCCAACCAGGATGGCTCCCCCCTTTATGCTGGTGATGAAGGCCTGATCCAGGTGGTTGCGTTCAAGTTGTGTGGCGGCGTTTCGTTGGGTAAACCACAGCCACGCAATCGCCAGAAACCCTAGCACCGGGATAATCATCAGGTTGGCCAGGAAAAGCGACTGAACCAGGATGGCCAGCCGTGGTCCGGGGGTGCTTTCCTTGAGCAGGTTTGGCTTGCGTTCAGTCATCAGGTGCTCCGCTTGCGGTTATCGTCCAAAGGTGGCGGAGATGACTTCCATCAAGGCCTCGGCCACCTCCATGTCATCGGTCAGGCTTTCCACAATCGAGGCGCGACAGGCCACCACCGGGTCCATGCCTTCGCGCATCAGCGTGGCGGCATACACCAGCAGACGGGTGCTGGCCGCTTCTTCCAGGTCCTGATCCTTCAGCCCGCGCAGCGCGTGGGCGATGCCGACCAGGCGGCGGGCAGTATCGGCCGTGCAGGCAGTCTCGGCGATCAGGATGGCCTGCTCGCGCTCTGCGCTCGGAAAATCGAAGCGCAGGCTGACAAAGCGCTGGCGGGTCGACGGCTTCATGCCTTTCAGCAGGTTCTGATAGCCCGGGTTATAAGACACCACCAGCATGAATGAAGGCGGTGCTTCGAGCTGTTCGCCGGTGCGGTCGATGGGCAGGATTCGCCGGTCGTCAGCCAGCGGATGCAACACCACGGTGGTGTCCTTTCTGGCTTCGACGACTTCGTCGAGGTAGCAGATGCCGCCTTCGCGCACCGCACGGGTCAGCGGGCCGTCGCACCATACGGTCTGGCCGTCACCAATCAGATGACGACCCACGAGATCGGCTGCGGTGAGGTCGTCATGGCAGGCTACCGTGTATAGCGGCAAACCAAGTCTGGCGGCCATGTGGGCTACAAAGCGGGTTTTGCCACAACCGGTAGGGCCTTTGATGAGCAGCGGCAGACGGTTGCGCCAGGCGTGTTCAAAAACAGCGATCTCGTCATCGCAGACTTGGTAAAAGGGAGTGTCCGGGCTGGGTTTTTCGAGCTTCATGCCTTTGTTCCTCAAATTGCAGTAAGGAGTCTGGAATGACGCAAGTGTGCCCGCAGAGGAGGGCTCGCACCTTGACCCGCGATAACTTGTTCGTGGCCACGTTCGGGACCAAAAAAAACGGGGTGGCATGAGCCACCCCGCAAGCACCCCCTTTTACTAACGGGGACTGGAGAGACAAAGATCAGTTGATCAAAGGCTTGCTCTCACCCTTGACAAAGAAGCTCCACACATACATCACCAGGCCAATGAAGAACGCTACTCCTGCCCACAAGCGCATCCAGTAGAACAGCCCTAGTTGGTCTTGCGCCATCATGAACGACATCGGTGTGTCAGCCACACGCTGCAACCACACCTGCAGAATTCCGGCGGCGGTAAGGAATAGCGTGATGAACACCATGGCGATGGTCATGACCCAGAAGCTCCACATTTCCAGTACCTGGGCACGCTGATCATTGGCCGCGCGACCACGCATGATCGGCATGGCGTAGCTGATGATGCAGATGACGACCATCACATAGGCACCATAGAAGGCCATGTGGCCGTGCGCTGCAGTGATCTGGCTGCCGTGGGTGAAGTAGTTGACCGGTGCCAATGTGTGCAAAAAGCCCCACACGCCTGCACCAAGGAAAGCCATCACGCCAGTACCCAAGGCCCACAGCACGGCAGCCTTGTTGGGATGCTCACGCTTGCGACGGTTGACCATGTTGAAGGCAAAAACAGTCATCGCAAAGAAGGGGATCGGCTCCAGAGCGGAGAAGATCGAACCCCACCACTGCCAGTAGGCCGGTGTGCCAATCCAGAAGTAGTGGTGACCAGTACCGATGATGCCGGTGACCAGTGCCAGCGTGATGATGACGTACAACCACTTCTCGATGACTTCGCGGTCAACACCCGTAACCTTGATCAGCACAAAGGCAAGCAGTGCGGCCATGATCAGTTCCCACACACCTTCCACCCAAAGGTGCACCACCCACCACCAGTAGAACTTGTCCAGCACCAGGTTGGACGGGTTGTAGAAGGCGAACAGGAAGAAGATCGCCAGACCCCACAGACCGAGCAGCAGCACGATGTTGATGACAGTTTTGCGGCCTTTCAACATGGTCATGCTGATGTTGAACAGGAAGGCCAGTGCCACGACGACGATACCAATCTTGGTCAGCAGCGGTTGCTCAAGAAACTCCCTACCCATGGTGGCGAGGATGTCGTTACCAGTCATCGAAGCCAGGGTGTTGTAGTCGACGAACAGATAACCAAGAATGGTCAGCGCGCCGGCCACCAGGAATATCCAGAACAGCGCAAGCGCCAGCTTGGGGCTGTACAGTTCGGTTTCCGCTTCCTCTGGCACCAAGTAGTAAGCAGCACCCATGAAGCCCATCAGCAGCCAAACGATCAGCAGGTTGGTATGGACCATCCGGGCGATGTTGAAAGGAATCTCCGGAAAAAGAAAGTCACCGACGACATACTGCATCCCGATGATCAGTCCGAAGATGATCTGCCCTACAAACAAACCGATCGCAGCGATAAAGTAGGGCATCGCGACCGCTTGTGATTGATATTTCATTGTTTATCCCCTTGCAGTTTCTGATTCGCTAACCATGCTCAGCCTTCGATGTTTGGTGGCCAATCCTGAGTGTCGATGCCCGAGGAGTAACGGAAGAACTCGACCAGGTCGTTGAGCTCCTGTTCGGTCAGGTGAAACTGTGGCATCTGGCGACGGCCCGGCGCGTTGGTCGGCATTGCCTGCATCCATGCCTTGATGAACTCAGGGCCACGACGTGCATACACATTGCCTAGCTCGGGCGCGTAGTAAGCACCCTCGCCAAGCAGCGTGTGGCAGCCCAGACAGTTGCGTGTTTCCCAGATGTGTTTGCCGGCGATTGCCCCTGGCGTCAGTTCGCCACGGTTATCGGTCTTGGGCAAAACCTTCATGGTGTCGAAGGTCAGCGCCAGAAATAGCAGGAAGAAAAAGACGGTCCCGCCGTAGAAGATATTGCGGGCCATCGCCTTGGTGAAGGTTCCGCTCATGGTGTTCCCCCAAATGGTTGTTCAGAATGCGAGCGAGTCGCGGGATAACCCGAAGGTTGGGAGGCATTCTGTGTTTCGGCAGGGGGAGTCACCATGATTTGAATCAATTCCCGCAAGACGCCCGGGTTTGCGGGCGTAAACGAAAAACCGGCCGCATATCGCGGCCGGCTTCGAAGATTGAGTATTTACGGTGATCAGGCAACTGCGACCGGGATCTTGCCGATCTTTGCTTGCCACTCCTTGGGGCCAGTGTTGTGTACGCTGGTGCCCTGAGAGTCGACCGCGACGGTCACCGGCATATCGGTGACCGTAAACTCGTAGATGGCCTCCATGCCAAGGTCCTCAAAGCCCACTACGCGAGCCTCCTTGATGGCCTTGGACACAAGATAGGCCGAACCGCCTACCGCCATCAGGTAAGCCGACTGGTTGTCCTTGATTGCCTCGATTGCCACCGGGCCACGTTCGGACTTGCCGATCATCGAGATCAGCCCGGTCTGCTCCAGCATCATGCGGGTGAACTTGTCCATGCGTGTCGCAGTGGTCGGGCCTGCCGGTCCGACGACCTCTTCGCGTACCGGGTCGACCGGTCCGACGTAGTAGATCACCCGGTTGGTGAAATCCACCGGCAACTCTTCGCCCTTGGCCAGCATGTCCTGGATGCGCTTGTGTGCGGCATCGCGGCCGGTCAGCATCTTGCCGTTCAACAACAGGGTCTGACCGGGCTTCCAGGATGCAACCTCTTCCTTGGTGAGGGTGTCCAGGTTGACACGCGTCGCAACATTGGTATCGGCCTTCCAGGTTACCTGAGGCCAGTCTTCGAGTTTCGGGGTCGGCAGGTGAGCCGGCCCGGAGCCATCCAGATGGAAATGTACATGGCGTGTCGCCGCACAGTTCGGAATCATCGCGACCGGCAGCGAGGCGGCGTGGGTGGGGTAATCCATGATCTTGACGTCGAGGACTGTGGTAAGACCACCGAGGCCCTGAGCGCCGATGCCGAGTGCGTTGACCTTCTCCATGAGTTCAAGGCGCAACTCCTCGATGCGTGTCAGCTCTGCACCCGAAGCGGCTTTTTCGCGCAGGTCGTGGATGTCCACCGGCGCCATCAGCGACTCCTTGGCGAGCAACATCGCCTTTTCGGGCGTGCCGCCAATACCGATGCCCAGAATGCCCGGCGGACACCAGCCAGCACCCATGGTCGGCAGCGTCTTCAGCACCCAGTCCACAATGGAGTCGGACGGGTTGAGCATGACCATCTTGGATTTGTTCTCGGAGCCGCCGCCCTTGGCTGCACAGATCACTTCAAGGTCGTCACCCGGTACGATCTCGTAATGAACTACAGCGGGTGTGTTGTCCTTGCTGTTCTGACGCTTGCCCGCCGGATCGAGCAGCACCGATGCACGCAACTTGTTGTCCGGGTCGTTGTAGGCGCGACGTACCCCTTCGTTGATCATCTCCTGCACGCTCAGTTCGGCATCCCATTTTACATTCATGCCGACTTTCAAAAACACCACGGCAATCCCCGTGTCCTGACAGATCGGGCGATGACCCTCAGCACACATGCGTGAGTTGGTTAGTATCTGCGCAATGGCATCACGTGCCGCCGGGCTCTCCTCGCGTTCATGGGCTTCGCCCAGCGCCTTGATGTAATCAAGCGGGTGGTAATAGCTGATGTATTGAAAGGCGTCCGCAATGGATTGAATCAGGTCTTCTTGGCGAATCACAGTCATGGGGGTTTGCTCCGCTGGAATAAGTCGGGATGACGTAAACTCTGGTATTTTATCAGTCGCTCGGGTTTGCATGGGTTTGCGCGTTGCACGGAAGTCGAGGCTGCAACAAACGTTGTGATTATGTAAGTCCTGTGTAAGATATATGGCTTGTAATGCCGAGCAAATCAAGAAGTCCGTCGAGGCAGAACCAAGGCCGGAAACTGCCGGCCGACCACCGTGCTTGCAACGGTGGCTTGTTGCTTCAACCAATTCAATCAGTTGAGGAGAGGTGAGTATGTCCAACGAACAGCAGACCAGTCTTTACTACCCGGCAGAAGAAGCTGTCAAAAACGCCCGGGTGTCTGGAATGGATGCCTACAACGCGCTCTGCAAAGAAGCTGAAGATGACTACGAAGGCTACTGGGCGCGACACGCCCGTGAGTTGATCGAGTGGCAAACCCCCTTCACTGAGGTCCTTGATGAGAGCAATGCGCCTTTCTTCAAGTGGTTCGGTGACGGCAAGCTCAACGTCTCTTACAACTGTCTTGATCGCAACGTCAATAACGGTCTGGGCGACAAGGTTGCGGTGATCTTCGAAGCCGATAACGGCGAAGTCACCAAGATCACCTACAAGGACCTGCTGTCACGCGTCAGCAAGTTCGCCAACGCCCTGCGTGGCATGGGTGTTCAGAAGGGTGACCGTGTCGTCATCTATCTGCCGATGTCCATCGAAGGTGTTGTCGCCATGCAGGCTTGCGCCCGTATCGGCGCCACCCATTCCATCGTGTTCGGCGGTTTTTCGGCCCACGCCCTGCGTGACCGTATCGAAGATGCCGGCGCCGTTGCCCTGATCACCTCCGACGGCCAGTTCCGCGGTGGCAAGGCGCTGCCGCTCAAGCCGATCGCCGACGAAGCCCTTGGTCTTGGCGGTTGCGAGTGCATCAAGAACGTGGTTGTCGTCAAGCGCACCGGCGGTCAGGTCAGCATGGTTGAAGGTCGTGACACCTGGTTCCACGATGCCGTGGCCAGCCAGTCCGAAACCTGCGAACCCGAGTGGGTTGAAGCCGAGCACCCGTTGTTCGTGCTTTACACCTCTGGTTCCACTGGCAAGCCCAAGGGAGTGCAGCATTCTTCCGGCGGCTTCCTGTTGCAGGCCATGATGTCGATGCGTTACACCTTTGACTTGCAGCCTGATGACATTTATTGGTGCACCGCCGACATCGGCTGGGTGACCGGTCACACCTTCATCGCCTACGGCCCGCTGGCCTGCGGCGCGACCGAGATCGTTTTCGAAGGTGTGCCCACCTACCCGGACGCCGGTCGTTTCTGGAAGATGATCCAGGATCACAAGGTCAGCATTTTCTATACCGCGCCCACCGCAATCCGTTCGCTCATCAAGGCTGCCGACAACAACCCGACGGTGCATCCGGACAAATACGACCTCAGCACACTTCGTATCCTGGGTTCTGTCGGTGAGCCGATCAACCCCGCTGCCTGGGAGTGGTACCACAAGGAAGTGGGCGGTAGCCGCTGTCCGATCGTAGATACCTTCTGGCAAACCGAAACCGGCGCACACATGATCACCCCGATGCCGGGTGCAACACCGTTGGTTCCGGGCTCCTGCACCCTGCCGTTCCCGGGTGTTCAGGTCACCGTGGTTGACGAAACCGGTACGGAAGTGCCATGGGGGCAAGGCGGTATTCTGGTGGTCAAGCGTCCGTGGCCTGCCATGATCCGCACGGTCTGGGGTGATCCCGATCGCTTCAAGAAGACCTACTACCCGGATGACTTCAAAGGCAAACTGTACCTGGCTGGTGACGGTGCCATCCGCGATGTCGAAACCGGCTATTTCACCATCACCGGTCGTATAGATGACGTGCTGAACGTTTCCGGTCACCGCATGGGTACGATGGAAATCGAATCCGCACTGGTGGCACACGAAAGCGTTGCTGAGGCCGCCGTTGTTGGCCGTCCTGACGATCTGACTGGTGAAGCCATCGTTGCCTTTGTGGTCCTGAAAGGCGCACGTCCCACCGGCGACGAAGCAAAAGCCATGACCAAGACGCTGCAGGCATGGGTTGCTCAGGAGATCGGACCCATCGCCAAGCCCAAGGACATTCGTTTTGGCGAGAACCTGCCCAAGACTCGGTCCGGCAAGATCATGCGTCGTCTTCTCCGTCAGTTGGCGAAGGGCGAAGAAATCACGCAGGACACGTCAACGCTCGAGAACCCCGCTATTCTCGACCAGCTCAAGGGCTGATCTGACGCAGCTTGCTGGCCAGCATTCCACAGAGACTGCGGCCGGCACAGAATAATGGAGGAAGCCGGTTTTCAAGCTGGCCAGGTGGAGGAGAAAAGCGCGCGCAAGCGCGCTTTTTTTTTAGCTAATGGCTTTTTAGGCTCACAGCCTTTCACAAGAACGCTGGCGATCTGGTCGACTGCCGCGTGCGACAAACCAGGCGTACTTTTTCCTTGAGCAGCGCTGCAGGCGTATCAGCTGCGAAAGCGTTTGATGCGGTTTGTTGAGCGGTCTGCAATCATCGATCGAGTCAGACGGGCAGCCAGCCGGTGTCGAAAATGCCCGCTGTGCCCGCTTCTTGTCAGTGCCGCCATGGCGGCTGGCAGATGCCGTGCAGCCAGATTATCGCAGTCCGGCGCGGCATTCCGGGCGCAGGCCCCCACCTCACATCGAAAATCAATGACAAGACAAGCTGCCGCGATTGGCGGCAACGTGCAATAATTGACACACTTTGGACAAGGTTGTTGGTTTTTGTGGCCCGGCATGTTCAGCGCCGCGTCCCGGGCCTTGTGCCGCAAAAGGGCTCAGACCCTTGTCAGGCCAATACAGAGATAAAAAGCGGCAAGGGGGTGTTCGCCATGCGGCTAGGCCCCCTTGGGTAAACGAGCATGTAAAAACGCTCATTTCACCTGTCTGGCCGAAAGGAGAACAGCGGATACAAGTCTAATCAGGTCCGCTTACAGCCAACTTACATCGTTGTCATTATGCGAATTCTACTTGCTGAAGATGATCCGGTGATCGCCGATGGGCTTGGGAGGGCCTTGAAGCGCAGTGGTTACGCTGTCGATCACGTAGCCAGTGGTAGCGACGCTGACGCAGCCTTGGCAGCTCAAGCGTTTGACCTGCTGATCCTGGATCTCGGGCTTCCCCGACTGTCAGGAATCGAGGTGCTCAGGCGACTTCGATGTCGTAAATCAACCATGCCGGTTCTGATCCTTACTGCGCAGGATGGTGTCGAGGATCGCGTGCGTGGTCTTGACGCTGGTGCGGACGACTACATGACCAACCCCTTTGCGCTGCCAGAGCTTGAGGCACGAGTGCGCGCGCTGACCCGCCGCGGAACCGGGCAAGCCAAGACCATTGAGCTGGGTTGCCTGATGTACGATCAGGCTGACCGAGTTGTCAGAGTCAGTGGCGAGGTGGTGGAGTTATCGGCGCGCGAGATCGGCTTGTTGGAGATTTTTCTGCTCCGCTCAGGTCGCCTGGTGAGCAAGGATCAACTGGTTGAACACCTATGTGGCTGGGGCGAGGAAGTGTCGAGTAACGCTATCGAGGTCTACGTCCACCGTCTTCGCAAAAAGCTTGAAGACAGCGGTGTGCGCATCGTGACGGTTCGTGGGCTGGGGTATTGCCTGGAAAACCCGAATGTTGCGCAAGCGACGAAAGCCTGATCGGTCCAGCGCGAACGGGCGGCGTTCGCAACCGAACTCACTTTTTGGAGAGATTCTTGACTGGATGCTCGCGCCGTTGCTCTTCCTGTGGCCGATCTCCATCATTGTCACCCATAATGTCGCAGATGGCATTGCCAATCAACCTTACGACCTTGCGCTTGCTGACAATGTACGGACGCTTGGACGCTTGATTGTCAAGCAGGGTGATGACTTTGCCGTTGATTTTCCCGCGCCACCACGCTTATTGTTTCGTTCCGACCAGGACGACATCCTCTACTATCAAGTTGCTGAGATAGATGGTGAGGTGCTCGTTGGCGATGCTGAAATACCGCGCGTGTCCTACCCCAGCAACCTGATTTTCAATCAGGTGTTCTTTCGTGACGACTTCGTCCTGGGTGAGGACGTTCGGGTCGCGTATCAATTCAGGCAGCCTTCTGCGAGCACTGATCATGTGTTTATGGTCCAGGTTGCCGAAACCCGCAACAAGCGAGTTGCATTGGCGTCTAAAGTGGTTACAGGGGTACTACTGCCGCAGTTCGCCATCATTCCTCTGGCGGTCGTGCTGGTGTGGGTCGGTTTGACGCGCGGGATCGCACCGCTGAATCAGTTGCAAAGCCGTATCCGTAGAAGACGTCCGACAGACTTGTCTCCCATTGCACCATCCAGCGTGCCCGAAGAGGTCAGACCACTGATTGTCTCGTTCAATGACATGATGACGCGGCTTGAAGAAAATCTGCAGTCTCAGCAAAGGTTCATTGCCGACGCTGCGCATCAGATGAGAACCCCGCTCACTGGGCTGAAGATGCAAACCGAGTTGGCCATGCAGGAACCCGATCCCCATCAGTTGCGTCGTTCACTGCATCAAATCGCTGAAAGTGCAGACAGGGCAAGTCATCTTATCAATCAGTTGCTGGCACTGGCCCGGGCAGAGGCTACCTCAGAAAAAGTCTACGCTATTGAAAGGGTCGACATTGAGCAACTTGTCACCGAGGTTGCAAGAGACCTCTTTCCCGGCGCCTTGATGAAAAGAATAGACTTCGGTGTTGAGCAAAGCGGTAGCCTTCTGGTGGTAGAAGGGAGTGCTGTCCTGTTGCGCGAGATGATCAAAAATCTTGTCGATAACGCCATCAAATACACCCCGCCAGGCGGTAGCGTGACAGCGCGCACGCGTGCGGCTGGAGCCATCATTTTCGAGGTTGAGGATAGCGGCATTGGAATTCCGGAGTCTGACCGGGAACTGGTCTTCGAGCGCTTCTATCGGGTGCTCGGAAGCGCCGAAAGTGGTTCTGGTCTTGGCTTGCCGATTGTCCGTGAAATTGCCGAACTCCACGGAGCCACCGTGAGTCTGAGTTCCAACCCTGCAGGGCAAGGAACCCTGGCGCAGGTCATGTTTTCGCGTGGTCAGGTGTCAGTCAAACCGCCTGCGGGCAGCCTGAGAGCGCAAGTCGAGACGGGCTAGCGGGCTGGTACCAAGCAATCCCCGGTGTTGCTTGGCGCTACCCTCTCTCACCTGGTAGTCGAACCCTGTCAAAACCACCATGGCGTCCGGCTCATGGCCCTTCATTCTATGACCAATGAAACCGCACAGATCGTATGCGACAGAGGCGAAAAGTCAGTTTTTCTCCAACATTATCGGCACAACCGCTTGACAGGGCAGTGATGGTGTTTATAATGCGCGGCT
>DAIMZH010000081.1:10715-11975 GCA_036734105.1 Azoarcus sp. | reverse complement strand
CGCACCGAGTTCCAGAATGCTGTCCGGCTTGACGCCGAAACGCTGCCAAACCGCGCGTGCGTAGGCTACCCGCTCCTGGTACATGGGGCGGCGTGAGACCTTCATGTCCGGTGGCAGCATCTCGCGCCAGAAGGCCATGGCACGGCTGTTGCGGACGAAATCCAGATGGAGCTCTTCACTTGGCGCCGGAGATATGTAAAGCATGCCGCAATCATTGCAACGACGGTAGTCCAGTTTTTGATAAGTGAATGCGTATGGAACATGACGACCATGACAAGCCGGACAACATGTGTCGCTGAAATCGCCACGATGAATCAGCATGTCGTCGATGTCGAGCGGCATCAGGCGATAGAACTCTTCAGCGATTTCTTCAGGATGAAGGTCTCTCGATTTCAGATTCTTGGTTTGCATGCGTTGCTCTTCCTGCGCCATTGAAGCGGTGTTGGGAGAAGTAGGTTTCAAGTTCGGTCAGACCTGCGTAAGCTGCGTCAGGTTTGGATTCATCAGGTAAAAAATTGAATCGAAGTTTCCTGAAAGTGCTTTGTTGACTGACTAGGAATAGAGACAGTTCGTGAGTGTTTTGGCTGAGAGGAAAGCCCCTGATTATATCAACTACAACCCACTCGCCATTGGAAAGCTGTCCGCTGACTTCCCTAGTGTAGTTGGTCGATTGAGTCATGCTTTGGTGATTGAGTGCAACACGAAGATAGGCGGGGTAAAACGCCAAGTGGCGCATGACTGAGATCAAAGTTCATTATTGCTTGCATAGATGATAGCCATGACACAGCGCTGGAATGGTCACGATCGGCAACATTTCTTGGGTTGCCGTCCAAACTGCTCGTTGTGCCTGCCTGCTCATCAACAAACCGGCAAAGGCTAGTTCGATGACTAAGTTGTGCTCCTGCGGCAGAAATAATGACGCTAGCCCAAAAATAGCAAACATCCCTGGCAAGGCCAGAAAAGCCCAGTAAACCCAGGTTCCCCAGGCAGAAAGCGCAGTCGTGGTTTGGACGAGGTTGTCCTGCGGTGCGTTATTGGCAGCAACAAGGAGCACTGTGGCCAGGCTTAGCAACCAGAACAACGATAGCCCTGCGATGAGCAGGCGTAATAATGGAGCACTGTGCTTGCGCCAAAGTAAAGTTCCAAAAATGGAGACGAACAATAAATAGAAGCCGAGCAACGCGAGATCTGGCAATAGTGCGACCGGTTGTCCGAAAATGTCGGTAAGCGGGTGAATGACATGTGAAACTGGGTTCTGGA
>DAIMZH010000081.1:9220-10705 GCA_036734105.1 Azoarcus sp. | reverse complement strand
GCGTAAAACCAGCCTCCAAGGCTGGCGAGACCAGCAAGGGCAAGGGTCAGACCGAGCAGCATCTTGGGCGCCATGCCCCAGGAAAGGACGAACAAGACTGAAACGGCGGCGAGTACATACATGCCTCGGGGTTATGCGAAAGCAATTGATTTGACGCCAAAGCCGCCGTCTTTGCCCGCAGCTCCTACGCCTGCCCGGCATAGGGACTCCAGTGCCAGGGTCTGTTCATCGAACACATAGGTCCAGTGTTTCCCGGGTTCGATGATGTCTAAGTTGTCGTGATAATAGCGGCCGCTGCAGTCAAGGATTGCAAGAAATGGCTGTGGTCCGAACATGCTGCCTGCAATTAGCCTGACATGTAGGCGGTTGCCGTCAAGCTTCAGATCAAACGTGGGAGGAGATTGAGGTTCACGATTTTCCAGCAGGCAGACGTGTTGCTGAGCGGCTTTTTCTGCGCCCGAAAAGCGCAGTGATACCTCGGGGTAGTCGGGTGCGACATTTGCAAGCAGTTGTCGAACATGTCCGACATCCGGCCGGATGTCGCGATAGTCATGGTCGGCGAAGGCAAGTATTGCGCTGCCTTTGGCACAGGCGTCATCAAAGGCCTGGCGGACATGTGTTTCGGTCAGGCAACGCAGCCTTGTTCCAACGTTCAGGCATCGGAATATCCAGCGACGGCAATATCCGGGTGTCTGGTAGTCGTCGTGATTGGGGTGATAACCAAGCCAGTCGGCGGGGGCGCGGGTCCAGTCTCCGAAGCGTCCGAGTTGAAGATCACGCTGACCTTGCAAGTTGTCGTCACAGGCTTGATTGGCGTAGTCGAAGGGTAGCCATTGTTCAAGGAACAGATGGCTGTCCGGTCGCTCGGCATGAAAACCTGGTCGGTTGGTTGTTGGAAACCAACAGTCTTCCAGTATGCGTCTGGCAATGACTGGTAGCAGAATGTCCATTGAGTTGTTGAACGAGGTCGCTGCGGCGAGCGGACGGCGTGTCAGCGAGAGTGGATGAAAATGCCAGTTGATCTCGTCCCGGGTGCTTTTGCTTGTTGCGAGGATCTGTTTATAGAAGTTGAAGACCTTGCCATAACCCAAGGCTTTATGACGTGGGTTTTCCGTATATCCAAGGTGGTCCAGACAGTGCCAGCTATAAACCCAGCCCCGCCCGTTGGCATCAAGCATCCGGTTTCTGAAACTGGCCGACAGGGCGTCTTCAAGCATTCGCTGAATGTCGCTCCAGTCGCGGTTATACGCAAGCAGCGCCGGCGATAGTACGGCGGCGACACGTGCCTCCATTCCGCCAAGTTCGATTTCCTGGCGTTGCAGGGCTTCAAGCGTGTCAATTGATGGGGGTAGCTCTATGCCGAATATGCTTTTCAGTCGGGAGAAGGTCGCGTGTATGTCTTCGTTGAGCGGCCCCTCCGTGTCAATGCAATGAACGACGTGCAGTACAGGATGTCTGGTTTCAGGGTTCATGATGGCGTTCTCG
>DAIMZH010000081.1:0-9210 GCA_036734105.1 Azoarcus sp. | reverse complement strand
GCGGCAGGGTCCTTCGCAGGGTTTCAAGCTGTTGTGCTGCAGGGGTATCCGTGAGGAGTGAGTGAAGGCCGGACTGAATATCCTGAAGGGACTCAACCGCCAGCGCACCGTCACTGTCGCCATAGGTTACAAAGCGCGCATAGGATGAGATGCGCGGAACAAGCAGGGGTTTGCCGGACAGTAGAAGTTCCCAGCCGACTGTTGAGGTCAGTGTGACGCCGACATCACAGGCGTGAATCAGGTGCGACAGCGGTTCATGTGCGTAGCTCTGCAGGCAGCCCTCGGGAATGACCTCGCCGCGTGGGTCCGTGCTGCTCGGATGCAAGCGTACAATCAGTCGCCACCCGTTGGCCCGGCAGACGTCGGCAAGATGCTGTCGTACCCGTCGGGGCAACTGAGGGTTGTCCGGCTCGGGTTGCTCTGCCCAGAAAATCAGTTTTTGGTCTTCGGGAATCCGCCGCTCCTGCCGCCAGCGTTTTCCGGCAGAAGGCAGACCGGGATCGGCTAACTGATCAAACATGGGGCTGCCGACAAGGTGGATGTCATCCCTTTGTCGCCCCGCAGCGCTAAGGCGTTTGATCACATCTTCGCGCGACACAGCTATCACGTGACCGTTGTCCGGGCGGGCAAGCCAGGGTTCTTCAAGAATGCCGAACAACTCGATCATGCACAGACTTGGA
Source organism: Azoarcus sp. (assembly GCA_036734105.1). Lineage (GTDB taxonomy): Bacteria > Pseudomonadota > Gammaproteobacteria > Burkholderiales > Rhodocyclaceae > Azoarcus_F. The sequence goes on along the minus strand of DAIMZH010000081.1, from coordinate 8,530 downwards.
ATGTCGAGTTGATAGGCCGCTCGCAAGGCCGCCTTTTCCATTCTGGGAGATGTTGTCGCTACGACGACATCGGGTTGAGTCCGCGACAGGACTTCGCGCATGAAATGCACCGGAGTGAAGGCATTGAGGCCAAGCTCACGATAACGCTGCCAGGCGGCGGATTCGCCAATATCTGAGGCCAGATCACGAAACGATACGCCGAGATAGGCGATGGACTCTTCCAGGCTGATTCCCTTGCCGTCTGTGTGGTGTCTTTCGGCGAGCTTGATGCCAGGGAGACGTATTGCTGGGTCTGAATTGTCAATGAAGTCGATTGGACGAAGCGGGTTCAGTTGCTCGAGTTCAGCTACCTGGGCTGCGGTCGTCAATGCAAGCAAGGTACAGTGGTGGCCGCGTTTGGTGAGCGTACGCACCAATGGCGCGACGGCTGCAATATGCGCGCCACCATAACAGGTCAAAAATACTTTCATCAGTTGCTGGCTTTGCTTTGGTTTTTCAGTTCCGTGGCTTGCTGCCTACGCCCACGAGAGAGGCCTCTTTGCTCCAGCGTACCCATTTGGAAGTGCTGCGAGGCAGGGGGAGCGCAGCCGTGAGGCTTGCGAGCGTTGCCATGAACGGGCTGTGCCATGTCGAGGGAAGCTGGATCAGCTTGGTGGTTTGAACGTTCTCGAATCCGTACATCTTGAGGCATTGGGTCAGGCTTTCACGAGTGTACGGAGTGACATGTGAAAACACCTTGTAAAAGTTCCGGGTGTTTGAGTCCCAGTCTGGAGTCATGAATATGACCTTTCCCCCTGGTTTGAGTACCCGAAAGATTTCGGCCATGAGGTGAGGCAATTCGAAAGTGTAGAAATGCTCGATGACGGATTTTGAAAAAATCACGTCGAAATGGTTGTCTTCGAACGGGAAGCGCTCTTTGGCGATGTTGCAGATCAGGTGAGGGACGTCGTCCGCTGCAGCCTCTCTATCCAGTGAAACCGCATCAAAGCCCAGATGCATGGCAATCTTTGTGTGAGCGCCCCAGCCACCCCCCAGGTCCATGAAGCTACCATTTTGAAGGCCACCAAGATCGTGGAGGATGTGACGGAGCAACTCCTCGGGATAGCCGGTTTCCTGGCCCTTGGCATGGGGCAGGACGACTGCATTGAAGGATTTGGGTTGTTCGTTATTGCTCATTTGCATGCCTTTGTTCTTGGTTTGTCTTGGCTAGTAGCTGCCTTTTGTCCAGAGTTGCCGGACGGTCATCAGTATGATGCGAAGGTCAAAAAGGAGCGAATGTCTCCTGACATAGTCAAGATCGAGCTGCAGCCGTTGCTCGGTTGTCGCTTCGGATCTGAGTGTTGCCTGCGCCAGGCCGGTGATGCCCGGTCGCACAGTATGTCGGAAGGCCCAGTCTTCCCGGGAGTATAACGACTGCTGCTGCGGAACATCGGGGCGTGGTCCGACAACGCTCATGTCTCCTTTGAGCACATTGAGCAGTTGTGGTAATTCATCGAGACTTGTTCTGCGGAGCCAGCGCCCGCCTGGGGTGATGCGAGGGTCTTGTTGTTGCGTTTGATAACCGCCAATACGGTCGGCGTTGGTGATCATGCTGCGGAATTTGTACATGGAGAAAGTCTTTCCACCCAGCCCCACCCGGGTCTGGCGATAAAGCAACGGTCCTGGTGAGTCGATTCGCACGACCAGTGCAATGGCAAGCAGCAGGGGGGCGAGCAGCGCGAGTGCGGAAGCCGCACACAGGATGTCGAAAAATCGTTTCATTCGGTGCTTGGTGCTGGTTGAGCAAACGCGGTGGGGAAGGTAATGCCCAACTCGGCAAAACCGGGTGAGGAGTGTTGTTCGAAGTCGGTCGGGTCGATGAACATTCGTGCCCACAACTCTACGGCAATCAGCGCGCGTAATTCGCGGGTGCGATCGGTTGCCGGTTGCTGGTGCTCCTGAAGCAGTTTGCGTACCGACTGTGCCCTGAACAGACCCCGCGACAGCGTGCGTTCAGACAGCAGCAGGCTTTCAACGAAACCAGCCAGTGAACCGCGAAACCACTCCCCAACCGGCACCGTAAACATCTGCTTGCGCCTGTAGGCCAGTTCATCGCCTATGAGTTCGCGCGCAGCTTTCTTGAAGATGTATTTGGTCACGCCGTCGCGTAGCTTGATGCTGCTGGGCATTCGAAAGGCGAGCTCCATCATGCGATAGTCAAGAAATGGGGTGCGGGCCTCAAGTGAGCAGGCCATGCCCATGCGGTCCGGCTTTACCAGGTTGTTACCGGCCAGCAGTAGTTGCATGTCGATGTACAAGGCCTGGTTGATGCGGTCAAGGTGGGCCGCTTCATCGAACAGGGGGCTGGTGATGCCAGAGGAGCGGGTATTGGCAGCTAGCTTTGCGAACTCCGGGGTGTACAGCGAGTCCTTCGCGGCTTCGTCAAACAGGCTGAGGTTCGCGTGGTAACGCTGACGGAACATTGCGTCGCTGCAACTCAGCGCGTCGGGGGCAGAGAAGAAGTTGCGGTATTTGTCGTAGCCGGCAAACAGTTCGTCTCCACCGTCGCCGGTCAGCACAACCTTGACCTCTTCCGCCGCGAGGTGGGCGACGCGGTAAGTGGGCATGAACGACACATCCCCATGCGGTTGATCGCAAAACCATACCGCCAGCGGCCAGAGGTCAAGCATATTGGCGTCAACCTTGCGCATGGTGTGCCGGGTTCCGAAACGGGCGGCTGCCTTTGCGGCAAAAGGGCTCTCATCGAAACGCGCTTCGTGAAAACCGATGGCGTAGGTATTGACCGGTTCGTTCATATGGCGGCTCATCAGACCAACCACAGTGCTGGAGTCCACGCCGCCCGACAGAAAGGCACCAAAAGGCACGTCAGAGCGCAGTCTGAGGCGTACTGCGTCGTCCAGCGTGGCGTTGAACTCGGCGATCCAGTTGTCTTCGGAGCGGGTTTCGGTGTGCTGGTCAGCAAGTCGCCACCACTGGTGCTGCTGGCTGCCGCGACGATCAATGCGCAGGAAATGCCCGGGTTTGAGATGCTCAATTCCTTCAAAAAGCGTGAGCGGCGGGGGAACGTAGTTGAAGGTCAGGTAGTGATGCAGCGCTTGCGGGTTCAGTTGCCTCTTAACGCCGGTGCGCAACAGCGATTTGATCTCGGATGCAAAGCTGAGGCGCTTGCCGTCATCGTGGATGTAGAGCGGTTTGACACCGATACGATCTCTGGCAAGGTAGAGCACATCCAGCCTGGCATCATGAATGGCAATGGAGAACATGCCGTTGAGGCGGCTCAGGAAAGCTATGCCGTCACGTTCGTAAAGGCGCAGCAACACTTCGGTGTCGGAGTGGCTGCGGCAGGCGTAGGCTGAGCCTTCAAGTTCCTGTGCCAGTTCGACATGGTTGAAGATTTCCCCGTTCTGGACCACGGCGATCTGTCCGTCGTCCGACACAAAGGGTTGATGGCCCCCGGCAATGTCGATGATGGAAAGCCGCTGATTGCCAATGGCGAGGCCCTCTGCCATGTGGATGCCTTGATCATCCGGGCCACGATGACGCAACATCGCGCCCATCGCCCGCAGCTTGTCAGTCGGCAAGGGTTCACGTTGTCTGTCAAAGTATCCAAAGATTCCGCACACGTTTTTGCTCCGGCAACGCTCGTTAAAGGCTTGAAGTCAGTCGGGTCAGTTTTTCTTCGCGAGATGCCAGGAAATTTCACTGACGATTCGTTGGACATCCTGGCGGTTGGATTCCAGCGCCGATGGGGATGCCGATTCACTCTCTGCGATGGCGCTGCGTAGTTTCGCTATTTCGAGCGAAAAATCCATTTCCTTGTTCAGTTCAGCAAGTGTCCGGGCCTGACGGTGAAACGTCCGCGACAGAATGGCTGAGCGCGAACCAAGCCGGACATGCTCTCCGATTATCCGTTCTGCCGTCAGCAAGCCTTCACCAATCCGAGCCAATGGCTGGAACATGAAGGTTTGCCCCAGCGACAGATGCAGGTCGTTGAGTCCGATGAATACCTCGCCAACGCCGGGTGTTCTGGCGACAAGGGGCAGAATATCGAGAGACTCGCGAGTTTCGGCAAGCGGAACGACGGGTACTCGCTCCCGGACCAACCTGCAGAAACGCTGAACTTCGTCGATTGACCTGAACATGGGTAGCATCAGAAGATCGGCGCCACGTGTCAGGGCATCTTCGATCTCGGCATGCGAGCCTGCATGCCACGGGTTGAGGCGGACGAGCAGCGAGGTGTTGCCTATCGCTGCTCGGATGGCCGAGATGTCGTCAGGCGTGTGCCGTGACATCCAGGTATCAAGATGCCCTTGTCGCTCCTGCTTGCCGAGGTGCTCGAGGTCAACAAAAATCCGGTCGACACCGCAGCCAGCAACATGCGCAGCGATGTCCGGCTGGTTGACTATCATCATCAGTTGCATCATCTGGCATGTCCTTTGATTCTTTTCATGCAGGCGGCTCTGAGTCGCTGATCAGACAGGATGACAATGGTCAGCATCACGATGACTGTCAGGCACGCCCACAGTAGCCTGGACCATGAGGCAGCGCCCATTATACTGCCGAGGTATGCCACGCCGAGCCCTGCCCCAGCCGGGAGAACGATACTTGTCGGGGCATGGCGCAATGCTGAGCGGAGCGTTGCACTGCCAAAGTGTCGGGCTGTGTGCCAGGTGAGCAGCAGGGTTCCAGCAAGATAGGCGATGCCATAGCTCATCATGACGCCGCTCAGGCCGACTTTTGCCTGAAGATTTGGTGCCAGAATGGCGACGCATGACAGCATGAATATCGCCGTCAGTAAAAGTGGCCGTGTGTGCCCGCTGGCAGCAAAGGCAGATGCGTACACGTTGAGCATTGCCTGAAAGGGTAAGGCCATGAAGCCTATGCTGGCCAAGGCTGCCAGGGTATCGAACTGATCCGCGCTGAGGCTGGCGCTGAAAAAGGCGATATGAACGAGAACGTCTGCGAAAAATATCGACGGAATGGCGATGATCAGGGAAAACAGCAGCGTAAAGCGCAAACCGGCTGCCAGGCTTGCATGTCCTGCTGCAGCGCTGCCTTGCGGGAGATCCGCTGCCAGTCGTGGCAACAACACAGTGACGATTGAACCAATGACCACGCCCATTGGTAGCTCGACCAGCTTGTACGCATAGTTGAACAGGGACAGCGAGCCCGCGTCGTCGAGTGACGAAAATGCACGTGCGAGTGGCGGCAGTATCACCAGAACAGTCAGAAAACTGAAGCTGCCGAGAAACTGAGCGACGAGAGTGCGATCAATCAAGCCATGCCGCCCGATCGGAGGTGTCCAGACTGGTTTAAGGCCCCATGTCTGCGTAGCCAGACGTAAACCCGCCCCTATCAGTGCTCCCGCGGCAATGGCGGTGACCGTTTCTGTGGGGGGTAACACCAGCAGGCTGGTGATGACCGAAAGATTGAAGATCAACGTGCCCGCCGCTCCCAATGCAAAGCGCTCGCGTGAGTTCAGCAAGGCAACGACTGCGCCTGACAGGGCTGCCATGGGTAAGGACAGGGTGACCAGCCGGAAGTGCCAGACGAAGGACTCTCGTGTTGCTTCGCTCAGGCCCGGCGCAAGAAGGCTGAGCGTTGGCAACGCAAGGATTGCGATGCTCAAGGCCAGCAGCACGAATACCCCACCGATGATGCGACTGGCCTGCAGTAACAGGGCGGTGTCCCCACCCGGGCCCAAGCGTCTGTAGGCAGGAACAAGCGCTGCGGTCAGGCCGCCACCCAGCAGCAGGTTAACGACCAGGTCGGGGAAAGTCAGCAGCACGATCGCGATGTCAGTGTGTTCGCTCGCGCCGCCGCGGAAAGCGAGCAGCCATTCTCTGCCGAAACCGGTCAGGCGTCCGGCGAGTACGAACAAGGAAACGATGAGGCCGGACTTGATCAATGAGGACATGTGTGGCGTCAGCGTTTCAGGTGCTTGTATACCGCTGTTTTCTTGATTCGCCGCTTCAGACTGGCTTTCAGCGAGTAGGCGGCGAGATGGTAACGGACATGTGCAGGAACTGGTCTTTTTTCAACCGCAAAATAGCACTGGATGAAAGCGTTCTGTTCGGCTGGAGCAAGCTTGTGGCAGGCGCGAACCAGGTCAGCCAGACGCTGCTGCAGGCTGACGCTGCCAGGCTTACCCGCGCGTAATCTGGCTGTGTCGATAAGTGCGAATCGCATCTCATCCCCGGGGCGCATCAAGATGTTGCCACCCGACAGATCGCGAAAAAAAACACCCTTGTCGTGCAGTCGGTGCAACTCAGTGGCCAGTGTTGCGTAGAGCATTTGAGGCTCTTCGAGGCATTGCGGTGTTTGTCCGCTCCTAAATTGGCTGAATATTGCTCCAATTGACTGACCGCCCTCGATCCTCTCGCAAACAAACCAGTTCTCGGTCAGGTTGTCTCGCCGCGCCTCGAACCAGGCTACTGGCCTGGCGGTGTCGATGCCTCGGCGCAACAGTTCGGAAGCTCCGCTCCAGCTTCTGACTGCCTTGGAGGGTTTCAGGCGATCCAACAGCTTTTTATGCAGATGGTGCTTGATGGGTTTTTTGACCACCAACTGCTTATCCGTACAGCGCGGGTCGGTGACCGTCCAGATCGCATTTCGGGCGTGTCGCAGGGCATTGTCAGCGCGCTTGGCAGGTGTTTGAAGCATGTCGGGGCGCAGTCCCTGCATGAGGATGTCCGCCTCAGCACGGTTACTGGCTAGCACCATGCCATGCCAATGCTGGCTTCGGTAGTAGAAGTGCTGCTGGCCCTGATGCCGATGTATACGCAGACCGGGTAGTGCTCGTGCCTGAGGCGACAGGGTCGGTGTGAGTGATTTTGGCCAGCAGGCGTAGATCGGTGTTTCAGAGAAAAGTGTTGGGGGTTCTGGCAAGGTGTTACCGTCGCGATCCAGCCACTTCGCCTTGAGCAGGTCTTCTGGAGAATAGAGATCGCAAGCTGCAGCAGCGCACGCGTTGGCTGTCCAGATAACGTGAGTCTCGGAGCCTTCGCTCAGGAAGCGATGGACTTCAAGCTGGTGTCCATGTCTGCCCAAGTAGCGCGCCCCAGGAATCAAGCTGTTGAACGCCGCCAGAGCGTGAAACGCCGGGCGCACCCTGAAGTCGCGTCTGCTACCGGTAACTGACGCGTAATGTGTGATGCGCTCCAGCTTTGGGTAGGCGTGGTCGCCGTCGTCGATCAGCCCTTCACGATGACACACCAGCGGCCCCCAGCAGGCTCTTTCCAGAGCGCCAGACGCGGCGCATAGCACCATATAGCGGGCAAGGTAGTCCGCCTGCTTCTGCTCGCTGTCGGGCAACATCCGCTCAATGCGCGGCAGGGTCCAGAATGCGGCGGGTGACATCATTCTTGGTACGCCTGCGTGGGCACCAAGCCGATGCAACAGTCGTGCCTTCTTGACAAGGTTGAAGCGTGCCAGAGGCGCCAGGCGAGGACCGAGTATCTTGTGGTCCCAGCGTTCAGGCTCGGTCGCTCTTTCCGCGAAGAGGTTGTCGGTGTGGATGTCGGGCAGCAGTCCTTCGTTTTGCAGGATGTCGAGAATGCCGGCAGTCCATGGGGGTTCGAAGTCGGTGATGCTGGCGCCTGCGAGTGTCAGGCCGCGCTGGCGAGCTGCGTCATGGCCGATGCGCCATGCGGCGAGAAAGCCTTCCAGGCTGTATCCTGCCCAGCGTTTGCGGTTGATGGTGGAGCAGACTTCGATGAATTCGACCTGCTTGCCAAAGCGGTCCAGCGTGTCGCTGACGAACTGCTGCCATTCGGCTTGTGCGGCTTCCTGGGGCATCCGGTTGGCGGCTTCGAAGGGCTGCAACAGGTGAAGCATGACTTTGAAGCCGTCGCTCAGCAGCGCCTCAAGAAAGCGTGCGACATGGTTGTCGAGATCACCATAGGTGAAGTCCAGACGGACTTGTCTGACGCCGAGTTTGTGCAGCGAACTGATGACTGCGCGATCTGTTTCCGGGTCTGCATTGGTGGCGACGCCGACTCCGCAGAAGTCAGCCGGCACGATATGCCCCTGTGGGGGTAGGTGTCCTCCCGCCATCAGGAAACGGCCGCTGAAAAGTGCTTTGATGGTTGCGCCCAGCATGTGCTTCTTGAGAGGAGTCAGCATGGCTTGGGCACCCAGGGTTTGGGGTGGCACTTGGGCGTGTTTCTGCGGGTTGCTCGCATTCAAACCGTGTCCTGAACTAAACCACTGATGCTAACAGCAACGAACGGCTACGAAATAGTTTCCCGGTTTGTTGCTGAGTGAAAGGCGCTTGAATTATCCGGTTCCGTATCTCACTGCCGGACAACCCGTGATCTTTGTGCTGGCGGATACCCAGAGAAACATCGTTCATGCAAGATTCACGCAATGCTCAGGCCTGGCTCCTGCCACTACGTCCGGGTTGATTCGCTTATCCAGGGTCACAAACCTGCATTGGTGTCTCACGGCCAAACCCAGCAAGTAGGCATCGGTGACTTGTCTGTGCCCCATCAGGTGCTTCCAGTTGAGTTGCTGGGTATCGAGCAAACTG
>DAIMZH010000080.1:10207-12010 GCA_036734105.1 Azoarcus sp. | reverse complement strand
GAAGTCGTTCTTGGGGTCAAGCAGGGTCATTGAGGTCTTAGGCGGTATGCAAACGACCTAAGTTTAACAAAGCCGCTGTCCCCTGATCGAGGACATTCAAAACCGCCTCTCTCACCAAGCCAGCATGCATGATGGGGTCAAAGCCCTACAAGGTAAAAACCCCCTTCAAATGATCCTTTATTCCGGCAATCCAGCGCAGCCAGCTTGGCCGTCGTTGCGCGGTCGGCTCATGACTGGCCAGGCGTGGGCAAAATACACTGTGTAGCCGATCACCCACAGCGTGGCGGGTAGAAACAGCGATAGCGTTGGCTCCAGCCAGCCCACGGTGGCGCGCGAGAGTGCGGCAATAACCAGCATTAATGCCACCAGCAGCACCCACGGTCTTTCATCTGGTTGCACACCGGCGTGGACCCGTCCGGCGATGTTCATGATGACGAAGATGCCCAAACCCATCGCACCGACGCTTAGCACATGGCGTGCACCGCTCAGGGTGCCGATGTCGGCGAGCAGCGACAGGCCGATCAAGCCGTAGCCAATCGCCATTAGCCAGTAGACGGTGTAGAGCATCAGCACCCAGCGGCGAGCTAGCGCGCGACCGACATGCCAGTCGTTGGTGAGGTTGAGCATGGCTGCGGCTGCAGCGAGCGAAACCCAGCCGGAGATGGCAGAGGCGGGTTGTGCAAATTCGAGCACGGTGTATAGCGAAATGCAAAAGCTTGCCAGGTTGCGTCGTGGTGGGCGGGCCAGATAGGCGACGTTTTTTTCGCCGCGATCTTCCAGAGCGGCGTTGACGATGCGCATCGAGATGCGGCTCATGGCCACCACCATCAACACCATCAGCACGCCGGTTGCAGCGTGCAGCCAGCGTGCTGCATGCATGTTGGCGATGAGAGTGTCGAAGTGGTAGCCGACGACGGTGATCAGCATGGCGAGCAATGCCCACAGAAAGGCGAGGTGTCGGCGGTCGGGATCGCGCCAGAGGCGCGGTGACAGCGTGGCGATGAGGCCAGCCACAAGCAGAGTTTCGGCAACCGCGGTCAACCATGCGCCGAACGCGTCACCGATCAGGAAGCCAGCGCGCGCGATCAGCCACAAGGTGGCGAGCGCCGCGATGATGCGCGTGCTGACCGCGCGGGTGGCGGTGAACTCCGGCACTGCAGTGAGCGTAAAGCCTGCGACGGCGGCGAGACCGAAGCCGAACACCATCTCGTGACCGTGCCAGGCGATTGGGCCGGTGGGCGTGATCGGAAGCGACAGGTGCCCCGCCAGAAACAACGCCCAGGCGGCCATGGACAGCGCACCGGACAAGGCGGTGAACAGAAAGAAGGGTCGGAAGGCGCACAACAACAGGGCTGGAGTGGGGCGAGGGGCGGTGTGTTTCAACATTGCAAGCCTGCGCGGCGTGAGGCAGTGACGGGGGTGCAAGAGTCGAAGCGGATGGCCACCGTGCTGGCGCTTGAGTTGAATTTTTCGCCTGAACTGGATGTGGGCAAGCCGAACACTTGGCGCACCGTTGGGTTTTCCAGCAGGGCGGCGGTGTTGTGATAAACAAAGGATTCGTCGCGCTGTTGCGCGGGGTGATTGATCCGCACGCGTTGTACGATTCGGCCGGGTTCCGGCGCCATGACGAGGATGGTGTCCGACAAGCGCACCGCCTCCATCAGGTCGTGGGTGATCATCAATGCGCCCATCTCGCGGTGTTCCATGTGCTCGGCAAGCAGGCGATAGAGTTCGGCTTTCAGGCCGATGTCCAGCGCCGAGAAAGGCTCGTCCAGTAGCAGCAGATCGGGCTCCAGCACCAGC
>DAIMZH010000080.1:0-10197 GCA_036734105.1 Azoarcus sp. | reverse complement strand
CGGCGTTGCGCCGCAGCGGATCGAGCCCGGCGGTGGGCTCGTCGAAAAGCACAAGCTCGGGCCGAGTGACCAGAGCGCGAGCGAGCGCGAGGCGCTTCTGCATGCCACCCGAGAGTTGGTGTGGAAACTTGTCGAGGTCGTCGATGAGCAGCCCGACTCGGTTTGCCAGCGCGATGGCGCGTTGCTGACGCTCAAGTCGGCTAATACCTGCTGCCTTTAGCCCGAGCGCGATATTGTCTAGGGTAGTTTTCCAGGGCAGCAGGCGCGGTTGCTGGAACACACAGGCCGGATTGCTGAAGCTGGTTTCGATGCGCCCTTCGCGCAGCGTGATCAAACCGGCGACCAGATGCATCAGCGTGGTTTTACCGCAACCTGACGGACCGACCAAGGCGGTAACCTGGCCGGATTCGACCTCGACGTCGATATTCGACAGGATTTCGGTCAGTGCGTAAGCGTGACTGAGCCCGATTACCCGCAGATGTTTGGCCGCAGGTGAGGGCGCACGATCACATTGGTGAACAGACTGGCAGGTCGGTGATAATCTTGCTGCCCTTGGGGGTGTTGTTTGTGATTCTGGCTCTGATGTGGCTGGTGATTGTTTTGTTGGTGTGGTGTCTGCAAGCCTGGCTTGCCGGTTTGCCAGAATCACCAGTTTTGATGTGTTCATGCTGGGGCTCTCCAGCGTTCAACTGCACGTTTGATGGGTTCGAGCACCAGATACTCCACCGCCAGCAGCAGACCGACGATAGCCATGATCCAGGCCAGCGTGGCGGATGTGTCCAGGTGTGAGCGGGTGACGGCCAGCGCAGCCCCAACGCCGTCGCTGCTGGCGAGCAGTTCGGCCATGACGACCACCTTCCAGGAGATGCCCAACGCGGTGATCCAGGCCGGAAACAGATAGGACAGCATGTGGGGCAGGTAGAGGTCGGTGAAGCGCATCGTGGCCGGCATGCGCAGCGTGCGCGCGAGCTCGCGCAATTGGCCGTCTAGCGTGCGCGCCCCCTGCATGGCGCCAACAAAGATGACCGGAAATGCCGCGATGAACACTGTGAACACCGGCGTGCCGTCACCTGCGCCAAACCACAGCAGCGCCAGCACCAGCCAGGCGATTGGCGGGGTGCCGATCAGCACAGTGACGATTGGCCGCGACATCATGGAGGCCGTCATCGACACCCCAGCGGCCATGCCCAGTGCACTGCCCGCAGCCAGCGCCAACGCAAAGCCAGTGAGCGCCCGGCGGGCGGTGACCTGCAGCTCTGGCCAAGCTGCGCCGCTGGCAAGCATCTGTTGCAGGGTGCTCACGGCGCTACGCGGATCAGGCAGGATGAGTTCGCCATAAAGCTCGCTCGCCCACTCCCAGGCGGCCAGCATCAGCAGCAGGCTGGCGATGGCACCCCATCCGCTCCACAGATAGGCCGGTAAGCCGGCGAGCCAGCGGCTGATGTTTTTCATTTTGTTTCAGCGTAGAAAGTGTTGTCTGGCAGCTTGCCACCAATCAGCGCGGGGTTGCGCTCGGCCAGTACGCCGTAGAAGAACTCCAGCGCTTCGCGTGCTTGCGCGGCTGTCACCGCTTCCAGCGGGCTTGCCGTAATGGCGTCGGCCACCGCCTCGGCGCTCAGCAGATCGATATGACGGGCCACCGCTGCGCCGCATTCAGCAGTGTTCTGCTGGCACCAGCGCAGCGCCTCGTCGTAGGCACGATGAATGCGGGCCATCAGTTCGGGTTGGTCAGCAAACTCGCCTACCGCTACGATGCCGGCCTGCGGTATCCGTGACTCGCGCTCGAAGACACGACCCCATTCCTGCTGCAAGTCTATGCTGCGGTGCAAATCGGGCGAGATCACGTTGACCGGAAACGATTGGTTGCGACGCAAGGCCATTGATACGGCAGGTTCGGCCAGCAGTGCGTGATTGACGCGACGGGTGATCAGCAATTGCATGGCATCCATGGGGGTGCCGACATAACGCAGTTTGAAGTCCTTGCGGGGGTCCAAGCCCTGATTCTCTGCCACGGTGTGGAAGATGATGTCCGGCATGTCGGCACGGAAGGGCATGGCGATCTCCTCTCCCTTCAGGTCGGCCAGGATCTGAAGATCGGGAGAGCGCGATACCAACCACAGAATGCCCCAGGTCGAGATGTTGATCAGCTTGAGTTTGGCTCCCCGGTTGTGCAGGTTGGCGGCGACATTGCTCGGCATGGCCATGATGCGCGGCTTGCCTTCGAGCGCCAGCACCCGAAGCCGGTCGGGGTCACGCCAAATGACAAACTCGACCTTTTTGGCGATGTCTGCCAGTTCGCCGGATTCAGCCATGCGCACCAGCGGAAAGGAAACCGCTGCAGGTGGCCCGGCAAGGGTCAGCACAGGCAGTTTGGTGTCGCTGGCCTGCGTGTTTACGCCAAAGCAGAGGCCGATTGAGGCGAGAAGAGTGATCAGGGTGTTTTTCATGCTCAGAAGCTTGCGTTGTAAGCAATGAAGAAGCTGCGACCTGGGGCCTTGATCTCTTGGCCAGACAGGCCTTCGGTCAGGTGCTCGTGATACTTGCGGTTGGTAAGGTTGCGCACCGCGAGACGAACGCCCTGTTTGCCGTGCTGCCAGGTGGCACCGACGTCGGCAGTGGCGAAACCGGAGGTTCGGTTCTCGGTGTTGTTGGAAAACGCGGTGGCAACTCGCTCTTGTTTGCGCACCACACGCAGCGTGGCGTCGGCCTGCCATTGCGGTGCGATGCGCCCTTCCCAGCCCAGGCTCAGCTCGTCGGCCGGCATCTGGAACAGCGGCTCGCGCAGATCACGGTTGTCGCCACGGATGCGTGAGTAGGCAGCAGATAGCCATTGCTCGCTGCGGAACTGCCAGCGCGCCTGTGCCTCGAGGCCGGTCAGACGCGCTTCGCCCAGGTTGATGGTCTGTTTGCAGGCAGCGGACATTGGGCCGCAAGCGGCAGCGGCAGCAGGCGTGCCGGAGATATCCAGACCGGTGATGTAGTCCTTGATTGTGGTGCGATAGGCCGACACCGCGTATTCCAGGTCCGCGCTCGCGCCCTTCAGGCCGATCTCGAACTGGGTTGCGGTTTCCGGTTTGATCTGCGGGTTGCCGGCGTAAAAGAAACCATCGCCGCGCGGCGAGGCCTCGAAGCGCTCGCGCATCTCGCCCGCGCGCACGCCGCGCGACAGATTGACATAGGGTCGGAGCAGTGGCGAGACCTCGTAGATGGCGGCGAGCGAGCCGGACCACATGCGGTCGGTTCGGGACAGGTTGTCGCTGCGGCGTGGGTTGCCAGTCGGTGTCGGACTGGCAATGTTGTCTGCGCGGCCCTTTACCGTGTCGTGACGGATGCCTGCCAGGATGTTCAATGCACCGAACATCATGTCGTCCTGGAGGTAGAAACCGAGCGCATCGATGCGGCCCTTGCTGAACGGTGGGTTGAGGATCATGGGCGCAGCACTCAGGTGTGGCGGGTTGCGCAGCAATCGCTCGGGCGATGCCTCCATGCGCCAGGTGTTCACACCGAGAGACACCAAATGCTTCGAATGTGCCAGCCAGTCAGCGCGAACATCCAAGCCATCGGTATCGAAGCTGACCCGCGTGCGGGCAATGTCGCCGATGTCAGCCCTGGCGTTGTTCAGGGCCCGCGAGAATATTTGCCGCTCCATCTGCTGACGATAAACTCTGACATCGAGGTTGACAGGATGCTCGCCCGATCCGCGGTGCGCATATCCGAGCTCATAGAGTTTGCGGGTCTGCTTGGGTGAGTGGACCGTGGTACGCGAAATGTTTGGGTTGAGGTGGCCACGGCTGGAACCCGGATGCCAGACATCCTCATCCACATGCTGCTGCAGCGAAAGACGCAGCTCGTTGCCTGAGTCGATCCGGTAACGGTACTGACCGATGAGGCTGTCCGAGTCATAGCCAGTGCGCCGTAGCTTGCCTTGTGGGCTGCGGTAGTCGCCGATGCGGGCGAGCGATGCGCCAACCATCACTGCGTGATCCTGGCTGGCAAAGTTGCCAATGCCGCTTGCACGAATGCTACGGCTTGCGCTGTCGAAAGAGGTGGCAACATCGAAGCCCGCACCGGGTTCGAAGCGGGCCTGTGGAAGCAATACGTTGACGGCACCACCGAGTGCGCCGCTGCCGTAGAGCACAGAGGCCGGCCCCTTGACCACCTCAACGCGCTCGGCCACGTCCAGACTCATGAACGAGGCGATGGCGCCTGCTGGCTGAGCGGAGTTGAAGCGGATGCCATCAACCAGCAACACCACACTTTCGCGCTTCAAGCCTCGGATGACTGGGTTCTGGCCCTGCGCGCTGTCGCTGGCGACCCCCACACCGGGTTGGCCACGTAGTGCGTCGCCGACATTGTTTGCGCCGCGTTGCAGGAGGTGGGCTTTGTCCAGTGACAGCGTGGCTGCAGGTGTGGCTAGCTCATCGGCGGCGTAGCCTTTGGCGGTGACGTTGATTTCCCCAAGCGTGGTTTCGTTGGCAAATAGCGCGGGTGAGGTAATGAGCAGGGTGGCAAGCGTCACAGGTGTGAGTTTCATTGGATCAGTCCCGGTAGTGTGGATTGGGGCTGGCTTGCATGTGCTGGCTTGCCCTGATTTGCGGAATTTAAACGTAGCGATAATGATTTGTATTTGATGTTTATCAAGTGGCGTTTGAGAAAATCGAACCGATCAGTTTGGTTTGCGCCAGCGAGTTGCACGACCGCGCATTGAAATCGGCTTGACGATACTGCAAATAATAATCACAATGCGAATCATTCGTGAAAAGGAGTTTGGTATGTCTCGTTACACTGGTCCCCGTCTCAAGGTGATGCGTGCGCTCGGATGTGTGCTGCCAGGCTTGTCGCGCAAGTCAATCGAAGGGCGGGAATACCCGCCGGGCCAGCATGGCGCCAAGCAGAAGCGCAAATCGGGTTATGGTCTGCGACTGATCGAGAAACAAAAACTGCGCTTCAATTACGGCTTGACCGAGGGACAGTTGCAGCGCCTGTTTCGCGAAGCCAAGAAGTCCAAGGCGCCAACCGGTGAAAAACTGCTTGAATTGCTTGAACGGCGACTGGACAACTTTGTGTTTCGTTCGGGCTTCGCGCCGACGATTGTTGCTGCCCGGCAACTGGTGCGTCATCGTCATGTGGTGTTCAACGGACGCAGTGTCAATCTACCCGGTATCCGGGTTCGCTCTGGCGACACCATCTGCCTGACCGACAAGGGTAAGCGCATTCCGGCAACAGCCGAATGCCTCGACAAGCCCGAGCTTGAGCGTCCTGAGTGGTTGAGCTTCGATGCCAGCACCGCCAGTGCCAGGGTGACGCGAATGCCTGAACCTGCCGAAGTGCCGTTCCCTGTCGATGTGCAATCCGTCGTCGAACATTATGCAGTGAGGCTGTGATGGAGGCGTCGTCATGCGGCACTGAGCCACCTGTTTATTCTCAACGTCCTGAGCTTGCGCTGTCAGCGGTGCTTTGTTTGATGTCTCGTTTTCCGGCAACGCAGAGCCCCGCAGTGGCGCGATCCATTGTGGAGCATCTCGCAGTGCTCAGCCTCGATGAACGTCAGCCCGATTGCGTGCGTGAGACAGCAGCCGGACTTGCTGAGGCCTGGCAGGCTTATACCCGCCTGACTGAAGGGCATGCAGCAGTCAGTGTTGTCGGTCACTAGCAGCCAGTCTGAATTGAGTCTGATGTGCTGCCCCAGTTAGAGCGGTTTGTCATAGGCGCTCCGCTTTCCGTTACATGGGGCCGCCATGCGTCTCAGAAGCCACAGAGCCTGGCCTCGCTTTACCGACGGGTTCCCGACTATTGCTCAAGCCGGGAAGCCTGCCAGTCAAGCTACGTTTTCGACACCAACGAAGAGGTCTGATTCATGTCTGTAACGCGCGAAGCGGAAGCATTGAATTTTCTCAATAGCGCTGTCCAGAATTTGGCGCATTACGTCGACTCGCATTGTCCGCGGGCCGAGCGACAAGCTCGCATGGCGCTGGAGCGACTCGAAGGTTTTGCTGCCGACCCCGATCTGGATGCCGTTTGTGAAGCAATCGAAAACATGCTCGACGGCATCAGGCGTTCATGAGCGTGATCGCATGCAGTGACATTGCACGTTTCCGGTGGTGTTTACGCATTTGAACTTCGATGTGCCCACTCCATGACAAACCCCGAACTGTTCAACCCAGGAGCCGAAAGCATGAACAGCGAAACATCTTTGGCAGTTCAGTCTGCTACACGAGCCGATATGCGCGATCGCCACAGGCGTCTGATGGAGAGTAACGGACGGTTGCGGATGCGGGACGCAGCGGCTGGTCTTGGCGTCTCGGAGGCCGAGCTGCTCAGCGCCTATGCAGGTGACACAGTCACCGTTCTGCGCCGCGACTGCGAGGCTATATTGAAACGGGTCATGGCACTGGGGCGGGTGATGGCACTCACGCGCAACGCTTACTGCGTTCATGAGCGCAAGGGGGAGTACAGAAGTCTTAGCTTCGGCAACGGTATTGGACTTGCCGTCGGTGAGGATATTGACCTCCGCCTGTTCATGTCGCACTGGCAGCATGTCTTTGCAGTGCAGGAGGCAAAAGGTGGCACAGTCGCGCGTAGCCTCCAGTTTTTCGATGCGCGTGGCGATGCAATTCACAAAATTCATTTGCTGCCTGAAAGCGATGCCGATGAGTTTGAGCGATTGGTCAAGGACTTCGAGTCGAGTGACGAGCCGACGCTGTCCTTTGATGATGTGATAAACGAAGAGTCGCGGGTCCGAGGCTTGCCTCAGGGTTTTGATGCAAATGCCTTTCGTGCTGAGTGGGACGCATTGATTGATACCCATGACTTCTTTCCCTTGCTAAAACGGCATGGCATTCACCGTCTCGATGCTTTTGAGGTTGCCGGTGCAGCGCGTGCGTTACCCATTGGGTTGCTGGCTTATAGAGAGGTGCTGGAGGCCGCACGTGATCACGAGTTGCCGATCATGGTGTTTGTCGGAAATTCTGGATGCATACAGATTCACACCGGCCCTTTGCGTACGCTCAAGGAAATGGGACCGTGGTTCAATGTGCTCGATCCGGACTTCAATCTTCATGTGCTTGAAACCGGTATCGAGCAAGCCTGGTTGGTGCGCAAGCCAACGCGTGATGGTGTCGTAACCTCCATAGAGCTCTTTGATTCCGGTGGACAGCCTGTGATGATGCTGTTCGGCGCACGCAAGCCCGGCAAGCCTGAGAACCTGGCCTGGAGACGGATTGCCGAAGCTGTGATTGACCGGGTGCCCGCGTGATTCTGCGTCATGGCTTGGCTGTGCTGGTGAGTGCTGCCCTTTTGATGCCGTCAGGTCAGGCAGGTGCTGAGGGTGCCAGGGTGGTGGGTATCGGAGCAGCTATCACCGAGATCATCTATGCGCTGGACGCTGGCCATCGGCTTGTCGGAGTCGATAGTCAAAGCATATATCCCACTGAAGCAACTCATTTGCCGCAGGTCGGGTATGTACGCCAGTTGTCGGTTGAGGGTCTGGCCTCACTTGAGCCCGACTTGATCATCGCGGCCAGCGATGCTGGCCCGCCTCAGGCAGTGGCACGTATCCGCGATCTTGGCATCCGGTTGGTGCTGGCCGAACCTGCAGAGAGTATAACCGAGGCTGCAGACCGCATTCGTGTGGTCGCCGAGGCGCTTGGTCTGGCTGACCGGGGAGATGCTTTGGCGATGGCATTGATCAAGGATGCAGGGGAAGCCAGCAATCATTACCGGCAGCTCGCCGATCAGCCGCAGCAGCTTGGAAAGCCGCGTGTGGCCTTGTTTCTTGGGCGGGGTGCGGGCAGCCCGACTGCAGCAGGAGCCGACACCGTGGGTGACGCAATGATTGCCCTGGCCGGTGGCGACAATGCCTTTGGTGATATGCGTGGCTTCAAGCCGGTTTCAGCCGAGGCATTGATCGCTGCAGCACCGGAGGTTGTGGTGGTTACCCGGCATATGGTTGATCAGGCTGGTTCGCTTGAGAACCTGATCGATACCTTACCTGGCCTCTCGCTCACCCCGGCCGCCGCCGCAGAGCGGGTGGAGGTGATGGACATTCTGGAGCTCTTCTCGTTCGGTCCAAGGCTTCCTGGCGCGATCTCCCGCCTTGGCGAGGCGCTTTACCCCCTTTCAGTCGATAAGGGCGTACACAAACCGGGCGAGGGAGGTCTGCAATGACGACCCTCGCCTTCGATAACCAGGTTGCGCTTTGTCGACGGGAGCGGCGCGCTGCTTCGGTAAACATTGTTCTGCTGGGTGTCCTTGTAGCCACTGCCATCGTCTCGGCGGGTATGGGGGCGGTGCACATTGATGCATCCCTGGTTCCCCTCATTTTGCTTGAACAACTTGGTTTGGACCTCGGCGGGGCGCAAACGCATATTCAGACGGCGGTGCTGGTTGATGTGCGGTTGCCGCGTGTTGTTGTGGCGATGCTCGTCGGTGTGGCGATGGCAGCAGCGGGCGCAGCGATGCAGGCATTGTTTCGCAATCCATTGGCTGACCCCGGTATCGTGGGTGTTTCCAGTGGTGCCGCGCTCGGTGCAGTGTCCTGGATAGTGCTTGCCGGCAGCTTTGCGCCTTTCGCAATGGTGGCTGCGTTGCTCGGACATCATGCTCAGGCAGCGGCGGCGTTTGTTGGTGGGCTGTTCGCGAGCCTGCTGATTTATCGCCTTGCCCGCAGTGCGATCTCGGACGGCCAAACCTTCATGCTGCTGTTGGCCGGTATCGCCTTCAGCGCGCTGGCTGGCGCTGTGACCGGATTGCTGACCTTCATTGCTGATGATCAGCAGCGACGTTCAATTACCTTCTGGAGCATGGGTAGCCTTGGCGGTGTGGGATGGGAGGAGATCCGCGTGTTGCTTGTCTTTCTGCTGCCTGCGATGTTTCTGATCGCATCTCTGACCAGAGTGCTGGATGCTCTGCTTCTGGGAGAGGCAGTAGCCGGGCACTTGGGTTTTGACATGAACCGGACGCGCCCTGCTCTCATCGTGTGTGTTGCCGTACTGGTCGGAGCGTCGGTTGCCATGACCGGAATGATAGGTTTCATTGGTCTGATGGCACCGCATATCGGGCGTCTTCTGGTTGGTCCGGGTCATCGGGCGCTGCTCCCTGCGTCGGCAATTCTCGGTGCCTTGCTGCTGTTGCTCGCCGATATGTTTGCCCGCACCGTTGCTGCGCCTGCTGAGGTACCTATTGGCCTGATCACTGCATTGATCGGTGGGCCATTCTTTCTCGCGCTGCTATACAAGCGCTTCGGGATACGATGATGTTGAAGGCTGAAAAGGTAAGCGTTCGGGTAGCTGGATGCGATCTGCTGAATGAGCTCGACTTTGTTCTGGAGGTGGGCGAGGTGGTGGCGCTCATGGGGCCGAATGGGGCGGGGAAGTCGACGCTGCTCAAGGCGCTTGCAGGCGAGATTGCTGTTTCGACTGGTCGGGTCAAGCTCAATGACAAAGCACTCGCGTGCTGGTCGATCAATCACCGCGCACGTATGCGTGCCGTCCTGCCCCAGCACCTTGATCTGGCTTTTCCATTTTCGGCCTGGGAGGTTGCATTGCTGGGGCGAATGCCCCATCACCGAGGCACGCCAGGCCGACGCGATCGCGAAGTGGTCGCTGAGGTGATGTGTTTGCTGGATGTCCTGGATCTGGCTGACCGTCCCTATACACGATTGTCCGGGGGGGAGCGGGCGCGAGTGCAGCTCTCAAGGGTATTTGCACAAATCTGGGATGAACCGGCTGACGGCGAGCCGCGCTTCCTTTTGTTGGATGAGCCGACAGCACCACTGGACATCGCTCATCAACTGGGCCTGATGGACCGGCTGCGTGCCTTGAGAGGGCGTGGGGTCGGCGTGTTGATGATCCTGCATGACATCAATCTTGCCGCAGCTCACGCCGATCGCATCGTGCTGCTGCGTAATGGCATCATCAAGGCGGATGGTGCGCCGAAAGAGGTGATGACGCCTGCAACAATTCGTGCCGTGTTCGAGGTGGATGCCAGCGTGGTCGAAGCGTTCCAGTGCAAGCATCCCTGGATTGCCTTCGAGTCCTGTTCGTCGCGCGTTGCCTGATCGATTACCGAAACGCTTTGGTGAACGAGTCGGCATGTTCTGACGTGCGATGTGCCTATGAGGGGGGCTTTACGAAGCCGCCACAGGACTTCAATCCAACGAGTGAGCTACCCAGATGCACAGAAACCTCCATTCCATGC
>DAIMZH010000079.1:0-12049 GCA_036734105.1 Azoarcus sp. | reverse complement strand
GGCGAAGCCTTTGGCATCATCAGCGGCAGCAGATGCGAACACGCCTGCCTGCGATTCTCACGCGAGGTAGCGCCGTGGGTCAGCAAGGAAACATGGCATGACAAGCAACGCCTGCGCACGCTCGCCGACGGCAGCATTGAGCTAGAGGTGCCCTATGCCGATCCGCGCGAGATATTGATGGAGATCCTGCGCTATGGCGCAGACGTCGAGGTACTGGCCCCGACAAGCCTGCGCGATTCGGTACGCGAACGGCTATCCCAGGCGCTGAGGCTTTACGACCGGTAAGAGTGCTAATGGACGGTGGTCATCAACCGGCGGGGGGCGTGTCACTCGCGACACAGGCTGCGCAACAGGATTCCGGGTAAGGCGCAAGCCAACAATACCTCAGCGCTGCAGGCGTTTTGGCCTGTTCAAAAAAACCGCAACCCGGTGGCCCACCCGGATTGCGGCTTGCTCGCAAGGCGAATCGGTCAGGCAATCGCGACCAGCTCGATCTCGAAGGTCAGATCCTTGCCAGCCAGCGGGTGGTTGGCGTCAAGCGTGATGGTTTCCGTGGTGACTTCGGTCACGCGCACCGGGATCGGGCTGCCGTCCTGCCCCTGCATCTGCAATTGCTGGCCCACTTGGGGGTCCAGCCCGGGAGGCAACTGCGCCACCGGCACGGCCAGCACGGCTTCGGGGTGAGACTGACCATATGCCTGATCTGCCGGGATGGTGGTGGTGGTCTTGTCACCCACCTTGAGGCCGGTCACAGCCGCGTCAAATCCGGGAATCACTTGCCCGGCGCCTAGCGTAATCTGTAAAGGGTCGCGCCCTTCGGATGAATCGAACTCGGAACCATCTGCCAATGTGCCACGGTAGTGCACCTGAACGGTATCGCCCTTTTTCGCCTCGGTCATGATGTTGATCCTATTGTCTGATTGGCAAAAAAAATCGCAAACAGCCTGAGACTGAGTGCGAACACGGACCCCACACCATACAGCAAAGCCGCTGCCAAGACCATGGAATGCCCGCCAAAATGCACCCAACTGTTCCGTTAAGCCCCATAGTGGTGCAAGATTGCAGTTTTACCGAAACGGCCTGACGGCCAGCCGTGGCGCAACGTCCGGCGTAACGATGGGGACACCTTTCGATGAGTGATCAAACCAAATACCTGCTAACCGAAGATCGCATGCCCAAGCACTGGTACAACATCATGGCCGACCTGCCTGTGCCAGTGCCACCAGTGCTGCACCCGGGGACCATGAAGCCGATCGGACCGGACGACCTGGCACCGCTGTTCCCGATGGCGCTGATCATGCAGGAGGTGACCACCGAGCGCGAGGTCGAAATCCCCGAGCCTGTTCGCGATGTTTACAAGCTATGGCGTCCCGCCCCCTTGTACCGCGCCCGCCGCCTTGAAGAAGCCCTGGGCACGCCAGCCAAGATCTTCTACAAATATGAAGGCGTCAGCCCGGCCGGCAGCCACAAACCCAACACCGCCATACCGCAGGCTTTCTACAATCAGCAAGCCGGCATCAAGCGCCTGTCCACCGAAACCGGCGCTGGCCAGTGGGGCACCTCGCTGTCATTTGCCGGCAATGTGTTCGGCATCGATGTCACCGTGTTTCAGGTGCGCGTGTCTTACGACCAAAAACCCTATCGCCGCGCGGTCATGGAAACCTACGGCGCACGCTGCATGCCGTCGCCCTCCACCGAAACCGAATATGGCCGCTCGGTACTGGCCCAGCGCCCCGACCACCCTGGCAGCCTTGGCATCGCCATCTCCGAGGCAGTCGAAATTGCCGCCAAAAACCCGGACACCAACTACGCCCTGGGTTCGGTGCTCAACCACGTGCTGCTGCACCAGACCATCATCGGCATCGAAGCCATGGAACAGCTCGAAATGGCCGACGTGTACCCCGACGTGGTAGTCGGCTGCACCGGCGGCGGCTCCAACTTTGCCGGCATCGCCTTCCCCTTCATCGGCGCCAGCCTGCGCGGCGGCCCCAAGCCCCGCATCGTGGCAGTTGAGCCCTCCGCCTGCCCGTCGCTCACCCGTGGCAAATATGCCTACGACTTTGGCGACACCGCCCACCTCACCCCGCTCACCAAAATGCACACGCTGGGTTCCACCTTCACCCCGCCGGGCTTCCATGCGGGCGGTCTTCGTTATCACGGCATGGCGCCGCTGGTTTCGCATGTCAAGGAGCTGGGCCTGATCGAAGCCGTGGCCTATCACCAGAGCGAATGCTTTGCCGCTGGCGTGCTGTTTGCGCGTTCCGAAGGCATCGTACCCGCACCCGAGGCCAACCACGCAGTCAAGGGCGCCATCGAAGAAGCCCTGCGCTGCAAGCGCGAAGGCAAGTCCGAGGTCATCCTGTTCAACCTGTGTGGTCACGGTCACTTTGACATGGCGGCCTACACCAACTACTTCTCAGGCAACCTCAAGGACGACCACTACGACGAAGCCGAACTGGCCATGGCGCTGTCCAGTCTGCCCAGCGTCAGCGAAGTCTGAACCCTGACAAGCAGACTGTTGCTGGCCACCCCAGAAACGCACCCAGCCGGGTGCGTTTTTTCTTGCTCGCCTTGGCGCAGCTCTTTTCCGATCAAATTAGTCGACTATTACCTGCATGCTGGGCTACAGTAAGCGTATCGACCGTAGCCTCGGCAGGAGCGCGCAGTAATGGCAAACCGACTCACCCACGAAACCTCGCCCTATCTTCTCCAGCACGCTGACAACCCGGTGGACTGGTGGCCGTGGTGTCAGGACGCGCTCGACCTCTCCCGGCGTCTCGACCGCCCGATTTTGCTGTCGGTAGGCTATGCCGCTTGCCACTGGTGCCATGTCATGGCGCACGAGTGCTTTGAAGACCCCGAAGTTGCCGAACTCATGAACCGGCTATTCGTCAACATAAAGGTCGACCGCGAAGAACGCCCCGACATCGACCAAATCTATCAAAGCGCCCACCACATGCTCACCAAACGCAGTGGTGGCTGGCCGCTCACGATGTTTCTGGCACCCGATGGCACGCCATTTTTTGGCGGCACTTACTTCCCCAAGACCCCACGCCACGGGCTCCCCGGCTTTATCGACCTGCTGCAACACGTCGCTGAGGCCTTCAGCAAGCGTCGCCACGACATAGAAACGCAAAACGCCGAAGTGCGCGCCGCACTGGCCCGCGCTGGCTCGCCAGGGGCCAGTGCACACCACTCCGAATTTGGCCCTGCGCCGCTGGCCAACCTGCGCGACCAGCTATCAGCCAGCTATGACGCGCGCTTTGGCGGCTTTGGCAGCGCACCCAAGTTTCCGCACCCGACAGACCTCGAATTCCTCCTGCACCGCTGGCGCAGCAGCGGCGACCAACACGCCCGCGACATGGCCTTGCACACCCTCACCCGCATGGCCGAAGGCGGCATTTACGACCAGCTCGACGGCGGCTTTTACCGCTACAGCACCGATGACCGCTGGCAGATCCCGCATTTCGAGAAAATGCTGTACGACAACGGCCCGTTGCTCGCGCTGTATGCCGAGGCCTGGCAGGTCGACCGCCAGCCGCTGTTTCGACACGTGGTTGAACGCACGGCCGACTGGGTCATCACCGTGATGCAGTCCGAAGAAGGCGCTTACTTCAGCTCGCTGGACGCCGACTCCGAAGGGGTCGAAGGGCGTTTTTACGTGTGGGGCCAGGATGAGCTGCGCGCCCGCCTGCCTGCCGCCACCTATGCCGTGGCAGAGCGCCACTGGGGACTGAACCTGCCACCCAACTTTGAAAACACGCATTGGCACCTGGCGGTCAGCAAACCGCTTGACGAGGTCGCCATCGAACTCGATATCAGCCCGGACGAAGCGGCCAGCCTGCTTGCCGAAGCACGCCAACTGCTGTCGTCCCGCCGCGCCTTGCGGGTGCCGCCATCGCAGGACCACAAGATACTGACTGCCTGGAACGGCCAGATGATTGCCGGCATGATGCGCGCCGCACGGGTATTTGGCCGCAAGGACTGGGCAGACTCAGCCCATCACGCCATCAACTTCATACGCTCGCACCACTGGCGGCACGAACGTCTGCTGGCCACCAGCGCCAATGGACCAGCCAGGCTCAACGCCTATCTGGACGACCATGCGCAAATGATTCACGGCCTGCTCGAAGCGCTGCAGACCCGCTTCGACCCGGCTGACCTGGTGTTTGCCGAAGAACTCGCCGACAGCCTGCTCGACCACTTTGAAGACCGCGCCAATGGCGGCTTCTACTTTACCCGTCACGACCACGAAGCGCTGATCCAGCGCCCCAAACCCATGCACGATAACGCCACACCATCCGGCAACGGCATGGCTGCCCGGGTGCTGGCACGGCTTGGGTACATCACGGGTGAGACCCGCTACCTCAACGCCGCCGAGCGCAGCTTGCAAGCCTTTTATGGCGCACTGCAGCGCAACCCAGCCGGCGCGGCCAGTCTGGTGCTTGGGCTGGCCGAACAGCTCGCCCCACCTGCCATGGTGGTGTTGCGCGGCAACCGGGCCGACATCGACAACTGGCAACACAAGCTGTCACAGCAACACCTGCCCGACACCATGATGTTTGCCTTGCAAGACGGTCAGCCTGGGCTACCCCCTGCGCTGGACAAACCAGCCAGCAACACCCCCACCGCCTGGCTGTGCCGTGGCCAGCATTGCCTGCCCCCAGTGACCACAGCCGACGAACTGAACCAACTGCTGGATATTGCACCTGGCCCCGTCAGATAAGGTTTGATCAGCACCGGCAGACCCGCATCGATGATGAGCAACGGGGTTCGGCACACACATCATCGATGCGGGTCTGCATCTATGCGTGACTCGATCATCGCTTTGATGTGGCCGATTGCGGGGCGTGCGAGCCGAACGCTCTGTGACCAGTTGCGCAGACAGGACACAACCTGGCGTACGGAGCCATACAAGCGAGATGCGGCACGGCATAAACCCGCCGGGCGCTTACGACAAGCGTGCTTGACAAAATCGGGATAGGATGTAACAAGGTGCACTAAAACCACTATCGCGTCATAGGTACTTTTATGCTTGCCTCGTCCGGACTTGCCCGCCTCATTCGTCAATGCCTGATGGTTCTGCCGACCTTGCTGTTGTCGGGTGGAGGAGCACTCGCCCAAACCGCTCCCGACGAGCACCGGTTTAACATCGCATTTGCCCAGGATACGCTCGGAAACGACTGGCGTTTAGCTCAGACCCGGGGCCTTGAGGCCGCGTTCCGGCGCTATCCGGAGGTGCGCTTCATCTATACAGATGCTGGCGGGAACAGCGCACAACAGGTGCAGGACATCGAAGATCTGGTCGCACGCGGCATTGATCTGCTCATCACCAGCCCACGCGACGCCGAGTTGATGGCGCCGGTCATCGAACGGGTCAAGTCGCGCGGCATTCCTGTGGTGCTGCTGAGTCGCAGCACTTCGAGCAATGCGCACGACAGCTTTATCCGCGCCGACAACCGCGACATTGCGCGCCAGGCTGCGCGGCGTCTGGCTGACCGGCTAGGTGGAAGTGGTCGCATCCTGATGTTGCAGCACATCCCGACCACCACACCGGCGATCGAACGCACCGAGGGATTCGTCGACGAATTGCGTCGCTACCCCGACATGCACATTGTCGCAATCAAACGCGCCGACTCCCTGCGCGACAAGGCCATCATGGCAATCGAAGAGGCGTTGGCCGAAGGCCTGCAGTTCGACGCCATCTATGCACAGAGCGACAGCATGGCATCGGGCGCACGCACCGCCTTGCGCCGGGCCGGCATCGATCCGGCCTCGATCCCCATTATCGGAATCGACTACATCTCCGAGGCACGCGAGGCCATTCGCCTTGGTGAGCAGGATGCGAGCTTTGTCTATCCGACGTTTGCCGCCGAGGGGGCCGATGTTGCGATGCGCATTCTGCGCGGCGAAAGCGTGCCGCGCGAAATCATCGTCCCGTCGCAGATGGTAACCCGTGACAACGTCGAATCGGTGCAGCCAATCTTCTGAATCTCGCCATGCGCCGCCCCCTGCGTCTTACCCATCGTCTGATATTGCTGTGGCTGGTCTCCGCCACCGTGGCGTTGCTCGCGTCAGGCGGTGCATTTATGGTGTTCGAGGCGCACGAGTCCGAGCAGGCGCGTCGTGCGCGCATCGAAGCAGGGTTCGGCATCCTGCAGAACCACGTTGCCGGAAAATCTTCACGGCTCGCCACGTCGTCCCGAACGCTGGCCGAACGACGCAGTGTTGTGGCAACCGTCGGATTGCTTGCCAATTACTTTGACCCCGAGCGTGACAATGCCTTGATCTTCGACCGACCGTCGCAGGAACTGGCCGACGAGCTCGCCGCGCACGCACGCGCGGCGGCCGCCGACTGGGCCGTAATCGTCGGCCCGGTGGGTCCGATCGGGGCTTATTGGTCAAGTGACGAGATTGAACACAAGGCGTATTTTTCCAGCCGCTCCGACGGCACACTGGCATTCGCCGCCGAGTACGGAAGCCCACGCTACCTGCCATTTGACACCTTGCCCGACTTTCTCCAGAAGCTGATTGACGATCCTACACCGCCCTTGACTGCAAGCTTGAACCTTGTGCTTTGCAAGACCGGGCCGGGGCCGGCCGTGTTGAGTCGCTCCCCGGTCATGCGGCAGATCGATGGCAGGGCTGAGGCATTGCCCGGGTTCGTATTGCTTGGTGCCTGCTTTGGCGAAGAACTTGTCGAGCAGGTCGCTCGTCACTCGGGAGCCGCGTTCGGCATCGTCGGAAACCAGAGGCTGCTCAGCGACGCCATGCCCGATATCATTCCACCGGCGGCGGCTTCCGCGCGGCTACCTGACGACAACGGCGGGATGGAGCTCTCGAGGGTACGCTGGCGCAGCGACGAAGCACATATTCTGGGCGCGGGTGACTGGATTCTGGATGACGGCAGTCGCAGCACGGCGATGTTCGTACTCAGTCAGGAATCACTCGCCGGGCAACGCGCCACGCTGGTTACCGCAGGCATCACCGGGCTGGCACTGACAGCGGCGCTGATCATCCTGATCGGCTTGCTGTACTTGCGGCGCAAGGTCACGCGCCCGCTCGAACACCTTTCCAGGGCGGTCGCCAACGTCCGCCAGGGTCGTTATGAGCCCATTTCCGGCATATCGTCGGGAGACGAACTGGGTGAACTTGCGGCCACCTTCAACCTCATGACCGACCGCATCCGTGCCCGCGAGGAAGAGCTGCGCCGCCTGTCGCGGGCGGTGGAGCAAAGCCCCACAGCGGTGGTCATCACGTCGCCGGACGGATGTATCGAGTACGTCAACCCACGCTATACCGAAGTCAGCGGCTACTCGCTGGATGAAGCGCTCGGACGCGATCCGGGGTTCCTCAAGAGTGGGCTGATTCCGGATGAGGTGTATCGCGATTTGTGGCGAACCATCCGCGCTGGCAAGGTGTGGCGTGGCGAGTTGTCCAACCGCACCCGCGATGGTTCGATCATCTACGAACAGACATCGATCTCTCCGATTCTCGATGACGACGGGCAGATTAGCCATTACGTGGCGGTCAAGGAAGACGTCACCGAACGCAAGGCGAATGAAGCTCGCATCAGCCATCTTGCGTTTTACGACGTGCTGACCGAACTGCCCAATCGGCGCCTGTTCCTCGACCGTCTCAACCAGGCCTTGTCGCTATATCACCGGCAAGGCCTGGGCTTTGCATTGCATCTGCTCGACCTTGATCACTTCAAGGACGTCAATGACAGCCTCGGACATAGCGTGGGGGACGCGTTGCTGTGTGAGGTCGCACAGCGGCTGCAGTCGCTATTGCGCAACACCGATACGCTCAGCCGCTTCGGTGGTGACGAGTTCGCGATTTTACAAAGCGGAATCAACTCGGCGGACGATGCGGCGACGCTCGCCGAGAAGATCATCCATTGCTTCCGCGAGCCCTACGATATCAAAGAACTGTGCCTCCACAGCAACACCAGCATTGGCATTGCGCTGCCAGATTCCGAACTGGGCGATGTCGATGAACTCATCAGTCGCGCGGATATCGCGCTATACAGAGCCAAGGGCTGCGGGCGTGGCGGTTTTGTGTACTTCGACGAAGTGATGACTGCGCGTGTGCAAAGTGACGCCGAACTTGCCAACCAATTGGCAACAGCGCTCG
This sequence comes from Azoarcus sp., assembly GCA_036734105.1. Lineage (GTDB taxonomy): Bacteria > Pseudomonadota > Gammaproteobacteria > Burkholderiales > Rhodocyclaceae > Azoarcus_F. Next base: position 3,913 of record DAIMZH010000079.1, on the reverse strand, counting down.
AGCGCGGGCAATTGTTTCTCGAATACCAGCCGCAAATCGATCTGGTCACAGGGGCCTTGGTCGGAGTGGAGGCACTGGTGCGCTGGCGCCACCCGCAACAGGCGGTGGTTCCACCGCTGCGCTTTATCCCGCTTGCGGAGAGCCGTGGCATGATGGGCGAGATCGGCCTGTGGGTGATGACCGAGGCCTGCAGGCAGTGGGCAGCCTGGCGCGCGCAGGGGCTAAGCATTCAGCGCATCGCGGTCAACGTGTCAGCCTTACAGTTGAAAGGGGCGCGCGCACTGGAGCAGCTTCTGGCGACCGTCGAGCGTTGCGCCATGCCCCCGGGGACGCTCGAGATAGAGTTCACCGAATCGGCTTTTGTCGATGTCAGCGCCGAAACGCTGGCGTGGATCGCGCACCTGCGGGCGCTGCACGTGCGTTTCGCCATCGACGACTTCGGCACCGGTTACTCGTCCCTGCTCATGTTGCGCCAGTTGCAGGCCGACAAGCTCAAGATCGACCGCGAGTTCGTCAAGGACATGCTGGATGACCCCAATGATGCCGCCATCGTGCGCGCCACCGTATCGCTGGCCAAATCGCTAGGCATGACGGTCGTGGCCGAAGGGATCGAGGAGTTGGCGCAGGCTGACGCGCTGCGCGAGATCGGTTGCGATGTGGGTCAGGGCTTCCTGTTTGCCAGACCGTTGGCGCCCGAGCTGGTGCTGGAGCGCTACGGAGCACAATCCATTGGCTGAGGCGGGAGCGAGGCGAAGACCTACAGCACTGCCGACGGGCTCAGGCGCTACGCCTTGCACTCCTTTGCGCACCGGGGCATCGCAGAACGCCGTCGTAGATGTGTACAGGCAGGCTAACGGCCGGTCGGCACTGGCGAGGGCAGTGCGGCTTCGAGCAGCGGCTTGGCCCAATCCGGCGTGTTGCGCAAATCGGCGGAATCTGTCGGCCACAGCAGTCGGCCTTGCTGCATCTCCAGCACCGGCAGCGGGTCGGGAACGGGGGTGCCAGGCGGTGCTTCCGTGCTGTTGTCGAAAACACGCAGGTAGGCGATGTCGGGCATGAGGGCGATAAGGTTGGCGCGGGCGCGGGCCCGCGCAATATGCTGATCGGCAGAACCCAGGCCGCAGAACCAGACAATGACATCATGAGTGGCAGTGGCGGCCTTGAGACGTGTCGGCACCATTCACGCCAGCCAGAACGAATATGAACAGGCGCACCACGAGGTCAGTCATCAATGCCCGCTACCGGCCTTCACGCGACCGTCAAGCCGGGCTGGCACGCGCGCCAGATTGCGCAACAGGTCACTGGCGTCAGCGGACTGCAGGGCGGCAAGGCGTTGGTCAAAACGGTGACGCAGCGTTTCGAGCACGGCTTCATCGCTGCTTCTGGCTAGCGCACGCACGATGGCCGAATACTCGTCGGTGGAAAGAATGACCGCTTCGGGCTCGTTGTGGTTGGTCACCACGGCAGCGATGCCCCATTGGAATGCCAGAAACCACCGCTGGAAGCCACAGCCAACTCGTCAATCCGCGCAGCCAGTCCATTGGCGGCCTGCTCAGGCGTAATGTCGCCCGCAAAGCCAACCATGCGAGTTTGCACAAAGCCGGGGTGCAGCAAGGCCACGGCAATACCACGCGGAGCCAAATCGCGGGCCAGGCTCACACCCGCCGCGTTCAGTGCAGCCTTGCTCATGCGATAAGCGTAATAGCCGCCAGAGCTGTTATCGGTAATCGAGCCCATGCGGCTGGTAATCATCGCCACCTTGCCGCCCTCACCCATCAGCGCCACCAAAGCCTCGGTCAAACGCAGCGGCGCCACTGCATTCACCATGTACTGCCGCAACACATCATCAAAGTCGATACTGCCCAGCGTATTGTTGCCAAACACCCCGGCGTTGTTGATCAATACATCCACCCTGCGCCCGGCTAAGGCACTCGCCACACGCTGCCCGGCATCCGGCGAGGTCACATCCACCCCGTCAAAAACCTCGACCCCGAGCGCAGTCAGCTCGGGCGAAGGCTCACGGCACACCGCCACCACCGCATCGCCACGCGCCTTGTAAAGCTGGCAAAGCGCCAGACCAATCCCCCGGCTCGCGCCGGTAATCACCACATTAGCCATCTCAACCTCTTCATTGTGGAAAACAAGGCCGGGCTCGCCCCGACCCGCCTGAGCACGCTAACATTAAACTACTGACCCAAACCACCACAAGGAACAAGCCAATGCCAAGCACCGAATTCACCATCAAGGGCATGCGCGACGAACAATGCCTGCGTCTGGTCACCAACGCCATACAAGACTTGCCCGGCATCGAACACCTTGAAATATCGCTGGACAGCGGCGCAGCCGAAATTGAACACAGCCGCTTTGTGTCCGACGCCGACATACGCGCCGCTGTTGAAGAAGCCGGTTACGAAACCGACTGAAGTCCGCGCCGCTGGCGGCCCACCGCCGCCATGGCGAACAAAGCCAGCGCAATCAGCACCAGCGTTGCCGGCTCCGGCACCGCTGCTGCAAACGCACGCCCCAACACCGCGTGGCCCTGTGCCGTGGGGTGCACTCCATCCACAAACAGATAGCCATCGCAATTGCCCACCAGATAGCAAGGCGTCGTCACGTCCGAAAACCCATACATCGACGGGTTGGCGACCACCCCGGCAAAAAAGTCGGCTACATCAAACTCAATGATATTAGCCGCCGGAAACAGCGTCCCCACCTGCCCCAGCGCAGCGGCCAGCCCCGCGTTAAAGCCTGCAGAAATCGCAGCCAGCCCCGCCTGCCCAGCCGCATCCTGACTCAGACCAAGTGGCGTAGTCGCCAGATTGGGCATATTGGGCACCAGAATATCCCGCGCCCCCATCATGGCCAAAGCGCCAACCAGGTTGGCGACATTGGTCACTGCCGTCGTCACGATGTCCACCGCAGGCGTCCCCAGCGCCAGGCCCAGAAAAACATCGTTTGGCCCACCCCACACCATGAACAAGGACTGCGCCGGATCGAACACCGTGCCGGCAAAAGCGCCCAACTGAGACTGCATTCCGGTGAACTCAAGCGCACCGGGCAAACCCGCCGGGTTGTTGACGGTGTAATTGAAGTTGCCTAAGCCGGTGGTTGCCCCCCCTACCGCATAGTTGGTGCCCCCTGTCGCAGAAGCCGCAAAGCCACCAATACCCAGTTGCGCCGCCAACACCTCGGCCGCCACCGGGCCATTGGTAAAGCGCTGGTCATTGGGTGGCGACTGCGGCCACACCCCACCACTCAATACATAAGCATTGCCACTGTCACTCAAGCTGTCTCCAAACACATACAGAGACGTATAAGCAGCCAGCGCCATTTTAGGCACGGCCAAGCACAGGCACAGCAAAAGCAGATATCGGCGCCACATGGACAAGTCTCCTGTTATCTAATTGGTATTATTCGGAAAGTAACAAGCACCCGCTTTTGCCACCCCCGGAAAAATGGCAAGCAAGCAACACACCAAAAACGATAACAGACTGATTAAATAACATTTTTAAAAACACCTGGCACCCACCCGAGCGCGCACTGTCAAAAAAACCGACACATCACCGAACAGGACACACCACCATCATGAGCACCCCTGCGCCCACCCACAACCCGAGCACCGGCAGCGCCATCGTCATAGGCAGCAGCGGTGGCATAGGCAAAGCCCTGCTGCATGCGCTGCAACAAAGCCACCACCATAACCAGGTCATCGGCCTGTCGCGCCTCACCACTCCGGCACTGGACCTCACCGACGAAGCCAGCATTGCCCACGCCGCAGCCAGCATTGCCAGCGCACACCCCGCACCCAGCCTCATCATCGACGCCACCGGCTTTCTGCATGGCCACGGCTTCATGCCGGAAAAAAGCCTGCGCCAGCTCGACCCCGCCCACATGGCCCACGCCTTCGCCGTCA
>DAIMZH010000078.1:0-12168 GCA_036734105.1 Azoarcus sp. | reverse complement strand
TCCATGTGCAAACCCGCACAGAAAGATGATCGCCGGATGTCAGCAACAACAGGAACGCCAATGGCGAAGCTAACGTCGAAAATCGCATCCCTGCCGTCGCAACGGCAGCAAATGGAAACCCGCTTTGTCGAGTTGATGACCGAGTTATTCCAGCTCGACGAGGCCGAGGCACTGGACTTTGGTCTGTACCGTGTCATTCGCCGCCACAACCGCGAGGTCAAGGCATTTCTTGGAGAGATCATCTCCGAGAACGAATCAAAGGCCTTGCAGGGCGGGCAACTGGCAGAGCTGCTGAATACGGCCTTCCAGGTCACGGGCCACGAGGCTCAGGCTGAAGACAAATACCGCCTCAAAGACCTGGAGGAGCAGCTCGGGCTCAAACCCGGCCTGACTCAGGATCAGCGTGAAGCCCTCCTGACCCAAGCCGGAAATATTCCTGCCGCCAAGGGGCTGGTTGCCGAATACCGCAGCCGGACAGAAACCCTCAACCAACAGCAAACGGTACAACAGGATCGTGCCGAGGTATTGAATCGCCTGTACCAGTTCTTCTCCCGCCATTACCAGGACGGCGACTTCATTGTCGAACGGCGTTATGGCAAAAAGGGCTCCCGCTACGTCAGATCGACAGGTGAGGACACCGAGTTTCACTGGGCAACCGAGGACATGTACTACATCAAGTCGGGCGACATCTTCACCGACTTCCCCGTCCGGCTCGCCAATGGTCAGCGCATTCTATTTACAGTGGAGCCTGAAAGCCTTCAGGCCACCCGCGCGGCCTTGAAACCCAACGACAAGGCCCACTACGAGCTGGACGAGACCACAGAAGATGGCGAAGTCATCAAGGTTCGCCTCAAATACCTCAAGTCCGCCCAGAATGAAAAGCAGAAGGAAGAGATTGTCGCTGCCGTGCAGAAAGCTGGCGCTGGCGGGACGGCGGAAGTGGGAGCCGACATTCGCCGTTGGCTGAATCGTTTCATGGCGCGCAACCAGGGCGACTTTTTCATCCACAAACGGCTCAAGGACGCGTTGACCGAAGACCTCGACATCTTCATCAAGACGGAGGTGCTGGATGTCGATCAGTTGCTGGCAGGCGCCACACAGCAAACTGGTCTGCAACTGGATTTACCCCGACGCGTCATGAATGTGGCCCGCATTGTTCGAGAGATCGGCGGGCACATCATCGACTTCCTAGCTGCATTGGAAGACTTCCAGAAAGCACTGTGAGAAAAGAAAAAGCTCGTGTTCGAAACGCGCTACGTCATCACCCTCGACCGGCTCGAACGTTATTGCCCCGGGTGGTTTGCAGAGCGCATCGACACCATCGTCAAAGAACAGCGTGCCGAGTGGAAGGACTTGGGACTGGGCGATTATACAAAGGTAGCCGACTGCATCCACAAGACCGAGGGTGACCTCGCCACAGCGGCCACAGAACGCTATTTGCCGCTGCCCATCGACACCCGGAATTTTGACGCCGCGTTCAAGTGGTCCATGCTTGAAGCCGTGACAGCCGTTGTGGGCCTGGATGAAGCGCTGGATGGCACGGCGTTTCACTCCGACAACTGGCAGGCGCTCAACACCCTTCAGGAAAAATGGCGTGACTCGGTCAAATGCATCTACATCGACCCGCCCTACAACACCAACAGCAGCGGCATCCCCTATAAAAACGGTTACCGCCATGCGTCATTTGCGGCGTTGATGCATAACCGCATCGATCAGCTCCATCGGCTGCTGCCTGCTGATGGAGCGATTTTTGTCAGCATCGACAAAACCGAACGCACCACACTGGAACATATGCTGAACGCCGTGTTTGGCGCTGACAATCGGGTGGAAGAGCTGATCTGGGCCATGAACACGAACAACAGCCAGGCCCCGAACTACTCCACCAACCATGAATACGTTCAGGTTTATGCGCGCCACCGCCCTACGGTAGAACAAGACAGAGCCATGTTCCGCGAACCCAAACCGGGGTTTGAAGAGGTCATGGCGCTGGTCGCCGAGCTGCACCCGAACTATCCCCGCATCGCAGACATTGAAGCCGCGATTCGCGCCCTCTACGAACAACACAAGCTGGATTACCGCAGCAACATTGAAGCGCAGGGCCTTGATCTTGAAGAAGAAAAGGATAACGACCCGTGGCGCGGGCTGTACAACTACAGCCGTGCCGAATATCGTGATGCGGACGGCAAGCTGGTTGCAGAGACTGAAGCAAAAGAAAAGTCCGCAAACATCTGGGTGTGGCGCGAAGATAACATTGCAATGCCAGCGACCAAGCAAGCCACGAGCACAAGCGACCCGACTCACCGCAACTGGCGCTTCTACAACCCACCGCATCCCGTGACTGGGCAGCCCTGCCCTCATCCGAAAAGCGGCTGGAAATATGCCTACGACGACGATGAGGACTCTCCGGACAAGCGCAGCTTTACTGCGCTTGCTCGTGACCATCGTATCGCCTTTGGCGAAGATGAAAAGAAAATCCCTCAAATCAAGCGCATGCTGCACGAGGTCGAAACCAACGTCGGCAAGAGCGTTTTCCGCGATTACTCCGATGGGGAAAAGCAGACCTCGGCGATGTTTGGCAAGTCAGGCGTGTTTCTGGCGCCCAAACACAGCGACTTTGTATCCCGCTTCATATTGCAAGGCTCCAAGCCAGACAGCATGGTGCTGGACTGCTTTGGCGGGTCGGGCAGTACGGCGCATGCGGTGATCAATGTCAATCGACTGGAGCGCTCAAAACGCAAGTTCGTGACGGTGGAGGTCAATCGCTATTTCGAGACGATCATCATCCCGCGACTGAAAAAAGCGTTTGCCGCCACCGCATGGTCCGCGGGCAAGGCAAAAGCCATGGATGGCCCGGGTGGGTTCATGCGTGTTCAACATCTCGAACAATACGAAGACGCGCTTGAAAATCTGGATATCGAAGTGCTTGCAGGCGATACCGGCGAGCTGTTGTTTCACGACCCGGCCTTTGCCATGCGCTACAGACTGGACGCCACTACCCGCTCGCTTTACTGTGGCGTGGAACGCTTTTCAAGCCCTTTCGGTTACCAGTTAAAGCGCTCAACCGGCGGAGGTGCCGCGCAGCCCTGCGAGGTTGACCTCCTGGAGAGCATTCCCTATTTGCTGGGTCTGGAGGTCATCCGCCTGTATCGGGACGATCAAGGTGCTGTGCTGCTTGGGCGTAACCGGCGCAAACAATCCGTGGCGGTGTTTTTCCGCAACTGCGCCGCCCCGGACTCTGCCGAGTGGGTTCAAGCCAAGCTGGCAAAACACCCCGCCGACCACATCTATACGAATGATTCGGCCAGCCTGTGTTTCGAGGGCTGCGACCAGTTCGAGGCCATCGAAACCATCTTCGCGCAACAGTTCGGGAGACTTTAAGATGCCAATCATCAGCCGGTTTTTCGGAATCATCATCCGCATGTTTTTTAACGAGCACGCACCACCCCATTTCCATGCCGAATATGGGGAATATCGTGCTGTGATAAACATCCGTACGCTGGAGGTGATGGAGGGTCGGTTGCCGCGCCGCGCCACCGAGCTGGTTCTGGATTGGGCGGAGTTGCATCAGCAGGCATTGATGCACGACTGGGATTTGTGTCAACAGCACGTGCAACCCCGCGAAATTGAACCTCTGCAATAGGGAGATAGCCATGAAATGGGATGTGGTTGAAGCGCATGTCCTCGAACCCGGGTGCTTTAAGGTGAAATTCGCGGACGGGCTGGAAGGGAAGGTGCGTTTTGCACCGACTGCCTATCGCGGTGCATTCGAAAAGCTGCGCGCACCCGACGAATTCGCCAAGCTCTATGTCAATGCATACTTCGTGACCTGGCCGGGCGAACTCGACCTGGCGCCAGACGCCATGTACGACCACATCAAGGAAACCGGCGAATGGCTGGTGCAGTGAAACGCTCGGGCCATGCCCGACTGAAAGCGGCATTGGTCCTGCGAGACGCACTGGCGGCCGAGTTGGGCATTGCACTTACCGCCGCAATGACGCAGTTACGCACAGTGGAAAACAACATTGGCGCAGCACGTGGCCTGACTGATGGCAAGTATCTGGAGGCGATCGCCTCGGTTTGCTCCGGCGATGCCGGGCATCTGTCTGCGCTCGATCATGCAGTACGTCAGGCCTGTGCCCGTGTGCAATTCAACCCCCGTTATGCACAGTATCTGGCGCTGATTTTGTTCAGCCACTGGGTGCATGCCCAGATGGAGGACGCCTCTGCCTTCCTTGCGCGTCTGAATGCCTACCTTGAAGAAAACAATCCCAAGGGCGAGGCTGTCCCGGAATTCGTGGCTGCAGATTTGCAGATCGCCGCCTTCTGGATGGCAACTGCTGCGGGCAAGACCCATGTTCTGCATGCCTGTCTGGCCTTGCTGGAAAAGCGGCACACCTGGGATCGACTGATCATCGTCACGCCTTCTGATTCGCTCACCCGGCAACACGCGAACAAGCTGCGTGCCTTATCGGCCTGGGAGGTTTTTGCCTACCCGATGGATGGCGATGCCTCGGCAATGGGCCGTCTGCCGCCAGACGCGGTAATCGTGCTGGATATCAACAAACTGACAACCGTGAAAAAGGGGGACGGGCTCACTGTCCCCACATCGGTATTTGCTGATGGGCGCAACCTGGTATTCGTCGATGAAGGCCATAAAGGCCAGAGGTCCGAGGCCAGCATGTGGAAGGCTTTGCAGGCCGATCTGGCAGGCATTGATGCGCCCACGCCTGCGCACCGTGGTTTGCTGATTGAGTTCTCGGCCACGTTCGGGCAGGTGGCAGAAGGTGAGCATGCGTTTGATCGCTACGCCAAGTCGGTGGTCTTCGATTACGCCTATGACCGATTCCATCAGGATCGCTATGGCAAGGACTTCTGGCATGTGCGGGTGCAGTCCAAGGATGGTGCCAGCGCAACCGTACAGCACCAAACCATGACGGCGGCCTTACTCTCGTTCTGGCACCAGGTTGCCAGCCACCGATCTTCAGAGGCCAGGCAGGCTGCCTCTGATATCGGGCTGCAGGTTGCGCCACCATTGTGGGTTCTACTCGGCCTCTCTGTAATCGGCGGCAAGACTCAGGGTGATAAGGAGCAGACCTCTGACGTGGTGAATGTTCTGGCCTACCTTGGCGAGATGATGGCACAGCCGGACAAGCTGGCAGAGAGCATGACACAGCTTCTGGCTGCAAGCACGACGGGTGCGAGTATGCTTCCGGCAGTGGTGCACCAAGCCACGGTTAGCTGGACTTCAAGCAAGCTGGCAGTGCGCGTGCTGGCGGACTGCTTCGGCTGGCAACAGGGCGATAAGCCCGTGTTGCGCCTCATCAAGTCGGCGACTGGCGAGCTGGGCCTTGGTTTGTTGCGCGGGGATACATCGCACTACTATGGCGTGGTCAATGTGGGTGATGCCACCGGTCTGAAAAAGGCACTGGAGACAGCAAAGCTGGTCGTGGAAGATGATGCCATGTCGGGATCGCTCTTTGCAGAGCTCGATACCCCCGGCAGCGGCCTGAATGTCTTGATTGGCTCACGCCGGTTTGCGGAGGGTTGGGATAATTTCCGGGTATCCAGCCTGACCCTGCTACGCCTCGGCCAAGGCGAGGGGTCGCTCATAATCCAGATGTTCGGACGGGTAGTCCGCTTTGCTGGCATCAACAGAGACGGCAAACGGCTGGAGAAGGCACCGGCAGAACTCGCCCCGCTGCAGACCGCTTACGTGTTCGGTCTGAAATCTGGTTATCTCGACACCTTCCTGCAAAGCCTGAGCGACAATGGCATACACAAACTGACTCGCGTCGAGTGCGACGTTCGCAAGCACACACCGCCGGTGCTGAAATCCGTGCAGGCAATTGCGCCACATGTCCGGGATTTCTGCGTGACCGCAACCGGCGCAAGCTGGCTCGAAGGGGTGAACCCGATCAAGGTTTCCCTGACCGCATCAATCGCCACAGCCAAGCTCAAGGATGGCAAAACCCTTGCGCTACGCGGCGTAGTCGGGCAAGACATCACCCCCGAATTCAAGCAGTGGTGTCTTATGCTGGACCGTGACGCGCTTTACCGGGAAATGGTGGCATGGAAGCGCCTGCAGCGCTGGTGGAACTTCAGCTTTGACAGACAGGCCATCGACAGCGCACTGGCCAGCGATAAATATGAAATCCTGGGCATGCCCGGCATGCTCAAGGTGAGTGAGGCTGCCGATCTGGCACGACTGAATCGATTGGCCGCCGCCGTGGTGCGGCGGCTCTTCGAAGGCACATATCGAAAACAGGTAAACCGGAATAGCCGCTACGCAATCATCCCTTCGCACGAGAGCGGTATCCCGGAAAAATACTTCAAGGACTTTGTGAATGCCGAGTAAAAAAACAGCACAACCCGTTCAAGGCGGGCTGTTCGGAACCTCGTTCTCTTGTCCCGATATCGACAGCCTTCCGTTGATCGTACATCCGCAGAGCGCTATTGAAGTGCTGGCACCTGGCAGCGTGTATCAGCCGCTACTGCTTAAGCCAGACCAGAATAGCGGAATCGAAGTTGGCCCGGGCAGTCTTGATGCACATGAGGAAGCCTTTGTCCGTGACCTGATTCGCTACCTTTATCCGGCTGGCAATCATCCCAAGAGCGACAAGACGCCTCTGAAGTGGGGTCACAAGGAAGTCTGGCTGAAACGCAATCTGGAGAGGCGTGATGAGTCGTTCCGGTTGCATGTGGACGATTCAGATTGGTTCTACCCGGATTTCATCGTGTGGATTCTGGATTATAAATCGCGTACCCAGACATTTGGTTTTGTTGACCCGAAAGGCCTGACAGTGGGTGCGGGTGGCGGGTGGTCGGATTACAAGATCGTATCGACCCTGTATACGCCACATGCGGTGGAGCGACAACTGGCTGCCAGCGGACAAAAGATCGAGTTCGAGGGACAGGAATGGACTTTCCGGGTCCGGGGTGTTCTGGTTTCTACGTCATCATTCGCGAGTTTGTCGAGCCAGGCAAAATTCAATATCAGCGATGCAGAAGGCAAATCCGTTGCACCCTCCGAAGCAGACTTCAAGCGAGGCCGTATTGTTTTCCAGAAGGGCGACACTGGCTATATCGATGACGTTCTTGAACTGCTGACCCGGGATTCGACCATTGACCACCTGTTGAGTGTCTCGGCGCATTTATTCGATAACCGTGCGTATTTCACACCGTCCGGCGAGCTGGAGCATGATCTCGCATTGCGCCACGAGGAGCCTTCGCAAACCGAGTCGAAGTTTGTGGCCGACCTGATTCGCGACTATTTGAAGCCAGATGACCAAGGCCAGCACGGCGCCTGGGCAATCAGAAACCGCAGACGTGAGTTGATGGACTTTGCCATTGAGGGCAAGTGGGGATTCGGAGGGGAGAAGGCCACCGACATCCGGGACCATCCTACCCCATGTGAAGAGCTCTGGAAACGAAAGAAGAAATCACAAAAGGGGTGAGCTTTTGATGGCAAAAGCCGCGATCAGCCGTAAAAAGAAGGCTACACAAAAAAATGAACCGGCCCGGCAGAAGCCGGAACCGGTTCGGGGAGGAGACTTTATGCGTTGAGCCTGCATGCCGGACGAACCAGCATGCGGCTTGGGCTCAGCGCAGGAAGGGGTCGGTGCGCAGCGCTTCGTCCAGTCCTTCAGCATGGCGGGGAGTCAGGCGTTGCTGCATCGGGTCGGTACGGAGGTCATCCGGCGACTCAGCGACAAAACGCACTGGCCGGGCGCGTACCCGCAGGGTGACTTCACCGGCACGTTCGAACACCAGTGTCAGGGTGTGCTGATCGCGGGCGCGCACCGGTTTGCGCGTGTTTTCCAGCAACAGCCAGGCATTGGCACTGTTCAGTTCCACCGGCACCCCAACCGGCAGTTCCAGACTTTCCAGAGTGACCTCACGCAGCGTGCCCTCGACCGGGCGCAGCGCGCGGATGCTGACAAGGTCTGCGCCGTCGCTGCGCACCGACAGCAGCCTGTCGCTGGCGTCGGACACATTGATGAGGGTGGCAAACACCGGGGTGCTGGGCAGCTCGACGGAGTAGGCGGGCATCCATGCCTCACGGGTCTGGATTTCGCCTGCCCAGGCGCTGCCAGCGACGACACCAGCAGACAACACGGCCAGCAGGCATTCTCTCAGGGTGACAGGTTTGAATTTCATGTTCTTGTGACTCTCCATGAGACCCGGCGGACAGACCGCCGGGGGCTGTCGCGCCTTATTTGGCCTTGGCCGGTTTCGGGTCTTCCGGATCATCCTCATGAGGCATGTTGTCCTCGATGTGGATGGGCTCATCGGCTGGCACCTGCTTGCTGCGACGTTCGATCAGCACCCACATCACCAGACCGGCACCCAGCCCCCAGGCCGCGCCGTGCGTGGCCAGCACCACACCCATGACACCCGCCACACCCATGGAAGTGGCGTTGTCGATTTGCTCTACCGCCACGGCGATACACAGGTAGCCGGTGATCAGCAGGGTGATTGACAGCGCGATCGGCAGCACCGGCTTGAACATGGTGATCAACGGCAGCAGGAACAGCGCGATGAAACCGACAATCCAGAACACCCCAGCACCGGAATAGATGGTATCCATGGCACCACGCCCATAGCGATAACGCTCGGCGATGGTGGCCATTGCACCGGTAAACAGCGGGCCCGCCAGGCCGGGATAGGGCGCGAACAGCGAATGCATGGCATTACGAATACCGGTGACCAGATGCACACGGTCTACATCGACTTCGATCTTTTCGTCCGGGCGCAGATGGTCGACGCGAGCGATCAGGCTCTGCCCGACGATGATGTCGCCAAAGGCGATGATGTAGGCAATGACCGCAGTCGGTACCGCCAGCATGAGCAGGTCCAGGCCAGGGAAGCCAATGGTGAAGGGCAGGTAGTTCCAGATTTCACCAAAAGCCGGAGTGGCAATACCCCACTCGATATCGGGCAGCGGATACTCGCCCACACCCCAGCCTATCGCCATGGCGATCAACATGCCGGGAACCATGCCATAACCGGCCACGATCTTGGCCCAGCGGTGTTTTTCAGTCCAGTCGCGGAACGACAGCGAGAACAGCACATAGGCCGTCACCAGACCACCGATACCGAGGGAGATCGGCGTATTGTAGGCACGACCGCCCGCGCTGATTTCGCCAGACAAGGCCGCGATACCGGCACCCAGCAGGATACCTGCACTGATCGAGCGCGGTATGTTGTTGACCAGCTTGGAGCCAAGCCGGGTGACCGCCATGAACAGAAAGATGAAGGTCACCACCAGTTGCAAGGCGACCAGCGCACGAATGGCTTCCGGACCGGGCTCGAACTGCCCGACAAACAGCAACACCACCGGGATGGCCGGCGTGATCCAGCCTGGCACAAAGGGCACGCCAAGCAGGTTGGGCAGCATGAAACCGATGCCGCAGACCACTACATAAGCCAGGGCCACGTCGTAGGGCAGGCCAAGGTATTTCTGCAGCAGGGGGATCATGCCCATTGCCACGACGAACATCACCAGCGCCTGTATGGTTTCGGGCACCTCCCAGCGATAATGGATCAGCGGCAACCGGATCTTGAACGGTCCGGCTGGCCAGTAAGGATGCTCCTCACCGTGTTTGCGTTTTAACAGCACCTGGTTTTCCTCCCGGGTATGTTGTGGTTAGCAACTGATTAGCGACAGGCCTTCAGGCCTGTCGATCTGAACAAGATTTGGAAGGGGTTTGCATCCCCTCCCAAATCGCTACGGTCGAAACCCCGGCCTTCAGGCCGGGGTCGTCAACCTCCGCACCGCCCTGAAGGGCGGGGTTTCGAACCGGAGTCAGTTTTGCGATGAAGTCAGCCAACCGCCGATGCCGACTGGGCTTGCTGACGCAGTACAAACTTCTGGATCTTGCCGGTTGAGGTTTTCGGCAGTACGCAGAATTCGATGTGTTTTGGCACCTTGAAGCGCGCCAGATGCTCACGACAATGATCGACGATGTCAGTGGCGGTGACATTGCTGCCCTCCTTGACCTCGATATAGGCAGCAGGCACCTCACCCCATTTTTCGTCGGGCTTGGCGACGACTGCCGCGGTGAGCACTGCCGGGTGGCGATACAACACATCCTCGACCTCAAGCGACGAGATGTTTTCGCCCCCAGAGATGATGATGTCCTTGGAGCGGTCTTTGATCTTGACGTAGCTGTCTTCCTGCATCACCGCCAGATCGCCGGTGTGGAACCAGCCACCACGGAAGGCCTCTTCGCTGGCCTTGGGGTTCTTCAGATAGCCTTTCATCACCAGGTTGCCGCGGAACATGATCTCGCCCATGGTGTCGCCGTCGGCGGGTACGGTCTGCATGTTGTCCGGGTCCATCACGGCGATCGCTTCCTGCATGTGGTAGCGCACCCCCTGCCGACCATTGCGTTCGGCGCGTCGGTCTATGGGCAGCTCGTCCCATTCGGCGTGCTTGGCGCACACCGAGGCCGGGCCGTAGGTTTCGGTCAGGCCATACACGTGGGTGATGTCGAGGCCGATCTTCTCCGCCCCTTCGATGATGGCCGCCGGGGGCGCAGCACCGGCGATCAGCCCGGCGACGCTGTGCTCGATACCGGCACGCAAGGCATCCGGCGCGTTGATCAACATGCCGTACACGATGGGCGCACCGCACATGTGGCTGACCTTGTGACGCCGGATGAGCTCGAAGATGAGCGCCGGGTCCACCTTGCGCAGACATACGTTGAGGCCGGCATTGGCCGCCAGCGTCCACGGAAAACACCAGCCATTGCAGTGGAACATGGGCAGCGTCCACAAATACACCGCATGCTGGGGCATGCCCCAACTGATGATGTTGGAGGCTGCGTTTAGATAAGCGCCGCGATGGTGATAGACCACGCCCTTGGGGTTGCCGGTGGTGCCGGAGGTGTAGTTGAGGGCGATGGCGTCCCACTCATCGGCCGGCAGCTTCCAGTCATAATCCGGGCTGCCTGCGGCAATGAAGTCCTCGTATTCAATCTCGCCAACACGCTCGCTGCCCGGATATTCGGGGTCGAGAGTGTCGATGACCAGCGGCTTGTCCCCTTCGAGTCGGCCCAGCGCATCACGCACCGTCACCGCGAACTCGGGGTCAGTGATCAGCACCTTGGCCTCACCGTGCGACAGCATGAAGGCGATGGCATCCGCGTCGAGACGGGTGTTGAGCGTATTGAGCACTGCGCCGGTCATCGGCACGCCAAAATGCACCTCCACCATGGCGGGCACATTGGGCAGCATGACGGCGACCGTGTCGCCCCGCCCAATGCCTTGCTGCGCCAGCGCACTGGCCAGACGGCGACTACGGGCGTAAGTCTGTGACCAGGTAAAACTGCGACTACCGTGCACTACCGATAGCCGATCCGGATAAACCTGCGCACTGCGTGCGATGAAACTCAACGGCGACAGAGCCGTGAAATTGGCCTGATTGCGATCCAGCCCCTGGTCATAAATTGTGCTTGGCATTTGTGCTCTCCTCTTGTCCCTTGCAAACCGACGGCCGCAGGCCTCCATGCAATCTGCGACTATCGCAAGCGAGCTTGTCCAAAGTTGCGCGAAAATGTACTGAATCTTGTCGGCAAGCGGATTGATGTGTCGATCAATGCACGCACATGGGGATAAAATCGAATGCGGACCCACGCGGGTCAGCGTTTTCCCGGACAGCCTCAGCGCAAGACCCGACATGTCAGCTTCTCGCCAAACACCCTCAGCGCCGACAACCACAGTCGCAAGCCATGACACCGAACACGGTTTCAGGGCCATGCTCGGCGCGGCTCTGGATTTGTTCGATCAGGGCATGACGGTGTTTGACACCTCACTGCGCCTGGTGGCGTGGAATGCGCGCTTTATCGAACTGCTGGACTTTCCTCCAGCGCTGCTGCAAACCGGCACCCGCTACGAAGACTTCGTCCGGCACAATGTGTTGCGTGGCGAATATGGCAACGACGGCAATACGGATGTTGATGTGCAGGTGGCAGAGCGCATGGCCATGGCACGACGTTTCGAAGCCCATCACACGCGCTGGGTCAGACCCAATGGCAGAGTGCTCGAACTGCGTGGCGAACCGCTGCCTGGTGGAAACGGTTTTGTCACCTTTTACGCGGACATCACCGATCAACAACACCGTCAGGACCGCATTGAGCGCGACAAGGCCGAGCTTGAAGCCCACAT
>DAIMZH010000077.1:0-12347 GCA_036734105.1 Azoarcus sp. | reverse complement strand
GCGCAGACATTCTTGCGACGGCTCAGGCAGAAGGCGCCAGTGTGTTGCTGCTGACGCCCCACTTGGGTTGCTTCGAGATGTGCGCACAATATTGCTCTGCGCATGGACCTATCACTGTTTTGTTTCGCCGCCCGCGCAAAGCCGAGCTGGCGCCGCTGATGGAGGCTGGCAGGGCTCGTGGCAACTTGCAGGTAGCACCGGCCGATGTGTCCGGTGTTCGTCGTCTGGTCAAGGCGCTACGCAATGGCGAGATGGTGGGCATGCTGCCTGATCAGGCACCCAAAGCGGGTGAGGGCGTGTGGGCGCCGTTTTTCGGGCGGTATGCCTGGACCATGACACTGGCTGCGAGGTTGTCCGAGGTCAAGGGGGTTCGCGTTGTCATGATCTGGACCGAGCGCTTGCCCGGAGGGACCGGCTATGTG
This sequence comes from Azoarcus sp., assembly GCA_036734105.1. Lineage (GTDB taxonomy): Bacteria > Pseudomonadota > Gammaproteobacteria > Burkholderiales > Rhodocyclaceae > Azoarcus_F. Next base: position 11,925 of record DAIMZH010000077.1, on the reverse strand, counting down.
CTCCACCTGTCAGCACCGGTTGAACCCATAACAGGCGACTCCTACGCGCGTTGTGCCGCCATCAACCGCGAGATCGAGCGGCTCATCCTGCGTTGCCCGGAGCAATACCTGTGGAGCTATAAACGCTACAAGCAGCCCAGCGGTGTGTCGCCCGCGCCCGGGCAGTCGGGGCAGTCATGAGCAGTGCCTCGCCCCGTAAGCGGCAGCGCCGCGTCAGCTCGTTGCTTGGCAGGTCGGCAGCGTCGCTGACCGTGTTTGTGCTGCGTTTGCTGCAGCATCTCCCGACAAGCTGGTTGGCACGCCTGGGTCACGCGTTTGGTGGTGTGCTCCTGGTGGTTGCAAAAAGTCGCCGACAGGTGGCCGATACCAATCTGCGTCTTTGTTTCCCTGAACTGGATGAAGCCTCACGTCGGCAACTGCTCCGCGCTCATTTTCGGTTGTTGGGGCGCAGCCTGCTCGATCGAGGTGTTTTCTGGTTTGCCTCGCGTGAGCGTCTGGACCGTTTCATCTCGGTCCTGGGCATAGAGCATGTCGATGCCGCACGCGCGGCGGGAAAGCCAGTCATATTGCTGGCACCGCATTTTGTCGGACTTGATGCAGGAGGGGCTGCAGTCATTGCGCGTTACGACATTGTCAGTATTTATGCGCCGCAAACCAACCCGGTGTTCGATCACTGGATACATCACGGTCGCAGCCGTTTTGGCGAGCAGTTGCTGATTGCCCGCAAAGACGGTGTGCGTCCAACAGTGAAGGCCTTGAAGGCGGGGCGCCCTTTCTATTATCTGCCTGACATGAACTTCCGGACGCGCGACGCGGTGTTTGCACCTTTTTTCGGGGTGGAGGCCTGGACCATCACTGGCTTGTCCCGATTGGCGAAGGTGTCCGGGGCTGTGGTGATCTCGTGCGCTACCCGCATGTTGCCCGACGGTGGATACAGGGTGGAGTTCTCTGCGCCGTGGCAGGACTTTCCTACCGCCGATGTCGAGGCGGACACCGCACGCATGAACCGCGAAATCGCGGCCTTGGTGCGTACCATGCCCGAGCAGTATTACTGGGTTCATCGCCGCTTCAAGACTCGTCCTCCGGGTCAGCCCAAAGTCTATTGAGGCGTGTCGTGTTGCGCAGGCCGGTTGCTGGCGTGTGAGGATGCGCCATGGAGTTGCTCGGGACGAGCCTGATCCTGGCGCTCAGCGGAGGTCGCAAGATCGCGGTCGGCCAGTCGCTGCAAAGCCAGCGGAAACCCTGCACTGCCAATCAGGGCAACAGCCGACACCACCAACGCAATGCCTGCCCATGGCCCGTCCAACAATGGATGCAGCGATGAGGTGTCGGCCAGCATCATCCATAAGCCGGGCGGCAGCAAAAGTAGTCCTGGCAGGCCGAGCAGCCACGTGGCAAGGGGAAGTGAGCTTGTCGGATGGCGCAACAGGTACGTTTTCCGTTTGTGAGGTGAGGGGCTTGACTGCTCATCTTTCATTGCTGAATCCTGTTGTGGAAAACCGCTGCTGTTTTGCTGCCTGGAAGCTGTTCAGGCCGATTGTGCGAATACTGGCCGTGAACAACCGACCGCTGATCTGCAAACGCGTTTGGATTTGCTGTGACATATTGAACACCATGAATGAAACAAATGTTTGCAAAATGTAATCAGGCCGATATCATAAAGCGGAATGAATAGCACAAAAGCATGCCCAGGGCGGAGGTAAAAGCGAAATCCGCATTCTGAGTGCTTGCTCTCTGCATTTCAATGTCATGCTGATCAACAGTAAATCTTGACAGCGATGTTGCCCAGAATACAGGCGACAGCATTTCGTTTAGCGTTTCCGGGTACGGGGTGTCCATGGGCAGCAGGCGCGCTTGGCGGTCGATGCGTCCCGTTTCGTTTCGGCATCATCAGGGGATGTATGTGATCAAGTCTTCGTTCGATAAGGTTTCGCGTCCGCGCGGATTCACGCTTTGTGTTGTGACTGCAGCAATGCTGCTTAGTGGTTGTGCTGCGCAGATTGCCGCCCAGAAAGAGGAGAGCAGTACGCTGATAAGCAGCGGAGACTTCCCCGCGTTCGCGTCCCGGATGGAAGCAAGAATGGGCATCAAGCCCGCCACCGAAGAAGACGAGGCCGCGCATGTGGAGTTCAGGCCACGTCATGTTCTGGAGCATCTTGAGGCGGCAGAGGCATGGCGTCTGGCCCAACACACCAAACGATCGCTGGCGCATTATGATGCAGCAGAGGAGTCGCTGGCGGATCTCGACCAGGTCAATCTTGCCGAGGGAGGAGCCAGACAGATCGGTGCTGTGCTGTTCAATGACACCATGCTCAACTATCGCCCCAGTCCGGCAGAGTCGGTGTTGATCAACTATTACAAGGCAATTGCATTCCTTGGCACGAATGATAAAGATAACGCAAGGGTTGAACTCAACCGGGCCGACGACAGGATACGCCGAGCGGTCGAAACCTATGCCAAGGAAATCGCCGAGGCAGTAGAAGAGTCGGAAGAAAGTCAAGCCAAGGCAGCATCCGAGGAGCGTGACACCCTCTCGGCCGGCATCATTGATGAGCTGTCCCCCGGCAGCGAATGGAAGCCTTACAAGGATTTTGTCGTACCTCCGGCTACGTATCTGCGGGGATTGCTGCTGGCTCGCACCGGTGATCGCTCAGATGCCCAGCAAGCGCGCGATGCCTTGGTTCGGGTTTCAGGTATCACGTCCAATTCGGTGGTCAAGCAGGATCTCGCCGAATTGAGCAAGGGACGTCTATGCCCCAAGAACGACTGTCTGTGGATACTCGCCGAAAAGGGGCAGGGCCCGCAATTGGCAGAAAAACGTCTGGACCTGCCTCTCCCGACACCGAGTGGCCTGATAACGCTTTCAATGGCAATTCCGGTGCTCGAGTCTCGCATGCAAGGGGTCAATGGCCTTTATATCGTCAAGACGTCTGCAAGCGAGGTCAGCTTTTCCGAGTTTTCGTCGCTGGACAGCGTGCTCGCCACCGAATATCAACAACGTCTTCCGGCGGTCGTGACCCGAGCAGTTGCGGGTGCAATCGTCAAGGGTGTGGCGCAGCACGAGCTGAACAAGCGCGCGGGTATGCTGGCAGGCCTCATCGGTAACGTGGTCGCTGCAGCATCCACTGCGGCAGATACGCGTTCATGGCTGTCTACATCCGGCAGTTTCGAGCTGGCCCGTATTGCCATTCCCAAGGATCGCATTGTGATCATCGAACACCAGGGCGGGCGCGAGGTGCTGGAGCTGCCGGCCAAGGGCGCTGTGCTGTTGCATATCAAGCAGATGACGCCTGGGGTGAAGCCGGCGTACGTTGTTGCGGAGCTGTGAAATCATGAAAAAAGCTACTTTATGGTTTTGTGTCGTGGCATTGCTCGTGCTGACCGGCTGCACCAGTCAGTCGGTGCGCGTAGCCGAGCAGTATCCCCAAGTACATTTTGCAAGCGATGTGTCTGGCGTCAACCTTTACGCGGTATCCGACACCGTGCTTCATGACGGCAATATTCAGGTTGTTGTTTCTGGCCGCTCATCAAGTCAGTTGGAGCAGCGTTTGCGATATCGAGCCATTTGGTTCGACGCATCTGGGGCGCCAATCAACACCGTGGTGTCAAGCTGGAACCGCATGACCCTGCAAAAAGGTCAGCCGTTCGACATCAAATTGATCGGTCCCGGGCGACATGCCGCCCGCTACCGTATCGAATTTCAAAAAGACGCCTGAGCAAACCGGCAAACCGTAGGAGAAACTTACATGTCGCTCAAGAAATATCTGGTTGCTGCTGTCAGCATTGTGGTGCTCTCTGGGTGTGTGAGCACCGGTGGTGTTGAAATGGTCGACACTCGCAGTGACAGAGGTGAGGCAGTCGTCGGACTCGACTATCGTGACTTTGAAGGTGCTGCTTCCGCAGCCGTTCAGAGCATGCTGGTCAGCGGAGCGCTGGACAACCCGCGAGGGGGGCGCTATGTCGTGATGATCAGCCGCATTACAAACGACACCATGCAGCGCATCGACACAGACCAGCTTGTCCGCAAGATCCGGATTGAAATGCTGAATTCCGGAAAGGCAGTCGTCACCACCGCAGTAGGCGGTAGCGGACCGGATGATCAGGCCAACTATCAGGTGCGTGAAGAGTTGCGGGGCAACCGCGAGTTTGATCAGCGTGGTGTGCAGCGCGAAGGTACATTGCAGGCGCCGGACCTTAGCCTTTCCGGCAAGATGATTCAGCGCAATATCCGCATGTCGGGCAACCGCCAGCAGATAGAGTATTACTTCATGCTAACGCTCACCGACCTCGCGACAGGTCTTGCACTTTGGGAAAATGAATACCCGGTAATCAAGCGCGCGAGCAACAGGAGCGTCGCATGGTGATCAAGCCCAAGCTGGCGGTTTTTGCTCTCGCGCTCGCACTTGCACTCGGTTCGGCCAGTGTGCTGGCCAACCAGCCAGACTCCATCACTGCGCTGACTTCGGCAGGGCAACTTGAAACCGCCCATGATATTCGACAAAGCTCGCGGCAGCAGGCCCGGGCGGTGCGCGATGATATCGACGCCTATCTGGATCGTGCCGGGCTTCAAGCCGGGACACAGCTCATTGGCGACAGTCGGGTGACGGTTCTGCTAGAAGTGACCCGAGCCACCAGGAACCCGGGTGAGCGGGGTTTTCATACCGCTCGTCGTACTGCCTATCAACGCGCCTATCTAAAGGCGTTGGGTGATTTTCTGTCGCAGCGCGCGCAGACAATCGAAAACCAGCTTGGCAGTGTCTTTCGTGACAATTCGGACAATATCAATGTCTTGCGCGAGATATGTACGCCAAACCGTGCAGAGGCAGTGAGCGCCAAGATGTTTCAGCTTGCTGAGGCCATGGTGGACAAGGCACTGCGAGAACTCGACGCGCAGGTCGACAGGCCTGCTGCCGCTGCTGACTTCTCCTGCCCAGCCGAGCAGCAACTTTTTCGCTCAGTGACCAAGCGCCGTGCGGCTGAGGCGCTGAGTGGGTTGCGCGTAGTGTACTCCGCCGAGGTGGATGCGCAGGTTGGAGTTGTGCTTGTCCATAGCAGCCGCTTCGAGCAGGCAGCCCGTCAGCTTTTGCACGCACAGGGCGCGCGATATGCCTCATCCGAAGACCCCTTGCAGGAGCTCCGCGATCTGCTGAAGAGCACACTGAACACCGACACCCTGAGCGGCACCTTTGGCACACGGATAATGACCGCAGCAAATGGTGAATCGGTGATCGTGGCCTTTGGCATGGCTGATCCAGACCTTGCACCAGCAGATACCGACCGAACCATAGATCGCAAGTTTGATCGTGCTCGCCGTATTGCTTACAACGAAGCTGCTGCAGAGCTTGCCCGATTTGCCCGTGTCAATGCAGTGTTCAGTTCAGAGAGCACCTCGATTGACGAAAGTGCCCGATGGGTTGATCTGGAAAGCGGCGCTGTGGATGAGAGCGAGACCATCGCCGAGCGCTTGCTGGAAACGGTTGATACTTCAAGCAAGCTCAATGTGCAGGGCGTCACCGTGGTGCATCAATGGGAGTCTGAAGAAGAGGCGGACAAGCAGCCCTTGGTCGGCGTAGTGGTAGCCTGGAGTCCGACGCTGCAGTCCACCTTTGGTCGTGATGCGGCGCGTCGGACTGCGCCGGAGAAACCCGCTGCGAGCGCTGCCGGGCAACATCGGGCACGCGGTGCCGAAATGAAGGAGGACTGGTGATGCGACTCCGCGCCAACTGGCATCCACTGTCGGCTTTCATCGTTGTGCTCGCCGCCCTCACCTTGTGCATGCCGGTGATGGCGCAAAACTCCGAGGAGTCTTACGTTGCGACTGGTAGGGGGGCGACACCAGCAGAGGCAATCGACCAGGCCTTGATAGAGATACTGCGTCGTAGCAGTGGCGTACAGATTTCGTCGGTGCAACTGACTGAGCTCAGATCCGAGTCATTGGACGTGAGCTCATCGAGTGGCTCGGAAAACATCACCGCTATCCGGGAGCGCTTCGACTCCAGCACCCGTGCGCGCGTGTCTGGCCTGTTGAGTTCCTACGAAGTGTTGCGACAGTCGCCCATTGGGCGAGGTTACGAGGTGGAGGTGCGGGGGAATGTGCCGCGCTACAGGGTGCCTGGCATCGACTCCAGCAACCGGCGACGTCTGGCGGTACTACCCTTTAGCACCCGGATGGCAGTCGCCGACTTCTACGGCGCAGTGAGTGGTGACGAGCTGAGCGATCTTCTTTATCAATCCATGGTTGGTCAGTTCGTTCAATCCAGACGTTTTGCATTGCTTGACAGGACATCGTGGTCTGCGCTGGGTGCAGAGCGACGATTGATTGCTTCGCGGGAGACGCCAATTGCCGAAAAGGCCAAGCTCGGTCGCGCTTTAGGAGCTGACTATCTTGTGGTGGGTGAGATTCTGGATGCAAGTGGCGCCGAGCGCACCCGTACGCGCACATTGACTGGTGTCACAGAGAGTCAGTCCGTGTCCCAACTGTCGGTCTCTTACCGCATAGTCGTCCCGGCCACGGGTGAGATCAAGTTTGCTGACACCATCGACATATCGGTGGAAACGGACAGTCGCAAGCAGGCTGCGACAAGAGTCAGCGCCCTTAATGAGTTGGCAAAGCGCATGGTTGGCTTTGCGCTGGACCGTATCTATCCCATGCAGATTGTCAGTGTCAACGGCGATGGGTCGGTGGTGTTGAACCAGGGTGGAAACACCATCAGTCCGGGTGATCGGCTCATGCTCGTCGAGCAGGGGACTGCCGTCGTTGATCCTTACACCAAAGAGCCGCTCGGTCGCGTGGAGCATCAACTTGGTCAGATCGAAGTTACCCGCTCTGATGGCAAGATTGCTTACGCCAGGCTTGTCGGCGAGATTGGCAAGCCCTTGCGGGTTGGAATGCTTGCGCGCAGAGACAACGCACTCTACGGCGCTGGCGGGGGGGCGGATGTACCTCCGCCATCTGCACGTACCGAGGGCGTTCGGTTGCCTTTTGATCGCTGATGCCACGTTCGGGTCAGAGGTTTTCGGCAAGCCTCTGACCCGCTTCGTTGTGGGGGCGCTCGCTCAACTGGCCAAGCCCGGTGAGGCGTCACGATCAGCGATCTTTCGGCGGATTTTTGCATGCCTTGCCGGTTTCGTCGGCAAGCTGCAAACTGTTTCGGGTGGACGCATCGTCACTGCTGAGCGAGAATCCGGAAATCTATTCGTGGAAATGCCGACATGCGTCTTCGCTTTACCAAAATGCAGGGGCTGGGCAACGACTTTGTGGTGGTCGACGCCGTCAATCAGTCGGTGCAATTCACCCCGGCGCGGGTACGTCATCTCGCCGATCGTCACTTTGGGGTCGGCTGCGACCAGGTGCTGGTTGTCGAGCGCTCCGAACACGCCGATGTCGATTTCCGCTACCGCATATTCAATTCGGATGGTGGTGAGGTGGAGCAGTGCGGCAATGGTGCGCGCTGCTTTGTCCGCTTCGCTCACGACAAGGGGCTAACCACCAAGCGCGAGATCCGGGTAGCGACCGCTGCCGGTATCATTTCGCCGCGCCTTGAGGACAATGGCTTGGTCAGCGTCGACATGGGCGTGCCGGTGCTCGAAGCTGCCCGCGTGCCGTTTGTTGCAGACGGGGATGAGCCGGTACATGCACTCGAACTGCCCAACGGCGACCGCATCGCGGTGACGGTCGTGTCCATGGGCAACCCGCATGCGGTGCAGGTGGTTGCCTCGGTGGATAGCGCACCTGTGGCTGAAACCGGCCCGCTCATCGAGGGCCACCCGCGTTTTCCCGCACGGGTCAATGCGGGCTTCATGCAGGTTGTGGATGCTCGCCGTATTCGCCTGCGCGTGTTCGAGCGTGGCGCGGGCGAAACTCTGGCTTGCGGTTCCGGCGCCTGTGCTGCTGTTGTTGCCGGTATGTTGCGTGGCGTGCTGAAGAGTCCGGTTGCAGTCGAAACCCGCGGTGGCATGCTTCAGATCGAGTGGAGTGGCAAGGGGCAGCCGGTGTTGATGACGGGTCCGGCAGAAAGTGTTTTTGAAGGTGAAATCGAGCTGGCGTGACCGGGGTTGCTGCCAAGCGCCGGTTCGCTTGCATGTCACTGGCTGGCTGAATCTCGCAGTCAGCAATTGTCCACGCCAGAAGTGAGAGACAAAATGGCACAGCCGCAAGCCACAAGGCACGGCAGCCCTCAAAGCTCTGGTCCACATAGAATAATTGACTGGATACCTGACACATGACGCCAGAGGATATCGTTCAGTTTCTGCGTAATAATCCGGACTATCTCAACCAGCACGGCGATATCTTTGCCCAGATCACGGTGCCGCACCCCCATGGTGGTCAGGCGATCACGTTGGTCGAGCGCCAACTGCACGCCTTGCGCGACAAGATCAGGGCGCTGGAAGACAAGCTCGCCGAGCTGATCCGTTTTGGCGAGGAAAATGATGAAATCGGGGAAAAACTCCACCGCCTGTCTTTGTCATTGCTCGAAGCAGACCACTACGGCGCGCTTCATATGGCCATTCTTGACAGCCTCGGGGATGATTTCCGGGTACCGCACGTGGCCTGGCGGCTGTGGAACGCGGTCGATTCACGCGATGAGCCGGAGTATGCCGCCGTGGGCGCCGCCGTGCGGGCACTGGCGCTGGAGTTGCCCCATCCCTACTGTGGCCCCCCCAGCAGCCTGGAGGTGCTCGAATGGTTGGGTGAGGCAGCCCCGCATGTTCGCTCGGTGGCGATGATTCCGCTGCGTAGTCGTGGTCATGTTTGTGGTTTGTTGTTGCTGGGCAGTGAGGAGGAGCAACGCTTCTACCCGGAGATGGGTACCTTGTTCCTGCAGCGTTTGGGTGATCTGGTGGCCGCTGCTTTTCATCGTGGACAAGAGTGAAGTCCGAGGCTAGCAACCCCGTCGAGTTGCCAGCCGAGTGCGAGACCTGGCTGGTTTATCTGGCGAGTCAACGGCGGCTCATGCCCACCACGCTAGACAGCTACCGGATTGATCTGCTGCGACTGCAGGGGCAGGCCAACGGACAAGCACTCGTTACCCTTACCCGACACGACATCCGTCGCTGCGCAGCGCGGCTGCACGCGCATGGCCTGGGAGGACGAACCATCACCCGTTGCCTGTCGGCCTGGCGCGGTTTTTATCGTTGGTTGTTGCGCGAAGGTAAAATCGGCAGCAACCCTGTCGAGGGAGTTCGTGCGCCGCGCTCGCCGCATCGTCTGCCGCGCACCCTCAGTCCGCAGCAGGCCAATGCCTTGCTCAATGCCGAACCCGATGGTCTGCTCGAAAAGCGGGACCGGGCCATGTTCGAACTGCTTTATGCGGCTGGCTTGCGCGTTTCCGAGCTGGCGTCGCTTGATATTGTCGGGAGTGTTGACCTTCAGGACGAATCGCTGACCGTCACCGGAAAGCGCGGCAAAACGCGCAGTGTGCCGATTGGGCGTGCCGCGATCGCTGCCCTGAACGACTGGCTTGCACTGCGCACCCAATTGGCCCAGGCTGGCGAGACCGCCATTTTTGTGACTCGTACCGGCACCCGCATGACAAGCGCAGCCATCGCCGGGCGCTTGCAGCGCTGGGCATTGGCGCATGGGCTGGGCCAGAGCCTCAACCCTCACATGTTGCGGCATAGCTTCGCCAGCCATCTGCTGCAATCCAGTGGTGATCTGCGAGCGGTTCAGGAGTTGCTTGGGCATGCCAGCATACGCAGTACGCAAGTTTATACCCACCTCGATTTTCAGCATCTCGCGAACGTGTATGATGCCGCGCACCCACGCGCCCGAAAGCGCTAAACCCACACAGATTCCAACATGACCCAATTGATTCTCAAGCCGGGCAAAGAGCGTTCGTTGATGCGCCGCCACCCGTGGATATTCGCCGGTTCCGTCGATCGTCTCGAAGGTCGTGCCCGACCAGGTGACACTGTCGATGTCGTTTCCAGTGAAGGCAATTGGCTGGCCCGGGCTGCGTGGTCTCCGGAGTCCCAGATACGTGCCCGGGTATGGAACTTCGACCCGCAGCAGTCGGTGGATCACGCCTTTTTCAAGAAGCGGGTCGCAGACTGCGTAGTGCGTCGGCAAGGTCACCCGCTGCTGGCTGGTCAGGAGGGTGTGAGACTGATACACGGCGAATCCGATGGTCTGCCCGGTGTGATTGCCGACCGCTTTGGTCAGGTCATTGTCATTCAGCTCACCAGTGCCGGGGCTGACAAATGGCGCCAGGCCATAGTCGATGCGCTGGTCAAGGCCACTGGCTGCGCTGTGGTGTATGAGCGATCAGACTCCGAAGTGCGGGCGATGGAAGGTCTTGAGTCAGTCAGCGGTTGTGTGTTCGGCGAGCTGCCGCAGGCTGAGTTGACCATCGACGAAAACGGTGTGCGCATGGTGGTCGATGTGGTTGGCGGGCACAAGACCGGCTTTTATCTGGACCAGCGTGAAAACCGCTTGCTCACCGGTCGTTTGGCCGGTAACCGCCGGGTGCTCAACTGCTTTTGCTATACCGGCGGCTTCTCGTTGCAGGCGCTGGCAGGTGGGGCTGAGTCGGTGCTGTCGGTAGACTCGTCCGCGCCCGCGCTTGAGATCGGGCGACGCAATCTGGCGCTCAACCCGCAACTGGATGCCGCGCGTGCCGAATGGATGCAGGCCGATGTGTTTGAGGCTTTGCGCAGCTTCAAGGCCGAAGATCGCCGTTTCGACCTGATCGTGCTCGACCCGCCAAAGTTTGCGCCGTCAGCCGCCCATGCGCAGCGCGCAGCACGTGCCTACAAGGACATCAACCTGTTCGGCTTTCGCCTGCTGGCGCCGGGTGGCATCCTCATGACTTACTCCTGCTCAGGCGGAATAGGGCAAGAACTCTTCCAGAAGATTGTCGCTGGCGCAGGCATTGATGCTGGCGTCGATGCGCGCATCATCCATCGCTTGTCCGCCGCTCCAGATCACCCGATCGGGCTGGCGGTTCCTGAGGGGGAATACCTCAAGGGGCTGGCGGTCGAGCTTGCTGGCTGAACTGCCGTGACTCCGGGTTGGGACCGTATTCGCCGAGTTGAAAGGCGCTGGCGATCAGCGTCAGGGCGACTACGGTGAGCCCGAAAAACTGCCACTGCCAGAGTCTGGACGCCGCGCGTCCGGTCGCGCGTGCGGCTTGCCTGACCAGCATTACACCAAGCGCGGCGATGATGATCAGGGCCGCGCCGAGCAGACGGCTGGCGGTGCCAGCCATGTAAACGGCCTGCGACGGGTCGCGGCGATCCGGCCAGTAAAAGTCCGGACCCTGCAACAGATACAGACCACCAAGCAGGCACAGTACGATGATGAAGGCGATCAGGGTACGCATGACGCGCTGCGGCTTGCCTTGCTGGCCTTATTTACCCGCGAACAGGTCGGCGTCCCGTCCGGGCTGGGTCAGGCCGAAGTGTTGCCAGATGGCGTGGGTGGCGATGCGCCCGCGTGGTGTGCGTTGCAGATAGCCTTGCTGGATGAGATAAGGCTCAAGCACGTCTTCGATGGTATCGGATGATTCGCCTATCGCTGCGGCAAGGTTGTCCAGTCCGACCGGGCCACCGCCAAACTTTTCCAGCATCGCGCCAAGCAGCTTGCGGTCCATCACGTCCAGTCCCAGCGTGTCGACATCGAGCATGGATAGCGCAGCGTCGGCCACCTCGGGACTGATGCGTCCGTCAGCCTTCACCTCGGCGTAGTCTCTTACCCGACGTAGCAGGCGGTTTGCGATTCTCGGGGTGCCACGGGCGCGGCGTGCGATCTCGAAGGCGCCTGCGTCATCGATCTCCACGTTAAGCAAGCGCGAGGAGCGCGACACAATAAAGGCGAGCTCGTCCGGGGTGTAGAACTCCAGCCGCGACACGATGCCGAAGCGGTCGCGCAGCGGGTTGGTGAGCATGCCGGCGCGGGTAGTGGCACCGACCAGGGTGAAGGGCGGG
>DAIMZH010000076.1:0-12487 GCA_036734105.1 Azoarcus sp. | reverse complement strand
GGTTTCGAACCGGAGTCAGTTTTACGATGAGTGGCGAGATTCTTTTTTCGTGCGACGATGCGATCGCGACCCTGACACTCTCCAACCCAGGCCGACTCAACGCCATAAATGCTGCCATGTGGGTGCAATTGCGAGAGGCCATGGAGCGCATCAACGCTGACACCGACCTGCGTTGCGTCATCATCACTGGTGCAGACGAGGCCTTTGCGGCAGGCGGCGATATTGAAGAGTTTCTCACCGTGCGCGCCACTGTGGACGACGCGCTCCAATACCACGAAGAATGGGTGGCTAAGGCTCTTGACGCCATTCGCGACTGCCCCATCCCCACTGTGGCTGCCATTAACGGTGCCTGCGTGGGCGGCGGTCTGGAAATTGCCGGTTGTTGCGACATCCGCATTGGTGGCGAGTCCGCCCGTTTCGGTGCTCCCATCAACCGTCTCGGCTTCTCCATGTATCCAGGCGAAATGGCCGGACTGCTCGCCCTCGTGGGTCCGGCCGTACTACTGGAGATATTGCTAGAAGGCCGCATCCTGTCAGCACACGAAGCCCTGCAAAAAGGCTTGCTGAGCCGGGTCGTCGATGACCAATCGGTAATGACGGAGGCCACAAGCTGTGCCATGCGAGTCGCCGCAGGAGCACCTCTTGTCGCCCGCTGGCACAAGCACTGGGTGCGCCGACTGGCGGAAAACAAACCGCTGACAACGGCAGAAAAGCACGCTGCATTCGCCTTTCTGGATACCGCCGACTACGCTGAGGGCATCGCAGCCTTTCTGGCAAAACGGCAGCCACGCTTCAGCGGCCGATAGCCGCGCTGCGCTGGCAGAAAATCAGTGCATGCTGATATAGGCTGAGTCGACAGTGATATATCGGCACAATCAGGGCGACAAGACCCGAAAACCCAGGAGACAAGCATCATGTACCAGACGAGACTGCCACAGCCCAGCCGCCGCCGCTTTCTTCGGTGGAGTGTGGGCGCAGGAGCACTGGCCACCTCAGCAGCCTACTGGCCGGCCATTTCGGCATTCGCCGATGACTTTGCCGACTTCATCGTTGGCCCGCCTGTGCCGGACATTACGCCACAACAACTGTCTGAGCATGTGTGGATGATCTATGCCGAAGACGGTTTCCCCACCCCCGAGAACAAAGGCATGATGTGCAACGTGGTGTTCGCCATCACTGAAGCCGGCGTGGTCATGCTGGACACTGGCGGCTCGCTGCAAATCGGAGAAATGGTCATCCGCCAGCTTCGCCAACTCACCGACAAACCTGTAGTCACCGCCTTCAACTCGCACTATCACGGCGACCACTGGCTGGCCAACCATGCTTTTGTCGACGCCTACGGCGAAGACCTGCCTATCTACGCTCATCCGGATACCAAACGCGAAATCGAAGGGGTTCAGGGCAAGCTCTGGAAGCGTCTGCTCGAACAATGGACAAACCAGGCCACGGCGGGTACGCGCATCGTAGCCCCCAACCGCACAGTGGAGCACGGCGAGGAATTCGACTTCGGCAATGTTCGCATGCGCGTCCACCACTATGGTGTGGCCCACACGCCGGGGGATATCTGCATTGAAGTGGTCGAGGACAATCTGACCTATGTTGCCGACATTGCCATGGACCGACGCATCGCCAACATGGACGATGGCTCCTACACCGGGTCACTCTACTACCTGGACGAACTGGAAAAAAACGCAGCTTCAGCAATCTGGGTTCCAGGCCATGGTCACGCGGGTCCTGATCTACTCGCCTGGCAACGTGAATTGTTTGAGGGCATCTACCAAAACTGTTTGCTCGCTGTCGAGGAGATGAAAAGCATGCAGGAGGCCCGGGAAATGGTGCTCGCCGACCCCCGCGTTGCCAGCAAGGCCAGCGAGACGCTTGGTTTTGACGACAATATAGGCAAGTACATCAGCCTCGCCTATCTTGAAGCGGAGCGCGAAGCGTTCTGACGACAACCGAGACGACGGGAGTATGAGCGCGGGCCTCGCTGCATGCGTGACGCAATCAGAACCCGGTTTTTTCGACTGTTCCAGCGTGGGCAGGGTGTCAACAGGCTGCTGATGTCAACGCTCAGCCGATGCGCTCGGGCGGATTAATGGCATTACGGTGCCCAGACCAGTCACTTTTGTGAGGCACCTCTTTTGCGGTGCACAAACATTCACCGTTGCGCCCACAAACACGTACAATCCAGACACGGCGTTGCTGACCAATCACACGCCGTCCTCCTGACCACTCGGTCTATCCGCGGCTCAACCGGATTGGTGTCGTTCTCCCGAACGATGTGTTGGCGCCGCCCCCATTGGATTTACATGACTCAAGTCGTAGACTTCGCCAGCCTTGGACTGGCCGAACCCATTTTGCGTGCTGTTACCGAAACCGGTTACACCACCCCCACTCCGATTCAGGCGCAGGCCATTCCGCTGGTGCTCAGCGGGCGAGATCTGCTTGCCGCAGCCCAGACCGGCACTGGCAAGACCGCCGGCTTTACGCTCCCCCTGCTGCACCGGCTCAGCACCCAATCGAACGGCAAGGGCAAACCGGGCCGCCCGCGTGCGCTGGTCCTCACCCCCACGCGCGAACTCGCCGCTCAGGTGCACGAATCCGTCGAAACCTACGGACGTCATCTGTCGCTCAGCTCCATGGTCATGTTCGGCGGAGTCAACATCAACCCGCAGATTCACACGCTGCGCAAACCGCTCGACATTCTGGTGGCGACACCGGGTCGGCTGCTCGATCACGCAGGTCAGAAGACCGTAGACCTGTCCGGCGTAGAGATTCTGGTACTGGACGAAGCCGACCGGATGCTGGACATGGGCTTCATCCGCGACATCCGCAAAGTGCTCGCCATGCTGCCGGGCAATCGCCAGAACTTGCTGTTTTCCGCCACTTTTTCGGACGAAATCCGTGGTCTGGCCAAAGGCTTGCTGAACAACCCCGGCCAGGTCGAGGTTGCCAAACGCAACACCGCCTCCGAGCTGGTCAGCCAGTCGGTTTTCCTGATTCCGCAAAAGCAGAAGCGCGATCTGCTGGTGCATCTGATCAGCACCAACGCATGGCAGCAAGTGCTGGTGTTCACCCGCACCAAGCATGGCGCCAACAAGCTGGCTGAATATCTGGTCAAGCACGACATCGGCGCAGCCGCAATCCACGGCAACAAGAGCCAGGCAGCGCGCACACGTGCACTGGCGCAGTTCAAGGACGGCGACTTGCCGGTGCTGGTGGCTACTGACATCGCGGCGCGCGGGCTGGACATCGAGCAACTGCCACACGTGATCAACTTCGAGCTGCCCAACATCTCCGAGGATTACGTCCACCGGATTGGGCGCACTGGTCGTGCCGGCAGCGAAGGCCACGCCATCTCGCTGGTTGATGCCGAAGAGGCTGGTTATCTTGCCGGCATCGAGAGGTTGATTGGCAAACGCATTGCCCGCCAGCAGCCGGAAGGGTTCACGCCGAAACCGGTTGAAGCTGGTGCGGCCGACGACGAACGCTCAAGGTCTCATGACGACAGGCCACGTCGCCATCAGCCTCAGGCCAACGCCAACGGAAAAGCCGGCGCCCGCACACCGAACAAAGGTAAACCCCAGCAACGCCCATCCGGCAATCGCGCGCCGGCACAAGCCACCACCGACAATGCAGGCGCTCGCAAGCCCGCCAACCTGCCGCGTGCCCACAAAGGACCGTCGGCTAACGCCCCGGCTCGCAGCAACCGCCGAAGCAACACGAGCCGCCCGGCAGCCGCGCTGTTCGCACCCAAGCCGGGCAACTGACCGGCTTTTACCTCCGGCCAAGCGGAGCCAGGAAGCTCCTTCAGACGACCAGTCGCCCGAAAGAGCGGCTGGCAGAAACACCGACTGACGAGCAACAAAAAAGCCCGAGTAGATCGGGCTTTTTTTGTTGCTGTGTGACGCTGGACCATCGAGTTTGCAGGGCAATCAGGCTGATGATGAGCGATCAACGCCTGCTTGCAGGTTCAAGCGCCGCGCATCTTGTACCACAGGCCGTAGGCCCAGCATGCCGCGCAGAAGCCGCTGACCAGGTCGATGGTGGCAAAAATCATCAAGGCCACCGCCGGGATGTTGCCAATGCCCGAACCCAGCATCCAACTTGCAAACATCACGGTTCCCATGATGGCCACCAGCTTGTCGGCAAACATCTTGGCGCCCGCATTGACCTTTTTGGTCTTGCCCATTTTCTGGGTGACAGACTCGAACAGCTTGTACGAAGGGCACTTGTGTGGCGACACAAAACCGCGAATCAGGCCGCCAAGCGCGAGGATGATTGCCACCCACTTATAGGGTGTAAAAAAGTAAAGGGCACTGACAGCCAGGGTGACTGCAGCCTGAAAACGGTAAGCATTGGAGCAGACCGGGGCAATATCGAAACGAAGCATGAAGGCTCTCCTTGAAATTTTTTGCGAGTATATCAGTATTTTCTGATATGTAAAACACACCTTGGCGCTACCAAGGTCATCACCATCAGACCTGCAATGCGGTGCGTTTCAACAAAGAACAGACTTGCGGGCATGCATCATTCAGACAACTCGCAAAGTCACACGCACAGACAGCGAGCACGAAACCCGGTCGCAATCCTTGAGCGCAGACTCCCCGACACCCCGACACCCGAAAACCGCCCTGAGCCGGTATCACAAGCCCAACCAAAGCTTGCATGCGGGCAACTGACTTATCACATATGATCAATGACATAGGGCTTTCAACATTAGTCAAAATACATTAAAAATGCTATTGACAAGCATATTACGGTGATCGCAGAATTTGTTTGCCATAAGGCAATAAATCACAGGAGGTCAAAAATGAAACGTTTTCTGCGTACCGTGCTGTTGAGTCTGATCCTCTTCCCCCTGGCGGCTCTTGCTGCTGGCAACGTCAACATCAACACCGCAGATGCGGCAACGCTTGAGCAAGTGCGGGGTATCGGGCCGTCCAAGGCTGCAGCCATCGTGGCCTACCGTGACACCAACGGCCCGTTCGCGTCTGTCGACGACCTGGTTCAGGTGCCTGGCATAGGCGAACGCACCCTTGAGCAGATGCGCGATCAGTTGAGCACCGAAGAAACTCCCGCCACGGAGTGAACCAAACGCTCTCGCCAGCCATGACGGCTGTCGAGGGCCATGCATTTACTGGCTCAGCGGCTCAGACCGCGATCAGCTCAATCAGTCGGTCCAGGTCAATATGCTCGGCAACCGCATCTGCGAGGCGATCCAGATCGGCCTCTCTGCGTGCCAGTGGATCAACCGCAGCCAGCCCACTGGCCCCGGCCCAGCCGAGCAAGGCCTGCATCGCCTGCGCGGTATCGAATATCCCGTGCAGATAGGTTCCGGCAACCAGGCCGTCCGATGACAACGCGCCATCATGCCCACCCTGGGCCAGCCTGACCAAAGGCCTTTCCAGTGCCGCGCCTGCACTGACGCCCATATGGATCTCGTAGGCGCTGACTGGTGCATCGTCCATCAGCAGCGTGCCAGTTACACGTGCCAGACGCTTCTCGCTGGCCAGCACGGTTTCCATGTCCAGCCAGCCAAAGCCCGCCATGTCGCCAGCCGCACCCTCCAGCCCATGCGGGTCACTCAGCTTACGGCCGAGCATCTGAAAACCACCGCAAATGCCCAGCACCTTGCCACCGTAACGCAGATGCCGCTCTAGCGCAGCCTGCCAGCCGTTTGCCCGCAGCCACGCCAGGTCTGCCTGTACACTCTTTGAACCTGGCAGCACGATGAGGTCGGCAGGCGGTATCACCGCGCCCGGCCCTACCCACTGAAAGTCCACCTCCGGATGCAAGCGCAGCGGGTCAAGGTCTGTGTGGTTGGAGATGCGCGGATAAACCGGCGCGATCACCCGTACCCGTGCCTCAGTCTTGTCCAACGAAGCCAGCGCCACCGCATCCTCCGCGTCCAGAAACAAGCCATGCAGATACGGCAGCACACCCAGCACCGGGCGGCCAGTGCGCTGCTCCAGCCAGTCCAGCCCGGACTGCAACAGCGACATGTCGCCACGAAAACGATTGATGACAAAGCCCTTGACGCGCTGCCGCTCGCTCGGTGACAGCAGATCCAGCGTGCCGACCAGATGCGCGAAAACACCGCCCTTGTCGATGTCGGCGACGATGATCACCGGCACATCCGCCGCCTCGGCAAAACCCATGTTGGCAATATCGCGGTCGCGCAGATTGATTTCCGCCGGGCTGCCCGCGCCCTCGACCAGCAGGCAGTCATAGCGGTCAAGCAAACGCTGCCACGACGCCATCACCGCCTTCATCGCTAGCGGTTTGTAATGATGGTAGTCGCGCGCAGACAATTGACTGACCACTTTGCCGTGCACGATGACCTGTGCACCAATATCGCTTGACGGCTTCAGCAGCACCGGGTTGAAGTCGGTGTGCGGCGCCACGCCTGCAGCCTGGGCCTGCAAGGCCTGGGCTCTGCCGATCTCCCCGCCGTCTTCGGTCACCGCTGAATTGAGCGCCATGTTTTGCGGCTTGAAGGGTGCAACCCGCCAACCGCGCCGCAGCATGGCCCGCGCCAGTCCAGCCACCAGGGTGCTTTTTCCGGCGTCCGATGTGGTGCCTTGCACCATCAGGGTCAGCCGTTTGTTCTTGTTGCTCACGTATACTCATCCTCTCTGATTTTTTTTAACACTGCGGCAGCTCATGCTGATTCTTTTCATCAAGTTTATCGCCGCCGTACTGGCAGACCGGGCACTTGGCGAGCCACGACGCTGGCACCCACTAGTGGGTTTTGGCTGGCTGGCCAGTCACATTGAGACCGAGGTACGAAAACGACTGGGCGATGGCGTTGCCGCTGGCGCTGTCGCTTGGACGCTGGCGGTACTCCCGCTCGCGGCACTGGCCTGGGCGCTACGCGTGTCGCACCCGGCTGCACACTGGCTTGTCGATATTGGTCTGCTCTATCTTGCCATAGGCGCAAGCAGCCTTGCCGATCATGCGCAAGCGGTTGCCCGCCCCCTGCAAGCAGGCGAGCTTGACTCTGCCCGCGTGGCGGTATCCTACATTGTCAGCCGCGACACCGACGGGCTGAATGACACCGAAGTCGCCACTGCAGCAGTGGAGTCGGTGCTGGAAAACGGCAACGACGCGATCTTTGCCGCCGTGTTCTGGTTTCTACTGCTGGGCGGTCCCGGCGTGCTGCTGTTCCGGCTGGCCAACACGCTGGATGCCATGTGGGGATACCGTAACCCGCGCTATTTGATGTTCGGCAGGGTTGCTGCACGCATGGACGATGTTCTGGGCTGGGTTCCTGCGCGTCTCACTGCGCTGAGCTATGCCTTGATAGGCCACACCCGGCAGGCGCTGCGCTGCTGGAAAACCCAGGCACCGCAATGGAAAAGCCCCAATGCCGGGCCAGTCATGGCCGCTGGCGCGGGGGCGCTGGGCGTGTCGCTTGGCGCGGCCGCCCGCTATCATGGTCAGCTTCAGCAGCGCCCCCTGCTGGGTTGCGGCCCAAAGCCGGACGCAAGCACTGTGACACAAGCAGTGCGACTCATGCATCACGCGCTGACCTTGTGGCTTGGTGTGCTGGCACTGCTGGCCCTGATCGAATGGCTATCTGGAAGGCTGCAATGACACTTGCCGACCGAAGTCACCAAACCCGACCGCGGCATGGTGGTCGCTTGCGGAGTGCAGCGCTGCAATACGGCATACCACTGCAACAGTGGCTGGACCTGTCAACTGGCATCAGCCCCGTGGGCTACCCTGTGCCACCCGTTTCGGCAGCCGCATGGGCACGACTGCCCGAGGACGATGACGAACTGTGCGACGCGGCCAGCGCCTTTTACGGCACGCCGCATGTGCTGCCGATAGCCGGTTCGCAGGCGGCCATCCAGACGCTCCCACATATCCTGCATGGCACGCGTGTCGCCATTGTGGGGCCGACTTACGCCGAGCACCTGCACGCCTGGCATGTTGCGGGGGCAGTAGAAATCGGCGTCGAGCAACTGGATGCGGCGGCAAGCGTTTTTGACATCGTCGTGGTGGTCAACCCGGACAACCCCAGCGGCCGACTGCTGCCCGCAGAGCGGCTTCTGCAAATACGTCACAAGCTGGCACAACGCGGTGGATGGCTTGTGCTTGATGAGGCCTTTATCGATCCCAACCCAGAGTTCAGTCTTGCCGCACATGTTGGAGCCCCTGGCCTGCTGGTGCTGCGCTCGATGGGCAAGTTCTTCGGCCTGGCTGGCGCACGTGTTGGTTTCATGCTTGCACCAGCCTTGCAACGCGAAGCGCTGCAACAACTGCTCGGCCCCTGGACCCTGAGTGGCCCAGCGCGCGAGGTCGCCACGCTCGCCTTGCGTGACACTGCCTGGCAAGCAGACCAGCGCCTGCGACTTGGCCACTACAGCGACAGGTTATCGCGTCTGCTACGCGACGCAGGCTTCACCAACGAATCCGGTTGCGCATTGTTCCGGCAGGTGCTCACACCAGCGGCTGCGCAATGGCACGACGGACTGGCACGGCTAGGCATTCTGACAAGACTGTTCGACACCCCTGCACGCTTGCGATTCGGCTTGCCGGGCAGCGACCAAGACTTGCAGCGACTAGCCGTCGCTCTTGAAAAACTCAACGGCGCAAGCCATCTAAGCCTGAACCGCCTGCCTCAGCCTTGAGCTACCAAAGGTGCTGCGGCTTCCCGTTTCAACATTTTTCATATAGACATCAACATGACCAGCAACGTCGCCAATCCGCTCATTCTTGCCACCCTGCTCGGCCTGGGTGCGCTTCTGCCGGTGCAGGCATCGGCCAGCCAGACCATCGAGATCATTGACGACACCGGACGCAAGCTCACGCTGGCTGCGCCCGCCCGACGCATTGTCAGCCTCGCACCCCATGTCACCGAGGTGTTGTTTGCCGCAGGCGCGGGCGACAAAGTAGTCGCGGTGGTCGACTACAGTGACTACCCGGAAGCCGCCAAGGCGCTGCCACGGGTCGGCGGTTACAGCAATGTAGACCTCGAAGCCATCGTCGCCCT
This sequence comes from Azoarcus sp., assembly GCA_036734105.1. Lineage (GTDB taxonomy): Bacteria > Pseudomonadota > Gammaproteobacteria > Burkholderiales > Rhodocyclaceae > Azoarcus_F. The sequence goes on along the minus strand of DAIMZH010000076.1, from coordinate 3,486 downwards.
CAAGCCAGACCTTGTTGTCGCCTGGGCGAGCGGCAACCGGGATGCCCACCTCGACAAGATCGAAGCGCTGAGCATCCCGGTGTACCTGAATGAATCCCGCAGCCTGGAGGGCGTGGCACACAGTCTGGAGCAATTTGGCAGACTGGCCGGTAGCAGCGATGTGGCGCATGCGGCGGCGACCGCCTTCCGCGCCAGATGGCAGTCGCTGGGCGAACAATACGAACACCGCCCGACGGTGCGCATGTTCTATCAGATATGGAGCAATCCGCTGATGACCATCAACGGCGACCACCTCATCTCCAAGGTGATCGCGCTGTGCGGTGGCGAGAACATCTTTGCCGACCTCGACCTGATCGCACCGCGCATCAGCCAGGAGTCTGTGCTGGTGCGCGCCCCGGAGGTGATCGTGGCCAGCGGCATGGGCGAGTCACGCCCTGAATGGCTGGACGAATGGCGCAACTGGAAGGGCTTGCCAGCGGCAGACCGGGACAACCTCTACTTCATCCCGCCCGACATCCTGCAGCGCCAGACGCCGAGAATTCTGGACGGTGCCGAATCCCTGTGCAAGGCGCTGGAAGATGCACGCCGCAAGCGGCCCGCTGCGGGCTGAGCGGTTCAGGCAAACAGGCGCGCCACCGTCTGCGGTGCCGACGGAAAGTAGTAGTGCACATACGAGGCGGTAATGCTGCCGTGGCGATAAACCGCCTCCCCCTCGCCTGCCATGCTGCCGTCCCGGGCAGCCCGAACCAGCGGTGTCAGCGGGGTTTCGCTTCGCGAATAGTGAAAAGTGTGCCCGGACAAGCGCCCCTCGGGCAATTCGACGGTCTGCATGCCCAGTGCGGCCAGGCGTGTCTGCATGTGACAGACGCCGGGCAACAGCCCCCATATCGGATAGGCAGTGCCGGCTTTGTCCACCAGGGTGTCGAACAGACTCATCATGCCGCCGCATTCGGCCAGCAGTGGTTTGCCCGTCCTAACATGCTCGGCCAGATCAGCCTGCAAGGCGGTGTTGGCCGCGAGCTTGTCGGCGTGCAACTCCGGATAACCACCGGGCAGCCACACCGCATCACACACCGGCAAACGCTCACCCGCCAGCGGTGAGAAGAAGCACACATCCGCCCCCAGCGCCATCAAGGTATCGACGTTGGCCGGATAGATGAAACCAAAGGCTGCATCTCGCGCCACCGCGATACGGCGACCGGCCAGCGACTGCGCAAGCACGGGCGGCTGGGCAGCCTCAAACCGCACTGCGGGCGGCAACTCCCGGGCGTCGCTGTCAGCCAGCGCATCCGCCATGCGGTCAAGACGCTGCGCCAGGTCGGCGATCTCTGCCGCCTGCATCAGCCCGAGATGACGCTCGGGCAAAGCGGCCGTGTCATCGCGCACCAGCATGCCGTGCCAGCGCATCGTCGCCGGCAAGCCTTCGCGAAGCATGTCGGCGTGACGAGCGCTGCCCACACAGTTGGCAAACACCCCCGAGAACGGCAGGCCGGGCCGGAAGTTGGCCAGACCAAAAGCAATCGCGGCAAAGGTCTGGGCCATGGCGCTGGCGTCGATCACCGCCATCACCGGAATCCCGAAGCGTTGTGCGATGTCCGCGCCGGATGGCTGTCCATCAAACAAGCCCATCACGCCCTCGACAATGATCAGATCAGCCTCGCGGGCAGCCTGGGCCAGCCGCCAGGCTGCATCGACCTCGCCACACATGCCAAGGTCGAGGTTGTAAACCGGTGCACCACTGGCGACCGCATGAATCTGCGGATCGAGAAAGTCCGGACCACTCTTGAACACCCGCACACGCCGCCCCAGACGCGCGTGATAGCGGGCCAATGCAGCCGTGACCGTGGTCTTGCCATGCCCGGAGGCTGGCGCGGCGATGAAGATGGCCGGGCACGCTGGCCCGTCAGTTAAATCGTTATCGGTGTTCATTGGCAAGTTCCACCAGTTTTATTCCGGTACAAAATTAACCCGCCCACCCAGCACATGGCGATGCAGGCGGTGACCATAAGCCTCGCTCAGCCAGTCCTCGCGCAACACCTCGTCGCGCGTGCCGGCGCGCACCCCGCCCCGGCCATCCAGCAGAATGACGCGGTCGGCATAGCGTGCAGCCAGATTAATGTCGTGCAACACCATCACCACACCACAGCCTGTGGCGGCATGCGCCCTGAACAGCTCAAGCACATGAATCTGATAATGCAGGTCAAGGTGATTGGTGGGCTCATCCAGCAACAGTAACCGCGGTGCCTGGGTCAGCAAGGTGGCAATCGCCACGCGCTGACGCTCACCCCCGGACAGGCTGAGAATGTCGCGCCCGCTCATGTCGGACAAGCCGACCTCGGCGAGCGCCGCCTGCGCAATGCGCACATCCTCCGGCCCCTCCCAGCCCCAGCGGCCGAGATGGGGATGTCGGCCAATGAGCACCGACTCCAGCACCGTCGATGAAAACTGATCAGCCTGCTGCTGGGGCAGCACGCCACGATAGCGGGCAGCATCCACCGCACTCCAGGCCTCCACCGGCAGGCCGTTCATGCGCACGGCGCCGACCATGACCGGACGAAACCCCGCAAAAGTATTCAGCAAAGTGGTCTTGCCCGCTCCGTTGGGGCCAAGCAGCACCAGGCACTCGCCAGCAAACAACTGCAGGCCAAACTCGCAGCACAACCAGCGCTCGCCCACTTGCAGGGCGAGGCCGTCGGCCTCCAGCATGGGAATGTCGCAAGCCTTGCTCATGGTCTGGCGCTACGCGACAAGAGGTAAAGGAACAGCGGCACACCAATCAGCGCGGTCAGCACACCAACCGGCAACTGGGTCGGCGCGATGACCGTGCGCGCGGCGGTATCCGCCAGCGTCAGCAAGGTTCCCCCCGCCAGCAGCGCGGCTGGCAGCAACAGCCGCTGATCGTTTCCAATCATCAACCGAACCAGATGCGGCACCACCAAGCCCACGAAACCCACTGAGCCAATCAGGGTGACAGCCACGGCGGTCAGCAAGGACGCCAGCACATACAGAAAATAGCGCAGACGCTGCACCCTCACCCCGAGCGATTGCGCCATGTGTTCGCCACGCGCCAGCACATTGAGATCACGCGCAAACGGCAGCACTGCCAACAGACCCAGCACCAGTACCACCAGCGCTGGCCAGGGCCGCCGTGCGCCAGAGGCATCGCCCATCAACCAGAACAGCATGGACTGCATCCGGTTGTCGGGCGCCAGCGACAGCATCAAGGTGATCACCGCGCCACAACCTGCAGCCACAATCACGCCGGTGAGCAGCAATCGTGTCTGGGTCCACGAGCCATCGCCATGCGCCAGCCCGAACACCAGCATCATGGCCATCAGCCCACCCGCAAAAGCCGACATATCCACCAGCCAGGCGGACAAGCCGAACAACATCGCCAGCAAGGCACCCACCGCAGCCCCGCCGGAAATGCCGAGCACATAGGGGTCGGCAAGCGGGTTGCGCAACAACACCTGCATCAAGGCGCCA
>DAIMZH010000075.1:0-12525 GCA_036734105.1 Azoarcus sp. | reverse complement strand
CCTCGATCACGGCGTGACGCCGATCAATCCGAAGCCCGGTGACGCGCCAGACCCGGGCAGGCATGACGCGATGGGCCACATCGAGGCGCCGGGCGTCGGGCCGGGGCTGATCGCGCGTGTCGAGGCGCCGGGATACGGGATCGCCGGCCGCGTGCTGCGCCCGGCGAAGGTTTACATCACGCCGAACGAATCGCAAACCCCGGCGGGATCCGCCGATGAATCCGCAAGCGAGGAATGACCCATGCCGACGTATGACTACCGATGCGGCGCGTGCGGCTGATAGCTCCCAGTTTGACGGGAAGCGGAAGGTGGATATCGGTATGTTGTCGGTGTGGCCTTCGACCACTACCGGAAATGTGGCGGCTGCCAGCACGTTGGCGACCGCCCGCATTGGCGCGATGGCGCCTGCGCCCAGCGAGGCTTCGCCTGGCGCAAAAAGGATGGCGGCGTTGATTTCAACCGTGATGCCCTGATCGCCATCCGACACCATGACCTGGCCATCTCTGACCAACGGGCCGAGCACAGAGCGGATGTCGTCTGCAATGTCGCGCACCCTGCGCAGCTGGCCGTCTCCGCTCTTGGAGGTGCGTTGTTCGGTTTCTGCTTCTTGCCTTTGTGCCTGTATGGGTAGTGGCAGATCCGAGCTGATGACGACAGGCGGTAGCTCGATGTATTGCCCGCCGGGTAATACGCTCAGGTCACGAAAGGCGCTGACGATGGAGTCGGACAGTACCCGGTATTCTCCCTGATTGACCGAGCTGAGCGAATACATGACCACAAAGAAGGCGAACAGCAGTGTGATGAAGTCGGCGTAGGACACCATCCAGCGCTCTGCGTTGTCGTGCTCGTCTTCGGTTTTTCTTCGTCTTCGCATGATGGCTTCAAGCTGGCAAGTTCCGTTTAATATATCGGCGGCAAGTTGCACAACTTGATGTTCAGTTGAAGTAGCTGCGCATGCGGTTTTCGATGATGCGTGGGTTGTCGCCGTGGGCGATGCCGACCAGGCCGTCTAGCTGCATTTCGCGTTGCCGGGTGAGCGCGCTGATGTGGGTCAGGAGTTTTTTGGAGACTGGGAGAAACAGCAGGTTGGCAAAGCCGACGCCATAAATGGTGGCGACAAAGGCCACTGCAATGCCAGCGCCGAGCATGGAGGGGTCTGCCAGGTTTTCCATGACGTGGATCAGCCCGAGCACCGCCCCCAGAATGCCGATGGTGGGTGAATAGCCGCCGGCGGCTTCCCACACTCTTGCGCCAAGCTTGAGCCGCGCTTCTGTTGAGTCGATTTCGACCTCCAGGAGTTCGCGCAGTTGGTCTGGTTCCACGCCGTCCACAATAAGCTGCAGGCCTCTGCGCATGAACGGATCCTCGACCCCCTCAACCCGCGCTTCCAGCGCCAGCAAGCCTTCGCGGCGGGCCAGTTGGCCCCAGTGGCCAGTTTCGGCAATCAGGTCTTCGTGCTTTGATGCGGGTGGCACAAACACCCAGCGCAGCATGCGCACGCCATCCATGAAGACACGCAGCGGGCTTTGCAGCATCACCGCGCCCAGCGTGCCGCCCATGACAATGATGAAGGCGGTGGGCTGCAGCAGCGAGCCGATGTGCCCACCCTCAAGCGACTGGCCAAGCAGTATGGCGGTGATTCCCAACAAGAGGCCAAACAGGCTGATCTTGTCCATTAAGGCTTAGTCGGCCTGCTTGCGCGGCCGCCCTCGTTTTCGTGGCTCGTCGGAGGGTGTGCCATGCACGCGTGCGCGCAGGCGGGAAATTGCCTGGCTGTGCAACTGGCACACCCGCGATTCGGTGACGCCGAGCACTTCACCGATTTCGCGCAGGTTGAGCTCTTGATCGTAATAAAGACTCATGACCAGTTGTTCGCGCTCGGGTAGCAGTTCGATGGCTTGTATCAACACCCGTTGCGTGTCTTCGTCTTCCAGAAAACTCAGCGGGTCGGCCTCGCTGCCAAGGTGGCGGTCGAGATAGGGTTCGCCGTCGTCGGTGGCAAAGTCTTCGAGGTGCACCAGTTGATGGCCGCGTGCTTCCATCATCAGGCTTTGGTAGTCCGCCAGCGTGATGCCCAGCGCTGACGCGATCTCGCCTTCGGTGGGTGGGCGGCCCAGGCGCTGTTCTTCCTGACGAATCACGATTTCGGTGCGCCGCAGTTCGCGGCGAAGGTTGCGCGGCAGCCAGTCCTCCCCGCGCAAGCCGTCCAGCATGGCGCCCCGAATGCGCTGGGTAGCATAGGTTTCAAACTGCGCGCCCATGCCGTCTTCAAAACGTTCGATGGCGTGCAGCAAACCCATCATGCCGTTCTGGATCATGTCGTCAAGCTCCACGCTGGGCGGCAGACGGGCGATCATGTGACAGGCCACCCGCTTTACCAGCGGGGCATATTGTTCTATTAGCGCGGATTGGTCCAGGGAACCATGCGGGTCATACATCATGCGCGATCACCGGGATGTCTGTTCTGATCTGCATTTTCGCACCATTACGATCATCACCGTGCAAGCTGCTGGCCAAGCGAGGCGAGCCGACGCAAAAAGGCGGCCTGCGGTTCGCGTGGCGATGAGACTGCGTCGCGCCCCAGGCCGGCGGCGATGTCGTCGCGTTCGACTTCGCCCACCCATGCCAGCGGCACGCCCACATGGGCGCGAACCAGGCGTTCGAGCGTGGCAAAAAAGGCCTTGGCGTCTTGGCGGTCGCGGGCGCGTGCAACCGCCACATGCAAGGAGCCTGCGCCGGAGGCGGCCAGCCCTTTGATGGCGGCATAGGCTTCGGTGGCGCCGCTACGGCTGGCTTCGGCCACAACCAGTCGGCGTGGTGCGGCAAACACAAAGGGCGATGGGGCATCGGTTTTTTCGGCGTCGGCGTTGACCACGACACAGCCAGCGCGACGATGCATGAAGCTCAAGGCCTCGACCAGTTGCGCGCGGCGCCCGTCGTCCAGCAAGGGCAAGGCCATGGCTGCCGCCGCCACCGGCACACGCCCGATCAAACCGGGCATGGGCAGGATGAGCTCACGCAGGTCGGTATCGCCCAGCACACCTAGCAGGTCGGTGCCTTCAGGCTGACCGAGCACCCCCGCCAGAGAGGCATCCCCCGCGCACTCGTCCAGCAACAACAACCGCCCGTCGCTCCCGGCGATGCGATAACACGCCTCGATGGCAGTCGCGCTGCGATGCTGTCCTGTTGCAAACATGGCCACCACCACCGGCGGGGCACGGCGAAAAAGCCGTCTCAAACCCGCTGCCTGATCATCATGTGGGTCTATCATCTGCGCACACTCCCCGACTTGCTTTGGCCCGGTCTGCCACTGTTACCACTGGCGGCAGCGATCATCATGCCGATCTCGTCCTGCTCCATCTGCCACAAGGGGGTGTCCGGCGCGCCCTTCAGCGCACGATGCAGCAGATAGGTGCGGTTTGGCAGGTGGAGGTCTTCCGGCACGCGCTGACCGTTGGTGACGTAGGTCAGCTCCAGGTCATTCATGATGGCGGCACCCACAGCGGGCGCAAGCGAGGCGGCTTCGTCGATCTTGGTGAGGATGCACCCGGCCAGATCCTTGCCGCCAAAGGCCTGAATTACGTCGTCCAGGGTGTCGCCCCGTGCGGTGGCATTGAGCAGCAGGAGGCGGCGCACCGGCCCTGCCCCCAGCAGCATGGCAGCCTGCTCGGCCACTTGGTGGTCGCGCTGGCTCATGCCCATGGTGTCGATCAAGACCATGTGCTTGTCGCGCAGCTCGGACAGGGTCTGGCGAAGGTCGGAGGCGTCGCGCACCGGGAACACCGGCACGCCGAGAATGCGGCCGTAGATGCGCAGTTGCTCCTGAGCACCAATACGATAGCCGTCGGTGGTGATCATGGCCAGCTTGTCAGCGCCGTGCCTGACCACGCAGCGCGCGGCGATCTTGGCGGTGGTGGTGGTTTTGCCCACACCGGTGGGGCCGACCAGCGCATAGACGCCGCCACGGTCTATCAGGTCGGCGTCATTGCTCATCGAGCGCAGGTCGCGGGCCAGCGCAATGCGCACGCGTTCGCGGGCCTCGTCCAGGCTGGCGCTCTCATCTACGGACTCCACCAGTTGCCGTGCCAGACCAGCGGCAAAGCCGGCCTCCAGCAATTCGCCCATGATCTGTGACCTTGCCGGGGCCTTGCGCTGGGTTTCGTTCCAGGCAAAACCGGCGAGCTGGCGTTCTATCATGCCGCGAATGCCGGCAAGTTCGCTCATCAGGTTAGCGTTGCTTTGCTGTAAGTCGGCGATGCGGGGGTCATCGCGCGGGGGTTCGGGCTCTCGCATTACGCGAGGACGGGTGTTGCGTGGCTCGTCAAAGTCATCATGCATGTCTTCACGAGCAGGCTGGCGGGCTGGAGCACGCGACGCCACGCCCATGTGTGCTGCGGCGTCCAGGTCGAAATCGTCGTGGAGAGGCTGGCGCGAAGGCGCCGAAACTTCTGCAGCGGGCGTCTTGCGCGCAGGGCTTGGCGGTATTGCCGGGGCGCTCTGGGTTGCCGGGGCAGCCTGCTCTGGCTGGCGGCTGCGGGCTCGCGGGTTGTAGGCCTCAAAGCCCATGTCGTCTTGTTCGGACGGTGCTTCGATGGCGGGCATGCTGTCGCGCTTGCGCATCATGTAGTCGGCAGTTTCGTAGCGCGGCGGCTGAAACGGCGTGACGACCTTGGGCGCGGGTTCGCTTGGGCGGCGATTGTTGAGCTTGACCGTAAAAGCTTCGTCTTCATCTACCGTGGTTGCAGGCGGCCGCGCGCTGGCCACTGGTTTGGCTGGCGTTTGCACCTCACGCCTGGGCGCGCTCTGGCTTTGCAGTGCGCCAACGGACTCGGCTGGCAAGGCGAGGATCTCGACGCCACCCTGCACCGCTCGGTTGGACAGAACAATGGCATCAGCGCCCAGATCGGCCTTGAGTGCACGCAGGGCTTCGCGCGCGGTTGCGGCATGGTATCGCTTCACGTTCATGTCAATTCTCCCGAATGCTGCGGTGGCATGGTGACATCTTGCACCGGAGCCAAGCTTTTTCAGACGCCGAAAAAACCGTTTTTATGGGGTCTATTCTTGCGTTGGTCTGTGTACAACATGATCAGGCTCCCCCGCTGCCCACCATGGCCGACACCCGTATCGTGCGGTTTTCCGGGATTTCGGTGTTGGACAAGACCTTGAGCGACGGCACCGCGCGACGCAGGAAGCGCAACAGCAGCCAGCGCAGTTGCGGCGGCACCAGCAGCACCGGCGGAAGTCCAATATCCTCCTGGCGCTGTGCCACCTCGGCGGTCTGGCGCATCATGGCGTCGGCCAAGCCTGGCTCAATGGCGCCACCGTCGCCACCGCCGGCCATGGCTTGCATCAGGATGCGCTCTAGCGCGGGGTCAAGCGCGATCACCTGCAGCTCGCCATTGCCGGGGGCGAGACTCTGGACAATGGAGCGGCCAAGCGACTGTCGCACCTGCGAGGTGAGCTCCAGCGCGTCCTGGGTGCGGACTGCGTTCTCGGCCAGTGTCTCGAGGATGGTGCGCATGTCCCGAATATTGACGCCCTCTTCCAGCAGATACTGCAACACGCGTTGCAATACGCCCAATTGCAGGATGTTGGGCACCAGGTCTTCAACCAGCTTGGGCGCGTCGCGGCCAACGTGATCAAGCAAGGCCTGGGTTTCCTGACGACCAAGCAACTCGGCGGCGTGGCTGAGGATGAGGTGATTCATGTGCGTGGCCACCACGGTGCTGGCATCCACAACGGTGTAACCAAGGGCATGAGCCTGCTCTCGCTGGCCACCATCAATCCACACGGCAGGCAGGTTAAACGCCGGATCGCGGGTTTCACGACCAGGCAAGCTGCCGCTTACCCGACCCGGGTTGATGGCCAGATACTGGCCGGGATAAGCTTCACCGGCACCGATTTCCACGCCTTTTAGCAAAATGCGGTAGGCGTTGGGTTTGAGCTCCAGGTTGTCCCGTATATGTACCGGTGCAGCCAGAAAGCCGACATCCTGTGCAAACTTCTTGCGCAGGCCACGAATGCGCTTGAGCAGTTCGCCATCCTGCGTGCGGTCGACCATGGGAATCAAACGATAACCCACCTCCAGACCAAGCACGTCCACAGCCACCACATCCGACCAACTGGCTTCAACCTGCTCCGGTGCGGTGCTTGCGGCTACCGGCTCTTGCGCCTGGGCCTCCAGGGCTTCGCGCTGCAAGGCGCCCTTCTTGTACCAGGCGATCGCAAACAACGCGCCCGCAATCAGAATGAACACCAGGTTGGGCATGCCCGGGATCAGTCCCAGCACGCCGATGATGCCACCGGCCAGCCACATGATCTGCGGCTTCGAAAAAACCTGATTGATCACCTGGCCACCCACATCGCCCTCGTCGCCGACGCGTGACACCACCAGACCGGCAGCTACCGATATGATCAGTGCCGGGATCTGCGCGACCAGGCCATCGCCAATGGTCAGCAACACATAGGTTTCGGTGGCCTGCCCCAAGGACATGCCGTGCTGGGTGGTGCCTACCACCAGCCCGCCGATGATGTTGATCAGCAGGATCAGGATGCCGGCTACCGCGTCGCCACGCACGAACTTGGAAGCACCGTCCATGGCACCGTAAAAGTCAGACTCCTGAGACACCTCCTTGCGCCGCCGTTTGGCCTCGGCTTCGTCTACCAGACCAGCGTTGAGGTCGGCATCAATGGCCATCTGCTTGCCCGGCATGGCGTCCAGCGTAAAGCGTGCACTCACCTCGGCGATACGTCCTGCGCCCTTGGTGATCACCACAAAGTTGATCAAGACCAGAATGCCGAACACGACCAAGCCAACGGCAGTGTTGCCGCCGACCAGAAACTGTCCGAAGGCTTCAATGACCTTGCCAGCGGCATCCGGGCCGGTGTGCCCTTCCAGCAGCACGATACGGGTAGAGGCAACGTTGAGCGCGAGACGCAGCAAGGTGGTGACCAGCAGCACGGTGGGAAACACCGAGAAATCCAGCGGCTTCTTGGTGTACATCGCCACCAGCATCACCATAACTGCCATGGAGATGTTGAAGGTGAAGAACAGATCGAGCAAAAAGGCTGGCAGCGGCAACACCATCATGGACAGCACCATGATGATGAACACCGGCGCGCCAATCATGCGCATATTGGTTGGGGTAAACAGGGCACGCAGGTTGAAGGCGTTCATTAAGCAGGTCTCCAGTCGTTTTCATGGGACGCTTGCGGACTTGATCGGTCGGCCTCGGCCTTGTCCACGCCGGGGTCCATGTCTTGCGGCACCGGAAGATCGCCGGGAACACCGGGGCGTGCCTCACCCTTGCCAGTCAGCCAGGCATTCAGTTGATATACATAGGCCATCACCTCGGCCACGGCGGTGTACAGCGCGGCGGGCACGGTTTGGCCCAGCTCGCAGTGTGCATACAGGGCGCGTGCCAGCGGCGGTGCTTCGAGCAAAGGCACCTTGTGCTCGGCGGCCAGCTCACGGATCTTCAGCGCCACCTCACCGCGCCCCTTGGCAACCACCGTGGGCGCGCCCATCTTGTCGGCGTCGTAGCGCAGGGCGACTGAAAAGTGCGTCGGGTTGGTGACCACCACATCGGCCTTGGGCACTTCGCTCATCATGCGCCTGTGCGCCATCTCGCGCTGCAGGGTACGCACCCGCGCCTTGACATGCGGGTCGCCCTCCTGCTCCTTGTGCTCACGCTTTACTTCTTCCTTGGTCATGCGCAGCTTGCGGCGGTATTGCCAAAGCTGAAACGGCACATCAACCATGGCCACCAGCGCCAGCCCGAGCACGATGATCAAGGTTGCAAAAAGCAATATCTGGATGAAGTCGGGGAACGCGGTATCCAGTGATTGCGACATCAGCCCGAAGACATGCTCCTTCTCCCGCATTATGGCAAACACACCCAGCGCCCCAACCACCAGCGTCTTAAGCACCGATTTGAGCAATTCCACCAGACTGGGCACCGAAAACATTCGCCCCAGGCCCTTGATGGGGTCCATGCGCTCCAGCTTGAGGCCAAGCACCTTTGGTGAAAACACAAAGCCACCCAACAGGATTGGCGCTGCCACAGCAGCCACCAACAACACGCCAAACAGCGGCACGAGCGTGATCAAGGTGTGCGTGAAGAGCTCGTCAAAGCCTTGCAGCATCAGGGCAGTATCAAAGGCCAGCTCGCGCTCAAAGCGGAAGCCACGACGTAACATGTCGAGCAGACGCTGAGACATCCAGCCACCAAACAACCACATGCTGCTTACCCCGACAATCAGCACCAGAAAGGTCGACAGCTCGCGCGACTGCGGAACCTGCCCTTCTTCCCGGGCCTGTTCCAGTCGTCGTGGTGAGGGTGGTTCGGTTTTCTCTAGATCGCTTTCCTCGGCCATTGCCGGCTCCCAGCTACTGCAAAGCCCGTCCCCACAGGGCAGACACTTCGCGACATGGGAGCATTATGGCGTTGAGGCGGCAATTTCTGCCGGAGGATAAGCCACGGGAAAAGCCGCTTAATCCGGCTTTTTCATCCAAGGCAGCAAGGCGATGGCGGGCGCTGAAACGGTCAGCGCGGGGCCGGCAGGTGCTCTACCCCGCGCACCCGCGCACCCCGATCAAAACCGCGCTGGGCAAACCAGCCCTGATTCATCTCGAGTGCAAAGCGGGCGGGCCCGGATGCACAGTGGCTGTCCTCGGTGAGTGGCGTCATGTCTTCGATATTGAGCACCCGCCCATCTGCATCAAGAAACGCCACCGACAGCGGGAGCAAGGTGTTGCGCATCCACATGCAGTGGCGGGCTTCGCGCGTGAACACGAAGATCATGCCATGGTTATCTGGCATGGACTCGCGGAACATCAGCCCGATCTGCCGGTTCTCGTCGGTATGGGCAACCTCGGCGTTGATGCGATACATGCCGATCGACAGCGTGCTGACCGGCATGGACACTTCAGCCAGCGCCACCCCGGACAAGCTCAGCAGCACTGCCAGCGCGACACGACGCCTGACGCGCAGCAGCGCGTTGGAGATGCATTCAAACGATGTCAGCCGTTCACACAAGCCCATACCCTGACCTCCTTGGATTGCCACCTTGCACCGTTGTCAGATGTCCCGTGTGTCCAGCCCGGCTTCGGCCATCTCGGCGGCACGCAGCATGGCTCTGGCCTTGTTGCGGGTTTCCTGCCATTCGGACTCGGGATTGGAGTCGGCCACAATGCCAGCGCCGGCCTGCACATGAATCTGCCCGTCCTTGACGACTGCGGTGCGGATTGCAATGGCCAGGTCCATGTCGCCATGAAAACCGATGTATCCGGCTGACCCGGCATAAATGCCCCGCTTGACCGGCTCTAGCTCGTCGATGATCTCCATTGCGCGCAGCTTGGGTGCGCCCGACACCGTGCCAGCCGGAAAACTCGCACGCAACACCGCCAGCGCGTTCAAGCCCTCCTTGAGCCGACCTTCAACGTTGGACACGATATGCATGACGTGGGAGTAACGTTCGACTGTGAACTGTTCGGTTACCTTGACCGTGCCAATCTCGCAAACGCGTCCGGCATCGTTACGCCCGAGGTCGAGCAGTTGCAGATGCTCGGCGCACTCCTTTTCGTCGGACAGCAGGTCACGCTCCAGTTCGGCGTCCTGCGCGGGACTTGCGCCACGCGTGCGGGTACCGGCGATTGGGCGGACGGTGACACGTTGTCCGCTGCCGTCGTCATCAAGCCGGACGAGGATCTCGGGTGATGCCCCAACCACATGAAAGTCTTCAAAATTGAAGTAGAACATGTAGGGCGAGGGGTTGAGCGTGCGGATTGCCCGATACAGGGCGAGCGGGCTGGCAGCAAAAGGCTTGCTCATGCGCTGCGACAACACCACCTGCATGATGTCGCCGTCGACGATGTACTGCTTTGCGCGCAAGACTGCCTTCTTGAACTCTGCCTCGCCAAAGCTGGATACCGCGTCCTGCGACTCAGCCTCGGCGTCTGCCGGAATACTGACCGGTTTGCGAAGACGGTCAACCAGTGCGCGCAGGCGTTTGCGAGCGCGCTTGTAGGCGCTCGGCACTTCGGGTTCGGCATAGACAACCAACGTCAGCTTGCCGGACAGGTTGTCGACAATGGCGATTTCCTCCGACAGCAGCAGCAGAATGTCGGGCGTACCCAGCGTGTCAGGCTTTTCGGTGGCCGCCAGCCGTGGCTCTATGTAGCGCACGGTGTCGTAACCGAAGCAACCAACCAGACCGCCCGCAAAGCGTGGCAGGCCATCGCGCGGCGGCACCTTGATGCGTGCCATGAATTCGGCAATGTAGTTGAGCGGGTCGCCGTAATCGCGTCGCTCAACCAGGCGGTTGCCGTTGAGCAACAAGGCGGATCGTCCATACACCTCAATCCGGCTCGCGGCGGCAAGTCCGATGATGGAATAACGCCCAAAGCGCTCGCCACCCTGCACTGACTCCAGCAGGTAGCTCCATGGCTCGTTGGCGAGTTTCAGATAGATGGACAGTGGGGTGTCCAGGTCTGCGAAGGTATCGAGAGTGACCGGGATGCGGTTGTAACCCTGCTCGGCAAGGTCGTTGAATTCCTGCTCTGTCATGCTGACTCCTGAATTTCGAACCGGAAAGGGCTGCTCAAGAAAGGCTGCCGGTGGCGCGTGCGGTGCCGCGCGAGATCTTCTATATCTGGTGGCCCAAAGGCCAGCGCCAGCGATAAACGCTGGACGGGTCTTGGCTGGCGCACTGAGCGACGAGGGGCATCCGGTCGAAGGAAGTCACGGTTCGGGTATCTTGAGTAGTGGCCCCTGCAGCGCTCGGGCAGAACCCTGCAGGCGTGGCTGAACTCAGGTTTGCTTGATGCGCGCCAGAGCTTCGGTAGCGGAGGATATTAGCCCATCGCATTCGATACTGTCCACCGGCATGCCCTCGCTGTAGCCGTAGGTGACCAGCAGCACCGGCATGCCCGCGTCGCGCGCAGCACCGGCGTCGTTGGCAGAGTCTCCAATCATCAGGCTGCGTTCGACTGGCACCCCCAGCAGCGAACACGCGTGCCTGACCACTGCCGGGTCGGGCTTTTTGACGCTCAGGGTGTCACCACTGACGACTGCATCAAACCAGTGCGCTATGCCGGTGCGCTCCAGCAAGGGAAGCGTGAAGGCGCCTGCCTTGTTGGTTACCACCGCGAGCCGCAGCCCCTGCGCACGCATTGCCTCCAGCGCTTCAACCACACCGGGATAAACGCGGGTGCGCGAGCCATTGACTTCAGCATAATGGGTCTTGAATATCCCCACTGCGTTGTCGATCTCGGATTCGCTGGCATGACAACCCTCTGTCATGCAGCGCCGGACAAGATGCGGTATGCCCTTGCCAACAAAAGTGCCGATCTCTTCGACACTGCGTTGCGGCCTGGCCAGATCCGCCAGCGTCCGGTTGGCCGCCTCTGCCAGGTCGGCAATGGTGTCCAACAGCGTGCCATCCAGATCAAACAGGACTGCCTGAACATCGAAAGTAGTCGTGCTCATCAGGACACTCCCGCCAACTGTGCACGCAATGCCTTGATCACGCTGTCGTAACGGTTGGGGTCGGCCTGCGAGGCTGCGCCAAAAACTGCAGAGCCCGCCACAAAGGTGTCCGCACCGGCGCGGGCAATGTCGGCAATGTTGTCGGTCTTGACGCCACCGTCTATCTGCAACAGGATTTTTCGGCCGCTTTTTTGTTCGTAGGCATCCAGCCGCTGACGCGCCTCGCGCAGCTTGTCCAGGGTGGACGGGATGAACTTCTGCCCGCCGAAGCCGGGGTTGACGCTCATCAGCAACACCAGATCAAGGCGGTCCATGACGTGATCCAGCCAGGATAGCGATGTAGCCGGATTGAACACCAGCCCCGCCTGACAACCATGCTCGCGAATCAGGCTGAGCGAGCGGTCTACATGCTCGGAGGCTTCGGGGTGGAAGCTGATGAGGTTTGCGCCAGCCTTGGCAAAGTCGGGGATGATGCGGTCAACCGGCTTGACCATCAGGTGAACATCAATGCACGCCTGGGTATGCGGGCGTATGGCTTCACACACCAGAGGGCCAATCGTCAGATTCGGCACATAGTGGTTGTCCATGACGTCAAAGTGTATCCAGTCGGCACCCGAGGCTATGACGTCACGCACCTCCTCACCAAGACGGGCGAAATCTGCCGACAGAATACTGGGAGCGATCCTGTACATTAGCAACTCCTGTTAAAGCCTTGTCGAGTGCGCAGTGTAGCCCAGATCGTCCGGAAAACCGCAGTTGGAAATGGTCGGGGGCGAGTGTGAGTCCGGTGCATGGTCTGGCGAAGCGCAACAAACCTGCAAGACCCTTTGCCGCACCTCCACCCCGCAGCCAGCAAAAACCGAACCAACCAGTTTCGCCAATCTCCCCACCCACATCAGCCCGCCCCTGCCACCAACGCCCAAATTCGCACAGTTTTTACTCCCTCTCCCCACCAACACCAGTGCGCCTGCCACCAACGACCAAATTCGCACAGTTTTTGCTCCCTCTCCCCTCGCGGGAGAGGGTTGGGGAGAGG
>DAIMZH010000074.1:0-12612 GCA_036734105.1 Azoarcus sp. | reverse complement strand
ACGCATTCTGTTGTGTAGCCTTGTTGAGCTGACCCATTGCGTTGTTGATCTGGGCTACACCGCCGCTTTGTTCGTTGCTGGCCGAGGCGATTTCCTGCACCAGGTCCGAGGTCTTGCGGATCGAGGGCACCATCTCGTCAAGCAGCTTGCCCGCCCGTTCGGCCAGTCCGACTGAGTTGCCCGCCAGCTCTCCGATCTCTTGCGCGGCAACCTGGCTGCGTTCTGCCAGTTTGCGCACTTCGGCCGCCACCACCGCAAAGCCCTTGCCGTGCTCACCCGCTCGGGCCGCTTCAATCGCGGCGTTCAGCGCGAGAAGGTTGGTCTGGTAAGCAATGTCGTCAATGATGCCGATCTTGCCCGCGATGTTCTTCATCGCCGCGACTGTGCTCTTGACCGCTTCGCCACCTTCGCTGGCTTCGGCGGCTGCCTTGGTGGCCATGCCGTCGGTGACCCGGGCGTTCTCGGAGTTCTGGTTGATCGAGGCGCTCATTTGCTCGACCGACGCCGACGACTCCTCCACGCTCGCCGCTTGCTCCGAGGCCGCTTGCGACAGGCTTTGCGCGGTTGAGGACACCTGCGCCGCCGCATTGGTCAGCGCGTCTGCCGCCCCACGAACCTGCTCTATGATCTCCGAGAGCTTGTCCAGCGAGTCATTCACCGCGCCTTGCAATACCTTGAAGTCGCCCGCGTAGTCGGTGGTGATCTTCTGTGTCAGATCCCCCTGTGCCAGCGCAATCATCACTCGCTTGACCTCGTTGATCGGGTCGATCACCGCGTCCAGCGTGTGATTGACCCCTTCAACTATCTTGCGATAGTCGCCACGGTGACGGCTCGCATCGGCGCGGGTCTCCAGGCGCCCCTCCACCGCCGCCTGCGACAGCATCACCGCATCGGCCACCAGCGCATTGACTGCGTCTATGCAGGTGTTCAGGTTGTTCTTGATGGTGTTGAAGTCGCCGTTGTAGGTGTCGGTGATCTTTGCCGGGATCGCTCCTTCGGAAATCCGCGACACATAGTCGGCTGCCACGTTCAGCGGGCCAATCACCGAATCAAGCGTGTTACTGACGCCTTCGACAATCGCGCGATAGTCGCCCTGATGTTTGCTGGCGTCTGCACGGGTGGACAGCTTGCCATCCACCGCCGCCTTGGCCAGCATCTCGGCGTCGGCAATCATGGTTTTGACGCTGGTTTGCACGTTGCCAACTGCCTGCACAACCTGGCCGACCTCATCCTTCGATCTGGTGGTCAGCGTAAAGTTGAAATCGCCCACCGCCATCTTGTTTGCGGCCTCAAGCGTTTCATTCAGTGGCCGCACGATGGAGCGCGTGATGAAGAAAGCGAAACCAATGCCGACCAGAATCGCAATGACAGCCAGTGTGCTGATCTGAGTCTGGGCCGCTTCTGCATTGGTCAGCGCGTTATTACCGGAGTTGTCCATGACCTCCACCTGGTAGGCAATCAGAGCGCGTATGCTTTCCACATAGGCGCTTTGTGCCAGTTCAAGGGTACCGCCATCGGTTAGCAACTCACTGGCACGAAGTCGATTTCCGGCCCGAATCGCCGCACTGAATTCGTTGAGCGCACTGAGAAATGTCGCCCGCCTAGTAGTCATTTCTCCAAGCAATCTCACACCACGATCCGAGCTTATCTTCCGCTCCAGGCGCTAAATGTTCTCGGTGATCTGAGCGGAGCGGGCCGGGATACGCCCCAGATGCTGCTCTACTGTCGAAGCGTCATCCGCGAGCAGCGCGTTGCGGGTATTCATCCCTACTGCAGTGACATGGTCGATGACATTATTGGCCCAGACCGTTTTGGGAAAATCGACATCGGTCAGGTTGTTCATGTCATGCGCCAGCCCACGCACCTGCATCAGACTGACAACCGAAATGACAACCAGCAGCAACAGAACTGCTGCAAACGCGATACCGAGCCGGACACTTACCTTGAGGTTTTTCATTACGAATTACTCCGTTGCTTTTTCGACTTGTCCGAAGGCTTAGGGGGAAAAATCATTTGTTCAACCGTTCAAGACCGAGCAGCGCTGATCGATCTGATATTGCTGTCAACATGGCCAGTCTGTGCTTCACGTTGTGCGCAGCGCTGCACCAAGGCCTGCACATCTACTATCAATGCCACCTCGCCACTACCAAGGATGGTCGAGCCACCAATGCCCTTGAGATGGCGAAAGATACTGCCTAGTGGCTTGATCACCGTCTGGAACTCGCCAAGCAACTGATCTACCACGATGCCTGCCTTGAGCCCGGCGTACTGCACAACAACAACGTTCTGCCGCGCTGGCGCATCACCCTGGACATCGAAGACCTCCCGGAGTCGCACAAAAGGCAGGACCTCGCCGCGCAGGTTCACGTAGTCACGCTCATCCGACCCACTCGCCAGTTCGATGCACTCAACGACAGAGTCAAGCGGAATGACATATGAGGCTGCACCAACGCCAACCAGAAACCCGTCGATGATCGCCAGCGTCAGCGGCAAGCGGATGGCGAAACGCGACCCTTGACCGGCTTCGGAACTGATCTCGACGCTACCACGCAGGCTCTGGATGTTGCGTTTGACCACGTCCATGCCGACACCACGACCGGACAGGTTGCTGACTTGCTCCACTGTCGAGAAGCCCGCTTCAAAAATCAGGTTGTAGATCTCGTTGTCGGACAGCGATTGACCAGGCTGGACGATCCCCTTTTCTATCGCCTTGGCCATGATCTTGTCGCGGTTGAGGCCACCACCATCGTCGACCACCTCAATGACGATGCTGCCCGAGTCATGAAAGGCATTCAGCTCAAGCCTCCCCTTCTCGGCCTTGCCAGCGGCCAGGCGCGCCTCTCGCGATTCAATGCCATGATCCATCGCGTTGCGCACCAAATGCATCAGCGGGTCGCCAATCTTCTCGACCATGGACTTGTCCAGCTCGGTCTCGCCACCGCTGATGACAAGATCAATGTCCTTGCCAAGCTCGCGCGACACATCACGCACTACCCGGTTGAAGCGGTTGAAGGTTTCACCGATCTGCACCATGCGCAACTGCAGGGCTGCGTCACGAATATCCTCCACCAGACGGTTGGTGAGTGAAGCAGCCTCCACCAGATCGCCCATCCGGCTTCTCAGCGCAAGCAGATTGACGCTGGCCCCGGCAATCACCAATTCACCAACAAGGTCGATCAGCTTGTCCAGCTTGTCTGCCTGAATGCGGATCAGGCGGGATTCGGCGAGCTTCTTGTCGCTGACCTGCTTTTGACGGGTAACTGCTGCGACAACCAGTTCTGGCTGCACAACTTGTTGCTCGACCAGAATCTCGCCAAGTTTTGGCGGGACAGACTCGGCCTTACCTTCGCCCAATCCATGGGTAGCCTGGCTCTGCGCTCCGAGCGCTTCAGCAAGCTCCACCGGCGTGAGCGCGCCAACCTCAACCAGTATCTCGCCCAACCGCATGGCGTCTTCCGGCAAGGCCAGCATCATCGCGACATAGTCAGACAGCTTGCTGTGCGGTGGCAGGATGTGCAGCGTGCAGTCATCCCGGACAAAATCGAAGACTTTCTCGATAGCGGCCTTGTCTGCATCCGACGCAAAACTGATCTCAAAACCCAGATAGCAGGACTCGGGGTCCATCCGCTCAGCCTCAGGCATCGCATCAACCAGCGTCCTGATCTGCTCGATACGACCCAGCGAAGTCAGAAAACGCAGAAAGGACAGCGGGTCCATGCCATCACGCAACACATCCGGACCAAAACGTAGCGAGATATGCCAGCAGTCGGTTTCTACTACACCACCACCGGATGCATGCACTGTGTCAGCAAAGCTGACGACTGTGGCGACAGATGCGGCATCGTTCTGACGCTTGTCCGACAACCAGTCGGACTGCAAGCGGGCCAGCAATGCGTCGCCATCCACTACCACTTCTGGCGGCGGTTGGTTGTCACCGCTTTCGAGCACACCAATCAATGTTCCCATGTGATCCGAGCAAGCCAGCAACAAGGCAATCAGGTCGCCGTTGGCGCTGATTTCGCCAGTTCTGAGCTTGTCCAGCGCACTTTCGACCAGATGCGTGAAAGACACCAGAAAGTGGCACTCAATAACGCCAGCGCCGCCCTTGATGGTATGAGCTGCACGAAAGATCGCATTCAGTGTGTCATCGTCGTCCGGGCTCTTCTCAAGCTCCAGCAGCGCAGACTCCATGGCCTCAAGCTGCTCGCGACTCTCGGTGACAAAGACGGAGGTGATTTCATCCATGTTCTAGCATGCCTCGTGTGACTGGATCAGGATCGGGTCACCAAAATGGGCGGCCATATCAAGAAAATCCACCAGCTCCTGAACACACTGACTGTGCGCAACAATGCTGGCTGTCTTGCCAAGCCGGGTAGCTTCGCGCTTGATCAGCACCAACAACTGAAAGCCGGCCGAGTCAATCTCGCCCACCGCAGACAGGTCAAGCTCAAGGACATCGTGCTTTTCCAGCGCGTCCATCAGCAACTGCTTGTGCATAAGACTGTTATAGATCGTCATGTCCTCGGAGATGGCCAGACGATTACTGCTCCTGCTTTTGCGAGTCGGCATGGCTTTACCGCTCCTGCTTAGAAAAGTTCAACCTTTGAATTCGGCTTGCTGACGACGCTGTCAGCCGCCTCGTCGCCCAGCGATTGCTTGTGTGTGTCGCGCTGCGCGTCCATCACATAGCGCGAATAGATCTGCTCAAGATGCTCAGCCAACGGCGTGTAGCTGTAGTCGGGATTCTCGGCCTGGGTCAGTCTTTCACCCAGGTGACTCAGGTGCTCGTCCAGACGGACGAGTGCCTCGCCAATCTGCTCGATCTGCTGCCGCGTGACATCCTGAAACTGCACGCTGGCCAGGGTTTCCATGAACATTTGTGCGAGTTCATCGCTGCTGCGACCAACCGTTTCGATGACCGAGCCCTGATGCACAAGAATTTGCTCGTAACGCCCGCCGAGTTCCAGCAATTGGTCGGCAAACTTGCCTAAAGCCGCCTTCTCGCTCTTGAGATTGTTCTGCGACAGTTTGGCCTGAAGCTGGTGCTCAATGGTCTGCGCTACGCCCAGAATGCCCCGGTTGATGGCAACAACGGCTTGTTCGGTTTCTGTAGACAGCTTGCGAACCTCATCAGCCACAACCGCAAAGCCACGGCCCGCTTCACCCGCACGAGCCGCCTCAATGGCTGCGTTAAGCGCCAGCAGATTGGTCTGTCCGGCCAGATCCTTGATGATTTGCGTCAGCGATTCGAGCGAGCGCGCCTCGCGTACGATGTGGCTCACGCGTTGCTGGTCGGCCTCGGCCTCTGCAATGCGACTGTCGATGTACTCGCGCATCTGCTGAATCAGCAACTGGTTCTGGCTGATCTGACGTTCGGAGTCTTCGGCCAGGCGGGATGACTCAGACGAACTGTTTGCAACAAACTCCCCCAGCACGGTGACGACAGAGTCGATGGACTGCAGGCGCTCGGTGATGTCATAAGCAGCTTGTTCGGTCTGCTGCACCACATTGCTCAACTGCCCGCGTAGCACCTCGTTATAGGTCGGCACGCTCGCCAGCTCGGTAGCCACCTCATCGCTCACGGTGGCAATCAAGGTGCTTGCAGACTGAAGACGCTCTTGCTCCGACGACATGCCATACATCTGGTCGCGAAAAAAGGCCACCGACATGACACGTTGCGCGCCATAGGCAATGGCGACGATCAGCATGGTGCCAAGGGCGTCCCCCAGGGGCACAGGAATGCCCAGGGCTGCGAGGAATTCGGTGTGAAACCAGTCGTTGAATAAGTAAATTGTGATGCCAGCCGCGAGTGCAACGACTGCGGTGACGAGGATCGAGCGAAGGTGGAACTGTTTCAGGTTAGGGCTCATCTCGAATGCTCGATGTTATCGACTCAGGAAGATCCTCTCGCTGCCCTCACGCTCAATATCGTTCAGTTGCATTTGAGCGCTACACCCTGTGACTTTCATGAACTGACGTGTCACAGAAACAATGGTCCGGACTACCTGATGACCAGCTTGATCGTGTTGAGAAGTTCATCAGCGGTTGCCGGTTTGACGATCCAGCCCGATGCACCGGCAGCCTTTGCCTCCGCCTTCTTAGACTGCTGGGACTCAGTGGTCAGAAACAGGATAGGCATGAACCTGTAGTTAGGCAGTTTGCGGACTTCCTTGATGAACTCAATGCCGTTCATACCGGGCATGTTCAGGTCGGTTATCAGCAAATCCACCTTGACGCCTGACTGAAACTTCCGCAGCGCTTCTGCCGCATTGGAAGCCTTTTCCACCGCGTATCCACCCTTGGCAAGGATGCCGGAAATGCTCAACAGGATTGTGGCCGAATCGTCCACGAGAAAAATCGTTTTCAAGCTCAATACGTCCTTGTCAGACTTTCAATATTCCGGGTTGCAGTCCAGCAAGATCCGCTTAGCCAAGCGTTGACGCTGTAGAAAAACCCAAGAAATCGGACTTCGGCGATAATTCCGCCGTCAGCCATCGCCCAGGGAGGCGCAACCGATGCCGCGTTACAAGCCGATCCACAAGGGCCTGAAGCTATTGCCGGTGGACTTCGACAAACAGGTGCAGCCCGGCAGTTTCGAATATGCCCTGTGTTACCTGATCGATCACGAACTCGACCTCGCCCCCTTCCACACCCGCTACAAGAACGACATCGAAGGCGCGCCCGCCTACGACCCCGCCGTTCTCCTCAAGATCGTCCTCCTCGCCTACAGTCGCGGCATCGTCTCCAGCCGCAAGATCGAAGCGGTGTGTCGCGACAATGTGCTGTTCATCGCTGTCTCTGGTGACAGTCAGCCCAACTTCACCACCCTGGCCGCTTTCGTCTCCGACCTGGGTGATCTCACCGCCAAGTTGTTCGCCCAGGTGTTGACGGTCTGTGACAGGCAAGGCCTGATCGGGCGCGAGATGTTTGCCATCGATGGCGTCAAGCTGCCCAGTAATGCCAGCAAGGCCCGGTCCGGTACGCGGGCTGATTTCCAGCGTCAGGCCGAGAAGATGGAGAAGGCGGCGAAGAAGATGCTGGATAAACATCGCGATGTCGATGCGGCGAATACCGATTCCGATGCCCAGCGCGAAGCGCGCAGCCTGGAACGCCTGCAACGTGAGGCGAAGCAACTGCGCGATTGGCTGGAGAAGCATCCGGAAGACCGCAAGGGCAGCAAAGGCAAGGTGCGACTCTCCAACCGCACCGACAACGAGTCGGCGAAGATGGCCACCAGCAAGGGCGTCATCCAGGGGTATACCGGGGTGTCGGCGGTGGATGCCAAACACCAGATTGTCATCGACGCGCAAGCGCACGGAACCGGCAGCGAACAGGAGTTGCTGATCCCGGTGGTGGAGGCTACCGCCCCTTTCCGTACTGCGGCGACGATCATCACCGCCGATGCCGGTTATCACTCGGAAGCGAATCTCAAACAACTGGCGGCGGACAAGGTCGATGCCTACATCCCGGACAACGGCTATCGCCAACGGGATGAACGCTATGCCGGCCAGGAAGCACACAAGGCCAAGCCCGATCCCTTGCACGACAAGCGCGGTACGCCGTCAAAGAAGGCTTGCCACTTCAAGCCTCAGGACTTCCAGTTCAACCTTGAACAAAAATCCTGTATCTGCCCGGCCGGCAAGCGGCTGTACGGTAATGGCGGCCACTGCACGATCAACGGCTTTGCGGCGATGAAGTTCCAGGGGGCGAAGCAGGATTGCTTGCCATGCGAACTGAGAACCCGGTGTCTGCGCACGCCGCAGAAGACCCAGACCCGACAGGTCGCATTCTTTCTGGGCAAGGCGCTGGGGAGAGAGAGCCACACAGACCGGATGAAGCAGAAGATCGACGGTGCGGCGGGCAAACGCATGATCACCTGGCGCTTCGCGACGGTGGAACCGGTGTTCGGCAATACCCGTGGCAACAAACGCCTGGATCGGTTTACCCTACGTGGACAGAAGAAGGTAGATGGGCAATGGAAACTGTATTGCCTGGTGCACAACATCGAGAAACTGGCGCATCACGGGTATGCGGGATGAGACGGAATGCGCGAAAAACCGCCGATTTAGTCGGATGAGGGCGATTTGAACGTCAAACGAAGAGGGAAAACTTGAACAACTTGAAATTGAACATTTCGCGACACGGTGCGCGCTGGACTGAAAAGAATTCGGTTTTGGGCGCGGCGGAGATGCGGAATGGGGTTTTTCTACAGCGTCGTTGTCGTGTCCTGACTCACCGCATGAAACCGTGATCGCGTGATCAATGCGAATGAGTCTACCCACTTATCGCTTGCCTTGGTTGATCTATCGGCTGATCTGCTCCGTTCTTGAACAGATTGTAACAATGCTATGACTTACGAAATACACGATGCAAGCCCTCGACTGGGCAATACTTCCTGCACTGCGGCAATCTGTCCAGACTTTTTCGTGCATACCTCCCCGTAAAATCTCACAACACCTTGCAGGGCTGTTGCAGGGCAGCAAGCTGCAGGATAATGCATCGCAAGATGCCCGCGCTTGATCAGGGTCAGAACATTCGACACGCAAACAGCGCCGGATTGGCCATTTATCGGGCTAGCGCAGCAACGGATTAGCAACAGGCCTTCAGGCCGGGGTTCCAGCCTTCGCTTCGCCCTGAAGGGCGAGGCTTCAAACCCGAGTCAGTTTTACGATGACAGAATTCAGCTTGCGCTTACCAACCGGTGCGAACCGAAACGGAACAAGCACTTGTTGATCCACCTCATGAAGCGCCCACACCAAAAGGCCTAGACTGAACGAGGATGAATAATCCAGGAGGTCTTACCATGACAAACCGTAAACTCGCCCTGATCGTTGAAGATCAGAATCCATTGGTGTTGCCCAGCACGGAAACCGTGCGCAAGGCTTGCCAGTGCATGTGGGAGCGTCGTGTCGGTGCGGTGCTGATTGCCGAGGACGGCAAAACGCTCGTCGGCATTTTTACCGGCCGCGATGCAGTGCGCGCACTGGCCGAAGGTCTGGACCCGGCCGCCACAGCTCTTTCCGGGGTCATGACCAGTGAACCGGTGACCATCTCCCCTGACGCGACCGCCATCGAAGCCCTGCGCCTGATGAGCGATGGCGGTTTCCGGCATCTGCCCATCGTAAAGGCTGGCGACATTGTCGGCATTGTGTCACGCGGCGACTTCAAAGGCCTGGAGCTGGATCACTTTGAAGACGAAACCAGCCTGTGGGAGCGCATCGGCTGATCACCCACACCCCCCGCCCCGCGCCCCGGAAAGCAACCGACTTCCATGAGGCAAGTCAGGCCCAGAGAAACACGCCTGCCGCCAGCAAAGACAGCGTGACCCAAACCGCTCGATTGTAGTCCCGCAGATGTCGGCTGTTGAAACCCTCGAAGGGCGCGATCGCGACCAGGGTGTCGAACACCAGCAAAGGCTTGCCAACGAACATCAGCGCAAGGCCCAGTTCGGCGACAAAGCCGCCACCCTCTGCAGCTCTTGCCCACGAGCCCGCCAGGATCAGGCTGGCCATCAACAAGGCACTGACAATGGCGCCCTGCCCCAGCACGGCCCGATAGTCACGCGTAGTCCAGCCATCACCGGGCGGATACAGGTTGCCCGGCAAAGGCAGGGTCTTGCCGAAGCCGATCGCGATCAACAACGCCATGCCACAACCTCCCGACCATGCGCGATACTCGAGCGGTTGCCGGTGTCTCGCAGCAACCAGGCGCATGCCGAGCTCACGCACGCCGAGCAGGCCGACCACACCCACCCAAAAGGCAGCGACTGTCGTCAACGAAGGCAGAGTCACCTGGCCCCCGAGAAACACACCACCACCCAACGACAGTGCAAAAAGTGCCAGCACCGTGTTTAGCAGGGTCGCAGCCATCCAGCTCCACCACGACGAAGCCGAACAGGGCGGCGCGTCCGCCACCCACAGAAAATGCCCCGGGTCGATGGCGTAGCCACTCCTCACCCACAACCACAACGCATCCAGTGGATTCCAGCGTCGAAACTGTCGCCAAGTCGTTTGACGTTGGTAGCCAGCTCGATGAAACACGTTGGCCGACGCAGTGTTGTAGCCTTCCACGTCGGTCACCACGGCTTCGCATTGTTGCGTTCGCAAGTGGGCAGTGCTCGCCTCGACCAGCTTCATGGCAAGGCCGCGGCCGCGACACCGTGGGTGTGTCATCAGCCACGCGATGAAACCGATCCTGCGCCCACTCGGCAAGGTGAAGATGCGCAACAGCGAGACAGCCACCACCTTGCCATCGACCGTGATGACCTTGCCACCCGCGCCACCCGGCGCCACGAATCGCGCCTGCGACACCGGAAAGGACTCCCCCGCGAGTGCAGCAACATCAGCATGATCGTCCGGCCGAAGGTCCCGGATTGCCTCGTCTGGTGAAAACCTGGCTTCCATCCTGCTCACCGGCCGACGGAAAACCATCAGACATCCTCCAAGGCCCGCTCGGCAGCCGCCCGCGCATGGATTGCGGTGGTGTCGAACAGCGGCACCGCGCAATCCTCCGCACCCACCAGCAGCGTGATCTCGGTGCAACCGAGGATGACTGCCTGCGCACCTTGACGTGCCAGATCGTTCATGATGCGCCGGAACTCCTGCCGGGATTCGGCGCGAACCATGCCGAGGCAGAGTTCGTCGTAAATTACGCGGTGAATGATCGCCCGGTCCTCCGCATCCGGCACCACGACCTGCAAGCCGTGCTTTTCGGTCAATCGGTCGCGGTAGAAAGCCTGCTCCATCGTGAACCGCGTGCCAAGCAGACCGACCACCGAATGCCCCGCCTGCAGGACCTCACCAGCAGTTGCATCCGCGATATGCAACAGCGGAATCGAAACGCTTGCCTCGATCGTCGGCGCAAGCTTGTGCATGGTGTTGGTACACAGCACCAGAAAGTCTGCCCTGGCCGCCTCAAGTGATCTCGCCGCCTGGGCCAGAATCTCCCCCGCGCCCTGCCAGTCACCAGCGCGCTGAAGCGCCTCGATATCGTGAAAATCAACGCTATAGAGCACCAGCCTGGCCGAATGCAGCCCACCCAGCCGCGCCTTGATCGTCTCGTTGATCTGCCGGTAATACGGCACGGTGGACTCCCAACTCATGCCGCCTATCAGGCCAATTGTCTTCACTCACTCTTCTCCGGATACAGCAACGCGCCACAAGCGCAAACAGTTGCGCCGGATTATGCAGCGGCTAGTTCAACTTTTTCTACTCTATCCAGTTGAATGCTCTTGCTGGCATGCCACAGATCATAGCTGTCCTGCATTGCAAGCCAACTCTCTTCGAAGGCGATTGAAATGGGATGGTCTGCTGAAACTACGCATTGGTCACGCCGCATAACTGATGAGCACCGCATGGTTTATCGTGTTGAGGATGATGCACTGCTGATTGCTCAGTTACGCTTGCATTATTGAGACGCCCAACGTTTGACGTCAGGGGCTTCAGCAGCGGCGAAGCCGCGAAGGGAACCCGCAAGCGCAGCATGTGGGCTCCATCGTTTTGATGGGTCTATTTTGCATGACCTGATGGGAGGTGACCAGCATGACATCAAATTTTCCAGCACAGCTTTCCCAGTCGTACGACCACCACCAGCCCCACCTGATGTGCCAAGACCCGCGGGCAGGCGATGCGGTTTTTGGCACGCCTCATTCGGCCACAAGGCAGTGATGGAAAAAGAACGCCGGACACCCAACCGGTTCATGTCGTGGCTCGCTTCGCGATCACGACATCACGACGCCTCGCCTACTTCGGAGCATAGCCGGCTTCGCGTTGATGTCGAATAGCAAGGACAAGCACGGCGTCATGCTCCGCCTCGTAGCTGTACAAAGCGACGTAGCCTGTTTGGCCGCGCGAGATGATCAGCTCTCTCATGCCTTGTTCAACAGAACGCCCAACCCAAGGATGATTTTCGAGAATCTGTACTGCCTCCGAAATGAGTTCAACCGTTTCCATGGCCGCGGCTGGCTCTTTTTCGAGTAGGAAATCGGTGAGTCGTTCAAGATCAGCGACCGCGTGCCGAGAATAGATCAGCTGCGCCAAGACTTGGCCTTTGGCTGAGAAGCAACTTTGCCCTGAGCACGCGCTCGAATGTAAGTATGAACCTCGGACGCTGGGTAGCCCTCGCCAGACTCGATGGCTTCAGCCCTGGATGACGCCGCATCAAAAAGGAACGCTGCTCGTTTTTGTTCGGCTACTGCTGCCGTCCGGATTGCATCAACCATGAAGGCGTGTGGCGTGACACCCCGGTGCTTCGCGGCTGCAACCGCAAGAAGCTTTACGCCCTCTGGAAGCTTCAATGACGTCGTTGACATGGCGGAACTCCAATGATGGTGATACTACGGTAACACCTACTTTATCGCGGAGGCAACCAACTTCTCTCGTGACGGCCAACATCTGTTGCTGCAACATGTGTTGCCCAAGGGCTTTCGGCGGGCGAGAAACTACGGGTTTCTACACCCCAACAAGAAAACCTTGATTGCTGTCACTGCGGCACTCAAACTCAAGCTGGAAGTGGGCAGTCAGATTGCGCATCCTGCGATTGATGGCTTGAGCTGCACCGATGTGGCTCTGCAAGAGGGGGGCCGCTCAAGGTGGGTAGTCTGGTCATCGAGCC
>DAIMZH010000073.1:0-13238 GCA_036734105.1 Azoarcus sp. | reverse complement strand
GGAGCAAGCGCCTGTGCCTGATTAACCGGTTGGTGGATTTTTAGAGCGCTGCCCCGGATTCCGCTTCGCTCCATCCAGGCTACGGGTGGTAGTGGTTTGGTGGTGGCGTAGCTGCGCGCTTGCCGGGCACCAAAGTGCTTGGCTGTCTGCCAATGCTCTTTGAGCGAGGCGGCTGCGCTGGCAATTGGGATCATTGCGGGGAGATTTCTTCTCAGCCCCGTTCGTGGTCAATGAGTTGCTGTCACTTTTTTCTGTATGGGATAATGACATCCGTTTTTTATGACGGAGAGTGGCCATGTCGGAGAAATGTCCGGTGCAGATCAGCCACCATGGTGGTGGTGAGGGGGTGACCGGCAGTTGTCACCGTTTGCGCCTGGCGTCGGATCGCTCGGTGTTGGTGGACTGCGGTTTGTTTCAGGGGCAGGACGCCGAGGGTGTGGATGCGTTGGCGCAGCATCAGGTCACGTTTCCGTTAGACGATGTACTGGCCTTGGTGGTGACGCATGTGCACATCGACCACATTGGGCGTTTGCCCTATCTGCTGGCGGCGGGGTTCCGGGGGCCTATTGTTTGCTCTATTCCGTCGGCGCGTTTGTTGCCTCTGGTAATAGAGGATGCGCTGAAGATTGGTTTTACCCGTGATGCGGCTTTGATACGGCGCTTTTTGCAACAAGTTGGTCAGCAACTGGTGCCGCTCGACTATAAGGTGTGGCACACGGTGGTAGATGACGCTCGTCACCGTTTGCGGGTGCGCTTGCAGCGGGCGGGCCATATTCTCGGCTCGGCCTATGTCGAGGCGGATGTGCTTGACCGCAGCAGCGGGCGCGATTGCCGGGTGGTGTTTTCGGGGGACTTGGGGGCGCCCTATGCGCCCTTGTTGCCAGCGCCAAAGTCGCCATGGCGGGCCGATATTGCCGTGCTTGAGAGCACCTATGGCGACCGTGAGCACGAGAGCCGACGGCAGCGCCGGATGCGGCTGAAGGGGGCGATTGACCGTGCCTTGACCAACGGCGGAACGGTGATTGTGCCGGCCTTCAGCATAGGGCGCACTCAAGAGTTGCTGTACGAGCTGGAGGGTTTGATACACGGTGCCAAGGATGAGCGCTGGCGCGAGCTGGAGGTGATAGTCGATTCGCCGCTGGCGGCGCGCTTCACCGAGGCTTATCGCGAGCTCAAGCCGTGGTGGGACGCCGAGGCGCACCGGCGTTTGCGCGCTGGCAGACACCCATTGGCGTTTGACAACCTTTACACCGTGGATGAGCACGCCGAACACGAGCAAACCGTGCGCTATCTTGCCAGCAGTGGCCGACCCGCAGTGGTGATTGCCGCCAGCGGCATGGCCAGCGGGGGGCGGGTGGTCAATTACCTGAAGGCAATGCTGGGTGATGAGCGACATGCGGTGTTGTTTATCGGTTATCAGGCGCCGGGCACGCCGGGCAACGCCATTCAGCGTTTTGGTCCGCGTGGGGGCTGGGTCGAGCTGGATGGCGTGCGCTATACGATACGGGCGCGCGTGGAGACGATTGGCGGCTATTCTGCGCATGCCGACCGCAAGGATTTGCTCAATTTTGTGCGTCGTATGCGCCATCCGCCTTCCGAGGTACGTCTGGTGCACGGCGATGGGCTGCCCCGTCTGGCGCTCAAGGCCATGCTTGAGCGGTGGGCCGCACAGACAGGGCACCAGTTGGTGGTGACACTGGGAGAGAATGGCTGACTTGCTTGTTCAACGACATGCTGTGGTGCACAATCCCGTTCTGATTGTGTGACCTTGCCTGCCTGCCTTTTTTGCCTATGTCTTTAGCCCCAGAAGCCCGTAAGTTGCTCGATATGGTGTACCGCGTGGGTGCGCCGCGTTTTCACGAGTTGTCGGTGGCGCAGGCACGGCACGCCAGCGAGAAGATGTTGTTTGCTTTCCGGCCTGATGCGCCAGCGGTGTCGTCGGTGGTGGATGTGCCGATTGGACGACCGGATGGGTCAGTGTTGTTGTCGCGGTTTTTCAGGCCAATTGGGCATGGACCGGACGAAGTGTTGCCCTTGCTGGTGTTTTTGCACGGCGGCGGCTGGACGGTGGGTGATGTGCCCAGTTATGACGTGGTGTGTCGGCAGTTGGCCAACCATGCTGGCTGCGCGGTGTTGTCGGTGGAGTATCGCCTGGCGCCTGAGCATCCTTTTCCGGGAGGTTTGCATGATGTGCACCTGGCTTGGCATTGGGCGCATGACAACGCCGGTTTGCTGGCAGTGGACGAACACCGCATGGCCATGGGCGGCGATAGTGCGGGGGGCAATCTGACCTTGGCAGCAAGCTTGGGTTTGCGTGATGCCGGTCATGACTTGCCATGTCAGTTGTTGCTGGTGTACCCATGCACCGAGATTTTCAGCAACCGGACATCGCGCCAAGCTTTCGCCGAGGGCTTTTTGCTCGATAGCGCCAGCCTGAAGTGGTTTTTTGGACATTATCTGCCGTGTGGGTCGGCCGAAGACTGGCGCGCGTCGCCAATGCGGGCCGCGTCACTGGCAGGTTTGCCCCCCATGTTGCTGGTGACGGCTGAATGCGACCCACTCACTGACGATTGTGTGGTTTTTGCCGAGCGTGTGATGGAGGAAGGCGGCAGCGTGACACATTTGGCGGTGCCGGGTGTGATCCACGGGTTTTACGCGCTGGGCAAGCTTTTTCCGCAGGCAGAACAGGCGGTTAGGTGGTCAGGAGAGCGTCTGGCCGAAGGTTTCGCGGCAATTTGAACATCATTGAGGTCGGCTTGTTTTATTCTTGATGGGTTTTGCCATGTGCCGTTTTTGGTTGGCTTGAGCGGAGAACGCCACTTTCAAGGTGAATATTCTGTTCGAGCGTGACGCAATTCACGGGGGTGTCACGAGCCCATGTGTAAGCTAAGGTTAAAGAGTTCTCGTGCGGGCCGCACTTGCGGCGCGAAAGATCATCAGGCTGGAGCCGGGTTGGCTCTACGCAAGGCAGATAGGTTTAAATGATGAAAGTTCTCAATCACTACTTTCCGTTGCACACGCTGCAGCAGGCCTTGATTGACATTCTGTTCTTGTTCGGGGCTGTGCTGGCTGCGCTGTTTTTTTCTCAAAACGGCGCTCAACTCGACCTCATCGCAACGGCGCCTCTGGCCTTGCTGTTTGCGGTGGTGATGATTCTGTTCAACAGCTTTCTGGGTTTGTATCGCTTGCCCGGTCGGCGTCTGTCTGGGCGAGAGTCTTTGTCGCGCATTGTGCTGGCGCTGGTGACGAGTGTGCCGCTGGCCTATCTGATCTTTCAGGTCATGCCCTGGCCACCGGTGGAGTCACCTTATTTTGATGTGGCAGTGCTTGCAGTGCTGGGTCTGGTTTTGTCTTTGCGCGGCACGGCCAACCGTCGTGCGGCTGCGGCCATGTTTACGCCACGTGTGCTGATCATCGGAACAGGCAAGGAAGCCGTCGATGTTGAGCACGCCTTGCATTTTCCGGTTCGGCGCGGGGTAGAGTTTGTCGGTTTTTATCCGAGCACCGGGGACGAAGTTCAGGTGGTTGATCCGTCGCTGGTGCTGCCAACATCTCGCTCGCTGCACGACACCGTAGAAAAGCTTGATGTGGATGAGGTGATTGTTGCGGTGCGCGAGCGTCGCGGTGGGGTGTTGCCGATTCGTGAATTGCTTGACTGCAAGGTGATGGGCGTCAGGGTGTTTGACCTGTCGTCCTTCTTTGAGCGCACCCAGGGGCAGATCCGGATAGAGTCTTTGCGCGCGAGCTGGTTGATCTACGGCGACGGCTTCCGTCAGGGGGTGTTGCGTAGCGCCGTAAAGCGGGCGTTCGATCTGGTGGCCACCATGGTTTTGCTGCTGGTGTCGATTCCGGTGATGATTTTCACCGCCATTGCCATTTTTCTCGAAGACCGTGGCCCCATCTTTTATCGCCAGGAGCGTGTCGGCCAGGGTGGTCGCACCTTCAAGGTGACCAAGTTCCGCAGCATGCGTTGCGACGCCGAAAAAGACGGAAAGCCGCGCTGGGCCTCGGCCAACGATGACCGCGTCACCCGGGTGGGGCGTATCATCCGCAAGGTGCGCATCGACGAACTGCCTCAGTTGTTCAACGTCATCGTCGGTGACATGAGTCTGGTGGGTCCGCGCCCCGAGCGCCCCTATTTTGTTGAGCAGCTTTCTGAAGAAATCCCTTTTTATGCACTTAGGCATTGCGTCAAACCCGGCGTGACCGGTTGGGCCCAGGTGCGCTACGCTTACGGCAACACTGTGGATGACGCAGTGCAAAAACTGCAGTACGATCTTTATTACGTGAAGAATCACACGCTGATTCTCGATACACTTGTGCTGTTTGAAACCGTTCGGGTTGTTCTGAGCGGAGAAGGCGCGCACTGATCCGCGTTTCCGGTTTGGCAACGTGCATGCCCCTCATTTGAGGGGCATGCGTGTTTTTGGGCGGTTTTGGCGATTGGCGCGTGTGTTTTCGATCGCCACTTTGCAGGAGTGATCCTTGATCGACCTCGCCGCCTGGGGCAGCGGAATTGCCGCTACAGCCTATTTTCTGTTTCTTATCTATTCTTTTGTAGCGTGGCGTGGTGGGCGCGTCGGTGGCGCGTTGCTGCTGGCTTTGTCTGGCAGTCTGTTGTGGGCGCTGGCTGGGCTGTGGCATTTTTATAGCGGCACGCCGCAGGCGCTTTTGGTGGCGATTTTTTCCGAGCTACTGCATGGCGCTGGCTGGCTGGTTTTTATGGCAGTGCTGCTGGCGCCCTTGCTGGGCGAGCGCAGAAACCGGCCCTTGCAGCTTGTCGGTGCCTTTGTTGGCTTGCAGATTTTGGCCTTTGTGGCAATGCTGATCTGGCCTTCGACCTTGGGCGACCCGGCACGTGTGGTGGTGGCGTTGTTGCTGGCTGGCACGGTGGCTGGCCTGGTGATGGTGGAGCAGCTTTACCGCAGCGTGCCGCGTGAGTCGCGCTGGGGGCTCAAGCCGATGTGTCTGGGCCTGGCTGCAGCTTATGTGTTTGACCTGTATTTTCTGGCCGATGGCTTTCTGTTTGGTCGCCTCGACACCGATGTGTGGGCAGTGCGCGGCTTTGTGGCCACTTTGGTGATTCCGATGGTGGCTTTGTCGGCCACGCGCAGCCCGACCTGGACGGTGCGCATGGCGGTGTCGCGCGAGGTGTTCTTTCATTCCACGGCGCTGGCGCTGACCGGTGCGTATCTGCTGCTGATCTCGGCGGTGGGCTATTACGTTCGCTATTTTGGTGGTGACTGGGGTCGTGCCCTGCAGGTGGGGCTGGTGGCTGCAGGCCTGATGTTGTTGGGTGTTTTTGTTTTTTCGGGCACCCAGCGCGCCCGTTTGCGGGTGTGGCTGAGCAAGCACCTGTTCCCCTATCGCTACGACTATCGTGCCGAGTGGCTGCGCTTTACACAGTCCTTGTCAAATGCCGACGATACCCTGGACCTCGGCCAGTCGGTGATCAAGGCCTTGTCCGATCTTGTCGAAAGCCCCGGGGGCGTGTTATGGCTGAAGACCAATGGCAACACGCTGATGCCCAGGGCGCGCCTTAACCACCCCGAGGTTGAGCTGGAAGAACCTTCGGACAGCGACTTCTGTCGTTTTCTGGCCGACCGGGAGTGGATTGTCGTGCTCAACGATGAAGATCTGAATGTTGAGTCCGCGCCTTTGCCCGATTGGCTGGTTGCCATGCCTGATGCCTGGTTGGTGGTACCTCTGAAGTCTGGCAGTGGCTTGGTTGGTTTTGCGGTGCTCAATGCGCCGCGTGCGCGTTTTGAGGTCAACTGGGAGGTGCTTGACCTGCTCAAGACCGCAGGACGGCAGGCGGCAAGCTATCTGGCGCGCATGCAGGCGGCCGAGGCATTGATCGAGTCGCGAAAGTTCGATTCTTTCAATCGCATGTCGGCCTTTGTGGTGCACGACCTCAAGAACCTGGTGGCGCAGTTGTCGCTGATGCTGCGCAATGCCGAGCGTCACAAGCACAACCCCGAGTTTCAGCAGGACATGCTCGAAACTGTGCAACATGTAGAAGCCAAGATGCGCTCGCTGATGCAGCAGTTGCAGGAAAAGCGCTCGGTTGAGGCCCGTCGCCGCATTGATCTGGTGGCGCTGGTGTCGGGTATCCGCAATTCCAAGCGGCATCAGAAGCCCGAAGTGCAGTTTCAGGATGATTCCAACGGTGGGCTGGAAGTTGACGCGCATGGCGAGCGATTGCAGCGCATCATTGGGCATGTTGTGCAAAATGCACTCGACGCGGTGCTTGACGATGGTAAGGTATTGGTGATACTGGATAGAGCCGGAGATAAGTGGGCGAGGGTGAGAGTGGTGGACGATGGTTGCGGCATGAGCCCGGAATTTATCCGCGACAGCTTGTTCAAACCCTTCCAGACCAGCAAAACGAGCGGCATGGGCATTGGGATGTTCGAGACCATGCAATACGTTCGTGAGCTGGGCGGCGATATAAAAGTTGAGAGCGAACCCGAGTCTGGCACCAGCTTTAGCATTTTGTTGCCATTGTCCGTCAAGGGTGAGCCACCAAACCCGACAAAAAAATAACTATGACAGACAAACCCAGAACCCTGCTCATTGTTGAGGACGATCCTGCGCTGCAAAAGCAGATGCGATGGTCTTTCGATGGATACGAAGTTTTGTTGGCCAGTGACCGGGAGAGCGCGATCAGCCAGATTCGCAGGCATGAGCCTCCGGTGGTGACCATGGACCTTGGCTTGCCGCCCGAACCGGACGATGTGGGCGAAGGCTTCAGATTGCTGAGCGAGATCATGGCGATCGCGCCCAACACCAAGGTGATCGTGCTTACCGGTCAGCACGACCGCGACAACGCGGTCAAGGCAGTGGCCATGGGGGCTTACGATTTTTTCGGCAAACCCTTCGAACCCGATCTGCTGACGCTCACCATCGACCGGGCTTTCCGCTTATACGACCTGCAACTCGAAAATCAGCGACTATTGCAAGCCCAGACCAGTCCGCTGGCCGGTTTGCTGACGCGCGATCCTGGCATGCTCAAGGTTTGCCGGACGGTCGAAAAAGTGGCCAGCGCCAATGCCACGGTAGCCTTGATTGGTGAAAGCGGCACAGGCAAGGAGGTGCTGGCCCGTGGCTTGCATGCCTTGTCGCCGCGCGCCAAACAGCGCTTTGTCGCGGTCAACTGTGCGGCGATTCCCGAAAACCTGCTCGAAAGCGAATTGTTCGGCTACGAAAAAGGTGCCTTCACCGGTGCCACCAAACAGACGCTGGGCAAAATTGAAACCGCCAACAAGGGCACTTTTTTTCTGGATGAGATCGGCGATCTGCCGATGTCCTTGCAGGCCAAGTTGCTGCGTTTTTTGCAGGAAAGGGTAATCGAACGCATTGGCGGGCGCGATGAGATTTCAGTAGATGTGCGCATAGTCTGCGCGACCCACCGTGACCTTAAAGAGCAGATTCGCCGGGGTGATTTTCGCGAGGACTTATACTATCGCCTGGCTGAGTTGGTGATCGAAATTCCGCCTCTGCGCAAACGGATAGGCGATGCATTGCTGCTGTCCCATTCTTTTGTGCAACGCTTTTGCAAGGAAAACGGTCGTCCGGTGCTGTCGCTTTCGGATGATGCAGTGGCGGCAATCGATGCACACGATTGGCCGGGTAATGTGCGCGAGCTTGAAAACTGCCTCAAGCGCGCTGTGATCATGGCCGATGGCGGTCTGGTCACAGCCGACGACCTGGGGCTGGATGCCAGTGACGACGACCTCGAAAAGCTCAACATACGCCATGTGCGCGAGGCGGCAGAGCGGCAAGCCGTTTTGCGCGTGATGGCACGAACCAACGGCAATGTGGCACGCTCCGCCGAACTGCTTGGTGTCAGCCGACCATCGTTGTACGACATGATGAATCGTTTCGGAATTACAAAGGATAACTTTGATGCTTAAGCTGAATGCAGCCTTGAGTGGCGCAAAAAAACGGATTCGACCCGCAAGACTGGTGCTCGCCCTGTGCGCGGCGCTGACCCTGTCGGCGTGTAGTCAATCGACCGATGACATGATGGCTTCCGCGCGCGACTACCTGTCCAAAAACGACATCAGCGCGGCGGGTATTCAGCTTAAAAACGTTTTGCAGCAGGACGGTACCATTGCCGAAGCGCGTTTTTTGCTCGGCTCGGTATATCTGGCCGAAGGCGACATTGCAGGCGCAGTGCGCGAATTGCGCCGGGCACAAGAACTCGGCTATGCGCCGGTCGAGGTGGCACCGCGATTGTCTCAGGCCATGGTGCTGAACGGTGACTTTGACAGGGTGGTGCAAGAGTTTGCCAATATCACGCTCGATGACCCGGCTGCACAGGCCAAGGTGCTGGCCCACGTGGGGGACGCCCAGTTTGGCCGGGGCGACCCGGCCGCAGCGCGCGACTTCTTCGAGGCATCGCTGGCGGCTAACCCCGACGACTTGCTGGCGCGGCTCGGACTGGCGCGAAGCCTGTTGTTTGCCGAGGACGCCGAACGCGCCATGTCCGAAGCCGACCGGATTCTGGCAGTAGACCCAAAAAATGCGGATGCGCACGGTGTGCGTGCCGAGGTGTTGCGCTATCGCGGCGAAATGGACGAGGTGATAAAAGCGCTTGAGGCTGCAGTGGCCGCCAACCCACAGGCCGTCAATTATCATTTTTCGCTGATTTCCATGCTGGTGGAACAGCAGCGGGTAGCCGAAGCCGAAGCCCGATTGCTCGACATGCAGAAGGTGGCGCGTGATCAGCCTGCCACGCTGTATCTGCAGGCTTTCATCGATTTTCGTCAGGACAGGCTCGATTCGGCGCGTGAATCGGTTGAAGCGCTGCTGCGTCAGGCGCCCAACCACCTGCTGGGCGACCTGCTTGCTGGCAACATCTATGTGCGTCAGGGTGATCACCTGCGTGCCCGGCAGCATCTGGAGCGGGTGCTCGCTCGTGTGCCGGAACAAGCTCTGGCACGACGTGCGCTGGCGGCATCGCATCTGGCTTCGGGCAATGCCATGCAGGCGCGGGACGTGCTGCAACCCTTGCTTGACTCCGGCGTCGAAGACATCACCGCCTTCAATCTGGCGGGCCAGATATTTCTGGCCTTGGGCGACTTTGAGCGTGCATCCGGCTTTCTTGAGCGCGTGAGTGCGGCTAACCCAGGCGACGTGCGGGCCCGGACAGGGCTTGGCCTGGCACGACTGGGTGTTGGCTCGGATGAAGCCGGTCTGGCCGAGCTTGAGGCGGTATCCAGCATTGATGACGCCGGTCAGCCTGATGTGGTGTTGATCCTTGCGCACCTGCGCGAAAATCAGATCGACAAGGCACTGGGGGCGCATGAACGTTTGCTGCGCAAGCGGCCGGATGACCCACAGACATTCAACCTCAAAGGCGGCATCATGCAGGCTGCCGGCGACCGACCTGCCGCGCGCGCTGCCTATACGCAGGCGCTTGAGCTTGATCCGGGCTTTCTGTCGGCTGCGGTCAACTTGTCGCGTATGGATATTGCAGACGGCCTTGCCAACGATGCTCGGGCACGTTTCAACGCCATCATCGAGCGCAGTCCCAACAGTTTTGAACCCTACCTGCTGATGGCCGATCTCCTGCGTCAGACTGGCGCAAGCCCGGCCGAGGTGTTGGCGGTCATGGAACGTGGGTCAGAGGCCAACCCTGCGGCCAAACCTTTGCGCATGGCGCTGGCACGTCAACTTGTGAGCATGGGTGAAATGCGTAGTGCCTTCACCATTGCGCAAGAGTTGTCGGCCGCCGACCCCGATGAGCCGGCTGTTGTTGGTCTGCTCGCACAGGTTCAGGTGGCAATGGGTGATCGTCAGCAGGCCATTTCCAACCTCAACCGCCTGGTGCGTTTGCAGCCGCAATCGACCGAACCGCTGGTCATGTTGTCTGACCTGCAGCGAGCGGGCGACGACCGGTCGGGTGCCGAGCAGTCGCTGCGCCGTGCACTTACCCTGAGACCAGACACGCTGGAAGCGCAGCAGCGTCTGATTGCGGTGTTGGCCGAGCAGCGTAAGTTCCGCGAGGCTGAAACCGTGGTGCGCGACATTCAACGTCAGCGCCCCGACATTTTCATCGGTTTTTCACTGGCAGGCGATATCTTTGCCGCCGATGGCAAGTGGGCCGACGCGGTGCCAGCTTATCTGGAAGCGACCAAGCGGGGAGCTGGCGTCGATATCGTCATCAAGCTGCACAGTTCCTTGTTGCAGCTTGAGCGCGCCGAAGAGGCCAAGCGTGTCGAAGCGGCCTGGCTGGAACAAAACCCCAACGACATCGCGATGCGTGCCTATCTGGCCGAGCGTGCCATTACCCGCAGCGACTATGCAGAGGCCGAGGCGCACTATCGCAAGGTTTTGCCAATGCAGCCCGACAACCCTTTGGTGTTGAACAATCTGGCCTGGGTGGCAGGTGAGCTTGGTCGGGCCGATGCCTTGCCGCTGGCGCTTCGCGCACTCGAGCAAGCGCCGCAAAACGCGGCTGTGCTCGACACCGTTGGGGCGATCCAGATCAAAGCCGGGCAGCATGAGGAAGGGCTGGTCAACCACCAGAAAGCCGTGGAACTGGCACCGGAGCAAGCCCTGTTGCGTCTCAATCTGGCCAAGGCCTTCATCAAGCTTGAACGTCGCGCGGATGCCGACCGTGAGCTTGACGAAGTGTTGAGGCTTGCACCTGAAGGTGGCGTGCTGGCAACCGAGGCAGCCAGTTTGCGCAGCGCCAACTGATTCAGTGAGAGGGATTTGAGCAATTGATTAAGAGCCAGATCTTCAGGCCCGTTGCGGTGACATGAGCTGGAAGGGGTTTGCACCCCCTCCCAAAAGCGGTACGGTCGAAACCTCGGCTTTCAGGCCGGGGTTCGTGCCTTCGCTTCGCCCTGAGAGGCGAGGTTTCAAACCGGAGTCAGTTTTACGATGAAGCAGGATTGGCGTGACGGAAAGAGGCGGATGACGGACGAGCGCAATCGCCAGCGTTGGTGCGGCGATTGTGAGTGGCTCAAGTCAGCGGAGGCACCCCGCGCGCTGCGCGATTGTCGCCAACCATTTCTGTCGGCTTTGCGAATCGCTCTGACCGCGCTGATCGCCGCCATTCTAGGGGTAAGCCCTGCATTGGCCGATAACAGCACGCAAGCTTTGGTGGCGCAGGCGCGTGCTCTGGAGCACGGTGAGGGGGTGCCCAGAGACACCGCACGCGCTGCCGAACTATATTGTCAAGCGGCGCGCATGGGCGAGGCCGAAGCACAGTTTTCGCTGGGCTGGATGTATGCCAACGGGCGTGGGCTGGAGCGTGATGACGCGTTTGCGGCATCCTTGTTTGAACTCGCTGCTGCACGGGGCCATGATCACGCTACGCGCATGTTGCGGTTTACCGGAAGCGGAACAGGCCGTTTGCCCGAGTGCTTCCGTGGCAACGGTGCCGTGTTGGCAGCGGGCATGCCCGACCTGTCTGCACGCGTTGCCCGTCTGCCCGAAGATCGGCGGCGCATCGCCGAATTGGTCGTGGTGCACGCCGAGGAGTTTGGCATCAGCCCTTCGCTCGCGCTGGCCATCGCGCTGACCGAATCCGCGCTTGACCCGGCTGCGGTGTCGCCCAAGAACGCCATGGGGGTCATGCAACTCATTCAGGCCACGGCAGATCGCTTCAGGGTGAGTGATGCCTTTGATCCCGAACAGAATATTCGCGGTGGTCTGGCTTATCTGCGCTGGTTGCTGGCTTATTTCGAAGGCGACATTGCGCTGGCTGCGGCTGCCTATAATGCCGGTGAAGGCGCGGTTGAACGCTATCGCGGTGTGCCGCCGTTTCGCGAAACACGCGCTTACGTAGAGCGCATTCTGGCGCTGGTTCAACACACCGAACACCCGTTTGACAGCGCAGTCGCGGCCCCCAGCGCGGTGATCCGCGCCGCGCGTTTGCAGGGTGAGTCCTGAGGGTGGCGTTTGGCTGTTGAGCAGCAACAGGCTTTAACCTGAAAAACTTTCGGAAAATGGCATATCACTTTT
Source organism: Azoarcus sp. (assembly GCA_036734105.1). Lineage (GTDB taxonomy): Bacteria > Pseudomonadota > Gammaproteobacteria > Burkholderiales > Rhodocyclaceae > Azoarcus_F. The sequence continues at coordinate 1,256 of DAIMZH010000073.1, read as the reverse complement.
TACATCAGTCATTTGGCCTGCGGATAACGGTGAAACATTTCATAAGGGGTGGTGCAAAAACCCATGAAAGTTAGCACAGCCGTAGTCTTAGCCGGAGTGGATGGATGTGTGTGATTCGCCAGTCGACCGACCAGCCGATGACCACGGCCACAAGCTTGAACGCAACCGTAGTCGGTGTGGATTGTTGACCGTAAAACTGACTCCGGTTTAAAACCTCGTCCTTCAGGGCGAAGCAAAGGCCGTAACCCTGACCTGAACACCGGGTTTTCGGCCGTAGCGATTTGGGAGGGGGTGCAAACCGCTTCCAGATCTTGTCACTGCAACGGCCCGGAAGGCCTGTTGCCAATCAGTTGCTGGGCATAAAGTGATGAGTGATGATCTGAGTTCTTCAAACAGTATCCATGGTCGTGCAATGCCGACACGATCGGTTCGCCGTCGTTTGCTCGGCATCATGGCTGCAGCCGGTTTGCTGAGCGGTGCGCCATTGGCTGCAATGGCTCGCTTGGTTGATACCGTGCCACGCGTCAAACCGTCGGTGGTGGCAGTCGGCACCTTTCAACGCACCCGCAATCCGTCGTTTTCCTTTCGCGGCACAGGTTTTTCCGTGGGCGATGGCCGACTGATTGCCACCAATGCGCATGTGCTGCCAGCTACGGTGGATTCCGAGCGTATGGAAACCGTGGCAATCGCCTTGCCCGGCCCGCGTGGAGGTTCCGGCGTAGTGCGACCAGCGCGAGTGCTTGCCAAGGATGAAACGCGGGACCTGGCCGTGTTGCGCATCGAAGGCGACCCAATTCCTCCGCTGGCGCTGGACGCAGCCAACGACAGCGCCCGCGAAGGCCAGGAGATCGCCTTTATGGGATTTCCGATTGGTGAGGCGCTAGGGTTGGTGCCGGTAACCCATCGCGGCATCATCTCCGCCATCACCCCAATCGGCCTGCCCCAGATACGCGCCAGAGACCTCAACCCAGCCCTGATCCGGCAGTTGAGCTCCAACCCCTTCCTGATCTACCAACTCGACGCCACCGCCTATCCCGGCAACAGCGGCAGCCCGGTGTTTGACCCGGACACCGGCCGCGTCATCGCCGTGATCAACATGGTGTATGTCAAGTCGAGCAAGGAAAACATCCTGAGCGACCCATCCGGCATCAGCTACGCAATCCCGGTTCGCCATCTTCGCGACATGCTGGCACGCATCTGAGCTCAACCACCACCACCGCTGCCGATCCAGCCACAGCACAACGCGTCGAGGCTTT
>DAIMZH010000072.1:0-13276 GCA_036734105.1 Azoarcus sp. | reverse complement strand
GTCGTCGTCGGCGCTACCAAGCATCAATGTGAGACGTGTCATCAGGCCGTTCACTTGTTGCGACAGCAGGCCGGTCTCCATACCAGCCGCAAGTTGCTGCATCATCAGCAAGGCATGAATCTCGGATGGATGAAACCACATGCCCTGAATGCCATAACGCCCGGCAGCGTTGTCTCGTGGGCCTTCCAGCAGATAACCGCTTGCTCGTCCGTCTTCGCCGCGCTGCCAGACGATGGGCGCACCAAGGCGGTCGCGCAGGTATTCAAGGTCACGCTTGAAGGTGGCACGCGAAACCTCCAGCTCGGCCAGCATTGCCGCCAGAGGCACAGGTTGATGGGCGTCTTCGAGCATGCGGACAAGGCGATACAGGCGTTCGGTCTGGCTCATGGGGGCAGCATGGCGGTGGCAAAACGCCATGCTACCGGTTTGTACGCAGCGATTGCCAGCAAGCTGTGCCGTGTTGCTGGCAATCGACCCATTGGCTGTCGCTTTGTCGGCAGACTGTCGCCAATGCACGACAGAAATAAAGCTGAAAAAATTTACAGTATGGCTCGTCTAACGAGCCTTTTATGGGTGCATACTTCGGGTGTCGCAAAAAACAACCGGAGACCCCAAAAATGAAAGCCGATGAAGCCCTTTCCTGTACGATGAGTCGCTGCGTGCTGTTGCTGTCCCTGCCGCTGGCCTTGCAATTGACTGCCACGCTGTATGCGCGCATTCCCGAAGGTTTCTGGCTGGCACTGTTGCTCAGCGTATGGGCCAGCGTCACGCTCGCATTGTTTGGTGTGGCCACGGTGTTTCGCCTGGCGCTGGCCTGGCGGGCGCGTCGGCGTGAGCGTGGGCTGTGGCAGTCACGGCACTACCGGGTTGGGTGACAAAAAAGCCCGGGCCGTATGAGCGACGCCGGGCTTGTGTCTTATCAGTTTCTCAGAAGATCAGGCTGTCTCAGCCTCTGACTTTGCCGTCTCGGGTGTGTTGCGGATCAGGTGGTCGAAGGCGGATAGTGCGGCCTTGCTGCCTTCGCCCATGGCAATGATGATCTGCTTGAATGGCACCGTGGTGCAGTCGCCGGCCGCAAAAATGCCGGTGGCCGAGGTCTGGCACTTGTCGTTGATGACGACCTCACCAAAGCGGGTCAGCTCCAGCGTGCCCTTGAGCCAGTCGGTGTTGGGCAGCAAGCCGATTTGCACAAACACGCCTGCCAGTTCTACCGTGTGCGACTGGCCGCTGTTGCGGTCGGTATACACCAGCGCGTTGACACGCTGCCCATCGCCAGTCACTTCGGTGGTTTGGGCGCTGGTGATGATGGTGACGTTGGGCATGCTGCGCAGCTTGGCCTGCAATACGGCATCGGCGCGCAAGGTGTCGGCAAACTCAAGCAAGGTGACCTTGCCGACAATGCCTGCCAGGTCGATGGCGGCCTCAACGCCAGAGTTGCCACCACCAATCACTGCCACATGCTTGCCTTTGAACAGCGGGCCATCGCAGTGCGGGCAATAAGCCACGCCACGTCCGCGATATTCCAGCTCGCCGGGCACGCCGAGCTCGCGCCAGCGCGCGCCGGTGGCGAGGATGACGCTGCGGCTCTTCAGCACTGCGCCGTTTTCCAGCGTGACCTCGGCGTAACCGCCTGCGGTTTCAGCGGGTTTGAGCGATTTGGCGCGCTGCAGGTTCATGACGTCGACTTCGTACTGCTTGACATGCTCTTCGAGCGCCGCAACCAGCTTGGGGCCTTCGGTTTCCTTCACCGAGATGAAGTTTTCGATGGCCATGGTGTCCATCACCTGACCGCCGAATCGTTCGGCCACGATGCCGGTGGCGATGCCTTTTCGGGCGGCGTAGATGGAAGCCGCGGCACCTGCCGGGCCACCGCCGATGATGAGCACGTCGAACGCGTCTTTGGCGGACAACTTGGCGGCGTCGCGGTCGGCTGCGCCGGTGTCGACCTTGGCGATGATCTCTTCCAGCGTCATGCGGCCCTGGCCAAAGTTCTCGCCATTGAGCATGACGGTGGGCACAGCCATGATGTTCTTTTCGGTGACTTCGTCGCGGAACACACCGCCATCAATCATGCTGTGACGAATGCGCGGGTTAAGCACGGCCATCAGGTTGAGCGCCTGCACCACGTCTGGGCAGTTGTGGCAGGACAGCGAAATGTAGGTTTCAAACACCATATCGGCGTCCAGTGCCTTGATGGCCTTGATCTGCTCGGCATCCACCTTGGGGGGGTAACCACCAGCTTGCAACAGCGCCAGCACCAGCGAGGTGAATTCATGGCCCATGGGCAGACCGGCAAAGCGAATGCCCATGTCGGTTCCGGCGCGGCTCACCGAGAAGGAGGGGACACGCTCACCGTCGGTGGGGCCGTCTTCTACCAGGCTGACGATGTCCGACAGCGACGCAATGCCGCGGAGCAGTTCAAGTGTTTCAGCCGATTTGGGTGATTCATCGACAAAGGCTACCAACTCAACAGGTTGGTCGATGCGTTGTAACAAGGTCTTGAGTTGCGCTTGCATGTTGGCGTCGAGCATGACGGCCTCCTGTTTGATTGAGAATTATTCTGATATTTAAAAGGGCGCAGTTGTTGATGCGCTTCGATTCATTCGCCAGCGTCGCCTGCTACCGTTGGGTTGTCGTTTGACGGTGCCTTGGGCGCGGCGCTTGCGGATGAACCGCGCAGCCGGGTTATCCGGCTGCGAGATTCAATCCGGGGAGAACCCCGGATTGGGTCGGGAACCGATCAGATCTTGCCGACCAGGTCGAGTGACGGCGCAAGCGTCTTTTCGCCTTCCTTCCACTTGGCCGGGCACACTTCACCCGGGTGGGAGGCGACGTACTGAGCAGCCTTCAGCTTGCGCAGGGTTTCGCCAACGTCACGGGCGATGGCGTTGTCGTGGATTTCGAGGGTCTTCACCACGCCTTCCGGGTTGATGACGAAGGTGCCGCGCAGAGCCAGGCCTTCTTCTTCGATATGCACACCGAAAGCACGAGTGAGCTGGTGGGTCGGGTCGCCGATCAGCGGAAACTGTGCTTTGCCGACAGCCGGCGAGGTCTCGTGCCACACTTTGTGCGAGAAGTGGGTGTCGGTGGTGATGATGTACACCTCAGCCCCAGCTTTCTGGAACTCGGCGTAGTTGTCAGCCGCGTCTTCGATTTCCGTGGGGCAGTTGAAGGTGAAAGCTGCCGGCATGAAAATCAGGACGGACCACTTGCCCTGCAGGTCGGCTTCGGTCACTTCGATGAACTTGCCATTGTGGAAAGCGTTGGCTTTGAACGGCTGAACTTGGGTGTTGATCATGTGTGACTCCTTGTGGGTTGCGATTGCGCCTTGCGGCAGGTTGAAATCCTGTTGAACGTTTTGTTCGACAAGATGAATGATAGTCGTGCTGTAGCGATTGTAAAAATGAATTTATAAGATCGTGGCGATTGTCTGAGGCAATGATGACGGCACCGAACACATGCACCGAAACGATTCGCTTTGCATGCCCGGTGAACGTATCTGGTGCGTGGCCGCGTCTTTTTCAAGCCCTTTCGGCTGCGACATGGCTAAAACTTCATGTTCGCCTGCTGGCATGCATTGTGCAAGTGTCTTTGTACCAAGAGGAAAAAAGGAGAGGAGTCATGTCGGTACAAGACCACGTGAACTTACAACAAATCATGCAGACACCGAATGTGCTCGGTTGTGTGTGTTGTTCACCTGAGGGGGACGTGCTGGCTCGCGAGGGGAGCGAGCAGGATTCGCTGGCGATGGTGTTGGGGCATTTTGTAAGACTCAGCAAAAGTCTGGGCGCCAGCTTTGGAAACGGTGATTTTCATCAGGCGCATGTGCAGGGCAAGGCGGTGAATGTGTTGTGTTTGCCGGTTGAAGACGGTGCGATTGGGGTGGCGCTGGATGCGCGGGCGCGGGTGCCGGAAGTGGCACTGTGCATAAAACGGCTGGTTAATGGGGCCTGAAACTGAGCATGCCGAGGTTTGAGGCCCACTGGGGGCACAATGGACGTTGAGAAACTATGCAATGCAGTAGCTGGTTTGCCGGGTGTGGAAGGCCTGGGCTTGCTGGATACAGCCGGTAGCCTGCATTGGCACACGCAACCCGGTTTAATGGGCGAGACTGACCCAGGCAGTATTGTGCGCGAGTTATATGCTTTGTTCAGTGCTGCGGGCTTGCCCATCTCGGATGTGATGCTGGAGTTTGACCAACGTTGGCTGATGTTACGCAGTCATGGTCTTCTCAAAATGCTGATCGTTGCAACTGATCCAGCCACGGTGAATTCAACCCGAATGATGAGTGGTCTGTTGTTGCGTCATCTTGAGCCCGACGCGTTGTCTGAGTGGTTGGCTTCGCGCAGCCAGGCGCCACAGGCGCTGCGGCGTGCCTCTGAGCCTGAAGACGACACATATAAACAGGCTGCCCCTTCTCGGCCGCGGATGTATCGCGGACAGGTCTATTGAACCGCTAGTCTGGGTGCGCTTGGGCGCTTGCCTTGTGTCAGCCGAGGCGGCATGCTGATGACCATGATGCCTAGCGATCACGAGACGATTTGCCGTGTATGTGGTTCCTCCAGCCTGCAGGAGTTTGCTCGGGTGCAAGGCTCGCGCTACTTGCGCTGTATTCATTGTCAGGCGACTTTATTGTCCGCGCATCAGTTGCCAGGTCTGAGCGATGAGCATGCTTATTATCAGCGCCACGACAACCATGCTGGCGATGTCGGCTACCGGCGCTTTGTATCACGGGCAGTTGTGCCCTTGCTGGACTGCTTGCCGTCCGGCGCATCTGGCCTGGACTATGGTTGCGGGGCCGACTCGGCGGTGGCTGCAATGCTGCGTGAGGCGGGTTATTGGATCAGCTTGTATGACCCATTGTTTTTCCCTGATTCTTCGTTGCTCGCTGCTCGGTATGACTTCATCACCTGCACCGAGGTGATAGAGCATTTTCATCAGCCAACTGCCGAGTTTGCGAAACTCGATGCGATGCTGAAGCCGGGTGGCTGGCTGGCGCTGCTGACCTGCTTTCAGACGGACGATGCCCGCTTTGCCAATTGGCATTATCGGCGTGACCCGACACACGTTGTTTTCTATCGCGAACACACGCTACAGACCATTGCCAGGCAATACGGGTGGCGCTGCCACATTCCGGTCAAGGATGTGGCGCTGATGCAAAAGCTGCCGGTATGTGGCGGGATTAGTCTGCCGTAAATTCGAACACGCCGGTGATCTCCGGGAACACGATTCGAAGACGCCAAGGCCCGGGTGAAGGCAACTGCGCGCTGGTCATGTAGCTGCCAATCCCGGTAAGCCTGTGGGGCAGGCGAACCGGGGCCTGGCTGCCATCGGCAATTTCGAGTTCGACATGAAAGTCGAGTGATGAGGGGGCGGGCTGCCCGGTTGGGCCAACCAGGTCGAAGGCAAAACGTGCGTTGCCTTGCGCGTCAATGACCATCCGGCCGCGAACCTCCCAGATGTTGGCCGTGCCGCGAAAGATCAGCCCGCCGCGTTCGGCGCCGGGGGCGGCTGCGATGGGGCCGACTGCGTTCAGGCGCGTTTCGTCCTGAACGAAAAACACCATGGCGACGAAGGCTCCGATGAGAATGAAAAAAGCCCCTGCAAGAATCAGAGCGACAAGACGAGCCTTGCTGGTTGCGCTGCTGGCAGTATCGTTTGATTGAGTCATGTGCGTAGGTTTTGGCAATATCAACCGGGTTTGAATTCTGCAATTGTGGCATGCCTGGTCGGTGCAGGGCATTGAGCGAGGGCAAAAATCGTGTCACAGACAGGTGGCTGGGTTAACATGGCCAAAGTGGTCAGTCTGACTTGTGGCTGACGGGTCGCCAAGCTTACGAACGCCTTCAGGATTGCATTGCACATGAACCCTTCAACGCTGATCGGCATGTTGGCTGGCTTGTCCATGCTGGGCCTTGTGCTGGTCTTTGCGGCTGAGGAGCCGACTGCCTTTCTCAATTTGCCGGGGCTGGCGCTGGTGTTGGGTGGCACCCTGGCGGCCACCTTCATCAGCTATCCGCTGCGCGAAGTGCTGCGTGTGTTCGGGCTGTTTCGCACGGTTTTGCGCAACGAGCAACTCTATACCCAGCGTGACATCGAAGAGCTGATCGCCATTTCCCGGCTGTGGATGAAGGGCGATGTGCGCGCGGTGGAGCAGGCGCTGAACCGGGTGCAAAACCCCTATCTGCGAACCGGTGTCCAGTTGGTCATAGACCTGACACCAGAGCAGGATATCCTTGACTTGATGCAGTGGCGCATTTCGCGACTGCGCGCGCGCGAGCATGCCGAGGCGCAACTGTTCAGGGTGATGGCTGGCTATGCTCCGGCTTTTGGCATGGTTGGTACGCTGGTTGGTCTGATCAACCTGATGTTCGTCATGGAGGCGGGCGACCTGTCGATCATTGGGCCGCACATGGCGGTGGCGCTCATGACGACCTTTTACGGTGTGCTGCTGGCCAACCTGATCTTCAAGCCTGTAGCGGTCAAGCTTGAGCGTCGCACAGAGCAGCGCGTGGTGTTGATGAACATGATCATGCAGGGCATCTCCATGATGTGCGAAAAGCGCAGCCCGTCTCTAATGCGCGAAACCCTCAAGTCCTTCATGGCGCATTACGACGATGAAATTCATGATGGTGGCACTCGCAAACCCCGCTCCAGCAGAGCTGGCGGCAGGCCCTTATGACTGACGGGAATCGTCTTCAGTCCGGTCTGGCAGCAGGGCGCTATGCGCATTGGCATGTTGACCCGCCAGCCGAGCGCGAAGAAGAAAACTGGCTCATGGTCTATCTTGATGTGATGACCCTGTTGTTGGTGATGTTGGTGGTGTTGCTCACTTTTTCCAATCGTTTGCCTGGTGTCACTGTTCCAGAACCGTTTCATGATCCGCATCCAGCCGATGCGCATGTGCTTGAAGGCTCGCCTGGTCTGCTTGAAGCCTTACCGGCAGCAGAGCAGGAGCCGCAACAGTTGTCTGGCACACTGCCTGAAGACGGCGAAGCCGTGGAGGCCGAAGAATTTGACAGTCTGCTGATCGAAGGCCTGGGCGACGATGTCGGGGTGTTTGTGACCGAAGGCAGCGTCAATCTTCGCATCAGCAATGAGATTCTGTTTGCTTCCGGGCAGGCCGACCTGAGCGCTCCCGGTGAGGCGCTGATCGATCGTCTGGCTGAGGTGTTGCAAGAGGGTTATTACCGGATTGCGGTGGAAGGGCATACCGATGACCTGCCGATCAGCACTGCACGCTTTCCGTCAAACTGGGAGTTGTCCTCGGCGCGTGCGTCCAGCGTGGTGCGCAGGCTGGCTGCCGCAGGTGTGGAGCCAGTGCGTTTGCGCGCCACCGGCTTTGCCGAAACCCGCCCGCTGGCAAGCAACATCAACGCCGAAGGTCGTGCACTCAACCGTCGGGTGGAACTGGTGCTTGAGACGGCACCGTGACCAAGGGTTTTTGCGTCACTGATGGACGCGAGTCCCGTGTGCCATGGTTGTCGCGCCAACCCCTCAGCCACAGGCGCGCTCGCTTGCATGTGCAGTCGGCAGCGCAGCGCGGGCGCTTGCGCTACACTCCGGCCTTTCCCTGTCAGGCGGTCTGATTTTTGATGAAACCCTTGAGCCCGGATTCGCAGAGTGTCCGACAAGGCCAGTTGCCTTTGCGCGATGTGGCTGCCCTTGGTCAGGTATTTACGCCGGACGCAGTCGTGCGCGCCATGCTGGCGCTGCGCCGCAGGCATGGCCGAGTGCTGGAGCCTGCTTGTGGCGACGGCGCTTTCCTGCGTCATCTGCCGCAGGCGGTAGGCATAGAGATAGACCCGGCGCAGTGCCCGGCCGGTGCGCTCAACATGGACTTTTTTGCCTACCCGGAGTCCGAGCGTTTTGACACCATCATCGGCAATCCGCCCTATGTGCGCTTCCAGGATATTGCGCCAAGCACGCGCCAGCGGCTCAATTCCAGCCTGTTTGACGCACGTTCAAATCTTTATCTGTTTTTTATCGAAAAGTGTCTGCGTCACCTCAAGCCGGGTGGCGAGCTGATTTTCATCACGCCGCGCGATTTTCTGAAAGCGAGCTCTGCCGTCAAGCTCAACAAGCTGCTGCTGGAGCAGGGCACGCTGACCGATGTCATTGAACTGGGCGACGCAAGGGTGTTTCCGGATGCCGTGCCCAACTGTTTGATCTGGCGCTTTGAGAAAGACTTGCATGAGCGCAGCTTGCGGCTGGCTGAACTGGGCAGTAGCGACCGGGTTGCCGAGCGCCTGGTGCAACCGGACTGGCAGCCGCGCACGCTGGTGGAGTGCGCTGGCCATCTGATGTTTGCTCGCCAGGACTACCCGTTGCGCTTGTCGCAGATTGCTTATGTAAAGGTGGGGGCGGTGTCCGGCGCGGACGACATCTACGCGGATGAGCGCATCGGAAACCGTGACTTCGTGTGCGCGGCGACCGTTCGCACCGGACAAACCCGGCGTATGCTGTGGTGTGAGCCGGGTGAGTCGGCGCCAGCAGCCTTGCTGCCGTATCGTCAGCGCCTGATTGCACGTGGCATCCGGCCATTTGACGATAGCAATTGGTGGCAATGGGGCAGGGGTTATCATCAGACGGATCGCCCGCGTATTTACGTTAACGGCAAGACGCGCGCGACAACACCGTTTTTTACCCACGACTGCCAGCACTATGATGGCGCGGTGCTGGCGGTGTTTCCGCACCGGGCGGATGCCGACGCGGCAGCGTTGGCTGCGGCGCTGAATGCGGTGGACTGGGCCGAGTTGGGCTTTGTCTGTGATAGGCGTTTTCTGTTTACCCAGCGAAGCCTTGAGAATTCTCCATTGCCGCGAAACTTTGAGTGCTGGCTGCCGGACTGAGGTCGGTGGTGTAACATTCCGATTTGCGCGTGGCAAACCTGCGTGCTCTTTTTGAGATAGTAACTATGGTTCCTCATCTGACCACCGCCCTGACCGGCCCTTTGCTGGAGTTGGAAAAGCGGTTTCTCGACAATGTCACCGAAATCGAACAGTGGATGCGTGCTCAGTGGCTTGAGCATACACCGCCGTTTTACGGCTCGACCGACCTGCGCAATTCTGGTTTCAAGCTCGCGCCAGTCGATCTCAACCTTTTTCCTGGTGGCTTCAACAACCTGAACGACCCCTTCATGCCGTTGTGCGTGCAGGCAGCGCAGGCAGCGGTTGAGCGCATCTGTCCAGAGGCGCGCAATCTGCTGTTGATTCCGGAAAACCACACTCGCAACCAGTTCTACCTCAAGAACGTGGCGCAGTTGGTGCGTATTCTGCAGCGTGCCGGCCTGAACGTCCGCCTTGGCAGCCTGTTGCCCGAGATCACCGAGGCCACACAGATTGCGCTGGATAATGGCGACGCCTTGACGCTGGAGCCCTTGCAGCGCCGTGGGGGACGCCTGGGGCTGGCTGGTTTCGACCCTTGTGCCATCCTGCTCAACAACGATTTGTCGGCCGGTGTGCCGTCGCAGTTGCGTGACCTGCATGAGCAGTGGTTGATTCCGCCGCTGCATGCAGGCTGGCATAGCCGACGCAAGTCCCGTCATGCCGATGCCTACGAACGCGTGGCCAAAGAGTTTGCCGACGTGATCGGCATTGACCCGTGGCGGATCAGTCCTGCCTTTGGTGTGTGTGGGCAGATTGACTTCAAGGACCGCAGCGGTGAGGAGTGTCTGGCGGCGCAGGTGGACAGTCTGCTGACGACCATCCGCGAAAAATACCGCGAGTACGAAGTGAACGAGACGCCGTTTGTGGTGGTCAAGGCCGATGCCGGCACCTACGGCATGGGCGTGATGACGGTCAAGGATGCTTCCGAGGTGAAGGGGCTGAACCGCAAGCAGCGCAACAAGATGGCGGTGGTCAAGGAAGGGCTGGAAGTCCACGAGGTGATCATTCAGGAAGGTGTGCACACCTTCGAGACGGTAGATAACGCCGTGGCTGAGCCGGTTGTGTACATGATGGACCACTACGTGGTGGGCGGCTTTTACCGGGTGCACACCGAACGTGGGCGCGACGAGAACCTGAATGCGCCGGGCATGCACTTCAAACCGCTGGCCTTTGACACCTGCTGCAGTCTGCCTGATGCCGGACAAGGGCCGGATGCACCGCCCAACCGGTTTTATGCGTATGGTGTGGTGGCGCGACTGGCCTTGTTGGCGGCCTCGGTGGAGATTGAAGAGGGCGCACCGCTTGCGCTGGAAGACGCGGCCTGAGCCGGAGCGCAGACATGGAATTTGCCTTTATTCTCGACCCGCTCGCCGCGCTGAAACCTTATAAAGATTCCAGCATTGCCATGATGCGCGAGGCAGCACGCCGGGGGCACGCGGTTCATGCCATCGTGCGCGAGAGCTTGTCGTGGTCTCAGGAGGGTGTGCATGCCCAGGCGCAGCTTTTGTCGCTCAGCGACGATGACGCCGCGTGGTATTCGGCGGCTGATGCCGAGTTGCGCGCCCTGAGCGATTTTGACGCTGTGGTGATGCGGCAGGATCCGCCCTTCGACTTTGAATACGTGACTGCCACCTGGCTGCTGGAACGTGCCGAGGCGTGCGGCGCGAGGGTGTTCAATCACCCGCGCGCCATCCGCGACCACTCCGAAAAACTGGCCATTGCCGAGTTTCCGCAGTTCACCACGCCGACGCTGGTGTCGCGCGACGCGGCGGGCGTCCAGGCCTTTATCGACGAGCATGGCGACGTGGTACTCAAGCCGCTGGACGGCATGGGCGGCAGCCAGATATTTCGGGTACGGGCCGATGACCCCAACCGCAACGTCATCATCGAGACACTGACCCATGAGGGACTGCGCACCATCATGGCGCAGCGCTATCTGCCTGCCATTGCCGAAGGTGATAAGCGGGTGTTGATAATTGGCGGTGAGGTGGTGCCGTTTGCGTTGGCGCGTATTCCCAAGGCGGGTGAAACTCGCGGCAACCTGGCTGCCGGTGGTCGTGGAGTCGCCATGCCGCTGACCGAACGGGAGCGCGACATTGCCGAGTATCTGGCCCCTGTTCTATGGGCGCGTGGCTTGCTGGTGGTTGGGCTGGACGTGATAGGTGGGCATCTCACCGAGATCAATGTCACCAGCCCGACCTGCTTTGTCGAGATTGAGGCGCAAACCGGCTTTTCGGTAGCATCGTTGTTTGTGGACAAGCTGGAACAGGCGTGCGCATGATTCCCATGGTGTTGGCAGGGCGCTGGCTGCTGGCCGCGCTGGCAGTGGCGTTTGTGTCTGGTTGTTCTCAGCCACAGCTTTTTCATCAGGAAGCCTATGTCTTTGGCACCCGGGTCGATCTGACGGTTTACGGCAAGTCGCAGGACAAGGCGGCTGCGGCCATGGGCGAGGTGTTGCGTGAGTTCGACCGGCTGCACCACGCCTTTCACGCCTGGAAGCCGTCCGAACTGACCGCACTCAACGAGGCGCTGGCACGCGGTGAAAGCGCCACCGTGTCGGCAGAGCTTGCGGCACTTTTGCAGGACGCCAAGCGTATGGCTGAACAAGGCGACTATCTGTTCGACCCGGCACTGGGACGCCTGATTGCGCTGTGGGGTTTTCATGACGAAGAGTTTGAGCCGTTTCGGCCAGATGCGGAGGCCATTGCTGCGATTCTGCATGCCAGGCCAAGCATGGCCGATGTGTCGATTGAAGGCACCACGGTGAGCAGCCGCAACCCCATGGTGCAGATAGACCTGGGCGGCTATGCCAAAGGCTATGCTCTGGATCGCGCCGCCACCTTGTTGCGGGCCAAGGGTATAAACGACGCGTTGATCAACATCGGCGGCAATGTCATGGCGCTGGGCTCCAAGGGCGGAACACCGTGGCGCCTGGGTATTCAGCACCCGCGCGAACCCCGGCCAATGGCCACATTACCGCTGTATGACGGCGAGGCCATCGGCACCTCGGGCGACTACCAGCGCTTCTTCGAGCTTGATGGCGAACGCTTTTCACACCTGCTCGATCCGCGTACAGGCTTGCCTGCGCGTGGCACCCAGTCGCTGACCGTGCTGGTTACCCCACGACAAAACGCTGGCACCTGGTCCGATGGCACCAGCAAATCGCCCTTCATCGCGGGCGATGACTGGCAGGCGCACACCAGTCGCTATGACATAGCGCATGTGATGCGGGTGGGTGCGGACGGCACCCTGGAGCTGACCCGCGAGATGCGCGCACGCGTGCAGATACCATCGGACTTGCGTCCGGTGGTGGTGGTTGACTGATATGCCGCCGGATTCCCGTACCGAGCTCGACCGGCTGGCGGTCGGGCTGATGGTGGTGTTGTGCACCGTCTTTGGTTTGCAGCAGGTGGTGGTCAAGGTGGCCAACGCAGGCATATCGCCGGTCTTTCAGGCAGGTTTGCGCTCGATTGGCGCTTTTGTGCTGGTGCTGTTGTGGGCGCGCTTGCGTGGTGTCAAGCTGGGCACGCGGGACGGCAGCTTTTGGCCGGGCGTGATTGCTGGTTTGTTGTTTGCCGGTGAGTTTGCGCTGATCTATGTCGGCCTGGAATACACCGACGCTTCGCGCAGCGTGATCTTTCTGTACACCGCGCCGTTTTTTGTGGCGCTCGGCGCAATCTGGCTGCTGCCCCACGAGCGCATGCGGCGGGCGCAATGGATTGGTATGGCGCTGGCGTTTGCCGGGGTGGTGGTGTTGTTTGGCGACAACCTGGGCAGCGCGCCGGAAAAGGCCTGGATTGGCGATCTGATGATTCTGCTGGCTGCAGTGCTGTGGGCTGCCACCACGCTGGTGATCAAGGCCAGCGCGCTGGTGCGCACTTCGGCCGAAAAGATTCTGCTGTATCAGTTGGGGGTATCGGCGCTGGCCTTGCCATTACTGGCCTGGCTGCTTGGTGAACCCGGTGTGTTTGCGCCCACGCCGCTGATATGGGCCAGCCTGGCGTTTCAGGTGTTTGTGGTGGCCTCCAGCAGCTATCTGGTGTGGTTCTGGCTGATGCGGCACTATCCCGCCACGCGTTTGTCGTCGTTCTCTTTTCTGACCCCTGTAATGGGGGTGTTGGCTGGTGTGTTGTTTCTGGGTGAAGCCGTCACCCCTGGCGTGCTGGTCGCGCTGGTATTGGTCGGGCTGGGTATCTGGATGGCGAATGCCTTGCGGCGTTGAGGTGTCTTGACTTGCGGCGCTTATCCGAGCGAAGAAAGGGGGCGAACGGTAAGGGGATTTGCTTCGCTTCAGGCAGCTTGGCAGAATATGACATAGAGTCGGATCAGGAGAGGAAGATGCCAACCCGTAATGTTGTGCTCACAGACAGCCAGGTGAATTTTGTCGA
>DAIMZH010000071.1:10801-13410 GCA_036734105.1 Azoarcus sp. | reverse complement strand
GGGGATGCAAACCCCTTCCAAATCTTGTTCAGATCGACAGGCCTGAAGGCCTGTCACTAAACAGTTGCTACAAGACCAAGACGAAAGATGCTGTCCCTCAGGCTTGCGTCAGCCGGTCGAGACGAAGCCTCTGCCGGGTGTCGAACAGTCTGCGTGCACCCAGCATGATCGCCGTGACCGTGCCAAAGCCGGTGCCTGCGGCGATCATGAACATCACCAGGATCTGGTATTTGACTGCCTCCACTGGTGGTGCGCCTGCGAGTATCTGGCCGGTCATCATGCCCGGCAGGCTGACGATACCGGCTGCTGCCATGGCGTTGATTATGGGGATCATGCCGACGCGGATGGCCTCGCGGCGGCTGTCCGCGATGACATCTTGCCAGCGTTGCCCCAGCGCCAGTCTGGTTTCAAGCACCATGCGGTGCTGACTTGCGTCCTGGGTCAGCCTGTCCAGTCCAAGCGCGATACCGTTCATGGTGTTGCCGAGGATCATGCCGAGCAGGGGGATGGCATATTGCGGTGAATACCAGGGCGTGTTGCCGATGATCACGATCAGGGCCAGCACGGTGACTGTGAATGATGATAAAAACATCGACACGGTGCCCAGGCCAAAGCCCCACCAGCCGGTAAATCGGCGCTTTTGGCGCGCCATGACCTCACGCCCTGCCGCGAGCATCATGATGGTGGCGAGACCTGCGACCCACAACCAGTGGGTGCTGTCAAACAGGATCTTTAGCACGAGGCCGATCAGAAAGAGCTGGACTGCAGTGCGCGCGGCAGACAGCAAGAGTTTTCCGCCAATGCCCAGACGCAACTGCCAGCTAAGTGCAGCCAGCGCGAGCACGAGTATCGAGGCCAGCGCGAGGTCGAGACTGGACAGATGGATCATCGAGCGTCTTCCTGCAGGCGGCCTTCCACCAACTCGAAGCTGCGTTGCGCGATTCGGGCGCTCTGGGCCGGGTCGTGACTGACCCACAGCACAGGCGCGGCATGTTCGATGCGGTAGTGCTGGAGCAACTCCTCGACGCGGGTGGTGCTGGCTTCATCAAGATTGCCTGTCGGTTCATCCAGTAACAGGGCGGCTGGTTTTCTGGCCAGGGCACGCAGCAAGGCCAGACGCTGCCTTTCACCAGTGGAACACCGCTGGACCTGCCAGCCTATGGCCTCGGCTGGCAGGTCCAGCCTGTGCAGCAGGTTAACGTCATAATCTGCAGCAAAGTGCTCCGCAACCGTGTCAGCCCACCAGTGGCTTTCGGCTGGGATAAGCATGACCTTGTGTCGCCACTGATCGGCGGGGATGGCGCTGCAGGCGGTGTCGTCCAGCCATATCTCACCATCGTGTGAATCCAGATCGGCCACTGCTCTGAGCAGAAGGCTTTTTCCGCTGCCGGAGGTTCCTCTGAGGCAGACACATTCACCCGCTGCGATTTGAAGCGAGACAGGCCCAACATGGTGGGTGACGAGTTGTTGCAGGCGAAGGACCGGCAAATGCGTTACCTTTTGTGTGTGCTGGGCGCGTTGC
Source organism: Azoarcus sp. (assembly GCA_036734105.1). GTDB lineage: Bacteria > Pseudomonadota > Gammaproteobacteria > Burkholderiales > Rhodocyclaceae > Azoarcus_F. The sequence goes on along the minus strand of DAIMZH010000071.1, from coordinate 11,888 downwards.
CCGCAAAAGGTATTTTAAGCATGCCTGTCAGCTGTGCGGTCTCATCCGGGCGCTGAAATTCTCGCAGACCGATTTGCATGGCCTCGTGCCCTGCGTCAGGCTGCGCACGATAGGTACCGAACAGCTTGTCCCACCAGGGGAGGTTGAAACCGAAGTTGGCGTTGCTCTCGTGGTACTCCACCGAGTGATGCACCCGGTGCATGTCCGGGGTCACGATGATGAGCCGAAGCCAGCGGTCGGCAGTGCCAGGCAGGCGGATGTTGCCGTGGTTGAACATGGCGCAGGCGTTGAGCAACACCTCAAACAACAGCACCGCAACCGGCGGCGCTCCGAGCGCGACAATCAGCGCCATCTTGATCATCATGGAAAGCAGAATCTCCAGCGGATGAAAGCGTGCCCCGGTTGTCAGGTCGTAGTCGAGGTCGGCATGATGAACCCGATGCAAGCGCCACAGCAGTGGTACCGCATGAAAAATCACATGCTGCAACCATATCGCGAAATCCAGCACGACGACTGCGACCACGATGATGGCCCAGTCAGGGAGAGCGACATGATTGAGTAAGCCCCAACCCCGTTCAGTCGCAAAAATCGCGATGCCTACGCCAGCAAGCGGAAACACCAACCTCAGCAGCACTGTGTTGAGCACCGCAAGGCTGATGTTGCCACGCCAGCGCTTAGCGCGTGACAAGCGAAGTTGTCGTCTGGGTGCTGCCAGTTCCCATAGCGCGATGAGGACAAAGATTCCGACAAATGCGCTCAACCTGAGGATGGGTTCATTGGCGAGCACAAGGTCGGTAGAAATCATTTCGTTTTGTGATCCTGAAGGGTTGGACTCAGATTCTGGGTTCAATCACGCTTTAGGGTGTTTAATTAATTGAAAGTAAGAGACTTTCTGAGCTTGTTTCAGGCTGCAATACCGGTGTGAGGCAGCACCCAGATACCTCAACCGGAACAACTTTCGTAGTCCAAGACGAACAATTGGGACATTGGTTAGTGACTTGCGTTCCGCCAATGCTTACAAGACCATCTGCCAGGGTAGCTCGCCCTGAATAAACAACCGGGCAGGCTGCGACCCCGGTTGACGGAA
>DAIMZH010000071.1:0-10791 GCA_036734105.1 Azoarcus sp. | reverse complement strand
GACGGAAGAATTGCTGAGTAGGTGTGTGTTCCCAGATGCGCCCGGCCGACATAAAGGCAATGTCGTCGGCCAGTCGGGTGGCTTGTGCCAGATTGTGTGTCACCATCAGGATGCGGGTGCCGTCGGTGCGGATTTCTCGCACAATGCGCTCAACCTCAGCGGTGGCGGAGGGGTCAAGGCTGGCGGTCGGCTCATCCAGCAGCAGCAGGCGCGGTCTGGTCAGCCAGGCGCGGGCCAGCGCCAGGCGCTGTTTTTCACCGCCGGACAAGAAGCGGGCAGCGTCGTTTACCCGGTCGCCGAGTCCAACCCTGACGAGCGACTGGGCGGCGAGTTTGCGTCGTTCGGCGAGCGACACCCCGCGTGGCTTGAGTGCCAGCGCAACGTTGTCCAGTACGCTGGCGCGCAGAATCATCGGGTGCTGAAACACCATTGCTATCCGGCGCTCTGGCTGCACGGACCCTTTGCCCCATTCAATGCTTCCGGCACTGGGCATGAGCAGACCGCAAAGCAGCCGCAGCAGCACGCTTTTGCCAGCGCCGTTGGGTCCGAGAACCACGGTGATGCCATCGCCCTCCAGAGTTAGGTCCACCCTATCGATCACGTCGCGCTCGCCCGCGCGAAAGCGCAACCCTTGCAGGCGTAGTGGAAAGATATCGTGGTTGCTGGGGAGTTCCTGATCAGCCATAGCGTCGCATTGCCCATTGGCGCAGCACATAGGCTAGCGCGTTGAGACAGAGAATCACCAAAACAAGCACAAGCCCAAGCGCGACCGCCAACGGCAAGTCGCCTTTGCTGGTCTCCAGGGCAATGGCGGTGGTCATGGTACGAGTCAGCCCATCTATGTTTCCACCCACGATCATGACCGCGCCGACTTCACTCATGGCTCTGCCCAGGCCAGCCAGCACAGCAACCAGCAGTGAATGGCGGCAATCGAAGAGCAAGGTGCTCATGCTGTGCCACCAGCCAAAACGAAGCACCTTGAGTTCTTCCGCGTGACGGCTCCAGGCGTCCTCAATCACCTGACGGCATATCGCAGCCATCAGCGGAATCACGAGTAGGGTCTGCGCAATGATCATGGCGGTGGGGCTGAACAGCAGACCGGCTGCACCAAATGGACCGGAGCGAGACAGCAACATATAGACGATGACGCCGACGACGACCGAGGGCATGCCCATGAGACCATTGACCAGAATCGAAGCGATGTTCTGGCCGGGAAAACGGCCGACTGCCAGGCAAGCACCCAGTGGTAGACCGATGAAGGCACCAATCACAACCGCAGTGCCGCTTACCCATAGCGAAAGCTGTACTATCTCGACCAGCTTGGGGTCGAGGCTGAACAGCATGCTGGCGGTGAGCGCTAGGGTGTCCTGCACGGTTGATGGTCAGATACGCTGAATGGGCACTCAGTCTATGTGTCTATCGGATAATCGGCAACCACGTGCACGCATGGGTCTTGAGCGCAAGACCCATGGTTGTGCTGTCTGCAGAGCACAAGGAGATGTGTGTGCTTGATGCCGGGCTTGACGTGGTCTGTGGATGTGTCTTTTACTTATCGTATTTTTACACGGGAGGCAGGCATGGGTAGCATGATCAGTTTCAACCGACCGGACGGAAAAACCGTTCAGGCCTATCTCGCTGAACCCGCACAAATGGATGACGCGCCGGGCGTGGTCGTCATTCAGGAGTGGTGGGGGCTTAACGATCAGATTCGCGGTATAGCTGACCGGCTGGCTGCGGCCGGCTATGTGGCCTTGGTGCCCGACCTTTATCGCGGCAAATCCACGGTGGAGGCTGAGGAAGCTCATCATCTGATGGAAGGGCTCGATTTTTGCGACGCTGCCACCCAGGATATCCGCGGCGCTGTGCAGCATCTCAAGCTGAGTTGTGACAAGGTTGGGGTCACCGGCTTTTGCATGGGCGGAGCCCTTACCCTGTTGGCAATGTGCAATGTGCCAGAGGCTGATGCTGGTGTGGTGTGGTATGGCTGTCCGCCGCTGGAGTACATTGACGCGAGTCGCATACGGGCACCGCTAATCGGGCATTTCGCGACTCAGGATCAGTTTTTCGCCATTGAGAACATTGACCAGCTCGAGGACAAACTGACCGGGGCAGGGGCGGAAGTGGAGTTTCATCGTTATCTTGCACATCATGCATTTGCCAACGAAACCGCAGTGGGGCTTGGGCGTTTGCCAGCCACGCAGTACGACGCATTCTGGGCGCAACAGGCGTGGGACAGAACCATGCGCTTTCTGGGTAACAAGCTGGGCTGATTACCGTTGCTTTCCGTTGCATGGTGCTCCGTTGGTTTTGGCTGGGTTTAGCCACGCCCTCTCTAACGCTTGTTTTGTATGGGCTGTTTAGTCCGGCTGGTGTCAGGTTTATGTTGCTTGGAGTGCTTGCAGCGCTTGGCGCTGGTTTGCTGTGGGGCTTGATCTTCATCGTGCCGCTGATCCTGCCGGATTATCCCGGCGTGGTGTTGGCGTTTGGGCGATATCTGGCGTTTGGACTGCTCGCACTAGGCTTGGCCTGGATGGATCGCAGAACATTGGCACGGCTGAGTCGTGCTGACTGGCTGGAGGCCACCAAGCTTGCGCTGGTCGGCAACATTCTTTATTACGCAACACTGGCCAGCGCCATTCAGCTTTCCGGGGCACCGGTGCCTACCTTGTTGATTGGCACCTTGCCGGTTGTGATCGCGATCACTGCCAATCTGCTGGATCGCGATAGCGCCATGGCGGTCAGATGGTCCAGTCTGGCCTTGCCACTGGCCATGATGCTGGCCGGGCTGGCAGTGGTTCAGCATGGACCCACCGGGCCAACTGAACAGGGGCCTGACGAGGGCTACTACGGCGGATTGATGCTCGCAGTGCTGGCCGTGGCATGCTGGACCTGGTATCCGATACGCAACAGCCGGTGGCTTCGTGCCCATCCACCCGGTTTGTCGCGAGCCTGGGCGACAGCGCAGGGCTTGGCAACCCTGCCGCTCGCCTTGCTGACCGGATTGCTTTACGCGGGCTGGCAACTCGCCTCGGGCGACTCAGGCGGCTTCACCTGGCCTTTCGGGGCTCGCCCCTGGTTGTTTGTGGGTGTGATGCTGATGACCGGTTTGGCCGCTTCGTGGTTGGGCACATTGCTGTGGAACAAGGCTAGCCATCTATTGCCGGCTGCGCTGGTTGGACAGCTTATTGTGTTCGAGACCCTGGCCGCGCTGTGTTATGCCTTCATCTGGTATCAGCGGTGGCCGACTGGTTTGGAATTCGCCGGCATCGTGTTGCTGATTGGGGGCGTACTCGTTGGCGTGAGAGTCTTCAGCCGACCGGGTCGGCCATCAACATGATGTTTCTTGGTGTCAGTCTCCGATCGCAAAATGTGCCGATACGAACCATAAACCCCGCTTCTTCCAGCGCTAAGCCCATATCGAACACCAGCCAGACCTCCAGTGCGCGTCTGAAGGCTTGTCGCACGATCTCAAGCCGGATCATCTGGTGGCGACGTTGTTCGCCGCGCAGCAACCAATATGCCCAGTCGACACGATCGGGCAAGCGAACGCTCTCCCGCGCGGCCAGTTTATGGCAATAGGCTTCAAAGTTCTCCTGCAGCCAATGTGACGGCACTGGTTTGAAGGTGCGAGCCACGCTGCCTTCCAAGGCGTTGCGAAGCGCCACAAAACCGAGTTTGTGGACCTGATCGCGGACCAGTCGGCGGCGATCAGAACCGGGCGCTGTGACCGTTTCGGTGACGGCAAGCCGCAAGGCGCTCTGGCCCAGCGGCAGCGCTGCCAGACGGCTAAGTGGCTGATATTGTTCGCCGGTCCACTTGTGATAGCAGCACGGCGCAATCCGGTAGGCGTGCGCACCATCATGACTTGCGCTGCGGATCAGGCTACGATGCAGCTCGCCGCAGGCGTGAAGCGCCAGCACCGAATGACCTCGAACATGAGACTTTGAGCTGACGCAGAGTGCGTCTGCACACACGAAATGCTGATCCAACCCGGCACGCTCAGCCAGGCTGGCGCCTTTGTGGCAGAGCGCCAGCTCAAGCTCCAGCGACTTGACCGGAACATTATCTTGCGCCGTGGCGAGTCGGCCGAGATGCCCTTTTCCGGCGCACCATTCGAGCACCGGCTTGCCGCTCGCAGCCATGCTGGCTACAAAGGCCTCCACCTGTTCTCGCTTGCGGCCGGGTATGGCCCAGTCGAGTCGCCTTTCGGTCTTGGCTAGGGTTCGCTTGGGTAGCGCCACCAGGCTGCTCAAGCGGCGCAGATCGGGTAGTGTGGGCAGGTATGGCACGAGCCAGTCGAGGGCTGAATCGGGGTCGTCCGTCAGCGCTTGAGCCGAGGCGTCATCCAGTGACAGCAAGCTTGACGTCAGCGCCGGATGCTCATCACACCAGGCTGGACGTTCGTGATGAAACAGCGACTCCTGCCAAACGGGTGAGTAGTCACTCAAACGCGTTTGCAGTTCAAGAAAACTGCTCTCCAGCGGGCTCATCTGGGTGGCTGTCCACCGAGTGAGGTGGCTGGCACACATACCCAGCCTTCCATCAAAGTACGCGCGCTGCGACTGAGCTGGGCACGTTCGACATGCCAGCCATCCGCGCGCCGGTGTACTTCTGCGCCAACCTTCAGCCGCCCAGACGGATGCCCCAGCCATAAGCTGTGGCGCGTACCGCCAATGGCTTTGCTGGCCAGGGTGCCGGGAATGGCTGCGGCTGCGGCCACGGCAACCGCTGCGGTGCCCATCATGGCGTGGTGGGGTTTGCCCATGGACAGAGCGCGCACCAGCAAGTCTTGATCGCACGCTGCAATGCTTACTCCATTTGCGGCGACATAGGTTTGTGGTGACGCCACCATGACGAGTTTAGGGGTGTGTTGGCGTGTGACAGCTTCGGCCGGAGTCCTGATCAGGCCCATTTTTACGGCAGCTTGGCTGCGTATCGCTTCAAGCCTGAGCAAGGCTGCGGCGTCGGCGCTGATCGCTTGCTGTGTTTCGGTGCCAGTGAAGCCGCAACTGCTTGCCTCGATGATGACGGTGGGGATGCCGGCATTGATCAGCGTCAGCGGTATTGATCCATAGTCCGGAATTTCCAGCTCGTCAATCAAATGGCCTGTAGGGAACAGTGCCCCGTCTGCTTCGGCGGTGGGTTCCAGAAATTCAAGCTCGACCTCGGCGGACGGAAAGGCGACGCCGTCTAGCTCGAAGTCTCCACTCTCAAGCAAGCCATCCTCGCATATGGGCACATGGGCAATAATGGTCTTGCCGATGTTGGCTTGCCAGATACGGACTGCAATACAGCCACCCTGAGCGAGTCTATCACTAGGGATTAGGCCCGTAGCAATGGCGAACGTGCCCACCGCGCTGGTTAGGTTGCCGCAGTTGCCGGACCAATCAACAAAGGGGCGGTCAATGGCGATCTGCCCGAACAGATAATCAACATCGTGATCTGCTGACTGACTGCGTGAGACGATGGCCACCTTGCTGGTGCTGGACGAGGCTCCGCCCATGCCGTCAATCTGCTTGCCATAGGGGTCGGGGCTGCCCATTACACGGAGCATCAACTGGTCACGCGGAGGCCCTGGTTGTTGTGCGTCGATTGGCAAGTCCGCGAGGTGAAAGAAGACACCCTTGCTGGTGCCGCCGCGCATATAGGTGGCAGGGATGCGAATTTGTCGAGTGTTAGTCATGAAGTGAAGTCGGATCTTGTGAACAGGATTGCTTGCTAGTCAGGTTGCGACATAGCGAAAAAAACGGCACCCATGCAGGGTGCCGTTTGGCTCAGACTATTTTAAGTGCGGGTTTGATCAGGCCAGAGCCGACTTGAGAATGCTGTTGAACGTGGCGCTGGGACGCATCACGGCCTTGGTCTTCTCGGGGTCTGCCATGTAATAGCCACCGATGTCGGCAGGCTGGCCCTGAACAGCGGAAAGCTCGGCGAGAATCGTTTGTTCATTTTCTTCAAGAGCCTTGGCCAAAGGCGCAAAGTGCGTTGCGAGTTCGGCGTTCTCGGTCTGTGTAGCCAGTGCCTGCGCCCAGTACATTGACAGGTAGAACTGGCTGCCACGGTTGTCGAGCTCGCCAGTGCGGCGAGAAGGCGACTTGTTGTTGTCGAGCAGCTTGCCGGTGGCTTCGTCCAGGGTTTTGGCCAGCAGTTTGGCCTTGGCGTTGTCGTTCTTGATGCCCATGTCTTCGAGTGATACCGCCAGCGCGAGGAACTCACCAAGTGAGTCCCAGCGCAGGTGGTTTTCTTCGACCAACTGTTGCACATGCTTGGGCGCAGACCCGCCAGCTCCGGTCTCGTAAAGACCACCTCCCTTCATCAGCGGCACGATAGACAGCATCTTGGCACTGGTGCCGAGTTCCATGATCGGGAACAAGTCGGTGAGGTAGTCACGCAGAATGTTACCGGTTACCGAGATCGTGTCCTGACCCCGAGCCACTCGTTCGAGGGTAAAGCGCATGGCGCGAACCTGCGACATGATGTGAATCTCAAGGCCCGTGGTGTCGTGGTCCTTGAGATACTTTTGAACTTTCTTGATGAGTTCGTTTTCGTGCGGACGGTAGGGGTCCAGCCAGAAGACTGCTGGCATGCCTGAGTTGCGGGCACGGGTAACGGCCAGTTTGACCCAGTCACGGATCGGCTCGTCCTTGACTTCACACATGCGCCAGATATCGCCGACCTCAACGTTCTGCGACAACAAAACCTCGCCGGTTTCGATATCGGTGATATTGGCGACACCGTCATGTGTAATTTCAAAAGTCCGGTCGTGTGAGCCGTATTCTTCGGCTTTTTGAGCCATCAGACCGACGTTGGGTACGGTGCCCATGGTGCGAGGGTCGAAGTTGCCATGCCACTTGCAGAAGTTGATCATCTCCTGGTAAATGCGGGCAAAGGTCGACTCAGGCATGACGGCCTTGCAGTCGTAAGGCTTGCCATCTGCGCCCCACATCTTGCCGCCGCCGCGAATCATGGCTGGCATGGAGGCGTCGACGATCACGTCGTTGGGTGAGTGGAAGTTGGTGATGCCTTTGGCCGAGTCCACCATGGCCAGCTTGGGGCGGTGTTCCTGGCAAGCGTGCAAGGCGCGAATGATTTCGTCACGCTTTGATTCAGGCAATACGGAGATTTTTTCGTAAAGATCGACCATGCCGTTGTTGACATTGACGCCTAGCGCGTCAAACAGCGGTCCGTACTTTTCGAAGGCTTCCTTGTAATAGATCTTGACGCAGTGGCCAAACACGATGGGGTGGGATACCTTCATCATCGTGGCTTTGACGTGCAACGAGAACAGGATGCCAGCTTCGCGGCAGTCTTCAAGCTCGCGCTCGTAGAACTCGCACAAGGCTTTCTTGCTCATGAACATCGAATCGATGACTTCGCCCGCCAAGACTTCCACCTTGGGTTTAAGCACCAAGCTTTCGCCGTTCTTGGTGATCAGCTCCATGCGGACAGTGCGCGCACGATCAACCGTCATGGACTTTTCGCCATGGTAGAAGTCGCCATGATGCATGTGCGAAACATGGGTCTGTGACCATTGTTTCCATTCGCCCATGGAGTGCGGATTCTTGCGTGCGTACTCCTTGACCGCGTTGGGTGCGCGACGGTCGGAGTTGCCTTCTCGAAGCACCGGGTTGACCGACGAGCCGAGGCACTTGCCATAGCGTGCGCGGAGAACTTTTTCTTCTTCGGTGCTCGGGTTGTCCGGCATGTTGGGGATGGCATAGCCCTTGTCCTGCAATTCCTTGATGCAGGCCTTGAGCTGGGAGACGGACGCGCTGATGTTGGGCAACTTGATGATGTTGGTGTCCGGCTCCTGTGTCAGCAGACCAAGTTCGGCCAGATTGTCGGGCACCTTCTGGTCATCGGTGAGGTAGTCGGAAAACTCGGCCAGAACCCGCGCAGCCACCGAGATGTCGGATTTGACGATTTCAACGCCAGCCGGTGAGGCGAACGCTCGAACAACCGGTAAGAACGCGCACGTGGCCAGAAGCGGGGCTTCGTCCGTGAGTGTGTAGATGATCTTCGACTTTCCTGCAGCCATGTTTGCTTTCCCTCAATCTCGTTTTGTATGAATGCATCGAACGCGCCCGCTCATCAATGCAAACGACGAGCAGAACCCTCGCGCCACGATCGGCTCGTTCCGCTTCGAAGTAACCTAGACCTTGCTCACTCCCCCGGCGGGGCTGCCCGGCGTCACGGTTTTAACCGTGAGTCTGGTTTTAAAGGCGAAACGGAATAAACGTAGCCGACATTTAAGTATACGCCCGCAAAGCCTTGCTTGTCTGGTTCCGGATGTCGATTTTTGGCTTCGCCTAGTGAAATCATGGCTCGTTGTAGCAAGCGGTTACAATCGCCACAACAGTTTGACCCTGCCACCGGAGAATTCATGTCAGCCGACTTTAGCCTGGGCATAGAACGCCTGATATCGGAGCCGACCCTGCGGCGATCTTTGAACGGAAAGCGTATTGCCTTGCTGGCCCATCCCGCGTCAGTCACCCGCTGTCTGACGCATTCGCTGGACGCACTGGCTGCCTTGCCGGACATCGAGCTTTCCGCGGCCTTCGGACCACAGCATGGCTTGCGCGGCGACAAGCAAGACAACATGGTCGAGTCCGTTAATTATGTGGATCCGCGCCTTGGCATTCCGGTGTTCAGTCTCTATGGCGAGGTGCGCCGACCTACCGAGGAGATGATGGACAGCTTTGACGTGTTGCTGGTGGACTTGCAGGACCTGGGATGTCGCATCTACACCTTCATCACTACCTTGCGCTATGTGCTGGAGGCCGCTGCCAGACACGGCAAGGCGGTATGGGTGCTGGACAGACCAAACCCCGCAGGGCGTCCGGTCGAGGGCTTGAGCTTGCGTGAGGGCTGGGAGAGCTTTGTTGGCGCTGGCCCAATGCCGATGCGTCATGGCCTGACCATGGGCGAGATGGCGCGTTGGTTCATCCACCACCTCAAGCTTGACCTCGAATGTGAGGTCGTCACCATGCGAGGCTGGCAGCCGGATGTTGCCCCGGGCTATGGTTGGCCGGTGACTGAACGTAGCTGGATCAATCCGAGCCCGAACGCGCCCAACCTTTTCATGGCGCGCTGTTACGCGGGAACCGTGATGCTGGAAGGCACAACCCTGTCCGAGGGCCGCGGCACGACTCGACCGCTAGAGTTGTTTGGGGCTCCGGATATAGACGCACAGGCACTCATCACGTGCATGCGCGCACTGGCGTCAGAGTGGCTGGCCGGGTGTGTCTTGCGCGAGTGCTGGTTCGAGCCGACCTTTCACAAGCATGCCAGCAAGCTTTGCGCCGGCGTGCAGATACACGTCGAGGATCCGATCTACTACCAGCATGCAGCCTTCAAGCCGTGGCGGCTGCAAGCTCTGGCGTTCAAGGCTTTGCGCGAGCTCGAACCAGGCTATCCGTTGTGGCGTGACTTTCCCTACGAATATGAATTCGACCGCCTCGCCATAGACCTGATCAATGGCAGCCCCTTGTTGCGCGAGTGGGTGGATGACGCTGGCGCAGAGCCCGGAGACCTGGAGCGCCTGGCGGTTGCCGATGAGCGCGCATGGCTGGCCAGCCGTGAGCCGGTACTACTCTATTGAAACTGGAAACCGCAGCTGAGCGCTCGCCGGGGGTGTGTACGCCCCGCATGTCTGGATGTGTGCCATTGACGATCACCACCCATCGGGTGAGTCCAGCGGCGCTTTCCAGCTTGAATTGATCATATAAGACAACACCACAGGAGTCCGTCATGCGATTCACCTTGTACATTGGAAACAAAAACTACTCGTCATGGTCCATGCGCCCCTGGGTGCTGATGCGTCAGGCTGGCATCGAGTTTGAGGAGCGTCTGTTGCGGTTTGATTCCTTCGAGCCAGACTCGGCGTTCAAGACCTCGGTGCAAGCGCTCAACCCGGTCGGCAAGGTGCCGGTGCTGGTGGATCATGCCGTGGGAGAAGATATCGTTGTATCGGACACGCTGGCGATTTGCGAGTATCTGGCTGAATGCTTTCCGGAGCTGGGGTTGTGGCCGCAGGACTCGCGCGCCAGGGCAGGTGCCCGGAGCGCCTGCGCAGAGATGCACTCCGGGTTTGGTGCCCTGCGCTCGCATTTTCCGATGAATATCGAGGCCGCCCTGCCTCAGATCGGCGCGCTGGTGATGCGTGACCAGCCGGCGGTGCGCGCAGATGTGGCGCGCATGGTGGCGCTATGGTCCGAGTGCCTGGCGAAACACGGTGGTCCCATGTTGTTTGGCGGCTTTTCCATTGTCGATGCCTATTTTGCGCCGGTGTGCATGCGCTTCAATACCTATGGCATCGCCTTGCCGGAGGAGCTTGAAGCTTACGTGGACAGGGTGTGCGCTCTGCCCGGCGTGGCGGCGTGGATTCGCGATGCCCTGGCCGAACAGGACTTTCTGGCTTTCGAGGAACCGTACCGGCTTGGCCGTCAGGTGTGATCAACGGCTGTTGGTGCCCGGATGAATGCGGAACCACAAGGCATGCATCGCAGGCACGAGCAGCAAGGCGATGGCGCTGCCAAACCGCCATCTGCCACGGGTGCCGCTGCTGCGTGTGGATAAAATGCGTATAGCCGGAAAAATGCTGTTTGCGTAGGTTCTGGACCTTCATCGTAAAACTGACTCCGGTTTGAAACCACGCCCTTCAGGGCGAAGCGAAGGCGGGAACCCCTGCCTGAAGCCCTGTTGCTAACCACTTGCTCGCTTGTGCTAGTCTGAACTGATGACGCTTTGCAAGGATTGAACCCGGATGGAACGCTTCTTCAACACGGCTGG
>DAIMZH010000070.1:0-13499 GCA_036734105.1 Azoarcus sp. | reverse complement strand
CCGGTCAACGATGCAGAGCGCAGCGCCATCGCTTACCTGCGGGATCGCTTGCCAGACAGTTTCGTCCTGCTGCACAACTTCGAGATCGAGCGCCAAGGCGAGCGTTTTGAAATCGACATCGCGTTGTTGACGCCGCACGCGCTGTACCTGATCGACGTGAAGGGCACGCGCGGCACCATCGATGTGTACGGCAACAAGTGGTACCCCGAAGGGCGTGCGCCCTATCCGTCGCCGCTGGGCAAGTTGCGCGGCCACGCCCGCACCGTGAAGGGCTTGGTGACTCAGGCCCATCCAGGGCGGCATGAGTTGGACGACATTTATGTGGATGCCGCCATCCTGCTCACCGCGCCCGACGCACACCTGAACGACCGCGATCAGTTGGACGCAGATCGGGTGGTGAAGCTGAAGGACGCCGAGCGCTACTTCAAAGATGCCGCGCGCATTCCGACGCGCTTCTCCAAGAACATCCTGCGGCAGCAGGGGTTGATCTTGCATGCCTTGAAGGTGGTGAAGCCAGCTTCAGCCGTGCAGCGCTTTGGGCACTGGCAGGTGAAGGAAAAGCTGGGGGCGGCAGAGGCCTATACCGAGTTCCGCGCCGAGAACGCGTTCGCGGGTGGCACGGCCCGCTTGCGGGTGTACCAGGCTGACCCTTATCAACCGGAAGATGTGCGCAAGGCGCAGGTCAACCGCATTGCCAATGCCTACCGGGCGCTGTCCAAGCTGCCGCTGCATCCCAACATCGTGGCGGCGCGGGATTTTTTCCCAACCGATGACGACAAATCGTTCGTCTTGATTCTGGACGATGCGCCGGGCCAGGCGCTGACGGTTCATATGGCTCGGCCCCAGTTGGCGCTGACGCTGGACCAGAAGTGGCGCGTGGCCAAAGACCTGTTGGCGGCCTTGGCCCATGCCCATCACCACGGCGTGGTGCATCGCAATCTGACACCGGGCGCGATTTTGATTGGCCAAGATGGCACCACACGCATCACCGACTTCGATTTCGCCAAGCCCGGTGTAGACCGCAGCCTGACGATTGCGCCAGACATTGTTGATCGGGTGGAGAGGGCCTATGTGGCACCCGAGGCGTTCCGGGAGCCGGGTGCCGCATCGAGCGCATCGGATGTTTTTTCGGCGGGCGTCATTCTCTACGAGCTGTTCACCGGGGAGCGCCCGTTCGCGGGTGAGCCGACCACGGTGTGGGATCGCATGGGTGAGTTTCTGAATAAACCCTCGGCACTGCGGTCGGAGTTGAACGAGCCCTTTGATGGCTGGCTACAAAGCCTGTGTGTATTTGAAGAACACCAGCGGTTGACCGCTTCGGCTGCGTTGGCGGCATTGAATGCCTTGTTGCAGCCCGTGGCGCAAATGGGTGCTGAGCCCATCGAAGTGCCCAAGCCCGAGCCGCTTGATGCGGCAGAAGAAACCCATGCCGATTACTTGAACCTTGCAGCGGGCTACCGGCTGACCCACAAGTTCATCGTTGAAAAGAAGCTGGGGCGGGGCAGCTTTGGTGTGGTTTACAAGGTGATTGATACCTTAGGCGATGTGGCGCGTACGGTGAAGCTCATTGTCAGTGACCGGCATTCGACCCTGGAGCGTTTGAAGAAGGAGTACCGCCACCTGGTACAAATCCCAGAGCATCCCCATGTGGTGCGTGTGCTGGATGCGGATGTGATTCCTGGTCGAGACATTCCCTTTCTGGTGTTTGAGTATGTGGAGGGCTCCGACGTTGGCGACATGATTCGGGATCGCTTGCTGTCGCCCGAAGATGCGCTGGAGCTGGGTAAGCAGGTCATGGAGGGACTGGTTCATCTGCATGCGCAGGGTTTCCACCACTGCGATATCAAACCGCGCAATCTGCTGTGGACTCAGAGAGGCGCCAAGATCATCGACTTCAATGTTTCGGTGCGGGCTGATGACAAGGAATCGCGCGGTGGTGGTTCGCGGCGTTATTTGCCACCGGACTTTGACCCTGAGGTCATTGCGCACAACGGTGAACGCGCGGACCGTGATCTGTATGCCTTGGGCTTGACCTTGTACGAGGCGCTGACCGCACGTTACCCCTGGGACACGACCGAGCCGCCTATCAACAAGCCTGCACCGGACCCGCGCGAACTATCGGGTTTTGCTGACCTGGCCCCAGAGCTGGTGAACGTGGTGTTGAAGGCCATTGCCCCACGTCGGGCTGAGCGCTATCACACTGCCATTGATTTTCGGGATGCGCTGGCCGAGGTGCGCCACGCACGGCGCATTCAAACGGTCAGCCTGACAGCGATGGCGACGGCAGCCAGCAGTGGTCAAGCCGTTCTGACCGAATCAGCGACGACGAACAGCAATGCCTTTGTTTCGCACTTGCTGACGCTTTATAGCCAGAGCCGCCGCAGCAATGCGGGCACGCGCGGTATGGATGCGCTCGGTTTTTCAGCCTATGTGGACACCGCGTTGGATCGGGCCTTGTTGCCCGCCGTGTTGCAGGGTGAGTTCCAGTTGGTGCTGATTTCGGGCAATGCTGGTGATGGCAAGACGGCTTTCTTGCAGCGGCTGGAGAAAGAGGTTGAAGCCCGAGGCGGTGCGGCCAACCGGGATCTGCCCAATGGCAGTGAGTTGACCTTGTCGGGCAAACGCTACCTGATCAACTACGACGGTAGCCAGGACGAGGGCAACAAAGACAACAACCAGGTTCTGCTGGATTTCTTGGCACCGTTCAAAGGCCACGACGCGAAGTTGTGGAAGCCGCAAGAGACCCGATTGATCGCGATCAATGAAGGCCGTTTGGTGGACTTCCTCGCAACCCATGAACGCGACTTTTCGGCATTGACCGCGCTGGTTCGGCGAGCGTTTTCCAGCGGCGAGGCCGATTCTGGTGTGGCGGTGGTTAATCTGAACCTGCGCAGTGTCGTTGCAGACGCTGAAGGCGGTTCGATTCTGGAGCGCACGCTGCAAAGCATCGTGCAGCCCAAAAATTGGTTTGCTTGCGAACAGTGTGATTTGAAGGACAGTTGCTACGCTGTTCACAACGCTCGCAGCTTCCAGGATGAGATCGCTGGCCCGCGCTTGCTGGATCGCCTCAAGATGCTGTACACCATGGCGCATCTGCGAGGGCGCTTGCACATCACGATGCGTGATTTGCGCTCAGCCTTGTCTTTCATGCTGATTAGCAACCGGGACTGTGGCGAAATCCATGCGCTGTATGCGGCAGGCAAGCACAATGAAGTGGCTCGCAGTTTCTACTTCAACAGCTGGATGGGTGGCGGGCAAGTCACGGCGGATCGATTGCTCACGCTGCTCAGCGATCTCGATGTGGGCAAACAGGAAGATCCGCGCTTTGACCGGGGGCTGGACTTTGTGCAACCCGATGACCGCGCCTTGTTTCGTTTTGAACGCCGGGGGCAATTTGACTTCGATGTGCTGAAGCGCCTGTTCAGCGACTTACCGCGTGGCGTGGCGGGCGCATTGGTACGTCAGCGGGCACGCAAGCATCGAGAGTATGTGGCAATGGCTCGTCGTAAGCACTTCTTTGAGAAGCGCGATACGAGCTGGGAAAAGATGCTGTCCTATCGCTCAGCCAAACGCATGGTGGGGATTGTTCGTGGCGCAATGCCCATCGACGAACTCACCAGCGAAATCTTGCATGCGATCAACCGAGGTGAGGGGTTGCAGCGACCTGAGCGCTTGGGAGGTAGCCTGGCATTGCAGTTGCGACAGGTTGAACACGGTACGGTTCGAAGCTACCGTCTTTTTCCGGTCGAGGGCTTTGGGCTTCAAGTGCAAGACTTCGCAGCCAAGGCACGCTTCGTTGAACACCTGCCAACAGGTCTGCTGCTGAAATACCAAGGCCAAGGCGCGGGTGCGATTCGCAGTGAGCTAATCATCAATCTCGACGTATTCGAGATGTTGGTGCGCCTCAATGAAGGCTACCGGCCTAGCGTTGAGGAAATGCAAGGTTTCTACCTTTGCCTGGGTGTCTTCAAGAACAGCTTGAACGCCCAGCCTTATCGGGAAATCCTGCTCACAACTTCTGGCCACGACTTTTACCGCTTGGCTCGATACGACGATGGTCGGGTGGAGATGCGTTTGCTACAAGGACCAGTGTTGAGCTTGCAACAAGACGTCGCCGTTAACAACGGCATCAGGGGGAACTGATGGCATTACAGAAAAAAGACCGGGAGTTCCGCCTCCCGAAAATCAGCTATCTCGACTTCAAGACCATCGAGATGGATCGGGTGCTTACGGGCCTGTTCGAGCGCTTGGAGCATGGTGGCTATCCAAGCGTTTTCCGCGACAAGCGTGAACTGACCGTGGCCCAATTCGTGGATGACATCCTTGAGGCCAGCAACAAATTTTTGGGCTTTGCGCAGCACCGAGACATTGTGGAGCGTTGGGTAGAAACCCACTTGATGGACATCGTGAACCGGGGGAAGAAGAACGCGGTAGTAGCGGGTCCTCGGCCTCTGCACGGCTATACCTATCGATTCCGCAATCCGAAGCACTCGCGTGACTATGGCGCTGCCCAGCAGCTTTATCAAATGCTGCACAACGCGCGCCACCTGGCTGGACATAAGGCCATTGAGCACCTGAAGGGATTCTTCTTCGATGGGTTTGACAAACTCACACGCGAGCTGAACGACAAGGCTCTGACAGATATTGAAACAGCGACGCTGCTGCACTTCTTGTCGCAACGGAAAGATACGGCGGACGCACGCACAGGCGGTGATCGGTTCGCGCCGGTGTGCATTGGCTCAGCAGACCTGATGGCGGAGGATATTCAGCGGCTGCTGTTTTATAAGCCCTTCATGCCGCGCTCGGTGATGGTGGAGTACCTGAAGGTACTGCTGTCGTTCCATTTGGCGCTGTACCACCTTCGCTTACTTAAGTTGTTGCCCGCGTGGCAGAAGCTGGAGGGCGCGAACTCGCTGTGCGCCGAAACGGCATGCCCCATTAAGCCGCGCGAGCAACGTGAACCTCAGGGTGACTGCCCCTACAAGCTTGGTTTGTTCGTTGACCTGTCGGGTAATGCGGAGGCTCCAACCGCCGCGCTGGCTGAACACAGTGCAGATGGCTATATCCGTCGAATTCCTGCGTTCATTCGAGCATATTTCACGGCGAAGAAGCTGGATGAGTTTGGCGAATTTCTGCTTTCAAGAGGCAAGCTGATTCGATCTCTATCCAAACATTTGTCTGTTAGGGAAATATTTGCACTGCAAGGTGAGCCGTTCCAAGAAGAACGGGAAAAGTATTTCAATGGACGTCTTCGCGAGTTGGTTGATTCACTGCGTGACGATGGGAGTGGTCTCGATGAACAAACACAGCAGCTACTGACGTTGGGTTTGTCGGATTTTGATACCTATATCGAGTTGCTGGTTACGTTGCGAGGTGATTTTCATCGCGATTTCGTGATTAAGTCCTTTGATGCCACGATGCTAAAGAACAAGCAGGGTGCATTACTCGCGCAGCCTCGGGCCAGCAAATCTTCCAGGCGTTTCGTATTAGAAAGCCGCTTGCTGGAGGTGCTGCTACAGATTGCTGTGTTGCGGCCAGGTGGTGACCGAGGCTACTTCACAGGCGAGATGCGAATTGATGACCTGCTGTCCTTTTTGCGCGAACGCTATGGGCTCTACATCGATCAATTGCCACCAGGCGAAGGCTTCAGCGCTCCGACCATCGACGAACGCAAAGCCTTGCGTAGCAACGTGCAGGCGTTTACTGGACGCCTGCGCGAGATTGGCTTTTACCGTGATCTTTCCGATGCCTACGTGACCCAGACCGTGGTGCCGCGCTACACGATTGCAGAACGAACCGAAGGAACACGCACATGAACCAAGGGCTGCGTGAACTCACATATCAAGAACTGAATGCGGCACTGGAATCCGTCCTACTGCCAAGGCTGTCGCAGCTGCTTGCTTCCCGCGACTTGGGGCATTGCATGCGGGTCACGGACTTGGATCGGGAGCTGATGATTCGGCTGGCAGGTGGCCTCCGGGCTGCAGTACCGTCGGCGAATATCGTGGTCTTGGCGGATGACAGCTTGCGTGCCATGGCGCCGGACATGGCCGTCAGCAGCACCAAGCTGGTGGAGTTACGAAACCCACTTCCCAATGATGAGCTTCGTCCGACACTGTTGGTGTTCGTGCCAAACGATTTGCGTGCTTCGGCGGAAGACTCCTTCGGTGTTGCAACATTTGAAGAGGTGTCGATTGGAGGAGCCTATGCAGCGCTAAATGAACAGTTGATTACCCAGATTCCCTCCAATTTGCGCGTCACCGTTGAAGCTTGCCTGGGTGAGCTGCGCCGAAATGAGCCCCGTTGGCGATATGCCAACGATGCAGCCGTTGCCCGTTATTTGCTGACCTGCCAAGTCAATGACTTTGATCCTGACGCCATGGGGGCAGCTCTGTTTGAGCTGGCTCTGGTGCCGGACTTTGAGTTGTTCCAGCAGGCTGAGCGAGCGCCCGCGCGGACGGCACGCAACCGGGCGTGTGTCGAGCGCATCACTTGGTCTACCAAGACGGAGCGCGTGCGAGCCCTTGAGTTGGGTTTGCTTGATCCCTTGTTTTGTAAGCAACTGGGTGCGTTCTTTTCAAGGGTCGGCATTTCTAATCCCAAACAGTGGACTCAAGCGATTGTTCGTGACCGTGCGAACTGGTCCCTTGCGTTCAACAGGTGGCTGTTTGAGGATGGAGGCGTCAATCCGGACGCTATCTACATTGGTGATGTTGTGCTTACCGACCTGCCGGTGGTGAAAGATGACAACAACGACCCTCGGTTGGCAGAGTTGATTGGGCACAAGATACTGCCCATCTCGAAAAAAGGGCTTAAGAAGTTCAGTGTCTCTTTCCGTGTCGATCCAGTTCCCTCCAAGGTGGAGGGCCTGTCCCGGTTTGTGGCAGAGGTCGTGGCTCGTGACAACGGGCCGACTGGCTTGCGTCGACGCAAGACCGCGTGGGCCAAAAGCGCTGATTCTGGCGCGATTGCTTTCTCATCGATTGGAAAGATCGACTGGGAGGAAGGCTGGCACTATGTGCGCGTGTATGCGGAAAGCGAAGACGGTCATCGCATTGCGCTCGCGGATGGTGAAGGCAATCCTGTGCGATTTAACACTGACGCATCGGAGATGCATGCCAATTCAAACGAGAGTGATCTCTTCTACGTGGTCACCGACGATGAGATTGAAGTAGAACCACCACAGCGTGCCGTCCCGCGCGAGACGAGTTTGATGCACGCGCTGTTGCGCGCTCGTTTTTCTGCTGTCGCCCAAAACCGGGATCCTGGTTCCGTCACTGTCACCGGCTGTAGTTGGGTAGAACGCAGCAGCAAGGCTGCCACCAGCGGCGAGACCTTAGAGATCCGCCTGGGCAAGGAGGGAAAGGCGCAAGTCCTGGTTTCGAGCTTGTTGGCAGGCTTGGAGCGCGCATTTTTGGAAGACCCCGATGGACTGCTTTCGGTCAGTGCTTCCGGTGTTGCGACACGATCCTCAACCTCGTTCAAGTGGGCTGCATCGGATGAGGTCACCCGATTCCGGGAAGCGCGGGCAGCATTTTTTACGGCCGTATTGAAAGGCGATCAGCGGCTCATCATGCAGGCCAGCGATCTACTGCACCTGCAGGAGCCCGCACAAAACTACGCGGCGGCTTACCTAGCCTGGATTGACGCACTGCTCGTGCGCACAGGCTCCACCGATGCGACTGTTGCGCAGCTGGCAATGAATGAGCTTCGATGTGCGCTCACCGTCGATTCGGTTGCCTTTGCACTCGAAGACTATCAAGGTCGGCGACGAGATGCTGTCCTGCTCGGACCCATTCATCCATTGCGTGCCAATTGGCATGTCACGTGGAGTCATCTCGGGCAGACGTGGATGGAGCAAAGCCGATTAAGCAATAAGGAGTTCGTGGTCCCTACCCGAGATGCGGTGATCAAACAGCTTGCGCCAGCAGCCTTTCCGCCGGTTGTTCCCTTCGGCGAAGAGTTGGGACGGACAGCCCTGGCGGTGGACAACATCAATCCATTCTGGACTTTGTACGCAGCAACCGATGAGAAAGATCCGCGTGGCTTGATTGGAGAAGTTTGTGCAACGCTTGGACTGCCAGAGCCCGCTATCGGCGGCGCAACGATTGACAGCGCTTATTTGGCAGCGCGCGTGCAACGTTATCTTATTCAACACCCGTATGTCGAGACTCTGACGATCAATGCTTTCAACGCAGGTCGCTCCGGGGCATTGGCCGAGGTGCTACTCATACTTCAGCGATATCCTGAATTTGCCGATCTGCGTTACGACATTCGGCTTTTCGTACTTGACCCGGCAGCCCCATCGACCGGGGAAGCATTGCTGGAACTCTTGTCGCCAGACTCAGGAACCAGCGCCAAGGAGGCAGACGCGTTCTCGACGCCGACCGACAGTCATCTGCGCCCCAAATTGCGATTGGCTATCCGGGCAATCAAGGAATTCCGCGATGATCCGGATCTACACGCGGCACATCTCTCATTCTTGTTTGATTTGTTCCCAGCAGAGGAAATTCGAGCAATTGATGTTCAAGACAGCGACGACTCCTCTTTTGTCCACGGTCTGGTTCAACCCTTTAAAGTGGACTATTTAGAAGACGAGCAATCGATCACTTGGCTTCGGCGTCCATTGCACGGCTTAGCACAGCCACTGGAGGGGGCTGAGGCGCTGTCCGACTTGATGGGGAGCATCTCTCGTGCTGTATCGGTCTCAGTAGCAACGGTAGCACGCAGCCAATATCTGCCGCACGCACGTCCTGTGGTGACGTTGAGTTTGTCTGCCAACGAGCGAGCCATGCTTCATCAGGTACACGAGATCAGTGACTGGGTATTGACGATTGATCGGAACTTGGGAATCGAGTTTTTTGACCATCGGCGGCACGCTACGCGGCCGGACTATCTGATCGACCACTCACCAGATATGTCGAATGCGATGAGTCATCGCTTGGCGATCACTTCGCGATCTGTCGCAGAGCTTGAGTCTTTGCTGATCCCCATATTGGGCGAGTACGGTCTACCGAATACAGGCCGAAATGCCTTGGTAATGCTGGATCAGCTTCGCTCACTGTCTGGACGATTGGCCTTGAAGCTACTATCCTCATCGTCGCAGCGGGCCGAGGCCATGGGTCTTGCGCTCTCGCGGTTGTTCCTTGAACACCAAGGCGTTTTTCAGAACCAAGTCGTCGTGCCATTGGATGCGCACTTGGAGCTGTACAAGGCGTTAAAGCAGAGTGCCGAGGAAATGGGCGACGAGGTCTACTTCCGTCGGACCGACCTCGCATTATTTGACCTTGATCCGGCAGGATGTGTGGTGACGTGCAGACTGGTC
This sequence comes from Azoarcus sp., assembly GCA_036734105.1. Classification (GTDB taxonomy): domain Bacteria; phylum Pseudomonadota; class Gammaproteobacteria; order Burkholderiales; family Rhodocyclaceae; genus Azoarcus_F. Next base: position 4,174 of record DAIMZH010000070.1, on the reverse strand, counting down.
GAAGTCAAGTGCTACAGCCTCGTAGGGAGCGTGGCAGCCTACGCGCAGCTGAAGGCATCTATCGCCGATCAGATTGGTCAATCGGAGAAAATGCTGGCATACCACTTCGATCCCAAGATGGCAGCGGTGGATCGCCCTGACCGCCCAATCAAAAATCGTGATCTAGCCGCATTACTGGGTTTCTACATGGATCGCTCAGAGCGATACGGTATCGTTTTGCCTGAAGCTGCACAAGAAGCTCATTACTTTTTGCGACGATTGGATCAGCGACCTTACACGTTGAAGTTCACACGAAGCGCTGTGGTATTCGATTTCAGCAAGCCAGGAACAGAACCAGTCGAACACGAGAATGGCATTGAGTACTACCGAATTGGCAGTGACCTGATTCGGCAATTGATTGAGTCGGCTGCCACCGAAACTGAGACCTTCGCCAGCCTACAGATGGCTAGGACTGTAGATACTGCCAAGGAAGTCACGCAGGAGTTGCTTCGTCGCAGAGAATTGGCACCCGCCGTTCCAACCTTTGAAACCGCAGCCTTCCTGAGTCCACCACGTGATCGAACTCGGGCCTGGGATGACAGCCCAAGGGCTACCTACCGCCCGCTCGAAAATGTCTCGCCCAAACAGACGCGTGAACCGGCATCTGCCTTATTGACGACTTCTGTGGTGATTGCGCCTGTTCAATCACCAACCGTCGAACCAGAGCCTCCGTCATCTGCTGTGCGTGAACAGAAGTTGCGTCTGGTACCGGAAGAGCAGGTGGTTTTGATTGAGAAAGCTGCTGCCGTTATGCCATCAAGCCCAGCCGGTTTAGCCAACGAAAGTAAGGTTGTGTATGACGTCATGCTCGGTGCGACGGGTTCAACGCCTCAGTACGGCCTGCTCGGCGAGGTGTCTGGACGCAAGGTTGGGCTGGACCTCAATCAGACCCATACCATCAGCTTGTTCGGTGTTCAGGGCGGTGGGAAAAGTTACACATTGGGCAGCGTTGCAGAGATGGCCTCGTTGGCTATTCCTGGTATCAACTGCTTGCCCGAGCCGCTGTCCACGGTGATTTTTCACTACAGCCCAACCATGGACTACAAGCCCGAATTCACGTCGATGGTGGGTGCAAACAGTGTCAAAGATCAAGTTCAGGCTCTGAAAGAGATCTATGGAGCTGAGCCGAAAGCTCTCACAGATGTACTCCTCCTCGTACCTGCTGACAAGATCAAAGAGCGGCAAGCCGAGTATCCAGGGATTCAGGTGCGGCCATTGCAGTTCTCTGCATCAGAACTGAAGGCATCGCACTGGAAATTCTTGATGGGTGCAGTGGGCAATCAGGCCACTTACATTAGGCAGATCATGCGCATCATGAAAGCGATGCGCGATGACATCAATCTAGAGGGGCTGCGAGCAGGTATTGAGGCCTCATCGGTTCCTGAGCATCTGAAAGAACTGGCCCGGATGCGCCTAGACCTGGCTGCCGAGTACATCAACGACTCGACTCCACTATCAGACGTAGTGAGGCCAGGGCGGCTAATCATCGTGGACCTCCGAGACGAGTTCATCGAAAAAGACGAAGCCCTCGGACTGTTTGTCGTACTTTTGCAGTTATTTGCCGATGCACGGATTGATGGACGCAGCTTCAACAAGTTGGTGGTGTTTGATGAAGCCCACAAGTACATCGAGAGCCCCGATTTGGTTGCGGGGCTCATCGAAGTGGTACGAGAAATGCGACACAAGGGGGTCAGTATCATGGTGGCGAGCCAAGACCCGCCGTCTGTGCCGGTTAGCCTGATTGAGTTGTCCACCCAAATCATCATGCATAAATTCAACTCGCCCGCTTGGTTGAAGCACATTCAAAAAGCCAATGCTGCGCTGGGTAACTTGAGCCCCGAACGCATGGCTCGCCTGAATGCGGGTGAGGCATACATTTGGTCGAGCAAGGCGACTGACGACTCATTTTCAAAGGGTGCCGTCAAGATCCGTTGTCGACCCCGCGTCACGCAACATGGTGGTGCTACGCGGGTAGCGGTTGATCAATAAACAGAAGTTACCTTTAACCTCGCCAAACTCCTCTTTGCATCAAGCCCACGCCCAAACGGGGTGTATGTAATTAGTTAATCCATCCATACGATCCATCTGGGCGGGAGTTAAACGGCTGGAGTTTTCAATGCGCCGCCACCAACCGGCGGTAAACCGACCAAAACGCCGTGTCTTGCGTGGTGGCGAAGTTGATGCGCATGAGCGTGCTGGGCGCCCGGGCGGCGTGGAACAGCGCGCCGGGTGCGATCAGGATGCCTTCGTCCAGCATGCGTTGCGACAGGGCTTCGGTGTCCACCCCTGTATCCACCCAACCAAACAAACCGGCGGGTTCTGACACAAAGCGGCAACCCGCAGCCAGCGCCAGCCGCGTGCTGCGGGTGCGGGCGGCGTCGAGCCGGGTGCGGATGCGTTCGGCGTGGCGGCGCAGTTGGCCTTGTTCGATGCAGTGCGCCAGGGCGCGCTCCAGCAGGCTGGGCGTGGTGAGGGTGGTGAGCAGCTTGGTGTCCAGCAGGCGCTCGACCCACGCGGCGGGCGCGGCCAGGTAGCCCACGCGCCAGTTGGGCGCCAGAATTTTGGCGAAGCCGCTCACGTAAATGGTGCGCTGCAAACCGTCGAGCACGCTCATGCGGGTGGCGTGTTCGGGCGCGATGTGGCCGTAGGTGTCGTCTTCCACCACGCAAAAGTCGTGTTGTTGCGCCAGTTGCAACACGCGGTGGGCGCTACCGGGCGAGAGGCAGTAGCCGGTGGGGTTGTGCAACACGCTCACGCTGACAAACAGTTTGGGCGCGTGGGCTTCGCAGTAGCGGGCCATCACCGCCAAGTCCGGCCCGGCGGGGCCGCGCGGCACCGGCAAGATGCGCATGCCCATGGCGGCGAGGCGGGCAAATTCCACCGCCCAGCCGGGTTCTTCCACCATCACACAGTCGCCCGGTTTCAGCAGGGTGCGGCTCACAATGTCCAGCGCGTGGGTGGCGCCCACGGTGGTGATGATGTGCTGCGGCCCCACCGGCAGGCCCATGCCTTGCAGCCGGTCGGCCAGCACGCGGCGCAAGTGGCCGTCGCCCAAAGGCTCGCCGTAGCGCAGCGAGCTGTCGGCCAAGGCTTGCGGCGTGGTGACGCGGCGCACGGCGGCTTGCATGAAGGTGGAGGCCATCCAGTCGGGCGGGAAGGCGCCCATGCCGGGTTGTGGGCGCGAGCCCGCTGGGTGGAACATGCCGCGAATGAGCGCGGCGGCGTTCACCGGCGCGGCCAGGGGTTGGACGATTTCGGAGTGGGTGTTGGGTTGGGCGGCGCCGTCGGGGCGGGCTGCCAAGCTCTCGCGCAGCGGCGCACGGTCACGCACAAAGTAGCCCCGGTTGCGCTGCGCCAGCACCAGGCCCTGGGCCAGCAGCAGGTCGTAAGCGGCCACCACGGTGGACGGGTTCAGCCCGTGCTGGGCGGCGCACTGGCGCACGCTGGGCAAGCGCGCACCAGGGGCCAGCAGGCGGTCGCGGATGCGGTCGGCAAACCGGGCCGCCAGTTGCTCGGCCAGCGTCTGCGCGGCGGTGCGCGTGAGGGCGGGCGCGCTGGCCAGGGGGTCGGGGCTTGGGCTGTCGTTGAACATGGTGGGTGTATGGGTAAAGCCGCTCACACAGCTTGTGAACTGAGCCCCTGAACTGTATGGCTTGTGTATGGTTTTAAAAGGATAAAGTGCCTGCCATGCACACACAAGCACTTTTTGTCTTTGCGCTCATCCGTCTTGGGGTTGCCGCATGAACGCCGCCGAATTCAGCGCGCTGCTGGTGCTGGCCACGGCCACCAGCTTCACGCCGGGGCCCAACACCACCTTGTCCACCGCGCTGGCCGCCAACTTTGGGCTGCGCCGCGCCCTGCGTTTTGTGTGCGCGGTGCCGGTGGGCTGGGGCTTGTTGTTTGCGCTGTGCGCGGGCGGTGTGGGCGCGCTGGTGGTGGCCTGGCCGCTGTTGCGCTGGAGCATTTTGCTGGGCGGCGTGGGCTACTTGCTGTGGCTGGCTTGGCGTTTGTCGGGCAGCCGCAGCCTGAGTGCGGTGAACGCTGAGAGGCTGAACGTCACCTTCACCCAAGGCGTGATGTTGCAATTTTTGAACATCAAGGCCTGGATGCTGGCGCTGTCCATCGTGGCCGGTTG
>DAIMZH010000069.1:0-13770 GCA_036734105.1 Azoarcus sp. | reverse complement strand
ATGAGGAGTCGAAGAAGATGCCCTATGTAACCAGCATTGAACAGATCGGGATTGAAAAGGGTGTTAAAAAAGGCTTGTTGCAAGGGATGCAGCAAGGAGTTCGCCAAGGCGAGGCTGCCGTGTTGGCGCGACTGCTTGCGCGACGCTTCGGTCCACTCTCTTCGGCACTGCGTACGCGGCTGAACCAAGCAAGCCTGGAACAACTTGAGTGCTGGGCAGACCGGATTTTGGACGCAGAGTGCATTGAGGGTGTTTTTGACAACACCCCTGATTGAACCTGGTTATGCAAACATGGGGGACTGATGCCTATGATGAGGTCGGATGGCGGATTGTTCGCGCCCTTGCGCCTCGTGAACTGAACGATTTTGCGCGTACAGTTGCACGCTTGCTTATATTGGGGGTTTCACCACAGGAGTTTTCCGCATGGGACAAGCACAACTGGCAGCACCCCTGAGTCGGCAGGCGTATCTCGACAGGGAGTCTGAGCAGCCCGACCGACATGAATATGTTGCAGGCGAAATCTTTGCGATGGTTGGGGTGCGACGGGAGCATGCAATTGTCGGACTGACGCTTGCCAGCTTGTTAAAACGACACCTTAAAGGCACTCGCTGCGACACCTTCATGGCTGACATGAAGCTTTTTGTTGAAGCTGCCGATGCCTATTTTTACCCGGACTTGATGGTATGTTGCGATTCGCGGGATCGGCAACCAGGGTTGATGGCAGTGCAGCACCCCAAGCTGGTGGTCGAAGTTTTATCTGACAGCACTGCGGCCTATGACCGCGGCCCCAAGTTCAGCGCCTATCGCAAACTGAAGAGTCTGCACGAGTATCTGATTGTCGACATCGACTCGCGACGTCTGGAGTTGTACCGACGGAAAACAGACCACTGGCTGTTCTATGAATCGGACGCTGAAGGATTGGTTTATCTGGAAAGCGTCGAGTTGCAACTTGGCGTAAAAGAGGCATTTGAAGATATTGACGAAGACACTGGGAACCCTCCAACGCCTTAGCACTCATAAGCATCGAGTGCTAAAATAGGCATCAAGGAGGATCAGATCAAATGTCTCACACTATGCCCTTGCCGGTTCCAAGCGCTGTTGGCAGCATCGACCAGTACATTCAGAGCGTCAATCGCGTTCCGTTGCTCACCGAACAGGAAGAGCACGACCTGGCGGCCCGTCTGCAGGAACACGGGGATCTGGACGCGGCTCGCAAGCTGGTGATGTCACACCTGCGCGTAGTGGTCGCTATTGCACGCGGCTATCTGGGCTATGGGCTACCGCATGCAGACCTGATTCAGGAAGGTAACATTGGCCTCATGAAGGCGGTAAAACGCTTCGACCCCAAACGTGGGGTTCGGCTGGTGTCGTTTGCCATCCACTGGATCAAGGCAGAGATTCACGAATACATCATCCGTAACTGGCGCCTGGTCAAAATTGCTACCACCAAGGCTCAAAGAAAGCTTTTCTTCAACCTGCGCAGCATGAAAAGCGACCTTGGCACGATGAGCACCGAAGAAACCCGAAATGTGGCTGAAGCTCTAGGCGTAAAGCCGGAAGAGGTGCGAGAAATGGAAACGCGCCTGAGCGGACACGACACACCCATGGATTGCAGCACCGATGACGATGACGACGAAAGGCGTTTTTCGCCGATCGCCTACCTGCCTGCACCCAATGCAGAGCCATCCGAAATTCTGGAACGTGCGGAAACCGCGAGGCTGCACGACACCGGTCTGCACACTGCGCTGGCAAATCTTGATGAACGCAGCCGCAGCATTGTTACGCGCCGCTGGCTGTCCGAGGGCAACAGCCCCACGCTGCACGAGCTTGCTGCCGAGTATGGGGTTTCAGCCGAGCGGATTCGTCAGATAGAAGCGAAAGCCATGCAGAAAATGCGGGGACTGCTGGCGGCTTGAGTGAAATGATTTGTGACGATAATCTTGTTGCTATGCTTGAATCCGAAAAACGGCTGATCAGCATTCATCAGGACTGCTGGCCAAAATGATGCGGAAAAAGCCGGTGCATCTCGCCCTCTATCCAGGCTTCGGCCTCCCGGTTGATCGCTGCCGGATCGCGACCTTGCGTGTGTATCAGTGGGCCTATGCTCACAGTTACCTCACCAGGGCGCTTGAAGAAGGCATTGCGACGCCAGAATTCTCCGGCATTGTGCGCGATGGGCACGATCGCGGTGCCGGTCTTGGCTGCGAGGTACGCGCCACCCAGCTTGTAGCGTCGTGCTTGACCAACCGGCACACGCGTTCCTTCGGGAAAGACGATCACTGAGTAGCCGTCAGACAGGCGCTGGCGGCCTTGCTCAACCACCTGATCCAACGCATCTCTTCCTGCGGCACGATCGATGGCTATCATTTGCATCTGCGCCAGCCCCCAGCCAAAGAATGGCAGCCTGAGCAGCTCGCGCTTGAGGACAAAGCTTGTCTGCAGAAAGATTTGTTGCAGCGCCATGGTCTCCCAGGCGGACTGGTGCTTGGACAAGACCACCGCCGGTTGCTGCGGGAGGTTTTCGCGTCCTATGACACGATAACGGATGCCCAGCACATGCCAGACAAAGAACATCACCACCCGCGCCCACGAGGCTATGATGCGATGACGAAGCGCAGGCGGTAAAAAAAAGGTCAGAAATCCGAAAAGGGCATATGGTGGCGTGACGATGACCAGAATCAGCGCAAACAGGGTGGAGCGGAGCAAAATCATGACAGGTCGACTCAAAGAGTAAGGTCTGCGACGACCGTGGCCAGGTCGGGATAGATGAGAGTTCCATCAGGCAGGTCGGGATCTTGACAGGTTTTTTGACCTTTCCCGGTGAGAACGAGATAGGGCGAACATCCGACCGCCAGCCCGGCCTGCAGATCACGCAGACTGTCTCCCACTGCGGGGATCCCGGCAAGGTCGACGTTGAAACGTGAGGCAATCTGTTGAAACATGCCCGGCTTGGGCTTGCGGCAGTCGCAGGTGGAGTCGGCCGCGTGCGGGCAGAAGAAGATGGCATCCAGCCTCCCCCCAACCTCTGCGAGGCTTTTGACCATTTTTTCGTTTATGGCGTTGAGCGTGTCCATACCGAATAGTCCCCGCCCTATGCCAGACTGGTTGGTTGCCACCACGACACGCCAACCCCACTGGTTGAGGCGAGCGATGGCTTCCAGCGATCCGTCTATGGGCTTCCATTCTTCGGGTGACTTGATGAATTGATCGGAGTCTTGGTTGATGACGCCGTCACGATCCAAAATGATGAGTTTCATGTCAAACTAACCCCTAAAACGACCTCGACCCAATTGATTGTGCTCGCACGCGAATACGACTTAATAATATGCCGAGGCGCGTGACCAGCCAGACCCAGGGCAGAAGGCATCAGGCAGACAGCCGAGAGATGTCGGCAACGCCATTCATCAGTCCGGCCAACTGGGCCAACAGGCCGAGCCGGTTTTGGCGAATGAGTGGTTCGTCGGCCATGACCATGACCTTGTCGAAGAAATGATCCACCTCGACTCTCAGCCCGGCAAGCAGGCGTAAGGCCTCGGCGTAGTTCTCGTTGGTGATGTGCGAACGTACCAGCGGGGCAATTTCCGTGAGCTTGTGAAAGAGTTGCTTCTCGGCATCTTCCTGCAACAACGCCACGTCCGCTTCGCCATACTCATCACCGGCCTTGCGCAGAATGTTGCCGATGCGCTTGTTGGCGGCAGCCAGCGCCGCGGCCTCCGGCATGGCAGCAAACGCCGTGACCGCTTGTATGCGCGCCGGCACCAGATCGATGCGGGTGGGACGAAGCGCCAGCACCGCGTCGACCACCGCGATCGGGTGGCCGGCATCGCGCAGCAGATTACGCAAGCGCTCAAAGGCAAAGTCCAGCAGCCGCGATTGGTAATCTTCAGTTTTTAGCAGACCGTCGGGGAACCCGCCTGAGACATCGGCCACGAGCTGAACCAGATCAAGCGGCAAGGGGCTTTCCATGAGGATGCGTAGCACACCAAGCACCGCGCGTCGCAGCCCGAACGGGTCTTTGTCGCCAGTGGGTATTTGCCCGATCCCGAAGAAACCGACCAGAGCGTCGAGCTTGTCAGCCAGCGCCACCGCGCAGGCGGTGTTGCCCTGAGGCAAGGCGTCGCCAGCAAAGCGCGGCAGATAGTGGGCAGCCAAGGCATCTGCCACTTCGGCAGGCTCGGCGTCATGCTGGGCATAATAGCGCCCCATCACACCTTGCAACTCTGGAAACTCGCCAACCATATCGGTGACCAGATCCGCCTTGGCAAGGCGGGCGGCACGAGCTGCCAGCGCCGGGTTGGATTGCAGGCGGGAGGCGATGATGGTCGCCATCCGCTCCAACCGTACCACGCGTTCGAGCTGATTGCCAATCTGGTTGTGGTAAACAACCTTGGCCAGTTTGCTCAATCGGCTTTCGAGGCTGTGCTTGCGGTCTTGCTCGTAGAAGAAACGCGCATCCGCCAGACGGGGACGCACCACGCGCTGGTTGCCAGTGACAATGTGCACCGGGTCGGCCACGCGCATGTTCGAGACGATCAGAAAACGGTTGAGGAGTCGGCCGTCAGCATCGAACAGCGGAAAATATTTTTGGTTGGCGCGCATCGTTAGGATGAGGCACTCCTGCGGCACAGCCAGAAACTCTAGTTCGAATTCACCCACGTAAACCGTGGGGTGTTCGACCAGCGCGCTGACTTCGTCGAGCAGGTCGGCATAGTCGTCCAGCGAAGCCTGCTGGGCCTTGGCTGCGACAAGCAGTTGACGCTCGATGTCGGCGCGCCGCTCGGCAAATGAGGGTACGACCTTGCCTTCGGCCAGCAAGGTGGGTTCATAGGCCTCTGCGGTGGCAATGTCGAGCTCGCCACGGCTCATGAAGCGGTGACCCATTGTGACGCGACCAGCTTCAAGCCCCAGCACCGAGCCTGGCACGACACGCGGGCCGTGCAGCATGATCAGTTTGTGCACCGGGCGGACAAAGACCACGTCGCTGCTGCCCCAGCGCATCAGCTTGGGTATCGGCAGCGCCTTGATGGCTGCGCTGACGATATCGGCCAACACCTCATCAAGCCGGGCGCCGGCCTCGCTGCGGTTATAAAAGAGGGCTTCTGACTTGCCGTCGGCCCGACGCTCAAAACTCGCCACCGCCTCGGCCGGGATGCCACGCGCCGAGAGCTTTTTCAGCAGTGCAGCAGTTGGCTGACCGTCGGCACCCAGCGCCACTTGAAGCGGCATGATTTTTTCGGATACCTGACGTGATTCAGCCTGGTCCAGCACGCCGGACACGGTGACCGCCAGGCGGCGCGGCGCGGCAAAGCCCGAGACGACGGCATCGGCAGCAGACAAACCCGCCTGACGCAAACCGGACACAATCGTGTTGGCAAACACCTCGCCAAGACGCGGCAGCGCCTTGGGCGGAAGTTCTTCAGTTAGCAATTCAACCAGCAGGGTCGCGGTGTTCATCATGCAGCCTCCCCTGCCTGTTGTTTGTGCAGCAACGGAAAACCGAGTGCCTCACGAGATTCGTAATAGGCCTGCGCCACCGCACGCGACAAAGTGCGGATACGGCCGATATACGCGGCCCGTTCGGTGACCGAGATGGCGCCACGCGCATCCAGCAGATTGAAGGTGTGGCCCGCCTTGAGCACCATTTCGTAAGCTGGCAGCACCACGCCAGCCTCGGTGAGTCGTCGTGCCTCCGATTCGAAATTGCGGAAATTATCGAACAGCAGGTCGATGTTGGCCAGCTCGAAGTTGTAGCGCGACTGCTCCACCTCGTTCTGGTGATAAACGTCGCCATAGCTAACCTCGGTGCCGTCGGGATAGCGTGTCCACAACAGGTCGTACACGTTTTCTACGCCCTGCAGATACATGGCCAAACGCTCAATACCGTAAGTGATTTCACCAAGCACCGGCCGACAGTCCAGACCGCCAACTTGCTGGAAGTAGGTGAACTGGGTGACCTCCATGCCATCCAGCCAGACCTCCCAACCCAGGCCCCATGCCCCGAGAGTGGGGTTTTCCCAGTCGTCCTCGACAAAACGGATATCGTGCACCATCGGGTCTATGCCTAGCGCACGCAAGGAGTCCAGATAGAGCTCCTGAATATTTGTCGGCGACGGCTTGAGCGCTACCTGATACTGATAGTAGTGCTGCAAACGATTGGGGTTGTCGCCGTAGCGACCGTCCTTGGGACGTCGCGAAGGCTGCACATAGGCAGCGTTCCAAGGCTCCGGGCCAATGGCGCGCAGGCAGGTGGCGGGGTGAGACGTGCCGGCCCCGACTTCGAGGTCAATCGGCTGCAACAGCAAACAACCTCGGTCACCCCAGAATTGCTGTAGCGTCAGAATGATGTGCTGAAAAGACGGTATTTGCTTGGACATGTTCCGTTTGATTACTGCGCGGTTAGGCAAAGCCGGGATTTTACTGGCTTTCGGGACGGCCCGCTTGCCTGCGAACAATCAGCGACGGGATCAGCAACAGCAAGGCAAGACCCACGGCAGCCCAGTCTCCCATGCGAGCATAAGGAGTCAGGCCGCGATAGGCGGGCACCTCAAGCGCCAGCGTGTCACGCTCGAACTGCGGCAACACGCCCGACACCGTTCCGTCTGGCATCACCAGCGCAGTCATGCCAGTGTTGGTTGAACGCAACATTGGACGCCCGGCTTCAAGGGCCCGCATCCGCGCAATCTGCAGGTGTTGCGGTTGCGCCAGCGATCGGCCATACCATGCCAGATTGGAGATATTCAGCATCATGGTGGCCTCAGGGAGGCTACGGATCAGTTCGCGGCCAAACAAGTCTTCGTAGCAGATGTTGATGGCGACCCGCTGATTGCCAATGCGCATCGGCGGTTGCCGGGCGTCACCTGGCGACTGGTCAGACATCGGTATATTGGCCAAACGATAAAACCAGCCAAACAAGGGGGGCGAGAATTCACCGAAGGGCACTAAATGGTGTTTGGCATATTGCTGCCGTCCACCCACTCCCAGCCCGATGGCCGCATTGAAAACCCGCCCGCTTTCATCTTGGGTGAACACACCAAACACCACGTCGCCACCCCGACGCACAGCCTCTGCCTCAAGAAAGGCAAGGTAGCCGGCAGGCAGTTGCGTATCAAGCACTGGGAGGGTGGTTTCCGGCAGCACGACGAGATCAACCTGATGCCCACTCGCCATCCTGGCGTTGATGTCCAACCACTCCCGCAGACGAGCAGGGTCCCATTTAAGATCCTGCGCGATGGCTGTTTGCACCAGCACCACCCGCAGTGGCTCCCCCATCGGCACAGTCCAGCCTATGCGCGACAATCCGAAACCAGTCACCAAGAGAACTGCAATCGGCAACACGATGGCCGGACGAAAACGCGAAGCGCCGAGCACAGCCAGCACCAGCAGCGCCGAAATCAGCGCCAACAACCCACTCACGGCATACACCCCGAGCACTGGCACAAAACCGGCCAAGGGGCTGGGCGGGGTTTGCGAATAGCCCACCGCAAGCCACGGAAAGCCAGTGAACAGGCTTCCGCGTGCGAGTTCCAGAAGCATCCACAGTCCGGCAAACAGTGCAGCCTCAAAAGGCGGACGTGCAGCGACTCGCCAGCGCACGAACAAGGCAGACGCTACTGCAGGAAAGAGCGCAAGGTAGGCGCAGAACAGCCCGATGGCAAGTGCCGCGACAGGTGCAGGCACCCCACCATAGCGATTGAGGGCCACATACAACCAAGACACCCCAAAAACGAATGCTCCCATGCCCCAGCCAAAGCCGATGCCAAAGCCCACGCGCCAGTCAGGAGACTGGCGCACCAGCCAGAACAGCATAGCCAGCGATAGAACAGCGACCGGGAACAGCCCAAAAGGGGCAAAGGCAAGCACTGACGCCGCCCCACCAAGACAGGCCAGCACAAAGCGTGCGACCGGTTTCACTCGCTCACCGCCGCCTCTTTTGGCAAGGGCTCGACCACCAGAGTATGCACCCGTCGACTGTCGGAGCGCAGCACCTGGATTCGAAAGTGCGGAATCTTGATGGTTTCCCCACGCTTTGGCAGACGCCCCAGATGACGAATGACCAAGCCGCCGACAGTGTCGAAATCATCCGTGCTGAAGTCACAACCAAAGGCCTCGTTGAAGTCTTCTATTTCAGTGGTGGCCTTGACCCGATAGCGACCGTTCTGATCAAGCTTGATGTTATCGCCGGCTTCGTCGAAATCGTACTCATCCTCGATGTCACCAACGATCTGCTCGAGCACATCTTCTATGGTGATCAGTCCGGCCACGCCGCCGTACTCATCGACCACGATCGCCATGTGATTGCGGCTGACACGAAACTCACGCAGCATGACATTGAGTCGCTTGGATTCCGGCACAAAAACGGCCGGTCTGAGCATGTCACGCAGGTCGAACTCCAGACCCGCGTAATATCGCAGCAAGTCCTTGGCGAGGAAGATGCCGATGACGTCATCCTTGTTATCACCTACCACCGGAAAGCGCGAATGTGCGGTGTTTACGGCAAAGGTGACGATTTCGTCGATTGGGGCATCGACCTGGATCACATCCATCTGGGCGCGGGGGATCATCACCTCCCCCACCTGCATGTCTGATATCTGTAGCGCGCCCTCGATAATGCTGAGAGCATCGCCATCAATCAGACTTCGATCGCAGGCCGAGCGAAGTTGCGCAAGAAGGGTTTCGCGATCTTCCGGTTCTCGCGCAAAAATTGCCGAAAGTCGCTCAAGTATTGACGGTTTGTCTGACGGACTGTCCATTTGCCTATCGCGGTTGACGAACGAGGATTTGGGACCGTCACTTCGCTCCCAAATCCTCGGCCTTCACACCTGCACATTGGCATACGGATCCGAAAATCCCAAGGCAATCATGATCTCACGCTCCCGAGACTCCATTATGACAGCCTTAGCCTCGCTCTCGTGTTCGTAGCCCTGGAGGTGCAGCATACCATGCACTACCAGATGCGCGAAATGCGCTTCAACATCCTTCCCTTGCTCACACGCCTCGCGCACTACGACCGGCACACACAGCACCAGATCACCCCGCAGCGTGTCAATTTCGGACAAGCCTGCAAAAGCTTCATCAGGCTCATAAACGAAGGTAAGGACATTGGTTGCGTAGTCCTTGCCGCGATAATCACGATTGAGCGCCAATCCTTCGGGCTCACCGACCAGGCGCACGCATAACTCGGCACGACCACCCTGCAAAGCCGCAGCTGCCCAGTGGCGCAACACCTTGGCCAAGGGCGCGTGACAGGCGACTGAACGAGGCAGGGCACGCTGCACACGCAGATCAAGACCGCTGCGACTCTTGCGGCTCACGCTTCGCCTCCTCGACCAGCACCGGCACGCGCGGCATCACGCTTGTCGTAAGCCTCCACGATGCGTGCCACCAACGGATGTCGGACCACATCTTCCTTGCCAAACTCCACAAACGCTATCCCGCGAACATCGGCCAGAACCTCGCGTGCTTCCACCAGACCACTGCGCTGCCCTCGCGGAAGGTCCATCTGGGTAACGTCGCCGGTGACCACTGCACGCGTACCGAAGCCGATACGGGTTAGAAACATCTTCATCTGTTCCGGTGTGGTGTTCTGAGCTTCGTCCAGAATCACGAAGGCGTGATTCAAGGTGCGCCCGCGCATGAAAGCCAGTGGGGCAATCTCAATGGTGCTTCGCTCAAACAACTTGCCAACTCGCTCGGCACCCATCAAATCATAAAGTGCATCATAAAGTGGTCGCAGATAGGGGTCTACTTTTTGCGCCAGATCGCCCGGCAGGAAGCCAAGACGCTCACCAGCCTCGACCGCTGGACGGGTCAGGATGATGCGCTCGACGAGTTCGCGTTCCAAGGCATCCACCGCCGAGGCCACCGCCAGATAGGTTTTACCTGTACCCGCCGGACCAACGCCAAAGGTGATGTCATGGCCCTGGATAGCGCTGAGATAGCGGACCTGCCGAGGCGTACGGCCATGTAGATCAGCCTTACGGGTCAACAATACCGGTGCAGTGCTGGTGTTTGATGGCCCTTTGGCAACCTCGACAAGGCCAAGCTGAATATCATCAAGACTGAGATGCGAATCCGCACGTTCATAAAACTGACGCAGCGCCCGGACGGCAAGTTGAGTTTGATCAGCCTCGCCAGCGAGACGAAAGTGCTCTCCCCTGCGAGAGATGGTGACATCAAAAGCCGTTTCAATCTGACGAAGGTTCTCATCAAGCACGCCGCACAAGTTGGCCAGACGGGAATTGTCCAAAGGTTGCAGAACCAAGTCTCTCATATTGCTCATTCAGCACTCCCGAATGGCCACTTCACCACGCAAGCTATGCGGCAACGCAGCGGTAATACGTACATCAACCATCTGCCCAATCAACCTGGGGTGAGCAGCGAAATTGACCACCCGATTGTTGTCTGTACGCCCAGCCAGTTCCTCCGGGTTCTTCTTGGACGGTCCGACCACCAGAACCCGTTCAACACGTCCCACCATGGCCTCGCTGATCACGGCGGCTTGAGCCTCCACTCTCTTCTGCAATCTCGCCAACCACCGCAATTTGGTTTCCGGCGGCACACAGTCCTCAAGGTCTGCTGCAGGCGTACCCGGACGAGCGCTGTAGACGAAGCTGAAGGAAGTATCAAAACCTACATCATCGATAAGCTTCATCGTCTTCTCGAAATCCTCCTCGGTTTCGCCGGGAAAGCCAACGATGAAGTCCGATGAAAGCGAAAGGTCAGGGCGCACCGCACGAAGTTTGCGGATGAGTGACTTGTACTCCAAAACCGAATAGCCACGCTTCATCGCCGCCAACACACGATCAGAACCAGCCTGAACCGGCAAGTGAAGATGGCTGACCAGTTTGGGAATCCTGGCATACGCGTCGATGATCCGCTGGGTCATCTCGCGCGGATGGGATGTCGTATAACGAAGCCGTTCGATCCCCGGAATCTCAGCCACGCACTCGAGCAAGAAGGCGAAATCCCCGAACTCCTCGCTCTCCCGGACAATCTCTCCCCGCCAGGCATTGACGTTCTGCCCAAGCAAGGTCACCTCCTTCACGCCCTGATCCGCCAGGCCTGCGACCTCGGCCAGAATGTCATCCAGCGGCCGCGACACCTCTTCACCTCTTGTGTAAGGTACAACACAGAAAGTGCAATACTTCGAACAGCCTTCCATGATGGACACAAAAGCACTGGCGCCTTCCACTTTCGCTGGCGGCAACTTGTCGAACTTTTCGATTTCAGGAAACGAAATATCTACCTGCGAACGCCCGCTGACTCGTCGTTCATTGATCAACTGCGGCAAACGATGCAAGGTCTGAGGCCCAAACACGAGATCGACATAAGGCGCTCGCGTCACTATCGCATCGCCCTCCTGGCTCGCCACGCAGCCACCCACGCCGATAATCAAGTCCGGCTTTGCTTGCTTGAGATGCTTTACTCTCCCAAGGTCATGAAACACCTTCTCCTGCGCCTTCTCGCGCACTGAGCAGGTGTTGAAAAGTATGACGTCTGCCTCCTCCGGATTGTCGGTTTTCACCATCGGCTCGGCCGCCCCGAGCACATCCGCCATCTTGTCCGAGTCATACTCGTTCATCTGGCAGCCAAACGTACGGATATAGAGTTTCTTCATCGGAAGCGTTTCCACTTGACGCAATAGTTCTGAAAGCGATATATTAACAGGCTTGTTGGTGATGTAGCTCAGACGGTTAGAGCGATGGATTCATAACCCATAGGTCGGCGGTTCGATTCCGCCCATCACCACCAGAAGAATCAAGGGGTTGCAGCAATGCAGCCTCTTTCTTTTTTCAGCCGGGCTATCACCGGGCTAGCACCACGGCGAAAAGTGATAGCCCCGCAACGCCTTACGGCAGCGTGTCAAGGTCGCAAAAACGACAAACCCAGCACTCGGCTGGGTTAGGTTGTTGTTGGTGCTGGATCACGGCTTGCGCATCATCCTATTTTGGATTGCCCCAGCCGGTTCTGCAAAATCCCGAATTGCCGCGCCCACCCACCCAGCACCGCGCCCTTGAGTTGATCGTGTTCGGCCCGCAACTTGTAGAAGGTGCGCCAGTGCATCCCCTTGGGCTTCCACCCGTCGCCATTCAGGAACCCATCAGGCCAGCCTAGGCGCTCCCTGATCGCATCAAGGCGTCGAGCAACACGGTTGTTGTCTGACTCACGCTGCACTTGATACGCCAGCTTGTAACAGTGACGGCAGGCGAATACCGCGCCGCCGTACAGCACCGCCACGCGCCGCCCACAGCACGGACACAGGAACCACGGTCGAGCGCCGCCGTAGTTGCAGCCGGTGTAACTCAGGCCGACGTCGTAATCCTTCTGTTCTCCGGTGTTCTTTATGGAGTAGCGCAGTCGTATGCTGCCTTCGCCCACCTCGATGCCAATGTCCGCGGTCTTTTCGCCGCGTCGGCTCCACTGCCACCCGCCGATCCACCCAGGCACCAGTACGCCAGCGCGGTGAAGTTTGCGCACGTCGAGCCGCCGATAGTCGGCGGTCACATCACGCCCACCGCGCCGCCCGCTACCGAATCCGCCCATTGGTGCACCTCGTCACGAAAATATTTTCCGAAATCATCAGCGAACTTGAGCGCATGTAAACCGCTCCGAACCGCCCGAATCCCTCGCCAGTATTGAGATTCAGCCAGTTTCCAAGGTCTGCGAACTCACACATGGTCAGCACCCTCGTGCGGCAGGTAGCTGACGCAGCTTGCGCCATGGTCGGCTGGTAGCTTGCGCAGCGGATGGTGCAGCCCATATGCACCCGGCAGGTCGTCACGCCCACCGCCGCAGTAGCCCGCCGACAGGCCCGGCCTCTTCAGGTGTCGGCAGGTCTTGCAGCCCGTCGTCATCGTTTCCGTGCGTACTTCGCTGCGTAACGGCGTGCGTACTTCGGGGAGCGCAGCGGTGATGCCGCGCTCGGCAGCGATGGCGCGGTAGCACGTCAAAGCGCCCGCAGGATCGACCAGCGCAGCGTCAACAGCCTCTTGCTTGTCCTGGTCGGTGTCGTCGACAAAGATCACCGCCACCAGCACCAGCAGTTCGTCACGCTCGCCGGGTGTAGCCAGTCGATTGCCGACACGCTCTTGCACAGGCTCAGCGGCCACTGCATCCGGTTCAGTCGCCAGCACCTCGGCATGGGTGATGGCAGGCGCGAAGATCACCTCCAGCGGTTCGCGGTCGGCGTAGTGCAGCACCCAGCCGCTTGCCCTGGTTGCGAGTGCATTGGTCGGCTTCGTCGCTGGGGTCGCTGATTTTTGAAAATCGCCAGTCACGGAACCAGCAAAACCTGCAAAACCACCTTTTTCTAGGTTTTGCTGGTTTTGCTGGTTCGTCACAGGGGGGGTTTCAGAATTTTTCTTCAGTCGGGCAAGGTAGCTCATGCGTCACCGCCCCCTGCCAGAATCACCGGGTTGATCTGAAAACTGAATGACGGCCTGCCGCCTGCCGGGCTGGGTGCGTGCTGGGTCATGCGCAGATAGCCCAGGTCGCACAGCATGTCCGTCGCCTTCTGCACATCGCCCTTGTCGGTCAGCAGCGACCAACCGTTGTTGTAGACGTCACGCGGTGTGAATCCGTCCTTCAGCTTGCCGTCGTTGATCTTGCCCAGCAGCGCCCGCGCCCCTTCGGCTTGAACTCGGGTGCCTGCTGCATAGGCCCGCATCGCATGGCTTTGCAGGTACTCGCCCCAGGCCAGCGCCCGCAGCAGTGCGTCGTGACTGACTTCGGACTCACCATCGGCCATCGCACACACCAGCGCCAGCGCCA
>DAIMZH010000068.1:0-14033 GCA_036734105.1 Azoarcus sp. | reverse complement strand
GACCAGGTGGAGCCAGACAGCGGCCTCAATGGTGCTTGTGCGAGCTTTCGCGATCTGCGCTTTGAGACGCCTGGCCGAGGGCACATGCCTTTCCGTTACGGTTTGTGTAACGGCGGCGGCGCGTGGCGGCTGTTCGAGCACACCCGTGACGGCATTCGCTGGCTGGTTGGCTGAAAACCCGCCATTGCTCGAGGATCAGGCATTGACTCCAAGATGCGCCAGAAACGCCTCGGCCGCCGGCGAAAAAACCTTCTGTCGCCAATGCACCACTGACCAGACGGTGCGAATCGGAAAGCCCTCGACATCGAGCTCGACCAGATTCTCTCCACCGCCATGGTGCAGGGTGTGGCGCGACAGAACCGCAATTCCAAGTCCAGCGAGCACCGACTCCTTGATCGCCTCATTACTGGCGATCACCATCTTGGGAGTAAACGGCCAGCCGCTTGCCCGAAAGGCTCGCTCTATGGCGAGCCGCGTCCCAGAGCCAGCCTCGCGCATGAGCAAGGGCCAGCCTGCCAGATCATCCCAAGTCAAACCGGCCCTGCCCGCCAGCGCGTGATCTGTCGGAGCGATGAACACCAAGGGATTGTCGGCAAACGGGTGTGAGGTGATGTCGAGCTCCTGAGGCGGATGGCTGAAGACATAGAAGTCATCCATATTGGCCTCCAGCCGCGAGACCAGCTCATTGCGGTTGCAAATGCTGAACTGCACCTCGACCTCGGGAAACCTGCGACAAAACTCACCGAGGTAGCCAGGCATGAGATATTTCGCGGTGGTCACGACCCCCAGCCTGAGCGTCCCGGCGGTCAGGCCGTGCAGCGCTCCGAGCCGGCTGTCGATTCGTTCGAGCACTTCGAACAACTCTTCACAGCCGCGCTGCAAAACCTCCCCGGAAGCAGTGAGATCGAGTCGACGGCCAACCTGCTCGAACAAGGTCTCGGCAAGGGCCTTCTGGAGCCTGGCCAACTGCGTGGAAACCGTCGGCTGCGCAAGGTGCAATGCCCTGGCGGCCTCTGTCACGCTGCCACGTCTTGCCACCTGCAGGAATATCTCCAATTGCCGGAATGTGGTTTGACGAGTGTGGAATCGTCGACGCGGTGCAGGCAAACCGGCGGTTGAGTCAGAAGAGTCATTCATCTATATATGTAGATACAAAAGTTGCACATAATCCATTTTATTAAATTTGTTCTCCAATTCAAGATTCGTCTCACAGCGCTGCCGCCTCCGGCAGCGGACATTCAAGGAGAACCGCCATGCACCCCAACGATCTTCCCACCCAATCGGTACAACTCAAGACCGCGATTACCGTTGCCGAGGGGGATGGCATCGGCCCCGAGATCATGCAGGCGACGCTGCGCATACTCGAAGCGGCTGGTGCGCAACTCGACATTCAGCCGGTGGAAATTGGCGAACGCAGCTATCTGGCCGGTGTGAAGACAGGCATGCCAGAGCAGGCATGGGCCTCACTGCGTGATACCCGGGTGTTTCTCAAAGCGCCGATCACCACCCCTCGTGGCGGTGGTTACAAGAGCCTCAACGTCACCACCCGCAAGGCTTTAGGCCTGTATGCGAACGTACGCCCTTGCGTGGCCTACGCGCCCTTTGTGCCAACACGGCACCCCGGCATGGACGTTGTCGTGGTCCGCGAGAACGAAGAAGACCTCTACGCCGGTATAGAGCACCGTCAGACCCATGACGTGGTGCAATGCCTGAAGCTGATCACCCGGCCGGGCTGCGAGCGCATCGTGCGTTACGCCTTCGAGTACGCCCGTCGGCACGGTCGCAAAAAGGTCACCTGCATGGTCAAAGACAACATCATGAAGCTGACCGACGGACTGTTCCGCCAGGTGTTCGACGAAATCGGTGCGCAATACCAGGACCTTGAAAGCGACACCATGATCGTCGACATTGGTGCAGCGATGCTTGCCGACCAGCCCGAGCTGTTCGACGTCATCGTGACACCCAACCTGTATGGCGACATCCTCTCAGATATCACCGCCCAACTGGCAGGCTCGGTAGGCATGGCCGGATCGGCCAACATCGGCGATCAATGTGCCATGTTCGAGGCGATCCACGGCTCCGCGCCACCGCTTGCCGGAAAGGACATCGCCAACCCATCCGGTCTATTGCACGGTGCAATCCTGATGCTGCTGCACATTGGCCAGATGGAGGTGGCCGAAAAAATCCACAATGCCTGGCTGAGCACCATCGAGCGCGGCATTCACACCCGCGACATTCACTGCGCAAACACCAGCCACAAGCTGGTTGGAACCCAGGACTTTGCCGCTGCGGTGATTAGCCGACTCGGGCATCAACCCGACTCCTTGCAAGCTGCAAGTTACCAAAACGCCATGGTGATCCCGCAAAGCAGACCAACCCTGCTTGCAAAAGCCATCAAAGCCCAAAAGGCGCTGGTTGGAGTAGATCTGTTTCTGCACTGGAGCGGACAGGATATAGACGCGTTGGCCACCCGGCTCAAAGGGGCGCAGCACGGCACTGGTCTGTCACTGGAGGTGATTACCAATCGTGGGGTGCGTGTATGGCCACATGGCTTCCCTGAGACCTTTTGCGTCGATCACTGGCGCTGCCGCTTTCGCGGCGACCAACCAGCCGCGATTGCCCCGGTAGAGTTGTATCGCAAGCTGACCGAGGCCGGGCTGGACGTGGTGAAGTCGGAGAACCTGTATCTGTTTGATGGTGAGCCAGGGTTTTCCGCAGTGCATGGCTGAACGAAAACAGGGGCGGCACGCAACCGGGCCGCCCCGGGCAACAGAAAGGGACGGCTTCGCTCAATAAGTCTTGTAAGGCAGAAACTTGCCGCTCATCGTGATGCTGACGCGATCACCGGCGTCGTTGGGCTCTCGCTTGAGGTCCATCTTGAAATCGATGGCGCTCATGATACCGTCGCCAAATTCCTCATGAATCAGCTCCTTGAAGGTGGAGCCGTACACGTTGATGAGCTCGTAAAAGCGGTAGATCAGCGGGTCAGTGGGCACTGCAGTTGGCAGTGAACCCTTGTAGGGCACCACCTGCAGCAGCGCAACTGCGTCCTCGGGCAGGTCCAGCACCTCGCCCACAGCCTTGGCCTGGGCTTCGGTCAGGGTCATCTGGCCGAGCAGCGCTGCGGTGCTCCACTCCTTGCTGAAGCCCACCACTTCGGCGAGCTGGGCCCAACTGAGCTTTTTCTT
The DNA here is from genome assembly GCA_036734105.1 of Azoarcus sp. Lineage (GTDB taxonomy): Bacteria > Pseudomonadota > Gammaproteobacteria > Burkholderiales > Rhodocyclaceae > Azoarcus_F. Next base: position 10,845 of record DAIMZH010000068.1, on the reverse strand, counting down.
GATCTTGGCTGCGACGATCAGGGCGGTGACGTCATCACGGGTCATGGTAATTCTCCTTCAGGCTGAGGCTTTGGAAACAAGGGGGGCCGGACGGCCGGCATCCTTGGCAGAAAGGGACTGAAGCTGCACAGGCATGGGCACCACCTCGGCGGCGCTCTCCAGGCCAGGACGCACCACCGGCGGATGACGTGCGTCGTGGTCGGCCGCGGCCTCGCCGGCGAAATCCTTGGAGCGGTTCACCAGAAAATCAACCAGGTGGTTGCGAATGCGGTAATACTGCGGGTCGTGGTGGATGGTGCTGCGGCTGCGATCACGCGGCATCGTTACCTCGACGATCTCGGCGATCTTGGCGTAAGGCCCGTTGCTCATCAGCATGATCTTGTCGGCCAGCAGGATGGCCTCGTCGACATCATGGGTGATCATGAACACGGTCTGGTGCGTGGCCTGCACAATGGCCATCAGCTCGTCCTGTATGGTGCCCCGGGTAAGCGCGTCCAACGCACCAAAAGGCTCGTCAAGCAGCAACATCTTGGGCTGAATGGCGAAGGCCCGGGCAATGCCCACACGCTGCTTCATGCCGCCAGACAGCTCCGACGGCTTCTTGTGCAGGGCTGCGGCGAGACCGACCATCTCAAGATACTTGGTGCTGTGCGACTCGATCTGCCCCGCGCTCCAGCCCGGCCAGCGCGAGCGCACACCGAACTCAACGTTTTTCAGAGCGCTCAACCACGGCAGCAGGGCATGCCCCTGAAAAACCACACCACGGTCGAGGGACGGGCCGGAAACCTCTTTGCCATCCATGATGACGGCGCCGTCGCTGGCCTCGTCCAGCCCCGCAAGCACGTTGAGAATAGTCGTCTTGCCGCAGCCGGAATGCCCGATGATGCAGACGAACTCGCCTTTGTCTATGCCAAAGTGAATGTTTTCGTAAACGGTCAGCGTATCTTTGCCCTTGGGGCCAGAAAAGCGCTTGGCCAGACTCTCCACCTGCAGAAAATGCTGGGTCATCCGGTCACTCCTTATATGTCACGGCGCGCCCCAAACGGGCCAGCGCGTTGTCGAGCAGCATCCCGATGAGTCCGATGAACAGGATGGCGCTGATGATGTTGGCGATGGACAGGTTGTTCCACTCGTTCCACACGAAATAGCCTATGCCGGTGCCACCAACGAGCATTTCAGCCGCCACGATGACCAGCCAGGCGATACCCACCGAGATGCGCATGCCGGTCATGATGGTTGGCGCTGCGGCTGGCAGAATCACTTGAAAGGCGGTGCGCAGGCGCGACACCTCAAGCGTGCGGGCCACGTTGAGCCAGTCCTTGCGTACCGAAGCCACACCAAAGGCGGTGTTGATCAGCATCGGCCACAGAGAGCAGATGAAGATCACGAAGATCGCCGAGATGTTGGAGTCTTTGATGGTGTACAGCGCGAGCGGCATCCAGGCCAGCGGAGAGATCGGTTTGAGCACCTGAATGAAGGGGTCGAGTGCCTTGTACACCAGCGGTGACATGCCGATGACGAAACCCAGCGGAATTGCCACCAACGCGGCAAGCCCGAAGCCGATGAGCACCCTCATGATCGAGTGGCCAAGCTGAATGCCTATGCCCTTGTCGTTGGTACCCCGGTCGTAGAAGGGGTCGGACACATGCTCCACGAGCTTGGCCGCCACATCCGCCGGCCCCGGCATTGCCGACTGTCCGCCGGTGGCAGCCGCCGCGCCGATCAACGCAGCGTATTCGGGATCGACGATGACCTCACCAACCGTCTGCCTGGTGCTGAGGTGCCACAAACCCACGAACACCACAAAGAACAGCAGGGATAACATCGGTGCAAGCCAGGGTCGATTGGCGCTCATGACTCAACTCCTCCGGATGGCAAAGCTGTCGATGTAAGCTTCCGGCTGGCTCGGATCGAAAGGTTTGCCCATCACCGAGAACGGCTTGACCGGGTCCTCCGGTGTCTCCATGCCGAGCTCTTTCATCAGCCGGGTCGCATCAGTGGCAAGAAACACCTCGCTCGCCACCTTGGCGTAATCCACTTCCCCGCTGATCTGGCCCCAGCGCTTCATCTGCGTGAGTATCCAGATCGCGAAGGACTCGTAGGGGAAGGGGTCAAAGTCGATACGCTCCGGGTTGCGCACCACGTTGCCCAGGCCATCCGCGAAAGTGCCGGTGAGCACCTGCTCGACCACCGTAACCGGCTGGTTGAGGTAGTTGGTCGGCGCGATGGCGGCGGCAATCTCCTTGCGGTTTTCGGGCTTGCGCGCATAGGCGGTGGCATCAAGGATGGCCTTCAACAGCGCCTGATAGGTGTTCGGCATGGTGGTCACAAACTGGCGGCTGGCGGCAAAGGCGCAGCACGGGTGGCCGTCCCATATCTCTTTGGACAGCAGGTGGATGAAGCCCACGCCGTCATACACCGCACGCTGGTTCACCGGATCGGGCGCGAGAAAGCCGTCGATGTTGTCTGCGCGCAGGTTGGCCACCATCTCCGGCGGCGGCACCGAGCGGATGGACACATCGCGGTCCGGGTCTATGCCGTGCTCTGCGAGATAGTAGCGCAGCAGGTAGTTGTGCATCGAGTAGTCAAACGGCACCGCGAAGCGGAAACCCTTCCAGTCTTTGGGGTCGCGCCGGTCCTTGTGCTTCATCGCCAGCGTGATGGCCTGGCCGTTGATGTTCTCAACTGCAGGCATGGTCCACGGAATCGGGTTGGAACCGGCACCAATCGAGATGGCCAGCGGCATGGGCGACAGCATGTGGGCGGCGTCGTACTCGCCGGCCAGCGACTTGTCACGGACCACCGCCCAGCCAGCGGTCTTGACCACCTCAACGTCCAGCCCGTATTTGGCGTAGTAGCCGAGCGGGTGGGCCATGATGATTGGCGTGGCGCAGGTGATCGGAATGAAACCGACGCTGAGTTTGGTCTTTTCCAGCGGACCAAGCGTTTCGGCAAAGGCCTCCTTGGCTGCTGCCAGCGGGAAGATGCTGGCAATCGCGGCCATCGCGGTGTTGCCGCCCACTGCCTTCAAAAAGCGGCGGCGCACTTCGTCCTGCGGAAACATCGCACGCATCACCGCGCTCTCGACTGCGCGGTCCTGCAGCGCCTGGCGCTCCAGCGCCTCGGCGTGGTCATGCTCGGCCTGACTGTTGTGGCGGCCGCAGTTGCAGCCACCACGGTTGAGACGCACGCGGTAGTCAAACGGATTGCGAAAGGCAGACACGGCAGACTCCTTCTGGGGGTTCAAGCGGTTTTGAGGCGGGCTGCCGCAAGCGGCGCGGCGTATTCAATGTCGTGCTCATAGAGTGCATAGGCACGCTGGTACTCCATGATGCGGGCCACTTCGGCAACAAAGCTGTCCTCATAGCCCGCCCGTCGGAGCAGGTGAAAACCCAGCTCCATGCCGGAGCTGATGCCACCGGCAGTGACGATGCGACCGGCGTCCACCACCCGCGCATGACTGATACGGCAGGCTGGCGCGATTTCAGCAAGCCGCTCAATTGGCGTCTTGCCCAGATGTGAAGCTTCGAGACGATCAGGCTCCTTGCGGTTGGTTGCCGCCAGACCGTCGAGCAGCCCCATGTGAGCGTAGATCCACGAACCGGTGCACACGCTGGTGAGCAAGCAGGACTCAGGCAGCGCGCGGATGTAGTCGTGCAAGCGGCGGTTATACATTTCCTGTCGGGTGCCGAAGCCACCGGGGATGACGAAGGCGTCTATGGCAGGCTGGTCAGCGAACGCATAGTTGGGCATCACCGTGATGCCAGCCTGTGTTTGCACCGGGCGCATCGCGTCGGCGATCAGAAACACATCCAGCGCCGGGTCAAGACGGCGAGCCACCGAAATCACGCCAACCGGTGCAGCGTAGTCAATGACCTCCGCGTCCTTGAAGACATACACTCCGATCCGTAAGCCTTGTTTGCGCATCACATGCTCTCCGTAAACACAACACCATGGTCTGCATGTTGCTCGCGCCCGGCTTGTCGCACTATCACCACGGACGCGATTCTGTTGTAGTGACAGCACTACACGCCGTGGTCAACGCGACAACAGATTGTGACGTGCGGCATAGCCAAGCAGCGCTGCCATGCTTTTTACGTCCAGCTTTTCAAAAATTCGCGCCCGGTATGTGGAAATGGTGTTGCCCGATAGCGAAAGCCGCTGCGCGATCTCAGCAACTGTGAAGCCTTCAATGAATAACTCCAGCACTTGAAATTCTCTGTTGGAGAGATTCTCATGCGGCGACAACGAATGCGGTTCGCGGACATTGCGTGCCAGCAGTTCGGCTATCGAAGCAGTGACATAAACGCCCCCACCTGCGACTCTGCGTATGGCCTCTACCAGTTCATCAGGCGAGCAACCCTTGTTGAGGTAGGCACCTGCACCAGCGCGAATCGCGCGAACTGCAAACTGAGATTCCGGATAAACCGACAACATCACCACGCCGGTTTGCGGAAACTCGCCGCGCAGGGTTTTCAGCACATCCAGCCCATCGCGATCTCCAAGCGCGACATCAAGCAACACCACATCGGCAGGTGACTCGCGCATGGCCTGAATTGCCACAGGCCCATCGCCAGCCTCCCTGAACGGCCCCAGACCTTCACATTCGGCCAGTATCTGAATAAGCCCCCGGCGGATGATCATGTGGTCATCCACGACCAACATGCTGATTCCGTCCCGACTCATAGCATCACTTCCGGCAGCCTGAGCCGCACCACGGTGCCCACGCCCAGCGTGCTGTCAATCTCCAGAACGCCACCTATGGCCAGCGCGCGCTCATGCATGCCAAGCAATCCAAAACTGCTGGGCGCCTGAGGCACCCGCATGCCACAGCCGTCATCTTCTATCTCCAGCAGTAAATCACGCGACAAGGCTCGTGCGATCACGCACACGCGGCTCGCCCCGGCATGCCGCAGCACATTGGTCAGCACCTCCTGCACGATGCGATAGACCGCGATCTCGGCATCCCTGCCCAGCCGACAACGCTCCACCTTGTCCGGGCAAACAAGACTGCAGTGGATCCCGGAACGAGAACGGGTTTCGGTAAGCAAGGCCTCAAGCGCAGCCCACAGGCCAAGGTGGTCAAGCACGCCGGGACGCAAATCGTTGAGTATCCGCCGCATGGCATGCATCGCACCTTTGCCCATCTCCAGAGCGGCATCAATGCGCCCGCAGACATCCTGCTCGGCACCAAGCCTTTTGCGCAGCCAGTTGAGTTCAAGCTGCATCGCGGTCAGCGACGCGCCCAGGTCGTCATGAATCTCCCGGGCGATATGAGCTCGTTCCTCTTCGCGCAGGCGATTCATGTGAGCCGAAAGCCGTCGCAACCCATCTCGTGCCATTCGCAGTTGCAGGTTGGCGGCCGACAGCTCGGCGGTACGCTCAGCAACCCGCTGCTCCAGCTCGTTGCGGGCTGCGTTGAGCTCCGATTCGGTACGCTTGCGTTCGGTGATGTCGGTAAAGGTCACCACCGCCCCGACCACCTTGCCACCGTCGCGGATGGGATAGGACGCGTACTCGGCGGCGAAGGCAGTGCCATCACGGCGCCACAGCACTTCGTTGTCCACCCGGCAGCCCTGCCCCTCCTGAAATGCACGAAAGATCCGACAATCATGAACCGACATGAGCCGACTATCTGCATGGGAGTGATGAATCAGGTAATGCATGTTACGCCCGAGCACTTCGTCAGGCGCAAAACCCAGCATGGCGGAACCCGCGCCATTAATGAAGATGCATCGACCATTCAGATCGATGCCATAGATGCCCTCGCCTGCTGACTCCAGCAACAGCTCAAGCTGCCGACGCCAGGCAGCATGATGTGAAAGGTGATGTAGATTCGCGAACATGAACAAGCGGCCTTCGCAATGACTGCATGAATACATCACGCAAGATCAGTGCCCGGCCGGAATCGTCTTCTTGTCGGCAGTTTCGGGCAAAAGTCGCAGACCAATCGCACCATGGTGGTGCCTGTGCGCCATTTGAAGCCTTTCCGGCATTGGCTTGACCGCCCGCTTTCCGTATCATCCCTAGAGAGGGGGCGGCTTGAGGTTGTTCACGCCACGCAATCAATCACAGGAGTTTTGCCATGGACATCGACATCGGAATCACCAAGAAAGACCGCGAAAAAATCGCCGACGGCTTGTCTCGCCTGCTTGCCGACACTTACACGCTCTACCTCACCACCCACAACTTTCACTGGAACGTCACCGGGCCAATGTTCAACACGCTGCACCTGATGTTCGAGCAGCAATACAACGAGCTGGCGCTGGCCGTGGATGCAATTGCAGAACGCATTCGTGCGCTGGGCTTCCCGGCACCGGGCACTTATCGCGAATTTCAGCAACTGGGCAGTCTCAAGGAACCCGAAGGTCCGCTCTCGGCCAAGGACATGATCAAGCATCTGGTGCGCGGGCAGGAGGCCGTAGTCAAAACCGCTCGCAGCGTGCTGCCAGCAGCGGGCAAGGCAGATGACGAACCCACCGCCGATCTGCTCACCCAACGCATGCAGGTGCACGAAAAAACCGCGTGGATGCTGCGCAGCCTGCTGGAAGACTGATCACCAGCGTTTGGCGACGCAGATAATGTGCAAGCCAACAATTGCCTAAGCGAACAGGCGAGCATGCGCGCACCACGCAAAACAGCAATCCGGTCGCACCTTTGGCTCGATGCGAGTCGCGTCGCACGCAGCCTGCTCGCCCTCTTCCTGCTCTTGCAGAGCTTCATCGCGCTTGCCACAGGCTCATCAGAGCAAGCTCAAAGCCAACGGCTTTCTGGCTTGCTGGTTGCCGTCGATATAGGTCACACGCTGCAAGCGCCGGGCGCCATCAGCGCGCGAGGGCGTAGCGAGCTGGAATTCAACCACGAGCTGGCGCGCCATCTGACACACGCCCTGCACAGGCTTGGCATGCGCACCATATTGGTCAATCACGACGGTTTGATCGAATCCCTCGAAGCACGGCCCGCCAGTGTGCCGGATGCCGACTTCTTCATCTCGATTCACCATGACTCGGTGAATGAGTTCGAGCTTGAGGACTGGTGGTGGAATGGTCAGCCACAAACCTATTCGGACCGCTGGCAAGGGCACTCGATGTTCGTATCGCGGCGCAACCCTCATGTCACCCAGAGCCTGCTGTGCGGCTCCACCATCGGCGCCCGCCTGCAGCGCATGGGCTTCGTGCCCACCGACAAGAACGCCCGCCGTCGTGACTATGCAGACCGGCTGCATGCGGTCCACTATTTTGACAACCTCATCGTGCTTCACCGCGCCATCCAGCCCGCCTTGCTGTTTGAGGCAGGCGTAATCAAACACCGGGATGAGGAACTACTGCTGCGCGCCCCTGCTCGGCAGGCCCGCATGGCCGACGCCATCGCCACCGGGATTGCAGCCTGCCTGAGCGCAGGTCACTGACCCGCTCAGCGTGTGCACTGCAACTGCCCGGACTCCACCACCACCACGCAACTGACCACCCCGCACTGACAATGCCGGATTGTCACCGGTTTCGCCTCGCTGCCCACGTTCACCCCGGCAGAACAGACGCAATCCGGCGGCTGCGTGCTCATCTGCGCAGTCACCGAAGACACCATCAGAAAGCTCGCAGCAAACACCGCGCCTGCAAGCAAAAACCACGATCTGGCCAACATGTTGGACTCCTTGAAAAAAACCTCCTCACAGCATATCAGCCCCGCTCAGGAACCCGCACCCAAGCCCGCCGTCTACCCCACACCCCAGCAAGCAAACCGGCAACAATCGGAGAAAATCATGGCAGACAACAACAAGAAGAAATTGAAGATATTTCAGGACGAAATCAAGCTGCGTCACACCACGCACTGGGACCTGGACGCCATGAGCCGCGCCGAACTCGAAGCCTATATGCAAGGCAACGGCGCAGCAGTCACCCAAACACCCCCTGCAGCCTATACACCACAAGCAGCGCCGCCGATCAGCGCACAACAAGACTCTGGCAACGCATGGACACGCTTCATGCGCTGCCTGCTGCCTGGTCGGTGAAGTGGCTAACTGGAATGGCATCGCCAATCTCCAGCTTGGCTGCCACCCACGCGAAGCAGCTTCGTCGCCCGTCTCATACAAGGGCCGTGGATTTCGAGATCATCCCGAAACACGGCCCTTGAGCCAGTCCTGATTACCTGAACTCATAATGCCGGACTAAACGCCCGGATTTAAACCCTGACCTATCAAACAGCACTTTGATTCATCAAGCGACGACGGCTTCTGGCCACTAAACCGGTCAAACCGATCGCCAGGAGAGCCAGGCTGCCAGGTTCAGGAACATTGTTAAGAGGTACTGCCGGTGAGGCCAGTGTGCCACCTGCTGATACTGAATCGCCGGTCTTGGAGAATGTCCACCGCAGGCTGGTATCGGTCGGCGCGCAGTCGTTTCCGCCGGTTGCACACCCTCCAGCCTGAGTGCCAACCAGATTGCCTGGCGTGAATATTCCTCTGGTGAAGATGTTCAGAAAGTCGGCGCTCTGATCAATGATGACCAGCTCAGAAGCTACATAGGTGCCGGTTGTCATTGCATCACCAGTAATATTCCACGTCGTAATGTCACCAAGATCCAACGGCCCCGCCAACGTGAAAAGGACGTCAGTTGCGATTGAAGAATAGTCGCCCGTATTGAGACCGTACTTCGGATTTACTACCTGTATCGTTCCCGGATTGCTTAAATCGAATCCTGAAATGATGACCCCCGATGATCCGATGGACGAACTTCCATCTATACCAACCAATGCAGCGTATGAGTTGATGGCAAAGAGACTTCCGCCTATTGCCAGCGCAGCAGCAGCCAGGGTTTTCGTGAATTTCTTTTTCATTGCATCCTTCCTTATAAATTGAACCAGATGACATGAAAATGCATGGGCCATGCCGAATTTTCCGAACATTGCCGTGCACTTGCACGTGCCGGACCTTCATCATCCTCGTCTTTCGGAAGGCGTCCTTAATGCCACCCTTGGCTTAATAAACACAAAAATACACCTGGCTTTTATTCAAAAAAACATCGGTAATTGAGGGCTTTTAGCCAATACAGCATGGAATGCACTCTGTACGCCTGGTGCCGACGATAGGACTAGCGTTAAATGTTTTCCGTGCGGCAACCCACATAAGATTGCTTTATTTGCAACCACTTGGCCGAAATCCAGATCCGGGGTGAAAGGCGTATTCTGTGCGACCAAGCGCTACCACTTTCGCTTTGCGCACTTACGGGCAAGCAAATTACCCATTCGGATTAGGGCTGCTGAAATTGAGCAAGGCGTTAGCGCGAATCCACTCTTGATTGCATATCCGGCGACGGCAGCAAAGCTGCGCCGAAAGCATTCACCCCGCCCGTCTTGCCGCCCAACGGGCAATGATGCCCTGCAGCGCGGGCAGCCCCTCGCGGATGGCGACCGGACCAGGTGAGAGCATGATGGCGGACTTGATCTCATGCAGTTCGCCGTCGCGCACCGCTGGCACATCCTGCCACCCGGCCCTGGCTGCTACGCGCTCAGCTCGAAAGCGCTTGCCGCACCACGAGCCAATGATGATGTCCGGGGCCATGCGCACCACCTCCAGCGGGTCGGCCAGAATGCGTTGGGCTGCGCCTGGCTGGCGCGATCGGTCGGCAAAAACATCGACGCCACCCGCCAGTTCGATGAGCTCGGACGCCCAGCGGATGCCGCAGATGGGCGGCTCGTCCCACTCTTCGAAATACACTCGCGGCCTGATTGCCAGCCCTGCTGTCTGGGGGCGTGCCTGCGCCAGACAGGCCTCCAGTCCGGCAAGCAACGTGGCCGCCCGGTCCGGCGCGCCGACGAGCCTGCCGACGGTGTCGATCATGCCCAGAATCCCGTCCACACTGCGCTGGTTAAACACATGCACCGCAATGCCTGCACGGACAAGGTCTCGCGCGATGTCCGCCTGCATGTCTGAAAAACCCAGCACCAGGTCGGGCTCCACCGCCAGTATCTTGTGCAGATCGCCACTGGAAAACGCAAACACCTTGGGTTTCTCGCGCCGCGCGCGCGGCGGTATGACGGTATAGCCACTGATGCCGACGATGCGTGCCTCTTCACCCAGTGCGTACAACACCTCAACGGTTTCGGTGGTCAGACAGACGATTCGGCAGGGCAGTCGGGATGTGTTCATGAGCATATTGTGGCTTCAGCCAGGCTTCGCATGGTTGCGGTTTTTCCATTTTCCGTGAATTTCGTACTTAACCGCTAGCGCCCCGGATGGCAGACTATACTTGTTTTGAGGTTCGCGCCTTTGTCGCCCCGCGTTTCCGGACGGCTTAAGCCTGATTGACCCGACATCCATGCTGGTGTTGTTATGGTCCGGCGTGACCTCCGTTATGTTCCGCAGGCGAGGGCAAGTTTCGACGGCACGCCGAACCACGGACTTCAAGGACAACAATTGCTCAAACGCATTCCAATCGAACAACTGCGCTGCGGCATGTTCATTCACGAATTTTGCGCCGCGTGGCTGGATCACCCCTTTTGGCGTCCGGCCTTTCTGCTGGATGATCCACAGGATCTGCAGCAGATTGTTGACAGCGACGTGAAGGAGGTTGTGATAGACATCTCTCGGGGCGAGGATGTTGCACAGTCCCGGTCAGCGCAAGCATTTGCCGACAAGCCGCAGGGCGAGACGCCTCGTCAGCCTAGCCAGACGCCAGTGCGCACATCGATGCGCGAAGAGCTAGCACAAGCTCGCAAGATCTACTCCCGCTCCACCAAGGCAGTGGTGTCGATGTTCTCCGAAGCCCGCATGGGCAAGGCCGTGTCGGCCGAGAGTGCCATGCCATTGGTGCTCGAGATCTCCGACTCGGTGGAGCGCAACCCAAGCGC
>DAIMZH010000067.1:0-14137 GCA_036734105.1 Azoarcus sp. | reverse complement strand
AGACTGCTTGAACGTCAGCTCACCCGTCGCTTCGGCCCCCTCGGTGAGACGCACCTCGCACGATTGCATACCGCCACGCTTGAGCAACTCGACCGCTGGGGTGAACGCATTCTCGACGCTCAAACTCTGGATGCGGTGTTCAGTGAGCAGTAAGGGCCTTTAGCGCGAGCAGAACGAGTGACAACCTCTGCAGCAGCGAAATCGTCGCTGCAAGGACTCCGCTTCAGCCTTAAGGCTGCAGGCTTGTTCTAAACTCAGCATGTTGCGCCGCACATAACCCCATAACCCGGAAATCGCGCCTCACCCGAATGGCATGAAGATAGCTCTCGAATACGTCCTGGGCGCTGACGCTGGAAACCCGAGGTCACTGCAAAAGCTCAAGCGCGTCTATAATGATGATCGTGACGTCTTCGATTTTGTCGTCGGCCTACTGTTTTACTGGACACCATGAACGCAATCCGTCTCGTCTGCGAGACTGCCACAGGTAATGCCTACCCTCTCAGGCTTGACCTGATGTGGGACGAGTCCGCTGGCACGATCTCTGGCGAAGGGGAGAGTTGGAGCCGTGATCTTATGAGCGCAGGCGAAGTCGATTGCCATCCTCGCCCAGGCCATACCCACAAACTGAGCGCGCAGCCGCTGCGCAGTCGCACAGACATGGCCGCGTTGATCGGCTACGCTCACCGTCTGCCCGATCTGCTGGCAAATGACTACCCGTTTGGCACCGACGACGCCGTGGTTGCCGAGTTGCTGGACGATGTCGGCAACGTGATCGGCATCGATCACGTCCTGTACTGATGTACTGACGGTCTTCTTCGCGTCGAAATCGACAGTACTTCCGTTCTGGACGCTCTGCAGCAGCTGGCCGCTCGCGCTCAAAATCTGCGCCCGGCCCTGATGGAAATCGGCGAGGATGTTTCCGAATCGACAAAGGAGCGTTTCCGCAGCAGCGTCGCGCCCGACGGCACTCCGTGGGCGTCGAACAGCCCAGTCACGGTGTCCATCTACGAAGGCCTGTTCGCGAGCGCTGGTAACAAGCAGCCACTAGTCGGTGAGACGCAACGCCTAGCAAACGAAATATCGTGGCAGATCGACGGCGAGCGCGCGGTAGAGATCGGCAGTCCCATGCCATATGCGCTCATGCAGCAGATGGGTGGCACCAAGGCCGACTGGCCTCACCTATGGGGCGACATTCCCGCGCGCCCTTACCAGGGCATCAGCGGCGACGACGAACGCAACATTCTTAACATCGTCACCTCGTACTTGGAGGGAGAATGAGCCCGCACAAGCTCCAGTCGAAGCAACGTCGGTGCCTTTGCAACCCGTGCAAGTGATTTGCACCACCTTTCCCGACAAATCCCTTTTTATCCCTCTGTATCCCGGATTTATCGCGCTCAGTGCCATCCGTTTATCTCACCTCCCCTTAATCGCTGCAGATAACTCCATTGTGGGCGGTGATCGGTGCCTCGGTGCGCTCAAGCAGACGCAAGAACAGCTCGTCAGAGTGTTTGCGTATCACCGCACCCTTGGCATCGAGTCGCTGACGCATCCACACACCGCTGGGGACCTTTGCAAGCCCAAGGGATTGCTTGAAAAACCGGTCATCACGAAACGGTTCGATCGCCTCAAAGTCACTCTTGCCCAGACTGAGCAGGCCTACGATCGACTTGACCAAATCCGAGCTCTTCATCCCCTGGGATACCGGCAACCGAGCGTCCATCACCCCATCGACCTGAGCAGCCTGACAGCATTGACCTATCAGCGCCAACCCAGAGTAGGAGGTCAAATTCAGTTTGTCTGATTGCTTGACTTCAAAACGTGGCATGATCAGTTGGGTGACGGCTTGGAGGTCAGCATTATCTCGAATAATCAATGCGCTAGACTTGCTTTATGAAAAATGATCCTGGAATCAGGATCACCTTTCAACAGAAAGCTTCAAGCGCTTCGCTTAGATCTTCCCGACCGCGTCAAACCAAAGCTGCTGCATGATCACTGGCTTGCCTTCAACTTCAACCTGTCTTACTGGCGGGTGCCTCGAAAAACCTCGTTATCAGTAAAACAGCCCCTTTATAAATCAGCTACTTGAAGCGGTGGAACGAACAAAAACGGCGGTTTTTCGAGGTACCCTGGCTTTTTTCGTAAGATATCGTCATTTTAACTGACAGACAATTGTTTCAATTGCCTGTCCCACGGAAGCAGAAAGCGCTTGGCAATACCCGCCCAACCTTCAAAGCCCCCTGCCGCGCTAATGCGCTTCATCCCAATTATTGCCTGCGCCCACTTCAACCAGTAAGGGCACGGCCAGTTCGGCCACGCCGCCCATGATGCGGGGCAGGGCTGCGCGGATTTGTTCCAGTTCGGTTTGGGGCACTTCCAGGATCAGTTCGTCGTGCACTTGCAGAATCAGGCGGCTGCTCAGTTTTTCTTGCTGCAGCCACTGGTGGGTGGCGGTCATGGCTTTTTTGATGAGGTCGGCGGCGGTGCCTTGCATTGGGGCGTTGATGGCGGCGCGCTCGGCGGCCTGACGGCGGCCGGCTTGTTGTGCGCGGATGTCGGGCAGTTGCAGGCGACGGCCAAACACGGTTTCGACATAGCCTTGCGAGCGGGCGATGGCTTTGGTTTCTTCCATGTAGCGGGCAACGCCGGGGTATCGCGCAAAGTAGCGGTCTATCCAGGCTTGGGCGGCGCTGCGCTCTATGCCAAGGTTTTTGGCGAGTCCGTGGGCGCTCATGCCGTAGATCAGGCCAAAGTTGATGACCTTGGCGTAGCGCCGTTGTTCGCTGCTGACTTCGTTGGGAGGCACGCCGAACACTTCGCTGGCGGTGGCGCGGTGTACGTCTTCGCCTTGGGCAAAGGCCTTGAGCAGGCCGGGGTCGCGTGACAAGTGTGCCATGATGCGCAGCTCGATTTGCGAGTAGTCTGCGCTGACGATGACATGATCCCTGGGGGCGATGAAGGCGGCACGTATGCGACGTCCCTCTTCGCTGCGGATGGGGATGTTTTGCAGATTGGGCTCGGAGCTGGCGAGTCGCCCAGTGACCGCCACGGCTTGCGAGAAGCTGGTGTGCACCCGCCCTGTGCGCGGGTTGACCATGCGCGGCAGTTTGTCGGCGTAGGTGCTCTTGAGCTTGGACAGGCTGCGGTGTTCCAGCAGCAGCTTGGGCAGCGGAAAGTCTTCGGCCAGTTGGGTCAGCACCTCTTCGTCGGTGGAGGGTTTGCCGGTGGCGGTTTTTTTGACGATGGGCAGGCCGAGCTTGTCGAACAGGATCTCGCCAAGCTGCTTGGGTGAGCCAAGGTTGAAGGGTTGACCAGCTTGCGCGTGGGCTTGCTCTTCCAGGCTGGCGATGCGACGGGCCAACTCTTCAGAGTGCGCGGCGAGCAGAAAGGGGTCGATGAGAACGCCGGTGCGTTCCATTTCGAACAGCACGCCCAGCGCCGGGAGTTCGATGTCGCGATACAGCGCATTGAGCGTTGGCGCTGCACTCAGGCGGGCGACCAGCGTCTGGTGCAGTCGCAGCGTGATGTCGGCGTCTTCTGCGGCGTAGTCGGTGGCGCGCGCCACTTCTACCTCGTCAAATCCGATCTGCTTGGCGCCCTTGCCACATACGTCGGTATAGCTGATGGTGGTGACACCGAGGTGGCGACTGGCCAGCGAGTCCATGTCGTGCGGTTTGTCGCTTTCGAGCACATAGGATTCCAGCAAGGTGTCTTCGGCAACGCCACCTAGCCGTATGCCGTGATTGGCGAGTACATGAGCGTCGTATTTGAGGTTCTGGCCGACTTTTGCGTGAGTATCGGATTCAAGCCAGGGCTTGAGCTTGACCAGCACTTCATCGAGCGGCAACTGGGTGGGGCTGTCCGGGCCTCGGTGGCTTAGCGGCAGATAGGCCGCCTTGCCCGGCTCCACCGAAAACGACATGCCAACCAGGCGCGCGGCCATGGGGTCAAGGCTGGTGGTTTCAGTGTCAAAGGCGGTGAGGTCGGCAGATTGAATGCGGGCAAACCAGCTATCAAAGCTGGCCCAGTCATTGACGGTTTTGTATTCACGTTCGATGTCGGCGAACAGCTCAGAGCTGGGTTGAGACTGGCTTTCATCCGACACGGCAGATTGGCCTTGGCCTTGATCCAAGTCGCGCAGCCAGCTGCGAAACTCAAAACGCTCATACAGTTCGCGCAGCGCGGCCTTGTCATCACCGCGTGCGGCGAGTGCGTCAAGGCCGACATCCAACTTGAGGTCGGTGACCACCGTCACCAGTTTGCGACCCAGCGGCAGAAAGTCGAGATGACGGCGCAGGTTCTCGCCGACCTTGCCGCCTATCTTGTCGGCGTTGGCGATGATGCCATCCAGCGAGCCGTAGGCTTCCAGCCACTTCAGCGCGGTTTTGGGGCCGCATTTTTCCACCCCGGGCACGTTGTCCACGGTATCGCCAATCAGCGTCAGATAGTCGATGATGCGATCAGGAGGCACGCCAAACTTGGCGCTCACACCGGCCTCGTCCAGCACCTCTTCGCTCATGGTGTTGACCCAGCGCACGCCGGGGCGCACCAACTGGGTCAGGTCTTTATCACCGGTGGAGATCACCACCTGCCAGCCTGCCTCGTGGGCCTGCTGTGTCAGCGTGCCAATCACATCATCCGCCTCCACGCCATCGACCATCAGCAAGGGCCAGCCTTCGGCTTTTACCGCCAGATGCAGCGGCTCGATCTGCGCGCGCAGGTCGGCCGGCATTGGGGGGCGCTGCGCCTTGTAGTCGGGAAACCAGTCGTCGCGAAAAGTCTTGCCCTTGGCATCGAAGATGCAGGCCCGATACTCTGCTGCGTAGTCGGACTCTAGCCGCCGCAACATGGACAAGACACCCCGGATGGCGCCGGTGGGTTCGCCGACCGAGTTGCGCAGGTCGGGGAGTGCGTGAAAGGCGCGGTAGAGATAGCTGGAGCCATCGACGAGAAGTAGCGTGGGCATTGCAAACCTTGTCGTTCAGATTGAATCGAGTCGCACCCCAAGTCAGACGAAGCGCGTTAGAGTAGCTAAAGATAACCGATCACCAAGCAAACTGACGAGCATTGACGTGCTCGCGGAGAACTACAATGACAGCCAAGGATAAACTCCCCCCCAACCTGCCCGGTGGCAACGCGCCAAAATTCAACGCGCGCGAGTCGTGGCGTATCTTTGGCATCATGGCTGAATTTGTCGAGGCGACTGAGCGGCTGAACGCGGTTCGTCCGGCGGTATCGATTTTCGGTAGTGCACGCACTCCTGCAGATCACTTGTACTACATGCTTGCCGAGCAGATTGCACGACAGTTGTCGGATGCTGGCTTTTCAGTGATTTCAGGGGGCGGCCCGGGCATCATGGAAGCAGCCAACAAGGGCGCCTACTTTGG
This sequence comes from Azoarcus sp., assembly GCA_036734105.1. GTDB lineage: Bacteria > Pseudomonadota > Gammaproteobacteria > Burkholderiales > Rhodocyclaceae > Azoarcus_F. The sequence continues at coordinate 8,753 of DAIMZH010000067.1, read as the reverse complement.
CCGCAGCCCGTCGATTGGCCTCAATATCCAGTTGCCCATGGAACAGGGCGCCAACCCGTATCAGGACATCTCGCAGACCTTTCGCCACTTTTTTGCGCGCAAATACATGTTCGTCAAGTTGGCCGCTGCCTATGTGGTGCTGCCAGGCGGCTTTGGCACGCTGGATGAGATGTTCGAGTCGCTGACCCTGATACAGACCAAGAAGACGCGCAAGTTTCCAGTGATTCTGGTGCACAGCCCTTTCTGGAACGGGCTGGTGGACTGGATTCGTGACCGGCTGGTGGCCGAGCGCATGATCAACCCGGAAGACCTAGATCTGATTCAGATCATCGACGACCCAACCGAGGTCGTCGAAGCCATCTTTCGTCACTATGAAACCCGTGGCTTCATGCCCCTGCCAGAAGAGCAGGACCTGATGCTGAATTTGTAAGCCAATTACGCGGCAGATGACGAGTCATGACTACCAGGAGCTGTGCTCAGATCCATTCGAAACCGCATCCCATCGCAGCAGCGCGGCGCAACTGCTAGAATCCAGACATTATCCGGAGAACGCCATGCTTCGATCACTCATTCTCGGCAGTGCAGCTTTTTTGCTGCTATCGCTGCCTGTTGCTGCCCAGCAGTTGCCCCAACTAGAGCCCCTGCCTGAACCTCCGCCCATGCCTGGCATGGCGGATGGTTTCGAACCTGAGGTTACCATCACCAAGCGTGGCGAAGACACGATCGAAGAATACCGTGCCAATGGTCGGCTATACATGGTCAAGGTCACACCACCGCATGGCACACCATATTATCTGATCGACCAGAAGGGTGACGGAGTGATGGTGCAATGGCATCAGAGCATGCCGACCCTGTCAGTCCCCATGTGGGTCATACGCTCGTGGTAAGCGCTCACTCTCTGGCGGCATATCAAATCTGATGTCTGTCTTTACACCAGTCTCTGCCGAGTCGCTTTCCGAGTGGCTTGGTGGCTACGCGATCGGCCGTCTGTTCGAGCATGAGGGCATCAGCGCCGGCGTCCAGAACAGCAACTTTTTTGTCACCACCACGCTGGGACGCTATGTGCTGACGCTGTTCGAAGGCATCCCGCGCGCTGAATTGCCCTACTACCTCTATCTGATGGCGCATCTGGCTCACCACGGCTTGCCGGTTCCTGCGCCAATTGCCGATCGCCACAACGACTATCTCGGCACACTCAACGGACGCCCGGCTGCACTGGTGGCACGGCTGCCGGGCCGGTCCATCATGGAGCCCACCGCAGCACATTGCGCACGAGTGGGCGCGATGCTGGCAGGCTTGCATCTGGCAGGCGAGTCATACGGTCGTCGGCAGGACAACCCGCGAGGTGCCCGCTGGCGCAATCGGACAGCTGCACGCGTACGCCCGCATCTGACTGCTGACGATCGAACCCTGCTCGACGCCGAACTGGCCTTTCAGTCGCAGCATCAGCACGACACACTGCCGCGCGGAGCCATCCATGCCGATCTGTTTCGCGACAACGTATTGTGGGATGGGGACTATATTGGGGGGGTAATCGACTTTTACTTTGCTGGCCATGAAGTGCTGCTGTTTGACGTGGCAGTCACTGTGAACGACTGGTGCTGCACCCCGGACGGCGAGCTGGATGACGCCCGCACACAGGCCTTGCTGCAGGCTTACCACCTGGAAAGACAATTCACCGACGATGAATGTCTGGCGTGGCCTGCCATGCTGCGTGCCGCCGCGCTGCGCTTCTGGCTGTCACGGGCTGAGGATTTTCATCTGCCCAAGCCGGGTGAAATGGTGTTGGTGAAAGACCCTGACGAATACCGCAATATTCTTGAGTCGCGAATTTGTCAGCATCCGGCACTTCCGGCGACTTGAATACTCAAATCTCAGGCTTTCCGACACTTACTCAACACGAGACAGATTCTTTCCGATGCAAGCTAGACAATTTCCGATTCAACGTGGCTGGCAGTGGCTTTTCGAGGGCGTGGCCTTATGGAAACGCAACCCAGCATTTCTGACCTTCGCCTCTTTTGGCTATCTGCTCATTCTTCTCATCCTCAGTGCCATACCGCTGCTCGGGCAGGCAGTCGCTTCGCTGCTGATGCCGGTTCTCTCACTTGGGGTGCTCAACGTTTGTCGGGCCATTGATGAGGGCCAGAAGGGGGCTCCCAACCTGCTGTTTTCGGGCTTCAAGAGCAACGTCGCCGGCTTGATCGGGGTTGGGGGAATCTACCTTGTCGCCAGCCTGCTCGTCGTGTTGATCACCTCATTGCTTGATGGTGGCACGCTGATGAGCATCTTGCGCAGCGCAGCCACTGGCGACGAACTTGCTCAGCCCACCAACCTGGGCTTCTCCTTGATCAGCGTGTTGCTGTTGTCCACGCCGGTAATCATGGCCTACTGGTTCGCTCCAGTGCTGGCCGGGTGGTGGCAACAGCCAGCCATCAAGGCGATGTTCTTCAGCTTTTATGCCTTTTTGCGCAACTGGCGACCGTTTCTGGTGTATGCGCTCTCGCTGCTGATCTTGGTCGGTGTACTGCCCAGCGTATTGATTGGCCTGGTAGGTGCAGTGATGCCGCCGCTGGCCACCTTGCTGGTGCTGGTGCTGCCGCTGTTCATTGTGCCGGTCGTCTTTGCCAGCTTCTACATCAACGCACGTGACGTGTTCGGTGCTCACGTGGTGGATGAGCACCTTGTCGACTGATACGACACCGCTGGGTCTGCTGGGTGGCACTTTCGACCCTATCCATTTTGGCCACCTGCGGCTAGCCGAGGAGGCGCGTGAGGCGCTTGGCCTTGGTCAGGTGATGCTGATTCCGGCGGGTGACCCACCACACCGCGAGAGCCCTGTTTCGTCGGCCCGGCAACGGCTTGCGCTGGTGCGGGTGGCGATCGCCGATAACCCGGCGCTCGCTTGCGACGATGGCGAAGTGAAGCAGGCTGGCAAAAGTTATTCGGTACTCACCCTTGAACGGCTGCGCAAGCGTTACCATAGGCGCCCGCTGGTGCTGATTCTCGGCGCAGACGCATTCAGCGGGCTGCACCGCTGGCACCGCTGGCAAGAAGTTTTCGAGTTGGCCCATGTTGCGGTAGCAAATCGTCCGGGATCGCCTCCGCACGGCAGACGCTGGCCCGAGGTGCTGGACGAAACCCTCGCCGAGGCCTGCCTTGGTCGCCTGCAACGCGACCCGGCCTGTCTTAGCGAGCGCCCTGCCGGTCATGTTGTACCATTCGACATGACACCACTGGCAATCTCAGCCTCACTGATTCGCGACCTCATACACACCGGCAACAGCGCCCGTTATTTGCTGCCCGACCCGGTTCTGCAGCTTATCCGATCAAACGACCTTTACCACTGACTCAATGAATATTCAAGAACTCCAGCAAATCGTGGTTTCCGCCCTCGAAGATGTCAAGGGCGAGGAAATCGAAGTCATCGACACCTCACGCCTGACGCCATTGTTTGATCGCGTGGTGATCGCCAGCGCCCAGTCAAACCGCCAGACACGTGCCCTGGCCAACAACGTACAGGTTCGGGTCAAGGAAGCTGGCGGCGAAGTGATTGGTACAGAGGGAGAAGAAACCGGCGAATGGGTGCTGGTTGACCTCGGTGATATCGTGGTGCATCTGATGCAGCCAGCAGTGCGCGAGCATTACCGCCTGGAAGAGCTATGGAACGGCACAGTCGCCCGCCCCAAACGCACCGGCAGGGCCTGACCGCCGATGCGTTTGCTGGTCGTCGCGGTTGGCCATCGCATGCCGGACTGGGTGATCGCCGGATTTGACGAATACGCGCGCCGAATGCCGCGTGAGTTGCCGCTTGATCTGGTGGAAGTCAAGGCTGAACCACGCACCGCCGGGAAACCAGTCGACGTCATGAAGACTCAGGAGGAGAGCAGAATCCGCGCAGCCTTGCCGGCTCGTTGTCATTGTGTGGTGCTGGACGAACACGGCAAGGACGTGACCACTGCACAACTGGCTCAACAGCTTGGTCAGTGGCAACAAAACGGGCTGGACGTGGCATTGATCATTGGCGGACCAGACGGGTTGGCCGATGGCATCAAAAGCGACGCAGACGAAAAGATCCGTCTGTCCAGCCTGACACTGCCACATGCGATGGTGCGCCCTCTTCTGGCCGAAGCCTTGTACCGTGCCTGGACCCTAACTCGAAACCACCCTTATCACAGGGAATGACATGAGCGATCGCATTTATCTAGCCTCCCGCAGCCCGCGCAGACGAGAATTATTGCGCCAGATTGGTGTGCGCTTTGAATTGCTGGTTTTTCGTGGCGACAACCTGCGCGGTGAAGACCCTGATGTAGACGAAAGCCCTTTTCCTGACGAGGAGGTAGAGCGTTACGTGGAACGTATGGCGCTCAGCAAGGCTGAGGCGGGGTTCAGGCGGCAACGCTGGCGTCACCTGCCACCACTGCCGGTGCTGGCGGCTGACACCACACTGGAGTTGGCCGGAGAGATCATCGGCAAGCCCGAATCCACCGAGCACGCACGCGAAATCCTGGAGCGGCTGTCCGGCCGCGAGCATCGCGTTCTGACCGCCATCTCGATCAGCGACGGTGAGCGCACACGCAGCGACCTGAGCGTTAGCCGGGTGCGCTTTCGCGAGCTCGACCAGCGAGAGATCCGGACCTATATCGCCACCGGCGAACCCATGGACAAGGCTGGCGCATATGCCATCCAGGGGCGCGCAGCAGTCTTCGTGGCGGAGATTCACGGCAGCCATAGCGGCATCATGGGCCTGCCGCTTTTCGAAACCGCGCGCATGCTTGAAACCTTCGGGTATCCTGTCATTCGCTGACCCCACGGCGGGTTGTCCCCAACAGCCAACCCGCCTTGGCCAGATGCGCAATGCGCAATGGCGGTCCTCAGACCGCCATTGCGCATTGTCAATCTTCCGGAACTTTCGCCTGACGGCGAAGCTCCCATGGTCTCATCATGAGCATCGAATTCCTGATCAACTGCACCCCGCAAGAAACCCGTGTCGCAATCGTCGAACAAGGCGTTGTGCAGGAGTTGCACATCGAACGAACAGCCACCCGGGGCATCGTTGGCAATATCTATCTTGGCAAGGTAGTGCGTGTGCTGCCCGGCATGCAGTCGGCTTTTATCGATGTCGGACTGGAGCGCACCGCCTTTTTGCATGTGGCCGACATCTGGACTGAACGCACCAATGGTGACAACGGGCGCACCATTGAGCGATTGCTGTCCGAAGGCCAGCAAATCCTGGTTCAGGTGCTGAAGGACCCACTCGGCAGCAAGGGCGCGCGACTATCCACACAGATCAGCATTGCCGGGCGCCTGCTGGTGTATTTGCCGCAGGAAAAGCACATCGGCATCTCTCAGCGTATCGAAGACGAGTCAGAGCGCGAATCTCTGCGTGAGCGCCTTACCCGTCTGGTGCCAGACGAAGAAACCGGCGGTTTCATTGTGCGAACCATGGCGGAGAGCGCCGACGATGACGAGCTGTCGTCCGACATCAATTATCTTCGCAAGTTATGGAAGGAGATCGGCCAGCGCTCAACCGGCCGCATGGCACCTAGCCTGCTGCACGAAGACCTCGACCTGGGTCAGCGCGTGCTGCGCGATCAGGTTGACGGTGAAACTGGCAGGATTCTGGTCGACTCACGCGAAAACTATCAAAAGCTGACCGCTTTTGCTGCCGAATACACACCAAAGGTATTGCCACTCATTGCGCACTACGCAGGTGATCGCCCGTTGTTCGACATGCACAACATTGAAGAGGAGATTGCCCGTGCGCTGGCGCGCCGGGTAGACCTCAAGTCTGGCGGTTATCTGATCATTGACCAGACCGAAGCAATGACCACCATAGACGTCAACACCGGCGGCTTTGTAGGTGCTCGAAACTTCGACGACACCATCTTCAAGACCAATCTTGAGGCAACCCAGGTCATTGCGCGGCAGCTCAGATTGCGCAATCTTGGCGGCATCATCATTGTCGATTTCATCGACATGGAAAACCAGGAGCACCGGGAGATGGTGCTGACCGAGCTCCGAAAAGCCTTGTCGCGTGACCACACGCGCCTCACCGTCAATGGCTTCACCGCGCTGGGACTGGTCGAGATGACGCGCAAACGCACCCGCGAGTCGCTGGCGCACCTGCTGTGCGAGCCCTGCCCCACCTGCGAGGGGCGCGGCGAAATCAGAACGGCGCGCACCATCTGCTACGAAATCCTGCGCGAACTGCTGCGCGAGGCCCGCCAGTTCAATGCCCGCGAATTCCGCGTCATCGCATCCCCCACGGTTGTGGACCTTTTTCATGACGAAGAGTCGCAGGCGCTGGCCATGCTGTCCGACTTTATTGACAAAAAGGTCTCGCTGCATCCAGAGACCAGCTACACACAAGAGCAATTCGACATCGTGCTGCTATGAGCTCTCCCTCATCCGAAGCCCTTCACCCGCTCGAACCCACACTGGCGCGATTACGCAACCCCTTGCTTCGGCTGTTTGTCGCCACCCGCCCGGCCTTTTTATCGGTCACCTTGGTGGCCTGCCTGATCGGACTGGCGAGCGCCCACGCCAGCGGCGTCAGCATACAGCCGCTGACCGCGCTGCTGACGATTCTTCTGGCCTTGCTGGTGCACGCTGCCGGCAATGTGCTGAACGACTACTTCGACGCCCTGAGCGGCGCCGACGAACTCAATACCAGACGCCTGTTCCCGTTTACCGGAGGCAGCCGTTTGATTCAGAACGGGGTGATCAGTACGCGCGGCATGGGGGTTTTCGGGTGCCTGCTGTTGCTCGTCGTCATCCCTCCCGGCCTATGGCTGGCTGCCGACACACCAGGCCTTATCGGCATCGGGATGGCCGGCATGGTGCTGGCGTGGGCTTACACCGCTCCTCCCCTCAAGCTGGTATGCAGGGGCCTTGGAGAAATCGTGATCTTTGCCTGCTGGCTGCTGGTGGTGATCGGGGCCGACCATGTACAACGCGGCAGCTTTGACTGGATGCCACTGATAGCTGGCGCACCGTTTGCGCTGCTGGTTGCCAACCTGTTGTTCATCAACCAGTTTCCAGACCACGACGGAGACACCCGCGGAGGCAAGCTGACGCTTGTGGTGCGGCTTGGACCGGAGCAGGCCAAGTGGCTTTATTTTTTGTTTGCGCTGATCGCCCACCTGGGTTTGCTGCTGGCCATCGAGCGCGGCATGTTGCCACAGGTCAGCGCCATCGCCTTGCTGACCTTGGTGATGTCGCTACACGCCGGGCGGATGTTGCGTCAGCATGCCAGCATTCCTGAAGAACTGGGGCCCGCGATCAAGCTGACCATCGCTGCGGCCCTGCTGCATGGCATGTTGCTGGCCGCGACGCTGGCATTCAACTGGCGAACCTGAAACTGAGGAATCCGGGATGATCGGACGCATCTGCGGCACACTAATCGAGAAAAATCCGCCGCAAATCGTGGTCGAGGCCAATGGTATCGGGTACGAGATCGATGTACCGATGAGCACTTTCTATCATCTTCCGGCGAGCGGTGAGCAAGTCAGGCTGTTCACCCATTTTGCGGTGCGCGAAGACGGTCATTTTCTCTACGGCTTCGCCAGCGACGACGAGCGGCAAGCGTTTCGTCAGTTGCTCAAGGTGTCGGGCATAGGTGCGCGTACCGCGCTGGCGGTGCTGTCCGGTTTATCGGTGTCCGACCTTGCCAGCGCAATCACCTTGCAGGAAGCCGGTCGCCTGATCAAGATCCCGGGCATAGGCAAAAAGACCGCCGAGCGGCTGCTGCTGGAACTGCGCGACAAGCTCGGTAAGGCCTTGCCGCAACTCCCGGCAGGTAGCTTGCGAACCAGCTTCCCGAACGAACCGGATACCCGCAGCGACATCCTCAACGCACTGCTGGCGCTCGGTTATAACGAACGCGAAGCGCTAAGTGCGATGAAGGCACTGCCGGATGATGCAACGGTGTCAGACGGTATTCGGCTGGCCCTGCGCCAACTCTCCAAGGCCTGAGAAGACAAAGCGAACAACCCAAATGACCGACCTGCCCGGTTGAAGCCTGCCCTGTCCATTGGTCCATTGGGTCATTGGTCCATTGGGTCACGTATCGGCTAAGGTGCCCTGTTCACCTTGCCCTGTGGCTGCCCGTTACGGTTCCTGGAGCCCCCCTGCATGCGACCGCACGTCTCCCGTCTGCATGCATTTTGGCACACACTGCGCTACTCAATCCCCTAAACTTGCACAATGCCTATCGAAACCGACAAACTCCAGGCGCCACGCCTGATCTCTGCCCAGACCAGCGACCGCCAGGAAGAGGCGGTTGAGCGCGCCCTGCGCCCCAAGCGGCTCGCCGAATACGTCGGCCAGGTCAAGGCGCGCGAGCAACTCGAAATATTCATCAGCGCAGCCCGTCAGCGGCGCGAGGCGCTGGACCATGTACTGCTGTTTGGTCCGCCAGGACTGGGCAAGACCACGCTGGCGCACATCATAGCCGCCGAGATGGGCGTCAACCTGCGTCAGACCTCCGGCCCGGTGCTTGAGCGGGCCGGCGACCTCGCCGCCTTGCTGACCAACCTCGAACCACACGACGTGTTGTTCATCGACGAGATCCACCGCTTGTCACCGGTGGTAGAAGAGATCCTCTACCCGGCGCTGGAAGACTTTCAGATCGACATCATGATCGGCGAAGGCCCGGCCGCCCGCTCGGTAAAACTGGACCTCCCGCCCTTCACCCTGATCGGTGCCACTACCCGCGCCGGCATGCTCACCAATCCGCTGCGCGACCGCTTCGG
>DAIMZH010000066.1:0-14778 GCA_036734105.1 Azoarcus sp. | reverse complement strand
GACGCAGCGATACCATCAGCCTCGCAGCCGGTCAGCAAGACCTGAGCTGGGATGCCGGCCTCAAGGTGGCGCCGGTGTGTCTGACCTTCGAGTTTGACGGCAACAGCTACAACAGTGGCTATCACTACGGCAACTTTGTGAGCCAGACCATTGATGGTGTTACCGTCAAGGCGACAGCCTGGAGCCGGAGCAAGGACTCCAAGCAGACCTGGGAGAACGCCTATGTCGGTTCCTACAACGGTGGGCTGGGGGTCATTGATCGCAGCGAAGGCAACGGCTCTGGCGTAAGCCACACGCTGGATAACAATGGACGTGACAACTTCATCGTCTTCCAGTTTTCGCAGAAGGTCACGGTGGATAAGGCCTTCCTGGGCTATGTCCACAACGACAGCGACATCTCGGTGTGGATCGGTAGCAGCACTGATCCGATCACCCATATGAGCAACAGTGTGTTGTCGAGCATGGGCTTCAGCGAGGTCAGCAATGGTGGTTCCAGTTCGCGCTGGGCAGACATCAATGCCGGCAATTACGAGGGTAACGTCCTGATCGTCTCGGCGCGCCTTGGCCACAGCCATGACTATGTCAAGCTACAGAAGCTGGCGGTGTGCGCTGATGTGTCCGAGTGTGTGCCGACCCCTGAGCCTGAACCTGAAACCGGCTCAATCACTGGTCGCGCCTGGTGCGATATCAACGGCAACGGTTTGCAGGATGCTGGTGACCTTGGCGTCTCAGGCGTGTTGGTGAAGTTGCTGGATTCTGGCGGAAACGTGGTGGCGACGACAGAGACTGACAATACCGGTCGCTACACTTTTGCTGACGTGGTCGAAGGGGACTACCGTGTTCAGTTCGTCAAGCCTGCGGCTTATCAGAGCTTCACCGTGAAGGATCAGGGCAGCGATGACACGAAGGACTCGGATGTCAATACGAGTGGTCTGACGGCACCAATATCGCTGGCTGCCGGGCAGCATGTGGATGGCCTGGATGCCGGGTTTGCGCCTAACGTCCGGAACATGAGCTTCGAGTTTGATGGCAACAGCTACAACAGTGGCTATCACTACGGCAACTTTGTGAGCCAGACCATTGATGGTGTTACCGTCAAGGCGACAGCCTGGAGCCGGAGCAAGGACTCCAAGCAGACCTGGGAGAACGCCTATGTCGGTTCCTACAACGGTGGGCTGGGGGTCATTGATCGCAGCGAAGGCAACGGCTCTGGCGTAAGCCACACGCTGGATAACAATGGACGTGACAACTTCATCGTCTTCCAGTTTTCGCAGAAGGTCACGGTGGATAAGGCCTTCCTCGGTTATGTCCATAAGGACAGCGACATCTCGGTGTGGATCGGCAACAGCACGGATCCGATCACCCACATGAGCAATAGCGTTCTTTCCAGCATGGGCTTCAGTGAAGTCAGCAATGGCGGTTCCCGTAGCCGCTGGGCCGATATCAACACTGGAGAGTACGAAGGCAACGTGCTGATAGTGTCGGCGCGACTTGGCCACAGTAATGACTATGTGAAGCTGCAGAAGCTGGCGGTGAGCACTCAGGACAAGCTGGTGACTCCGATAGCCATCGACCTCGACGGCGATGGTATCCAGACGGTGGCGCTGGATGATGCCGGCGGCAAGTTTGACCTGTTCGGCAACGGACAGGCAGTAGCCAGTGGCTGGATAGGTGGCAACGACGCGTTCCTGGCGGTTGATCGCAATGGCAATGGCCTGATCGATGACATCTCCGAATTGTTCGGTGGCAATGGCATGGGTGACGGTTTCAGCAAGCTGGCCGAGTTTGACAGCAACGGCGACGGGGTCATCGACGCGCGGGATGCCGACTTCGACAAGCTTCTGGTATGGCGTGATGCCAACGGCAACCACCAGACTGACGATGGTGAGTTGATGAGCTTGACCGAAGCGGGTGTTGCCAGCCTCAGCCTGAAGCAACTGGGTGGCGCCTTCATGGATGCGCAAGGCAATGCGCACCTTGAGCGCGCCAGTGCGACGCTCGCCAACGGCAAGGTGGTGGACATGACTGACGTGTATTTCAACGTCAGTTCGGTGGATGCAGCACAGGCGGGTGTTGAACTGCCAGATCTGGCGCAACTGTTGTCCGATGCGGCCAGCCTCGATGCCTTGCTGGGCGAGGTGGCGGGCGAACCGCAAGTGTCCGCAGCCGGTGCCTCCAATGCCGACAGCTTTGACACCGGGTTTGCCGACGGTGCGCGTCAGATGGCTGACTACTACGATCAAGCCGCGCTGTACGCCTGACCCTGTGTAGTGCGTCACGACAGGTGGTGACAAAAGGGGGCGTTTGCCCCCTTTTGCATTGCTGTGACAACTATGCCTCAGTGGTATCGCGTACAAGCACCTAAGCTGCAGTGGTTCCCAAAACAGGGCATGTCGGCGTTGCTCATCAAGCCAGGATAGGCCTGTCCATCAAGCAGAATATGACAGAAGATTCCACAATGAGTGGTGTAAAACCTTTCGACGCCGTGCTGGATCGCGTCGCGTTTCTGGCTCGCTATCACGGTCGAGGAATCGATCCTGCACAACTTGTGTCAGGTATTCCGTTGCCCGAGGGGCGGGTCACCGCTTACGAACTGGACGAATGCGCCAGCCGCGCCGGACTGGCCGTGACCCCTTGTACCCTCGATCCCTCAAGAGTCAAGCCCTCCATGTTGCCGGCTCTGGTGATGAGCGAAGACGGCGAAGCGCTCGTCGTGCTGCATCGCGTCGGCAAGCGCTTCGAATGCGCGCTGCCTGGCGTGGAAGGCAGCAGTTGGATGGAACTCGACACCTTGGTGGCAGAGCACCCTGGCCGGTGGTTCTTTCTGCGACCGGTGTTTCATTTCGACACGCGCAGCCTGCTTTATCATCTACCCAGCCCGCGGCGCTGGTTTTGGGATGTGTTCAAGGCCAATCGTGGCATTTATCAGTGGGCTTTGCTGGCGACCATCGTCATCAACCTGCTGGCAGTAGCTACACCTTTTTACACCATGGCGGTGTATGACCGGGTGGTGCCCAACAACGCGCTCGACAGCTTGTGGGTGCTGACCACTGCAGCGATTGCCGTGGTGGTGTTTGATCTGTTCAACAAGTTGTTGCGCGGCTATCTGATCGAAGCGGCAGGTCGAAAGGCCGACGTGGCCTTGTCCAGTCACATCTTCACCCATAGCCTGCGTATGCGTGCGGCCAATCGACCGGCTTCGGGCGGCGTGCTGGCCAACGTGGTGCGGGATTTCGAGACAGTACGCGATTTCTTCACCTCCACCACGCTGGCGCTGTTGGGCGATCTGCCCTTCATGCTGTTTTTCGTCGTCATCATTGCGTTGATTGGCGGATGGGTGGCGCTGGTGCCAATCGTGATTATCCCGCTGGCGCTGTTGGTGGCCTGGTTGACCCGCAAGCCGCTCGCCAATGCCATCAATGAAAACACCAAGGAGAGCGCGGCGCGCACAGCCCATCTGTTCGAGACCATGAACGGTCTCGACTCGATCAAGGGGTTGGGAGCGGAAGCCTGGGCACGCCGCCGCTGGGAATCGCTCACACTGAACATCGCCGACAACAATCTGCGTACCCGTGAAATCAGTTCGGTTGGCAACAACATTGTCGCCACCCTTGTCGGTCTCAACACCATTCTCATCGTCATGGTCGGTGCGCTTCAGGTGGTGGCCAATGTGATGACGCTCGGGCAACTGATCGCGGTGTCGATGATTGCCTCGCGCGCCATTGCGCCTGTGGGACAACTAGCGGGCTTGCTGATCCGCTGGGAGCAGACCAAGGTGGCCTTGCACGCCATCGACAAGGTGATGGCAGCGCCCACTGATGGTGGCGGAGGAAATCTGCATGTGCCGGGTCTGCGCGGTGCGGTGACGTTTCGCGAGGTAGAGTTCGCCTATCCGGATCAGCCCCCCTTGCTGAAGAACATCAACCTGACCATCAAGCCGGGTGAAAAGGTCGGCTTCATCGGCAAAATCGGCTCGGGCAAGAGCACCTTGTTGAAGCTGGTGCTGAACCTTTACGAGACGCAGCAGGGGGCGGTGGCGGTAGACGACATTCCGGTGGCGCAGATGGACCCCTTGAGCCTGCGTCGGCAAATTGGTTATGTGCCGCAGGACGTGACGCTGTTTCATGGCGACATCAAGGAGAACATTCTGCTTGAGGCCAGCGATATCAGTGACGCGCAACTCATCGAGGCGGTGCGATTGGCCGCGCTGGAAGAGTCGGTGGGCAACCTGCCCAACGGCTTGGCCACCGAGGTAGGCGAGCGGGGTGATCGTCTGTCGGGCGGTCAGCGTCAGGCAGTGGCGATTGCGCGAGCCTTGGCACACAAACCCAGGCTGCTGCTGATGGACGAGCCGAGCAGCATGATGGACCCTGCCACCGAGCATGTACTGATTCGCAATCTGCGCAGCCTGACTGACACCACCTTGTTGCTGGTGACACACCGCACCAGCATGCTGCCCTTGGTCGACAGGCTGGTTGTGATGGATCGGGGTCGCATCATGCTGGACGGGCCGCGCGATGAGGTGTTGCGACGCTTGCAGGGTGCAGCCGCCACAGCGGGTGGTGTCAATGAAGTGCAGGCTGGTCGCTGAGGAGTTTTCAATGGAGTATCAGGATATGGGTTCGGAACGCATGCCCAGGGGGTTGTCATCAGAGGCTGGTGCGCACTGCAGCGTGTTTCGTGAGTCGCACCGCAAGATGGAGCAAGCATGACACAGCGAGCACCTCACTACGATTTTGATCGGGGGCCACGTCTGGCCGCGCGGGTTCTGGGCGGTAGTCTGGCCAGCTTTCTTGTCATTGCGGTGGCGTGGATGAGTGTGGCTGAACTCGATATTTCAGCGCAGGCCTCGGGTAAGGTGATTCCGTCTTCACGGGTGCAACTGATCCAGAGTCTGGAGGGCGGCATCGTGCGCCAGATCAGGGTGCAGGAAGGCCAGTTGGTCAAGGCCGGAGAGCCTTTGGTTTACGTGGAAAACCTGCAGTTTGATGCCGAGTTGGGCCGCGATCAGCAGACCCGCTGGGCAACCATGGCTGCGATTGCGCGGCTGCGCGCCGAGCTGGATGACAGCGTGCCGGTCTTTGAGGATGACTTGATCCTGCATGCGCCAGACTTGGTGGCGCAGGAGCGCACCCATTGGCTCAACCGCCTGACTCAGCGTGACGATGCCTTGGAGATGACCCGTCGCCAGATTGCGCAGCGTCGCGAAGAGCTGGCCGAGGCGCAGGCCCGACAGGCCTCGCTGGCAAGGCAACTGGCGATCTCGCGTGAAACGCTGGCGATGGAGGCCAAGCTGCTTGAGCAGGGGGCGGGTGCCCGCGCAGATATGCTGCGTGCTCGACAAGACGCCGAGCGACTGTCCGGCGAGCTACAGGCGGCGCGTATGGCATTGCCGCGTCTGCAAGAGGCTATTGAAGAGGTAAACGCGCGGGAAGCGCAGATCATGTCAGCTTATCGCACCGAGGCCAGCCGTGAGATGAGCGAACTGGAAGGTCGGCTGGCCGCCTTGCGCGAAGGCATGGCCGCCAGCGAAGACCGGGTACTACGACGCGAGCTACGTGCCCCGTCCGACGCAGTGGTCAATCGCTTGCTGGTCAGCACTCTTGGTGGGGTAGCACGTGCCGGAGAAACCATCATGGAGTTGGTGCCAATTGAAGACTCGCTGCAAGTGTCCGTGCGCGTCAAACCTTCGGATATCGCCTTCATACGACCCGGTCAGATAGCAACCGTGCGCATCAGCGCCTACGATTCGTCGATTTTCGGCAGTCTGTCCGGCACGGTGTTGCGCGTTGGCGCCGATGCGATACATGACGAACGCCAGGATCAGCACTATTTCGAGGTTTTCGTGGAAACCGACCGAAACTATCTGGGTGAGCCGGAAGAACGTCTGAACATTTCTTCGGGCATGGCTGCAGACGTGAGCATTCACACAGGCAAGCGGACTTTGCTGGAATACCTGCTAAAGCCCATAATCAAGACCTTTGACTCATCCTTGCGGGAACGCTGACATGTCAAATAGCGTGTGCAGGGTTCGGTCCTTGTCACTGATACGCTCGGTCTTTGTGCTGCTCGTCGTGTGGGCATCGCCTGCCATGGCCGATGCACTACCAGTGGTGCTCGACAAGGTGCTGACCCGTCATCCGGATGTGCGGGCAAGTGCTGCCATGGTCGATATGGCGACCGAGCGCATCAAACAGAGTCGCTCCGAGTTTTTTCCTACGGTCGGGGTGGACATGCTCGCTTCCGAAAGTCGTGACCGTGAATTGTTCGGCGGTGATCGGACGCGGCGCACGCGCAGCACCGACGTGTTCATGCGCTGGGATCTGTTCAGGGGGTTCGGACACCTGCATGGGCTGCGCGCATCGGAGGCAGATCACCGGGCTGCGTTGGTAGAGCTGGAGGATGTGAGCGAAGGCCTGGCCTTGCAGGTGACTACCGCCTATGTCGATGTCTGGCGTCTGCGCCAGCGACTGGTGCTGGCTGAACGCTATGCCAGCGAAACCCTCAGGCTGGCGGATGAAGTGCACAAACGTGTAGAAGCCGGGCGCGCCGCGCAACTGGAGCTTGATCAGGTCAGGTTAAGCCGGATTGACGCAGACTGGCAGGTGACTCAATTGCGTGCGCAGCTTACCTCGGCAGAGTCGCGCTACAGACTGCTCGTTGGTGACGTGGCTGGCGAACTTGCCGCGCCCGAACTGGAGGAGGCCTTGGGAGAGTTGACGCTGGATGATGTGCTTGAACGCGTCATGCAGGACAACCGCCGAATCCGCGCCGGCCAACTGCGCAGCGAGGCCAGGGTTGAGGACGTTGGCGTGGCGGCTGCCGCGCTCTATCCCAGCTTGTCACTTGAGCTGCGCAAACAGCTTCATTCACAGGTGACGCCACAGCCTGTGACCGATACGCGCGGCAGCACGCAGTTGCAACTGCGCTATGAAATACCGCTGGGTGGGGCAAACTACAGTCGCAAGCGCGAGGCGGCCTCACGATTGAACGCAGCCCAGGCCAATGTTGATTCGATACGGCTGGAGCTGAGTGTGCAACTCGAACAGGTCTGGTATCAGTATCAGGAGGTCGCGGCAGTTTCACCGGCCTTGCGCGAACGCGGCGAAGCCAGCGCTCATCTGGTGTCGGGGTACGACCTGCAGTTTGCCGCCGGACGTCGCTCCTTGCAGGATCTCATCGCGGTGCGTGCCGAGTTTCAGCGCATTCAGTCTGATCTTCTCGAAAACCAGGCCGAACGACTCATTGGGAGCGCCCAGCTACTAAGCCTGATGGGTGGTCTGGTTCCCACCTTGCTGGCTGACACTAAGCCCTGAAGCTTAAAGGCGGTCAGCGTTTCCGCGCACTCTGGGCAATGTGCGTGAACGATGCGTTGAAGTGATTGATGACGATACGAAAGGCTTCGTATTGCTTCAGGCTGGTCGCGACATCGGCCTCGCCGGTGTCCGACCAAACCAGGCCTACCGATTTTTCGCCCATGCGTATGCTGCCAAGCATGAAGCCGGAGGCGAGCGCCAAGTCGCGCAATATTGCGGGTAACTGCTTGAGTGCTGTATCCGTTTGCTCTGCCATGACATGCAGGTTGCTACCCTTTTCAAGCAGTCGGGATAGCAGCACACCTTCGGAAACCGGAAACTCGAGCGCGCTTGCCACCATTCCGGCATCGAACCCATGGCTGATGAAACCCTTCAAGGTCGGTTTTTTTGGTGGGTGCAGCATGATCAAGGTGCGGCGCAGGTTCAGACCCTTGTCGAGTGCGTCTCCCATGTGGGTCATGACGGTCCGCAGGTCGGAATATTCCTTGTTGCGGCAGGCGCTGACAAAGCCTTGCAGTACGGCTGTATTGCCACGTACAGCAGTATGGCCAGGCTTGGAGGCAGCTTCGGTGGCGGAGCTTTCCACCGTGGTCTGACGCGGCGGCGGAAAGCCTGCTGCTTCTGAATTGGTCGAGGGCCGAACTGATTGTCTGATCGGTGTTGGGCCGAGTGGCTCTGCTTGCTTGTCCACCCGTTTGCGAGGCGGTGGCACAGGCTCAGCCTCAGGCACGGGCTTGCGTTTTGGAGGCCAGCCAGCCTCTTTTTGCGTTTCGGTGCCTGGCTGTTGGCGGTCGCGCAGCAGTCGAAGTGGCGGTGGAGCATGAAACAGCCTTTCGGCTGGCGACAGAATGACAGCGCCCAGGTCGCCCAGGCTGCGCACCGCATGCGCCGCGCTGCGATGTACGTCGGCAATGATGGTGTCCAGTGGTTTGTTTTCGCGTGCCGACACGACGCGGTGCAGCAACAGGGTGCGGTGCGAATACCAGCCGTCGTGTGCTGCCCAGGCCAGCAAGTGCGCCAGCATGGGGGGTAGCATGTTATGGCGCAGCCAGCGTCCGACCGAGGGCGAAATTTCAGGTGCCAGTTGCTTCATCCAGGCGCACCGTGCCGCCGCGATGAGCATGGTGTTGTCCAGACGCAAGGATTCCGCCAGCGGAGAGTCGGGCGGAAAGCCAACGTCCAGCAATACTGCATGATTGAGTTCGTCAATGGAGCAGCCCAGCAACTCCACTTCAACCACACTGCGGCGTTCGCCGCTCGCAACGTATTCCTCGATTTTCCTTGCCAACTTTGGATCGGCAAGGGTCAGCTTCCAGCGCGCCAGGCTGAGCAGCAAGGTGACGCAACTCAGATATGCCCCGCTGCCAGGTGCGCGGGGTTCTTCCCAGCGAGTTACCAGGGTGGCGGCAAAACGACTGACGGCAACAGTTTCGAGAAACACCCTGTGCGTGGGATTGTCTGGGTCGATACGTCGCACGCTGCGTGCGCGTACAAAGTTCTGCACACGCGCCAGACCCATCAGATTGACCGCATGGTGCAGGCTTTGTATGAATTCGGGTGCATTGGGCAGCCTGCCGGCGGCCAGCACGATGTCGAGCGCCAGCGGAGGGTCGTGATCCAGAATTGTCCGGATACGGTCCAGCCCGACACCGGCTGACAGCATCTCCTCAACCGCCTCATCGTTGCTCAGCATTGGCATGGTGATGTTGCCAAGCTGCTTGCGCCAGCGCTCCAGCGCCGCCTTGTTGTCACTCATGACAAGCTCTCCTGCTGGCCGGTGGCGGACAGTGCGGGAATTACGGGTTTTGCGGGGGCGGTGAGAGCATCTCCGGACATGGTGTTAGGGTTGGCAAATCGAGTCTGAAGGTTGGTATCTGGTCGGATGAGGACTGAAGATTGGCGCAGCGAAAGTTTGCTCGCACCCGCCATTGTTGCGTGACTTCAGTGAGTCGTTAATTGTCAATGATAGGCTGAATCAAGGTTGTTCGGGTTGCGTCGTTGATGAATTGCATGCTTGACAGGCAATGGAGCGGAAGCAGCGGGAAAATCGTGGCAAAATGCAAAGTCATCTTGTGCACTGCACCGTCTCCCCGATACGGTGCCCGCTTGTTTGGAGGTAGTGTTTCATGGCCGGCACCCTGATCATCATCACCGCGCCGTCTGGCGCTGGCAAGACCACGGTTGTGCGTGGTTTGCTTGAGCAAGATCCGGGCGTGCAGTTGTCGGTTTCTTACACCACACGGTCTCCTCGCGTCGGTGAGCAGGATGGAGTGGCTTACCGCTTTGTCAGTGTGTCCAGGTTCCGCGAGCTGCGTGATCGTGGCGAGTTTCTTGAGTGGGCAGAAGTCCATGACAACTACTATGCCACGTCACGCGTCTGGTTGTCCGATCAAATGGCGGCTGGTCGTGACATCGTGCTTGAAATCGACTGGCAGGGTGCGCAACAGGTGCGTAAGGCGTTTCCCGAAGCCGTTGGGGTGTTTCTGCTGCCACCCTCATTCGAGGTGCTGGAGCAGCGTTTGCGCGGTCGTGGCACGGATACTGAAGAAGTCATAGCCCGGCGGCTACTGGCTGCGCGAGGTGAAATGCGCCATGTTGGAGAGTTCGAGCACGCTATAATCAATAATGTGCTGGAGGATGCCATAGCCGATCTCGTGGCTGTGGTGCGCGCCTCCCGCCTGCGCTGCGCCAATCAGCGTGCGCGCTACCCTGAATATTTTGCCCTTCTGGAGTTGGACTGATCATGGCCCGTATCACCGTTGAAGACTGTCTCAAACGCATCCCCAATCGCTTCCAGTTGACGCTGGCCGCCACTTATCGGGCACGTCAGATCACCATGGGCGCGACGCCTCAGATCGACGCCGAAGCCTATGGCAAGGAAAAGGCGACAGTTATTGCCCTGCGCGAAATTGAAGAAGGCCTCGTCGGTCTCGAAGTCCTCAATCGCGGGCAGGCCTGACATCGTGAAACGGGGATGAGCGACATGGAACCGGATACCTCGGCCTTGCCGTCCCCACCCAACCCCGTTTTACCGGCCTCCAGTGTTCTGGCGCTGGATTTTGGTCGGCTCAAGACCCAACTCGAAACCTATCTCCGGCCTGAAGACATTGGGCGCATAGAAGAGGCTTATCACTTTTCGGCAGCGGCGCACGAAGGGCAGACCCGCATCAGCGGCGAACCCTACATCTCACACCCGGTGGCGGTGGCGACAATTGTTGCTGACTGGAAACTTGACTCACAGGCGCTGACGGCTGCGCTCCTGCACGACGTGATGGAGGACACGCACATCTCCAAACGGGAGATCGCCGACCGCTTCGGAAGAGTCACTGCCGAGTTGGTTGATGGCCTGTCCAAGCTCGACAAGATCGAATTCCGCTCAAAGGAAGAGGCGCAGGCCGAAAACTTCCGCAAGATGTTGTTTGCCATGGCCAGTGACTTGCGGGTCATATTGGTCAAGCTGGCTGACCGCTTGCACAACATGCGCACCCTCGACTGTGTGCGTCCTGCCAAACGTCGGCGCATCGCCAACGAAACCCTAGATATTTACGCGCCAATTGCCAACCGCCTGGGGCTCAACACGCTTTACCGCGAATTGCAGGAGTTGTCCTTCGAGCATAAGTATCCGATGCGTTTTCGGGCCTTGTCGCGGGCCGTCAAGGCCGCTCGCGGAAATCGTCGCGAGGTCATCGGCAAGGTGCTTGCTGCGGTCGACGAACGGCTCCCTCAATGGGGAATTGCTGCGGACATTCAGGGGCGCGAGAAGCATCTGTATTCGATCTATCGCAAGATGGTGGAAAAACGCCTGTCCTTCTCTCAGGTGCTCGACATTTATGGGCTGCGCGTCATTGTGCGCGACGTTCCGGCCTGTTATCACGTGATTGGTGCCATGCACTCGTTGTACAAACCGGTGCCGGGAAAATTCAAGGATTACATCGCCATTCCCAAGGCGAACGGCTATCAGTCGCTGCACACCACGTTGATTGGCCCTTTTGGTACGCCAATGGAGGTGCAGGTGCGCACTGCCGAGATGCATCATATTGCCGAGAGCGGTGTTGCCTCACACTGGCTTTACAAGGACGACGAGAAGACGTTGTCCGAATTGCAGCAGCGCACGCATTCGTGGCTTCAGTCCTTGCTTGAACTGCAATCCACCAGCGGAGAGGCCACAGAGTTCCTTGAGCATGTCAAGGTCGACCTGTTTCCGGGCGAGGTTTACGTATTCACGCCGCAAGGGCACATCATGTCCTTGCCGCGAGGCTCAACCCCGGTCGATTTTGCCTATGCAGTGCACAGCGATATTGGCAACCGCTGTGTGGCCTGTCGCATCAACGGTGACCTGATGCCATTGCGCACCGAGTTGCGCAATGGTGATCAAATCGAAATCATCAACGCTGCCCACGCCAACCCCAATCCGGCCTGGTTGTCGTATGTTCGTAGTGGCAAAGCGCGAGCCCAGATCCGGCATTTTCTCAAGAACGCACAGCACGAGGAGTCGGTGACGCTGGGTGAACGTTTGCTCAATCAGGCGCTGCGCCCCTATGGGCTGACCTTGGGCCAGATCAGCGTGTTTGCCTGGGATCGACTGCTGCGTGATCGTGGCGTACGCAGCAAAAAGGAAGTCTTCTCCGACATTGGACTGGGCAAGCTCTTGCCGGTGATCATGGCGCGTGCGCTGGCTGACGCCCAAGACCAGGAGTCTGGTCGTCCGGATGTGGTAAAGCCCAAGGCCGCTGGTGCAATCCACATCAGCGGTAGCGAAGGTGCCACGGTGCAACTGGCGTCATGCTGTCAGCCCATACCGGGCGATCCAATCATAGGAGTGATTCGCAAGGGGCAAGGCTTGGAGGTGCATCGTCATGACTGTCAGGCCATAGGCAAGCTGCGTGCCGACCGGGGGCGCTGGGTGGATGTGGAGTGGGAGCCGGGGCAGGAGCGCCTGTTTCAGGCGTCACTGAAACTGCTCACACGTGAAGGGCGAGGCGTGCTCGCCCGTGTGGCAAGTGCGATCGCCGATACCGACTGCAACATTCAGCATGTCAGCATGGATAGCGCACTCGGCAGGGGGCAAGAGCACTACACAGCGCTCAATCTGACGGTTCAGGTACGTGACCGCATGCACCTGGCCAACGTCATGCGTGCGCTGCGTCGCGTACCCGAAGTCGTTCGGCTGGGCCGAGGGCGCGTAGAAGACCGTAGCCTATGAGCACTTACCGACTGGCCATCAACGGCTACGGCCGTATCGGGCGCTGCTTTTTGCGCGCCCTGGTTGAGCGTGGTCTGCATGAGCGGCTGCAGGTGTGTGCGATAAACGAACCTGCTGATCTGGAGAGCATTGCCTATCTGACGCGCTTCGACTCCACGCACGGGCGTTTTCCCTTGCCGGTGTCGCTGTCGGAAGATGGCTTGATGGTAGGCACTCAAGCCGTGCGCGTCACCCATGCCTCGTCGCCCGAAGACGTGGACTGGTTGCAGGCAAAGCCAGACCTGCTGGTCGAATGTTCCGGGCGCTATGGTAGCCGCGCAGAACTGCAACGTTTCATCACTGCGGGGTGCCCGAGGCTGTTGTTGTCTCATCCGGGCAACAGCGCCGACGATGTCGATGCGACGGTGGTGTTTGGCATCAACCATCAGCATTTGAACGGGAGCGAAGTGCTTGTTTCCAATGCCTCGTGCACCACCAATGCGATTGTTCCCCTGCTTGATTTGCTTGATCGTGAATTGGGGCTTGAGCGGGTGTTGCTGACGACCCTGCATTCGGTTATGAATGACCAGCCCCTGATCGATGGTTACCATCATGCCGACTTGCGGCGCACCCGCTCGGCCATGCAGTCGATCATCCCGGTGGCAACCGGCCTGGCGCGTGGCGTGGAACGCTTGCTGCCGCGCCTGGCTGGGCGGGTTCAGGCCAAGGCCATCCGGGTGCCGACGCATAATGTGTCGGCGATTGATGTGGTGCTCGAAGTTCGGCGTGACGTGGAGGCAAAATCAGTTAATAGGCTGCTGCAAAATGCCGCGACAAGCTACCCCGGTCTGGTGGCTTATTCTGAAGAGCCGCACGCGTCCATTGACTTCAACCACGATGCGCATTCTGTCATAGTAGACGGCGCGCAGACGTGCGTGGTTGGTCCCCATCTGCTGAATCTGGTGGTATGGTTCGACAACGAATGGGGTTTCGCGAATCGTATGGTTGACGTGGCACGTCACTGGCTCGCAGCCACGGATGACGAACCATGATGTCGAGGAGCACGCAAAAATGTCGATGACTGATCAAGATGGTGCGAAGGTGTCCATACCGATGAGTCCTGAGGCACCAAAGTTTCAACCCGTCCGATTGGGTATTGATGCAGCCAGTTTCGTTCCTGCCGGATGTCGTGATTGCCGTGATCGTGCTCCGCTCGACATTGGCATCACAATGGCGTTTCAACCTATCGTGCAGGCCTCGACCCGATCAATATTCGGCTATGAAGCGCTGGTGCGTGGTGTCGGACAGGAGCCGGCAGGGGTAGTGCTCGGAAAGGTCACGCAAGACAAGGTCTACAGTTTTGATCAGACCTGCCGGGTGGTCGCAATCGACCTGGCTGCCCGTCTGGGCTTGCAAGGCATGCTCAGCATAAACTTTCTGTCCAATGCAGTGTATCGCCCGGAAACCTGCATTCGGGCAACTCTTGAGGCAGCCGAACAATCCGCGTTTCCATGCGACCGCTTGATGTTCGAAGTCACCGAGAGCGAGCGCATCGTCGATTCTGCACATCTGAAGTCGATATTTGAAGAATACCGGCGGCACGGCTTCACGGTTGCGATTGACGACTTCGGTGCTGGTTACTCCGGGCTTAACCTTTTGGCTGAATTCCAGCCCGACATCATCAAGCTGGACATGGCGCTGACGCGAGGCTTTGATAGCGACAGAGTGCGCCGAGCAATTGTCGCTGGCATTCTGAGGGTATGCCAGGACTTGTCGATTGGGGTCATAGCTGAGGGTGTTGAAACCCGCGCTGAATATGAAGCCCTGATGGGTGAGGGCGTTGATTTGTTTCAGGGCTATTATTTTGCCCGCCCCGGCTTTCAGATGCTGCCCAAGGTGAGTGACGCAGCCTGGTGAAGGGTGAGTGCGCTACCTCAGCGCAAATCTCAGGCTTTCAGCATATTCCAGGAGTTGATCAAAGGCTGGGTTCTTGCGTGGCCAGGTCAGCTCAATGCCGTCATCACGGTGTCGTGGCACAACGTGCATGTGGAAATGCCCCACAGTCTGATCGCCTTCCTTGCCATTTGCTTGCAACAAGGTCAGGCCGGGCGGGTTGAAGGCTTGGCGCACTGCGTGCGCAATTCTTTGCGCGCTGAGCATGACCGCCACTGCCTCGTCTGCGGAAAGTTGACATCCTCCCCGGCCTGAAGGCCGGAGATTCCTAAGGCGCTCAGGCGCGGCATTGAGCCGCCCCTGAGTCGCTTCGGTGGGTTCCTGCTG
>DAIMZH010000065.1:0-15722 GCA_036734105.1 Azoarcus sp. | reverse complement strand
AACCCTGCTCCAGGATGGCGATTCAGACAACGGCTGAGATAGGGACATAATCAGGATTTTGTTTGTACTCGTAATTGGCGTCTATATTTATCGTTTTGCTGTGCGTAATATGCAAGCAGACGAGCTCAAGGCAAAACAGACTCCGGGTGGCATCAGAAACCCGGCCAGTCCTAAATGAATCAGTTGAGCAATCGCTGATTAACCGCACCGAGCTGGCAGGCCTGAATGCATATCAGTTGTTCAGGTCTGCCCGGCTTGAAATTTAGACCAGTGGCGTGATAAAACAAATCAAGGTGGCGTTCAATGATGAAGTCGATACAGGTGTTGTGGCCGTCTTTCATGGTCGCTTTTGTTGCGACTGCATTTTTCTTTGCCGTGGTCAATCCGCAAGAGTTGTACTTTTTGGGTGAGGCGGTTGAGTTTTCAGCTATTGCTACCTATTCGATAGGATTCTTCGGTTTCTGGCTGGTGTGTGCAGCCTCCAGCTTGATCAGCCTGTATCTTGATCAGCCAGCAAAAGTGGCGGAGTAAGCGCCTCGAAACCCGGCACATGAATGCTTGCCGGGTATTCGCCAGGGTTGGGGTGTGTTTTCAGCGGTAGATCAATACCGGTATCTTGGAGTGAGTCAGCACGCTTTGTGCCTCGCTGCCGAGCAACAAGGCGGTGATCCCTCTGCGTCCATGAGAAGCCATGAAGATGAGGTCGCATCCGTGTCTTTCAGCAGCGTCTACAATGGCCTCATATGGAACTTCGTTGACTACGCTGTCGCTGTCGGCAGTGACGCCAAAGGCGTCGGCTTGAGCCTTTGCGCTGTCAAGAATCCGTTTGGCATCTTCTCTGGCTGCCTGTGCAAACTGTTCCGGAGTTGTGGGGTCAATCAGCGCGCCCTCACCGTAAATCGGCATTGGAAAGTCGGGTTGGGCATAAAAAAACGTGATGCGCGCGTTGGCGTCTTTGGCGAAGCTGACCGCGCGTTTGACGGTTGCCTGTGACAGCTCTGAACCATCGGTGGGTACCAGAAGATGCTTGAACATGATTGTTCTCCGCAGCGATTGAAATCTTGCCTTTTCCCTGTCCATGATGCCAGAGTTTAGGCACGATGAGAAAAGGAAGATGACCATGCGATTGAGTTTTCACGGTGCAGCCGGTGAAGTGACCGGTTCATGTGCTCGGGTCGATGCCCAGAACGCAAGCTTCCTGGTTGATTGCGGCATGTTTCAGGGGGGCTCGCAAGCCGGTAGGAAGAACTGGCAGGCGCTGGACTTTGATTTGAGATGCGTGGATTTCATGTTGCTCACCCACGCCCACCTGGATCATTCCGGCCTGATCCCGCGTCTGGTGGCGTTGGGTTACAAAGGTCCGATTTATGCCACTGATGCCACAGTCGATTTATTGGCCATCATGTTGCTCGACTCTGCATTCATTCAGGAGAAGGAGGCTGAATGGCATAACCGTCACCAGCGGCGTCGCAACGCGCGCAGTCTCTCAAACAAGGCTCCGTTATATACGGTCGAGCAGGCCAGACAGTCGCTCAGCTCCTTGAGACCCGTGCCCTATGGGAAGAGGTTCCAGCCCCATCCTGACTTCGAGGTGTGCTTCAGAGAGGCGGGGCATATTCTCGGTTCAGCGATTATCGAGGTGGCGGTGTCCGATGAAGGGCAACAAAAAACCCTTGTTTTTACCGGCGATCTAGGGCAACCGCATAGACCGGTGCTGAGAGACCCCGAGCAAGTCGAGCGTGCTGACGTGTTGGTCATTGAATCTACCTACGGTAACCGTGCCCACCGCTCAATGCAGCAGACTGAAGACGAACTGGTTGCAGTGCTTGACGACACCCTGCACAAACGTGGTGGCAATGTAATCATTCCTGCCTTTGCAGTTGGCCGCACCCAGGAAATGATCTTTGTGCTGGCCGAGCTTGTGCGCAAGGGGCGCATCAAACAACTCGATATCGTCGTTGACTCGCCGATGGCCTCTCAGGTTAGCGAGGTGACACTTCGCCATGACGATTTGTGGGACGAACCGACCAGATTGCTGCGTGACTGGGTAGTTGCTCACCCCGAACGGTTCGGCTTGCGTTTTGTCCAGAACGTTGAAGACTCCATTGCGCTTAATCAGCAGCGCGGTGGCTTGGTCGTGATTTCGGCCAGCGGCATGTGTGATGCAGGGCGCATCAAGCATCACCTCCGCTACAACATTGCTCGAGCCGAGTGCAGTATCGTCATTTGTGGATTTCAAGCAGCAGGCACGCTGGGGAGACGGCTGGTGGATGGAGCCACGCAGGTCACTCTTTTTGGCGAGCGTTATCCGGTGCAGGCACAGATTCACACTATTGGGGGCTTGTCTGCGCACGCAGATCAACCCGCCTTGCTGCAATGGATGAGTGCTATCAAGCGTCCTCCAGCCCGAACCTTTATTGTGCATGGCGAGGCAGAAACCTCTCGCGTGTTTGCCGCAGCGGTGCGTGACACCCTGGGCTGGCAAGATGTCGAAACACCAGAGGCGGGGGTAAGTTACCGTGTCTGAGGAGTGCGCCTTCGAGGCGGCGAGCTTGCGTCTGGAGGCACACCACTTGCCAGCAGGCAGCGTGCTTCCCGACTACCGCGAACAGGGGGTTTTGAACCTGGCCCGTTCATTTGGCCGATTTCTCGGCGGAGAGCCGTGGTCGACCGCTGCGCCAGCGTCTGCTGCTGTGGGTGACGCGGATGTTGTGGTGTTTCTGTTGGTCGATGGGCTTGGAGACGACTTCCTGTTGCGCCATGGTGCCGGTTCACGCCTGCTTGCCGACCGTGTGGCTCAGATCACCTCAGTGTTTCCAAGCACGACTGCCAGTGCAGTGACTACCATGCTCACCGCGCTTGCGCCGCGTACTCACGGCCTCAACGGTTGGCACATTCGTGATGAGAGTGTGGGCGGCATTCTTGCCCCCTTGCCGCTGCAATTGCGCAGCGGCGAAAAACTCACGGTCGATGCTGCGCTGCTCGGTCACTTGTTCCCATACGACACGATTTTTCAGCATCGCCAACGCGAATCCATTGCGCTGTTGCCTGCCTACATTGCTCGCTCACCCTTTTCAGTCCGGCACTATCGTGGCTCGGCAGTCCACGCATACCGCAGTCTGGATGATCTCGTCGCTCAGATTGTTGGCGCAGCTCGCACGCTCAAGCGTCGTGGTGGCGGCTTCATCCACGCTTATTACCCCGAGCTCGACGCGCTAAGTCATCAACACGGATGCGAATCAACACAAGTGCTGGAAATCTTCCAGTGCATCGACCAGGCCTATCAACGCATTCACCAACAACTGGCCGGTCAGGAGGTGGCGCTGGTGGTCAGCGCCGATCACGGTTTTATCGATGCGCCATTCGAGCAACTGATCCGCCTCGACGGTGTGCCCAATGTGCTGAGCATGCTTGAATCGCCGCTTTGGGGCGAGCGCAGGGCGAGCTTTTGTGAGGTCCGTGAGGGCGCCGAGTCAGACTTTATGGCATGGGCCGAGACAGACCTGCATGGCATCGGACGTGCTGTCCCTTCAGATGCCCTGTTGCAGGCCGGTTTTTTTGGGGCAGGGCCGGGACAAGATCATGCCGGATTACGAGAGCGGATCGGATCTCACGCCATTTTGATGGAACATGGCTGGACTATTTGTGACCCGCTGCCCGACGAACACGTGCACGAAATGCTGGGCGTTCATGGCGGACTGTCAAGGGCAGAAATGCTTGTGCCCCTAATCACTGCGCGCGCCGGATAGCTGCGCAGAACAGCCTGATTGACACAAGCGGCTAACAGACATGATGACGATCACCCCGGATGCAAGTCATCCTGTCCGTTTTGCCCACCCCCAACCCCTCTCCCACAAGTGGGTGAGGGGAGTGAACGGCGTCGCTATGCGATTTTCACGTTAATGCAGGTCAGTCTCATCGGGCGGGACAGGCAGCACCATGATTCCTTCATCAATCAGCTCGTCCAAATCGTCATGCGACGCTTTGCCCTTGATGCTGCGTGCCTCGGTTTCGCCGTAGTGGATGCGGCGCGCCTCTTCCGGAAAACGCTCGCCCACATCTTCGGATTGGCGCGCAGCCTTGCGCAACATATCAAGCACGGCGGCCACGGCTTCTGGCGGGGGAGGTTCGGTAAAGGGCTTAACGACGCTTGAGGGTTTATCCTTGTGTTCGCCCATACTCCGCGTATTGACATAAGGCGCGCTTGGTTTTCGAACAATTGTGGTCGACCCGCACACCGGGCAGGAGACCATGTCACGTGCGCACTGATCCTGAAAGACGCTGAATGAGCCAAACCAGCCTTCAAAAGCATGGCCCTTGTCACAGCAGAGGTCGAAAACAATCACCTGGAATCCTGAGTTCAACAAGCTACTGAAAGAGATAGGTCCGGATATTGCACTGAAACAACCGCGTCAGTTTGCAAGCGCAAGCGCAAACCAAGCCGGACACACAGGCATATTACCTTAAGCGGGCCAGCCCGCCCGGCCTGCCCTATCAAAACACCCCCATCGCCAAAGCGGTCGCAAATGCCTCGCCCAAGTTTGCGCATTCATCCAGCTTGTCCGATGCAATGGTTTTGGGTTGCAGGATCGCCTCGGGAGTTTGTGCATGGGTCAGCACGATCAGCGGCGGAGCAACAGCTTTCAGACGCCAGCCGGTGACGATGCGCTCGATCTGGCGAGCAGCCCCTTGTCCATCGCTGCCTGCGCAGATCAGGGTCTGATAGGGTCGCCCGTTTAGTTTGTCCAGTGCCGGATAGTAGCAACGGTCAAAAAAGTCCTTGAGCACGCCACTCATGGAGCCCAGGTTTTCTGGTGTCACAAATACCAGACCGTCCGCAGCGAGCACATCGACCGGCCCGGCCTGCGCTGCATGCAGCAGGATGCACCTCACCCCGACTTCACGCCCAGCACCGCGCGCAAACGCTTCGGACATCTGCAAGCTTCCGCCCGTCATGGAATGATAAAACACGGTTAAAGTCTTCACGGGCATGTGCTCTGTGCAAGTAGAAAAGGCGCTTCGTTTTTTTGACGTTTTTTTTATGAATATCAATGCTTAACGCGTGTATTCTGACGTTTGTAACAGCATTTTTGATCAAGCTTGGTCAACTGAGGGTTTCAACAGGCATAATATGGCAACCGGTTTTCAGGTTGTTTGTCAGTCACAGTCCCGAGCAAGCTCTGCTTCACACTAATCAGCAAGCTTTCAACTGGAATCAGTTTTCACCAACAATGGCCCAGGAGGCCTGGTCTAGACCGCTATGGAAGGCAGCTTGTTTACTCTACGCCGCGTTTGGCTTCTGTTGGGACTGATGGGTGTATGGATTTTTGTCCTCAGTGTCTTGCTGGCCCGTTGGGTGCCTTTTCTGGCCGCCATCGACCCGCTTGTTTACGTCGTTCTGACGGGTGCGCTGTGCTATTGGTTCTTGCTCGCTTGCCGAATGCTTGCCGACCGTGTCCTGCTCATCATCGGCTTTACCCTTTTTTCGCTGGCCAGTGAATACCTTGTCATGAGGGTGACCTACTATCCTTTCGACTGGTTTAACGTCTCGCTGAAGCTGGTTGCCGTCGCCGTCGCCTCGATGTTGCCAGTGCGCAGCTTGCGCCTTCACAAGGCAATTATCCGCCGCTAAACGGTTTTCGCCCACAAACCAACAGGCACGAATCAGCATCAAAATTCGTGCCCAGCATGATTTGTGTCGCAGCGCTTGCTAAACTCAAATCAGCCTATTTCACCGAGAGCTGATCATGAGTCCGGAACTTGCCGCCTTTCGCCTCCACGCACTTTCCAGCCTTGTCAGTCACGCCAACAATGCCAGTCGGCAGGCTGTGCCAAGTGCTGACTTTCACGCCACACTGCTGGCCGCGCGCGGTCTTGGCGCTGCAGACCTGCTATCGCAAACCCAGCCGGTGCCAGCTTCGCAAAGTCTGTTTGGTCAGCAAACCCACGACTTGTTGACCCGCCTGGAAGCCAGCAACCGCACATTCCTGCAGCACTACAATGCGCGTGTCAGCGATATTGGTCAGGAATCCGAAGTGCTGGACAGCATGCGAACCCGGATGATGGAGCTTGGAACAGCGAGCCGTGAACTCGAACGCCTTGACCCCAAAGCCGACAGCCAGCAAATACGCGACGCCTTGCAGGCCTTCATCAAACGCTATAACGACTGGGATGCGGAATTCGACCCCTACTTTGAGCGTGGCGCGTTGCTGGACAACAATCAGGCCGGTGACCTGGCGCGCTTCTCGCTCCGACGCGAAGTGGGCACCATCTTTCATGGCGCTGGCAACGGCGGATTTGAAAAAGGACTCACCGACATGGGGGTTAGCATTACCCCGGATGGACAACTAAAACTCGACGAAGCAGCATTCGAGTCGGCCTATGTCCGTGCCGGAAACCAGGTGGTGCAAACCCTGCACAACATGGCCCGCGCCTTTGGTGATTCTGCCGAGCTGCTCACCTCCGATGGGCATCTGCTGGAACGCCGTATCGACAATGCAGAACGCGCCATAGCTTGGGCCGCTGACAAACAAGCCGAAGTCGAAGCCGAGTTTGGACCAGGCGCGGTTGCCAGTCGCTTGATTGGCAAGGTTTGAGGTCGATTAACGCTTCGCATAGTGTGCATCAAAATGATGCTCACCTCTTCAAGAGCTGATAGTATCCAGCAGATCGGTTTTAGATTGAGGTGTCGCCTTGTCGCTTACGCTGCCACATTCCCAAAGAGAGCGCCTGGCTTACCTGGAGCTGTGGGCTTTTTTTGTTGGCGAGCTTAGGCGCGGCGATATTGAGGGCCGGTTTTCCATCAAGCCGGCAGCAGCCACACGCGATCTCAACGCTTACCGCCAGCAGGCGCCGGGCAATCTTGCCTACGACCGCTACATCAAGGCATACACCCCCGCGAGCAACTTCCGGCCAATCTATGGGTTTTCGGCCGAGCGGGTGCTGGCGTGGTTGCGTCATGGGTTTGGTGATGGGCAAAGTTCGGTGATGGCGCGGTCGATACCGTGTTGCG
This sequence comes from Azoarcus sp., assembly GCA_036734105.1. Classification (GTDB taxonomy): domain Bacteria; phylum Pseudomonadota; class Gammaproteobacteria; order Burkholderiales; family Rhodocyclaceae; genus Azoarcus_F. The sequence goes on along the minus strand of DAIMZH010000065.1, from coordinate 8,710 downwards.
GACCGGGTGAACTGGTGCAGCCCGATTTCAACTTGCTGGGCGAAATCACGCGCGCCATTCATGCCGGTCGTCCAATCCAGATCAACTATTTATCGCTCAGCTCGGGGGCGGGCAAACGGGTTGTCGTGCCCGTCGCGTTGGCCGACAACGGCTTACGCTGGCACTTGCGCGCTTTTGATCGTCAACGTCAGCGCTTTTCGGATTTTGTGCTTACCCGTATCACCAAGGTGAAGCCGCTTGAAGAGCGTGCCCAAGCACAAGAACGCCTTGAGGCCGACGATCAGTGGAATCGCCAGGTCGTGCTGGAACTGATACCGCACCCTAGGCTAAAACACCCCGAGACCATCGTCGCGGATTACGGCATGCAGCAAGACAAGCTCACGCTGACCGTCTCTGGGGCATTGGCCGGTTACGCCTTGTTAAAGTGGGGGGTCGATTGTTCGCCTGGCGCCAAACTCGATTGTGCCCGCCACCACTTGTGCCTGGCCAATCTGTCGGCGCTCAATGGTGTTGAAAGCGCCGTGCTGGCACCCGGCTTCACGCACACCGCGGAGGCGCCTGGTGACGATTGCTGACAAGCTTTACAACGCCGAAATCTCCGCCGGTTCATTGATGCTGCCCGAAAGTCGGCGTGTTGCCCGTTTCATGCTGACAGATCCTGATCCCATGCACTGGCACGACGCTCTGCGCAAGGAAAACATCCTGCAGAAACGTTCGCCTGCCACCGCCAGGCGGCAGGCGCGTCTGATTCGTAACCGCCTTGACACGCTGGACGCGACCGCCTGGCAGATGATCGCCGATGGCGAGCAGGAACTCGCCACCCAGGTGCTTCTGGCCGCCGCCATCAAACACAGCCGACTACTCGGTGACTTCATGCGCGACATTGTCGCAGGTCGCATTCGCCGCCTCGAACGCGATATCGCCCCCGGCGACTGGGACGCCTTTCTGGTCGAATGCGAACGTCGCGACGTCAAAGTTGGCAGTTGGTCAGACAGCACCCGCAAAAAACTGCTGCAGGTTGTCCTGAGAATACTCGCAGAGGCGCGTTATATCACCGCCACCCGACACCCGCATTTGACGCCGCCGATGTTGCATCCCGATCTGCTTCGCTATCTCAGGAGCCGTTCAGAAACCGCAGCGCTTGCTGCAATGGAGCTCGCCGCATGAGCCAAAGCTTCGAACAACGCCTCAACCAGATACTGCCCAAGATCTCCACGCCCGACTTTCTGCAAAATCGCGGACTCGGTAATGAGATCGGTTTCTGGATCTTTGAGTACCCGCCGGAACAAGAGCTCGTCATGCGTGATTTCCTGACCACCACGATTGAACCGGCGCTGGCAAAACAGCAACCCCCACTGCATCACGCATCGGTCAATCTCTTCGACTTCGTCACCAGCCTGCTTGAAGAGCGCAAGCTGCTCGACAAAGCCATTGACATGCAAGCCAGGCAAGGTGACGAAAAGGCTCTGGAGTCCCTGCGCCGAGTGCTCAAGGAAGACAAGCTTGCCCAGCGGCTGGTGCAACTGCACCCGCCGGAGTCGCTTGACTTGCTGATGCTCTCCGGCGTCGGCGCCGTCTATCCCATGCTGCGCACCCACACGCTGCTGTCCGCTCTGCATCCGCTGATGAAGAACACGCCGCTCTTGATGTTCTTCCCGGGGCGCTACGACGGCTATTCGCTGCGGCTCTTCAACAAACTCACCGATAAGCACTACTACCGCGCCTTTCGCCTGGTGCCGTGACCCACGGATTTGTTTTGGACAAGAACATGAAAATCAGCGAACTGTTTACCAAGCCCATCGACCGCCCGATCAACGGCGTCATCAAGGCCGACCAGCGCGACGACGAGAGCATCTGGCAGGAGCTGGATGAATACGTCGTCACCAAACAGCTCACCGAATATTTTCGCCGCTTCTTCGACGCCTACCTGGCGGCGGCTGACAACCCCAACGATCCGGTGTTCGCCTCTCGCATGGCCGTGTGGGTGTCCGGCTTTTTCGGCTCGGGCAAGTCGCACTTCATCAAGATACTCTCTTATCTGCTCGAAAACCTCGAAGCCACCAACCCGGCCACTGGCGAGAAAAAACACGCCGCAGCCTTCTTCGACGAGCGCAAGATCAAAGACCCGATGCTGCTCGCCGACATACAGCGCGCAGTGCGCGGCTGCGCCGACGTCATCCTGTTCAACATCGACGCCAAGGCCGACAGCAAGGACGAGCGCGACGTCATCCTGCAAGTCTTTCTGCGCGTGTTCAACGAAAAGCTCGGTTTCAGTGGCGACGCGCCACACATCGCGCACATGGAGCGACACCTGGTCGCACACAACGCCTACGACGCCTTCAAGACTGCCTTCGCCCAAAGCAACGGCTCAAGCTGGGAGGCCGAGCGCGACGCGGTCGACTTCCTGCGTGACGACGTGGTGCACGCCCTGTCGGTGGCACTCGGGCTCAGCGAGGCGTCAGCCAGCCAGTGGTTTGATCGCTCGCGCGACGAATACCGCATCAATATCGAATCCTTCGCCAAGCTGGTGTCAGATTATCTCGACACCCGTCCCGCCGGGCATCGCATCATCTTTCTCGTGGACGAGGTCGGCCAGTTCATTGGCGACAACACCCGGCTCATGCTCACCCTGCAGACCATCACCGAGCAGCTCGGCACCGCCACGCGGGGCAGGGCATGGGTCATCGTCACCAGCCAAGAGGACATCGACGCCGCGCTTGGCGAGGCCAACAAGGCCCGCTCGCAAGATTTCTCCAAGATTCAGGGACGTTTTCACACCCGCTTGTCGCTGGCCAGCTCCAACACCGACGAAGTCATCGGCGAGCGCCTGCTGGCCAAACAAAAGCACGCCCACGACCTGCTGCGCGACACCTTCGAAAAGTCCGGCGACATCATCAACAACCAGCTCGCCTTCGTCGGCAACTCGGTCAATTTGCGCGGCTACAAGGACGCCGCCGAATTTGTCGGCGTCTACCCATACTCCCCCTACCAGTTCACGCTGCTGCAAAAAATCTTCGAATCCATTCGCAAGGTCGGCGCCACCGGCAAACACCTGTCGCGCGGCGAGCGATCCCTGCTCGACGCCTTTCAGTCTGCCACGGTGCGCAACATGCATCGCCAGGTCGGTTTGCTCATCCCGCTGTACGATTTCTACCCCTCCATCGAGAGCTTCATCGACACCGTCGCCAAGCGCTCCATCGACGAAGCACCCAACAACAGCGCGCTGCAAGATTTCGACGTGCTACTGCTCAAGGCCTTGTTTCTCATCCGCTACATTGGCGATATCGTCAAACCCAGCATCGACAACCTCGCTACCCTGTGCGTAGACCGCGTCGACGCCGACAAACTCGCCCTCAAGCGTCAGATTCAGGAAAGTCTCACCCGGCTGGAGCAGCAACGGCTGGTCAGCCGCAACGGCGACCTGTGGTTCTTCCTGACCAACGAAGAACGTGACGTTGCCCGTGAGATCGGCAATGTTGAAGTGCCCTCGGCCGAAAAACACCGCCTGCTGTGCGAGCTGCTGTTCGACGACCTGCTGCAAGGCCTCACCCGCATTCGCCACCGCGACACCCGGGCAGACTACGACATCAATCGCCTGCTCGACGGCATCCCCTTCAAACACGCCAACCACGAGCTCAGTGTCGAAGTCGTCAGCCCGCTTGGCGACGACTGGGAAAGCCTCAACGACGCCCGCGCCGTGCTGCGCAGCAGCGAGGGCAACGGCCGCGCGCTCATCCGCCTGGCCGAAGGTGAGCGCTTCGACATCGAGCTCACGCTTTACCGGCAAATTGAAAAGTACATCGACAGCCCCAAGGCCAGCAACGCCACCGCCTCGCTGCGCACCATCCTGCTCAACCGCAAAGACGAAAACCGCGAACGCCGCGCCCGCCTGCGTGAACAACTCGCCACCATGCTGCTGCAGGGCAACGCCTATGCCCTCGGCCAACGCATCGAGTTCAAGGCGGGCAACCCCGGCAGCCTGCTGGATGAACTGGGCAACTATCTCATCACCAACACCTACACCAAGCTTGGCTACCTCAAGCACCGCAATCCCGACCCCCAAGCCGAGATCAAGGCCGTGCTGCTCGCCGACGACGTCAGTCAACGCAAGCTCGCGCTGGGCGGGGAGGAGGGCAACCCGCTCGCCCTCACCGAAATGCGCGAATACCTGCAGCTCAAGGCCAGCCACAGCCGCGTGCTGCTCGACGAAGTGGTCAACCGCTTCGCAGGCATCCCCTGGGGTTGGAAGCCAGACTGGGAGATCGTGCTGCTGGTCGCGCGCCTGTTCATGGCTGGCGAGATCAAGCTGGTCATGGACAGCGCCGACCTCACCCCCCGAGCCGCCATCGAGCCACTCACCAAATCCGTCCGCTTCAAGCAGGTCTCCATCCTCAAGCGCAAGCTAGCCGACGCCGAAAGCCTCAAAAAGGCCCGCAAGCTGCACCAGGAGCTGTTCGCCAGCCTGCCACCGGAAGAGGAGGACGGGCTGGTCGCGGTCACGCGCGACAAGCTCGCCGCCTGGCGGGATGAACTCAAGGGCTACGCCCCCTTAGCCGCAATCCGGCACCATCCCGGCAAAAATGTCATCGACGCCACGCTTGCCCGCATCAGCAAGCAACTGGCCATTGCCGACAGTTTTGAGTTTGTCGATGCGCTGGTCAAGGACCGCCACGACTGGCTGGACCTCGCCGACGATGCCCACGACGTCACCAGCTTCTACAAGACCCAACGCCCCACCTGGCAGCGCCTGCTCGAAGCGCTGGAACGCTACGCCGACAACCGCGACGCGCTGGACAAGAACATCCAGGCCGCCACCGCGCTCGGCACCCTGGCATCCATCCGCGACAACCCGGCACCCTGGAGCAGGGTGAGCCAGATCGAACCGCTCATTGCCAGTGTCGACGCCATCAATGAACAACTGGCGCAAGGCAAACGCGAACACGCGCTGCTGTCCATCGACGCCAAGCTCGCTGAAGTGCTCACCGCGCTCGATGCCGCCCACGCCAGCGACGCCTTGCGCAACCGCGCGCTGCTCAAGCTGCAGCAACTCAAAATAAAGATAGCCGCACTCACCAGCATCCCGATGATCTTCTATTGCCAGGATCAGGCCAACGACGCGCTCGACGCCGCCATGGCCATGATAGAAGCCGCCACCCCGGCCACACACGCAGGCACTGCAGCCGAAAAGGGCGAAAGCAATACGGCCATCAAAACCAGCCCGGTCGTCGTCCCGCCGAAACCCAGCAAGGCCATTCGCCCGGCCGAGCTGGCCGGCAAGACCTACCTCGAAACCGAACAGGACGTGGACGCCTACCTCACCCGCCTCAAGGCCGAACTGCTCAAGGTCATCCGGGCCGGCCAGCGTGCCCGGCTACAGTAAATCGATTCGCCAACCATGCCATACTGCATGAAACGTCAGTAAGGATTCCTGCAATGCACACCACCATCTCCGCCGATCTCTCCCGCCTGGGCAACGGCGCCCAGCTACATGCTGGCAAGGTGTTTCGGCGCAAGGATCTGGCCGCCTCGCTGCCCAGCGTGGATCGAGAGCTGGGCCGGGCGCTAAAGGCCGGGCTGGTGCGCCGCGTGGCGCAAGGGCTGTACTACGTGCCCAGGCACACCCCCTTTGGCGAGGCGCCGCCCAGCGAGGAAGAACTGGTCCGCAGTTTTCTCGATGACGACCATTTTCTGCTCTTCAACCCCAGCGTCTATAACAGCCTCGGCCTGGGCACTACCCAGCTCTACCGCAGCAACGTGGTGTACAACCACAAGCGCCATGGGGTTTTCAAGCTCGCCGGTTTCGAGTTCGACTTTCGCGACAAGCCGCGCTTTCCCGCCCGGGGGGAGGTGACTCGCGAATACCTGTTGGTCGACATGCTCAACAACCTCGACCAGCTCGCTGAAGATCCGGATACGTTGCTCGCCGCCGTACGCCGCAAGTTCGACACCTTCGACACTGCGCGGCTCGACCAAGCGCTGCGTGACTACGGCTCGGCCCGCACGCGCCGCCTGTTTCGCCAATGGATGAGCCAACACAATGCCCAGTGCTGACACCGCAACGCCCGCCCCAGGCTTCCTGCACGAGCACCCCAACTTCGTGGATCTGCTGCGCCAGCTCGCCCAGCAAACCGGAACCCCCTCTTACCTCATAGAGAAGGACTACTGGCTCATGCACGGCCTGTGGGCCTTGCAAGAGCAAGGCTGGCAGTTCCAGCTCAAAGGCGGCACCTCGCTCTCCAAGGGCTTCGGAATCATCCAGCGCTTCTCGGAAGACATCGATCTGCGCATCGAGCCACCCGCCGGGATGGGCGTCAAGAGCGGAAAGAATCAGGACAAGCCCGCGCACATCGAATCGCGCCGACAGTATTTTGACTGGCTGGCCGAGGAAATCCGCTCCCGCCCGCTGCCTGGCTTCGAGTCCGTTGAGCGCGACACCGAATATGACGACCCTAAATACCGCGGCGCGGGCATCCGCCTCCATTACCCGGTGCGCACCGATTACCTGACCGGCATCAAGGAAGGCATCTTGCTGGAGGCGGGATTCGACGACACCGCACCCAATTCCCCCTGCCTGATCAGTTCGTGGGCGCTCGATGCCGCGCTGGCCAGCCCGGTGCAGGTCATCGACAACCGGGCGGTGGGGGTGCCGTGCTATAGCCCGGCCTATACCTTCGTCGAAAAGCTGCAGACTGTCTCCACCAAGTTCCGCCTGCAGCAGGCCACAGCCCCTGCCGCCCCCTTCCCGAAGAACTTCCTGCGTCACTACTACGACCTGTATTGCCTGCTCGCTCACCCCGAAGTGCTGGCCTTCATCGGCACCCCTGAATACGAGATGCGCAAACAGCAGCGCTTCCGGGGTGCCGACAATGTGCACATTGCCAGCAACCCCGCCTTCATCCTGAGCGACCACGCAGTGCGTGCGCGCTACGAGGGTAAATACCAGGAAACCGCCGGCCTTTACTACGCCGGACAAGTGCCGTTTGCCGCCATCCTGGCGCGCATCGCCGAACACATCGACCGTCTCTGAGCCATGAACAAAGCCAAACTCAAATCCTACGCCCCCCAGGCCCGCAAGGACTTCATCGCCGCCGTCACCCCACCGAGGCCACTCAGGCGGGCAAGTGGGTCAGGCTGCAGTAGGATGCACAAACGGCGACGAACGCATGCGCCTTGAACAAGTCCAGTGTGACGATGGCTCGGCCCGCAGCGGTCGACTGTGAATGAAGTTTTTTTGGAGAACCCGACCATGAACCCCGCCCGCGTTATCTACGAAGACACCCCGGACTTCATTCCCATCCCGGAAGGAATGCGCCACCGCAAGGTGGAAGTGATCTTCTGGCCGCTCGATGAGGCCGCAGCGCCCTCAGAAAAAACCAGACGTCGTCCCCCAGCGGTGCTCGCTGGCAAGGCCAGAGATCGCGGTGATGTCATGAGCAGTGCGTCCGCCTCTGACTGGGGGTGTGACGCGTGATCATCCTTGATACGCACATCTGGCACTGGTGGACCAATCAAGTCCCGGGAAAGCTGCCGACGCGGGTGATCGACTGCATTGAAACAGCTGACGATGTCGCAGTTTCCACCATCTCATGTTTCGAAATGGCCTGGCTGGTGCGTCATGGCCGCATCGAGCTCGACCGCTCCATCGATGACTGGTTTGCCGAAGTCAACGCCTCCCAATCCATCGGCTATATCCCCGTATCAGCCGACATAGCCCGGCGCGCCGTCTCACTCCCAGAGCATCACCGCGACCCCCAGGACCGTCTCATCATCGCAACCGCACTTGAGGCGGACGCACAGCTCATCAGTTTCGACGCTGCATTTGCCTCCTACGCCGAACTCGCTGGCCGACTGATCACCCGGTAAGCACACACCACACCCATGAACAAAGCCAAACTCAAATCCTACGCCCCCCAGGCCCGCAAGGACTTCATCGCCGCCGTCACCCAGCGCGCCAACCTGCTCGGCCTGTCCGAATCCGCCGGCAAGTTTGCAGCCTTGCCTGCCGAACGCCGGGGCGATGTGGCGCTGATCGCCGGGCGCGAATGGCCGGTCCGTGTCGCCGAGCAGCGCGAGCGCCTGGTGCGCCGCATCCAGCGCGATGGCTTTGGCTACACGATGGAGGCGGTGGCCTACACCTGGTTCAACCGCTTCGCCGCGTTGCGCTACATGGAGCTACACGACTATCTCGGCCACGGCCATCGCGTGCTGTCCAGTGCCACCGCCAGCGGCCTGCCGGACATCCTCGCCCACGCGGCGGATCTCGCCACCAGCCGCGAACTGCCCGGGCTGAATGCCGCCCACATCGCCGAGCTCAAGCTCGCCGGCAACAAGGACGGCGAGCTCTACCGCCTGCTGCTGGTCGCCCAGTGCAACGCGCTGTCTGCCGCCATGCCCTTCCTGTTCGAGCGCATCGACGACGAAACCGAGCTGCTGCTGCCCGACAACCTGCTGCGCACCAACTCGGTCATCGCCAAACTGGTCGCCGATATCCCGGAAGAAGACTGGGCCGAGGTCGAGATCATCGGCTGGCTGTACCAGTTCTACATCAGCGAGAAGAAGGACCAAGTCATCGGCAAGGTGGTCAAGAGCGAGGACATCCCCGCCGCCACCCAGCTCTTCACCCCCAACTGGATCGTGCAATACCTGGTGCAGAACAGCGTCGGCCGCCTGTGGCTGATGGCCAACCCGAGCAGCACGCTCATGAGCGAAT
>DAIMZH010000064.1:0-16177 GCA_036734105.1 Azoarcus sp. | reverse complement strand
CACAAGGGAAAATCGCTTGAACTTGACTATACACGGTTAAGCTGAACTCAGCCCGCTGGGCGTAGTCGGCCAGATTATTCCCTGGAACTTTCCGATCCTGATGGCCGCCTGGAAGATTCCGCCGGCGCTGGGTGCCGGCAATTGCATCGTGCTCAAGCCCGCAGAGTCCACTCCCATCAGCCTGCTGATTCTTGTAGAGCTTATTGCCGATCTGCTGCCACCTGGTGTGCTCAACATCGTCAACGGCTATGGACGCGAAGCCGGTATGCCTCTGGCAACCTCCAAGCGCATTGCCAAAATTGCCTTTACCGGTTCTACCACCACTGGCCGAGTGATCGCTCAGGCCGCCGCCAACAACCTGATTCCGGCTACATTGGAACTTGGTGGCAAGTCACCCAACATTTTCTTTGCCGATATCATGGACAAGGACGACAGCTTCTTGGACAAAGCCATTGAGGGGCTCGTGCTGTTCGCGTTCAACCAGGGCGAAGTTTGCACCTGCCCGAGTCGCGCACTGATTCAGGAGAGCATTTACGATGCCTTTATGGAACGCGTTCTCAAGCGCGTGGCTGCCATTAAAATGGGCAATCCGCTCGACACGGAAACCATGATGGGAGCACAAGCAAGCCAGGAACAACTAACCAAGATCATGTCTTATCTTGAGCTCGGCAAGGCCGAGGGCGCGGAACTTTTGATTGGTGGCGAGCAGGCCCAATTGGGCAATGATCTGGGTGGTGGCTATTACGTCCAACCTACGTTGTTCAAGGGTCACAACAAAATGCGTATTTTCCAGGAAGAGATTTTTGGCCCAGTGCTGGCTGTGACCACCTTCAAAGATGAAGCCGAAGCGTTGGAAATAGCCAACGATACGCTGTATGGTTTGGGCGCTGGCGTTTGGAGCCGAAACGGAAACGTGGCCTACCGCATGGGCCGTGCTATCAAGGCGGGTCGTGTGTGGACCAACTGCTACCATGCTTACCCGGCACACGCGGCGTTTGGCGGCTACAAGGAATCAGGCTTGGGACGCGAGAACCACAAGGCCATGTTGGGCCATTACCAGCAAACCAAGAACCTGTTGGTGAGTTACAGCGAAAACAAGCTAGGATTTTTTTAAACCATTCCTTGTGTCGAGTCCACGGTGTTTCACCTCCATAGAGTAGTGAAACTTGCTTGGGGCATCTCCTCTAGGGGATGCTCCAGCTTTCCTTTACAAATACAAGGAGACCATCGATGGTAGAAAAGGTCATTGCCACTGCGGCGGCAGTTGAATTGATTGAGTTTCTCAAGTGCAAACATGGCCCCGACCTAATGTTTCACCAGTCGGGCGGTTGTTGCGACAATAGCGCCGCCAATTGCTATTTGCCTGGCGAGATCACCATGGGTGCGGGCGATGTGTATCTGGGTCACATTGCGGGCTGCCCGTTCTACATTGGCAAGGCGCAGTATGCATACTGGCGTCACACTCAACTTATTATTGACGTGATTGAAGGTCATGGCGGTACTTTCTCGCTGGAAGGGCCTGAGGGTAAGGCTTTTCATACCCGTTCGCGGGTGTTCACGCAAGAAGAGATGGACGAGTTAGACGCGCAAGAAAAGCAACTTGTTAATTCTACCTTGCCAGATTTATAACCCGTCGTTTGTTGCCTGGAGCCCCGATGAATCGGAGCAGGCTTGGCGTCGTCGATGAGAGTCTTTTGCCAAGGTGCCATTCCGATATCGTCGTCCTATGACTTCAGCCAGTTCTGTGGCACCCATTTGTCGTCTCGGCAACTGAGGGATGACGGCGGTGAGCAGTTCGTTGAGCGAGAGCATCGGGCAGGTTTGGGGATGGGTGTTTTTCCGCTTGGCCAGAAGCAATGCGAAAAGCATGAACTGCGCCATACGGTGATGCCAGGCATTCCAGCGGCACACCTGGTAGTCGGCCATCGCACACTCGCTGATGTAAATCGCTCAAGACGGTCAATCAAGGGCCTGTGGAGGGCAGCAAAGAGATCAGCGAGGCGCGAATGTGGGCGTTTGAGTCAAATTCATACTGTTACCCACTCACAAAACATGACCATGTGGAACTGGACTGGACTGGACTGGACTGGACTGGACTGGACTGGACTGGACTGGACTGGACTGTTAAACAATAGCTCATAATGCAACGCCATTGCTCTATTTTGGAACACCTTACTTTGGACCGGCAGCAGCTCCACCCTTTTTTTGCATGAGCCCGCGCTGAGGATCGTAACCCCAGGCGGCCAGCACAAAAAACGCCACCAGGCATAAGGCCACGATGGCGGTTGACCACCACTCCACCTGTCCATACATGGCATGCCGAATGCTCTCAACAGCATGTGTGAAGGGGTTCCAGGTGGCAATGAAGTGAATAACCCTGGCACCAGACTCTTCCAGCTTCCACAAAGGATACAAGGCCGGCGACAGAAAGAACATTGGAAAAATGACAAAGTTCATGGTCCCGGCAAAGTTTTCCAGTTGACGCACCCACACCGACAGCAACAGGCCAAGCGCGCCCAGCATCAACCCGCCCAGAATCAGAAATGGTAGTGCCTGCAGCAAACCCAGCAAGGGCAGTTCAATGCCAAAAGCCAGTGCGACCAGCAAAAAGGCATAGGCTTGCAACACCGACAGCAAAGTGCCTGCAAGCAGTTTGCACAACAGCAGATACCAGCGCGGCAATGGGGCGGTGAGCAGCAGGCGCATCATGCCCATCTCGCGGTCATACACCATCGCCAGGGATGACTGCATGCCATTGAACAGCAGCACCATGCCCAGCAGGCCGGGCACGATGTACACCTGATACGGAATATAGGTTTGATAAGGTGGCACGATGGCCACGCCAAAGACGTTCTGAAAGCCGGCTGCAAACACCACCAGCCACAGCAAGGGGCGAACCAGCGCAGAAGCCAGTCGCCCCCCCTGCCGCAGAAACTTGGCAACCTCGCGGACGGTGACTGCCCGCAAGGCGAGCAAGGCGTGGCCGATGTTCATCGCTGACCCACGGCAGTACAGCGACTGTCAGCCCTGTCGAAGCCCAGGGTGTCCATATTATTGTGCTGATGCAAAAAACCGGCAATCGGAGCACGCTCGATAACGGCATTGTGGGTGGCCAGCAGCAGAGGCTGACGCAACTGGTTGTCCCACGGCCGGAAGCTCAGGCGGTTGCCCTTGAAACCGTCCAGTATGATCTCTTCGCTGCGGATGAACGCTGAAAGCACACTGAAGTCCGAGGACTCAGTCCGCTGCACCGCTTCGACCACTGCCTTTACTGCAATCCATGCGGCCCAGTCAGGGTCTGCCATCCGGCGCTTGGACTGTCGTTCAAGCCGACCGCTCAATTGCGGCGCACCATGCCTGATCCATGACCAGTGCCATGCCAGCGCAGCCAAGCCCTCGTCGCCCACGACTGGCCTCGGACGAACGGTCGCATAGGGCACACCACGGGCAAACTCGCCGTCGCTGTCAGCCACAAACACCACATCATGGTCCGGGCCACCAGTGAGCAAAGCAACGTTGCCCTTATCGCGCAGTCTGGGGTCATTACTCAGCACGAAATCGCGCGTATCGACTATGCGCAGACCAAAGCGTCGTGCAGCATTCTCAAATGCGGCGGCGAACTGTGCATCTGCAGTATGCGGGCCGCGCAGCACAAGCACATTGCGCCATTTCTTGGATACCAGATACTGCGCGACTGCATCCGCGCGCATCGCATCGTTGGGAATGGTGTGCATCAGGTGAGGCTCACACTGTGTCTGCCGCAACTCATCCTCAGTGGCCGATGCATTGAACAGCATCAAGGCTTTGTCTCTGGTACGACTGGCCACGCTTGCCACGATATCACCTGGTGCGTCGATAACGAAAAAGCTCACGCCTTCTCCATGCATGCGCTCCAGCACGGCGATCAGCTCATCGGCATCGCGCCCTTTTCCCTGGTCAAGCGCGAAGGCAAGACCCAGGCTGCGCCCTATCATCCGCGACTCGCGCAACGCCACCTCAACGCCCGCCAGTGCCGGGCCACGCGCCTGTGCAAGATTTCGCAGGTCGATGCGCCGCTGATCGTAGCGTCCGTCACGATCGAGAGCCAGATAGCCAATCACCAGCCGGTTCTCTGCCGTCACAGCACTGCTTGCTGACAGGCAAGCCAGCATCACAAGCAGCGTAAAAAGCAATCGCCCCGCTCTCCCTTTCGGTCTGAACATAGCGCAATGTCTCCTATAGTCAATATTTAACGGCCAATAGCTGAAGACACATTGCCAGCAGGGCAACATGTCGGACCGGGCAGTGCCGACCTGAAAAATCGCAGATCAGACGAACAGACCCGGTCCGCCACCACCCGGCCACAGCTTAGCTGCCGGGATCGTGATAACGCTCAGTCGTCGATCACGACCGTGTGCGGCACCCGACCGACTGGCACGGAGCGAAGCACGCGGTTATTACCTGTGTCAATAACAGACATATCATCGGACAGACCATTGACCACGAACAGACGGCTCTCGTCGCGGCTCAAGGCCACGCTCCAGGCACGGTTGCCAACCAGCACATAGTCCTTGATCTCGCGAGAGGCAACATCGACCACGGCAAAGTGATTGGCGCGTCCCAGCGTCACATAGGCGGTCTTGCCGTCACCGGTGATGGTAATGCCGACCGGTGTCACTTCCTCAGCACGAAAACCCTTGGGCTCGAACACGATGGTGTGCTTCAGTTCGTGTGCCTTGCCGTCCAGAATCGAAACCGACCCACTCAGTTCGTTCGTCACCCACACCTCGCTGCCGTCGGGCGTGGCCGCAAAGCGACGCGGGCGGTTGCCCACCACGATATCGGCAAGCGACTCGTCCGTTGCGGTATCGATGATGTGCACCATGTTGGCCACCTCGGAGGCAACATAGAGCACCTTGCCATCCGGGCTCACCAGAATGCCTTCGGGCTCCTCACCCACCTCAATCTCCATAACGACCTCGCGGGCCTCGATGTCGACCTTGGAGACTAGCGCATCATCTTCGTTGGAAACATAGAAGAAGCGCCCGTCCGAGCTGAAGTCGAACATTTCCGGGTCATCGCCGGTGTCGATGCTGTAGGCCACCTCAAGCGTCTTGAGGTCAATCACATCGACCCTGTTGTCGCGGCTGGCCAGCACAAACAACTGGCTGCGGTCCGGACTGAGCTTCATGTCGCGGGGACGCTCGCCGGTCGGGACGCTCCTTACGAGATCATAGGTCTTGCCGTCCAGCACGCTCACTGCGTTGTCGTTTTCGCTGCTGATGAAAAGATAGCCAGTTGGCTCGGCCACTGCGCTTGCGGCTGGCAAGGCCAGCCCGGCGGCCATCATCAGGGATACAGCGGTTCTCTTGAGGTTCATGCTTGGTCTCTCCTTTGGTTTGAGGGTACTACACAAAAAAATCAGACACTTTCAGTGATCGGGCCAGTCATGCTCATGAAGGCCTCGGCCAGTGACGATGTGGCGGTTCGGGATGCCAGTTCGCCAGGGGTGGTGTCCGCCAACACCTTGCCGCGATGCAATACAATGACCCGATCAGCCTGCTCAGCCTCATCAACAAGGTGGGTGGCCCACAACACCCCAACCCCCTTGGTGCACAGGTTACGCACCTCGGCCAGCAACTGCTTTCGTGATGCCGGGTCGAGGCCAACCGTGGCCTCGTCCATAAGCAAAACCCGGGGCTCATGCAGCAGTGCGCGCGCCAACTCCACCTTGCGACGATTGCCGCCTGACAGCTCACGTACCCTGTCGGCTGCTCGTTCCGTCAGCCCCAGACGGGTCAGGGCATCGTCGATTCGGGCAGCCGCGTTGTTGCTGCCAATGCCGTGCAAGCCCGCATGAAAGCGCAGATTTGCCAGCACGCTGCGGTCGCCATCAAGGGTGGGCTGCTGAAAAACCACGCCAATGCTGGCGAGCGCTGCCACCGCATTGCGCGCAAGGTCATGTCCACAGACCACCACACGACCGGCGTCCGGATTGAACAAACCGGTCAGCAACTGAAACAAGGTGCTCTTGCCGGCCCCGTTTGGTCCAAGCAGGGCCACAAACTCACCGGCCTGCACCCGCAAGCTCACACCATCCAGCGCCTTGCGGGCTCCGTAGCGTTTTTCAACCATCTCCACACTGAGGCAATCACGCCGCTGCGTCGTATCTTGTGTCACTGCTCGCTCTCCACTTCAGCCTGCATTCGGTCGGCCGCGGTCAGGCCAGCCAGCAATTCGGGGTCGGCCGCGAGCAAATCCGCCAACAAGAGGTCGACGTTTTCAACCCGTCTCGGCCTGGGCTGGGAAATGTGATGATCCAGCATCAACCGGGCCGGCGCAGGAGACAGGAAACACACCCGGTCGCCGAGCGACAAAGCCTCTCTAACGTCGTGCGTCACGAAGAGCACGGTGGTTTCCCCTTCCTGCCAAAGGCCAAGCAGCATCTCACGCAAGCGCAAAGCAGTCGGCGCATCCAGCGATACGAACGGCTCGTCCATCAACAATAGACCAGGCCGGTTCATGAAGCCGCGCGCCAGTGCCACCCGCCTCTGCATACCGCCAGACAGGCTGCCAGGCCAAGCATCCAGCACATCGCCCAACTCCATAGCCTGCAACAAGGCCACCGCGCGCGCGCGCTGGGCAGCGAGCACTGCCGCATCACTTGCTTCAGGCGCCACCAGCAGCACGTTGTCCAGAACGCTCAACCATGGCATCAGACGGGGTTCCTGAAACACGTAGCCGATGTCCCGTGTCGACGCAACGCTGCCTGCGGCACCGGCAATTGAACCCTGAAACTCGGCATCCAGACCAGCGATCAGATTGAGCAGCGTGCTTTTGCCACAACCGGAGGGTCCGACAAGACAAGCAAACTCACCGGCCGCCAGCGACAGACGCAAACCCGAGAGGGCCACATGCTCCCTCCCTCCTCGATCAACAAAAGCCTTGCGCTGAATATCAATGTCCATGCTCATGACCTTCTCCAGCCAGTCAGCCGACGTTCCAACGGACGCATCACCCAGGCCTCGATCATTAACACAATGGCAGCAAACACCAGGGTGTAAGCCAGAATGCCGGTGATGTCGAAGAACTGGAAGAACATGTTGAGCTGAAAACCTACCCCATTGCTGCGACCGAGCAGCTCAACAACCAGCACGATCTTCCAGATCAGAGAGAGCCCGGATCTGGCAGCCGCCATCAGATAAGGCACCAGTTGCGGCAGATAGACCCGCGTCATGGTGCGCCAGCGCCCCAGCCGATAGACGGCCGCCACCGCCATCAGGCGATGATCCACCGCGCGTGCGCCCTCACGCACCGTGACCACCACAGTGGGAATCTTGTTGATGGCCACCGCCACGATCGCCGCAGTGTCGGTCAGGCCAAACCAGACATAGCAGAGAATGATGGTGACCAACGCGGGAATGTTCAGCCCGAGCACCAGCCAGGCGTCCAGAAACTGATCCACCCTGCGCCAGTGCCCCATGGCAATACCAATCACGGTACCAATCAGCATTGCCGCTGCAAAGGCCACCGCCACCCGCGACAGGGTTACCGCCAGATGAGTCGGCAACTCCAGCGCCACAGTCTCCTCGACAACGCGCAACAGCACTTCCAGCGGGCTGGGCAAGGTGTGACTTTGCGCCCAGCTTGCACCGAGCTGCCAGAGCAGCACAAAAGCCAGCAGCGACGCCAGCCGCATGCCTGTATCGCCAGGAATAAAACTGCGTGGGCTCATCGCGAGCCTGGATTCATGATTCGGGGAACCGTTGGCAACAGGATGCACACCGCTACGCGCTAGCGTCATTGGTCCGCACTCTCACTCCAGAAGGTGCCAGAGGAGAGCGCAGTAGCGTTGCCAACCAAGGCACGCCCACCCTCTGCTGCAAGTATGTCGAAGACACGCGTGGCTGCCGACTGGGTGCGAATCGGGTCAAGCCCCTCCGGCACGCCAGCCCGAAAACCATCACGCAAAGCCAGCCAGGTTGCATCATCATTCACCCGCATCAAGGGTCGCAAATCCACCCACAACGCATCATCGACAGACATCTGTTGTTTGGCCTTGGCTGACGCAGCCAGAAAGCCGGCTATCAGCAGTGGGTTATCACGAGCCCATGACTCACGGAACACCCAGCCAATCATCGGCAAGGCTTCGGTGACGCCGAGGTCGGCAAGGATGTCGTTCAGCGACAGCAAAGGCACCATGCCTGCAGCCTGAAGCCGGGCATTGAAGTGCCAGAAGTTGAGGACTGCGGGCAGGTCACCCTTGAGCATGAGCTCGTTGAGCAGCGGCGGCGCAGCAAACTCAGCCTTTACCCAGCGTGCCGCATCGCTCCCCACCGTGCGCCGTGCATAAGCCCGCAACAACAGCCAGCTCTTGTCCACCGCTCCGCCGGCCACGCCCAGCCTTAGGCCGCGCATGTCGGCCAGACTTTTTATTCCGCTGTCCGGCCTAACCATCACCCCGCCAACTGCCAATGAATAAGGCGCAAAAACGAAATCCCGCCCTTCGTGGCGCTGGCGCGAAACCCATATCCAGTCGTTCACGATGACATCCACCGCTCCACCCTGTATGGCGACATTCGCCGCGTCATTCAGAGCCACCGGCATGATCTCAAGCTGAAATCCGGCCTCGCGATCAAGCCCTTGCCTACGTATGACCTCCAGCTCCCAACTCACCGTGCCGTACTGCAGCGCCGCAACCCGTACAACCGGCAGGTCCGCTGCGAGCGCAGGCGCGCTGCAAGCCCAAACCATTGCAAACAGGATTGTGCCGATGCGCAAGCGCAAACCTGTCCAGAACCCTAATCTGTGCATTCTCCGTCTCCTCTGGTGCAGGACCGCTCTTTGGCGGTTCGCTGCGTGACATTCAAGGATTAAGCAAGCTTCATGCCACAAACTAAAAACAATGGGTACAAGGGCCGTCACCCACAAAGCAGCGTGACAACTGCTCCAAATTGCAACAACTACTGTCCCTGCGCAGCGCAAGCGTGCCCGAAAGAACGACCCGGTATCAACACGGAACACACATTCTGGCTTACATTTCGTAATCAGATTTATCCGGCACGAAAAATGCTCGTTGTGTTGGGACACAACGTGATTCAGATCGAAAGCCCCATGGCAGCAGCAGACGATTTACCGGAAGCACAGTTCACGACGACAGGCGTGCAATGCCAAACACAGGCGCCGGCTCAGGTCGATGAACCACAAGTGGATGACCAGCAACGTCTCCGGGCCTGCTCGCGTGCGCCCATGGTCAATCTTCACAGGCAACTGGCCAGCCCCCGCATAAGTGTTTTGTTGGCGGACAGGGCTGGACATATTCTGGACATGGTGAGCGAACACGAAACAGCCGTGACCGCCACACCAGAGGACTGGCCGCTGACTGAGCGGTTCAGGGCCGTGCAAGCCAAACGACACTCATCCGCCATCGTGCCTGAGCCGTCGAGCAAGAGCCCTGATGGCAGCTTCGCCTTTGGCATTGCAGCGCCGATCAATGCGGCATCGGGTGGGGTGATCGGAATTGTCGATCGGTCCGGTCATCCCGGCTGGGGCGTCAAGCACGTCAGCGCAATGCTGCAGATCACGGCAGAGATGATTGAACGGCGAGTGGTAGAAACTGATCAGCGTGGGTTCTTGCTGCTTCACTTTCACACGCGTGCCGATCTGCTCTTTGACCCCTTTGACGCCATTGCACTATTTGATCGGGACAGCCGTCTGATTGCCTACAACCGGCTGGCAGCCAACCTGCTTTCACTCAACCGCAATGGTTTGTCCGCGCATTGTCATGACTACTTTGACACCCAATGGCCAGGCTTGGTCGGCTCAGCGGCACTTGCCACCTCGGCACCTATTGTCTTGCGCATGCGAAACGGAAAAACCGTGCTGGCAAACGCCAGACTGCGCTGACCCCCCGGACAACCCGGCTGTTGGCAATCAGCCAAAAGCACAATAAAAAAGCACGATAAAAAAAACGGCGCCCAAGGCGCCGTATCAATAACAGCAGCCAAGATTACGCCAAGGGCTGCCGGGGAGGGAGACGATAATCATCCATAAGCACGGATGATGTGTTGCAAGGCTGTCAAACGGCCAGAGGGCGTCTCGCCGAATGAGGAAACAAGGCCGGATTCGGATTTTTTTGAGGCGCACAGTCACTGCGCAAAACAGTGACAGATAGCTATCAAGCGCCTTTCCCACATTGGCGCAGCAGATCGAACTCAAACCTCAACAGCGCTTAGCTTTGGGGAATGGCGAGAATCCAGTAAACCAGTTTGCGTGCATCGGTTTCACTTATCGCCACCGCGTTCGGCGGCATAGCGATTCCACTGATCTTTCCTTGCCAGACACTGCTGTAGGGGTTCGAGCCCTCGAGCACGACTTTGGTCAAAAACTCGGCAGCGCCAGGTTTACCGGCGTACTGCGCAGCAACCTTTGCCCAACTGGGACCAATCGGTGCCAGACCGCCGGGACCGGGCTTATCAGCCCCAACACCATGACAGGTCAGACAGCCGCTATCGCTGGCCAGTTTGAGCATTGCCTGATCTTCACGAGGGTCGCCAGCCTGAACAGTCAGCGCCAGGCCACACAATGCAGTCGCAGTCACCAATTTGAGATGCTTCATGATATCTCCGAAAGTTAACAATCCCGACTCGAGCCGAACTGTGCAGCCCGAGTCGGTTAAAACAGCGCTAGCCGCGCAGACTAGGCATCACTGCGGCTGATGGAGCTTGAACACCCAGACCATACCGCCCTGCTCCAGGAAGTTGACGCGTCGAGCCACGTCACCACCCCACAGCGGAACAGCACCACCCCAACCTGAGACGACCGAAACATACTGCTCGCCATCCATTTCCCAGGTAACCGGCGGAGCAATCACGCCAGAGCCAGTCTGAAACTGCCAGACTTCCTCACCGGTGGTCGCATTGAGTGCCTTCAGGAAGCCCTCAGGCGTGCCATAAAAAGCAAGGTTGCCGCCAGTCGTCAGCACGCCACCCCACAGAGGCGCGTTGTTCTTAACTTCCCATACGATCTCGCCCTTGACCGGGTCGATGGCACGCAGCGCACCGACATAGTCTTCATACAAGGTCTTGATGGTGAAGCCAGCGCCCAGGTAGGCTGCGCCACGCTTGAAAGAAACCGGCTCGTTCCAGATATCCATGCCCCATTCGTTGGCCGGTACATAGAACAGACCGGTATCGGGGCTATAGGCCATGGGTTGCTGGTTCTTGCCACCGAGGAAGCCAGGCGCCACGAAAGTGGAGTTACCTTTGTTGGGGTCGCTGCTGCTGCCGTCAAAGGGGTTGCCCGGACGATTCTCGTCGTTGAACACCGGACGCCCGGTGGCAATGTCGATACTGCTGGCCCAACCCACCTGTGTGACAAACGGGAAGGCGTTCAACAGTGTGCCATCGGTACGATCGTTGACGAAGAAAAAGCCATTACGATCAGCCTTGGCACCGGCCTTGACGAGTTGACCAGTCTTGGGATCTGTGTATTCGAACGAAATAAACTCGTTAACACCATCATAGTCCCAACCGTCGTGAGGTGTGTTCTGAAAATGCCACACAATCTCGCCGGTTTCCGGCTTGATCGCCACCACCGAGGAGGAGAACAGGTTGTCACCAGGACGCAACCAGGAGTTCCAAGGCGCCGGGTTGCCGGTGCCCATGTAGATCAGGTCGACGTCTGGATCGTAATAGGCCGACAACCAGGGCGCTGCGCCACCGGTCTGCCACAAGTCACCAGGCCAGGTGGCGTTGGTTGTACCTGAAATGCCGACCTCTTTCTTGTTGCCTTCGGCGTCATACATGTAACCCATATGACCTTCGACAGTCGGACGGGTCCAGATGAGCTTGCCGGTGAGCGGATCGCGTGCGTCAACCTGACCAATCACACCGAATTCACCACCCGAGTTGCCGGTGATGAGCATACCCTTGACGATTTGCGGTGCGGCGGTCATTGAATAACCTTCGCGATAATCGGCGATGCGCTCGCGCCACACGACCTTGCCGGTGTCCTTGTCCAGCGCCACCAGCATTGCATCCAGCGTACCGAAGATCACCACATTGCCGTAAATGGCTGCGCCACGGTTGATCACGTCGCAACAGGGCATGATGCCTTCAGGCAGGCGGTGCTCATATTTCCACAGCTTTTCGCCGGTCCGGACATCCAGCGCATAAATTCGGCTGTAGGAGCCGGTCACATACATCTTGCCATCGTAGATCAGGGGCTGCGACTGCTGACCACGCTGCTTTTCGCCACCAAACGAAAACGCCCAAACCGGGACCAGGTTGCCGACCGTATCGACATTGACCTTGTCGAGCGGACTGTAACGCTGCCCCTTGGTACCCAGACCGTGCGTCACGATCTGATGGGTGTTGGTCGCATCGTTCAGAATATCCTCGTCGGTCACTCCCTTGGCCGAAACCTGCCCCATGCCCGCCAGCGCTATAGCTAGCGCCGTGAGGGCAACCGGCCAATGGGCGCGGCGTGTTGTCTTCTCCATCATCGTTTCTCCTTGATTGTCTTCTTGGAATTGCGTGTATGCAGCCGTAGCGTTTCCGCCCCGATCAGGCGATCTACTCCTGCAATTCACGTGCCAACCAGAAAAGAACCGGAATCAACACCAACGACAACGCACACCCTGCTCAAGATGTCAGCACTTGTTTCATTTCGGAACACTTGCGCAGCGCACACATGAACACTGCACGTGAGCACTGACTTTCACAAGGTGGCACGCAGCTTGCTGGTTGTTTAATGCACAACGAGGCCTCGTGGTCTGAACAACAAGCGCGGAACACGTATTCCGCCAGAGGAGACTGAACTCATGAACCAATACCGCATGCTGCGGCGGCTACTGGCCGCCGTGCTGATTCTGATCAGCCCTGCGACACTTGCCACACTGACAAGCCAGCCACCTTCAAGCAACCTGCTCTCTGGCGCACTGCAGTCTTTCGTCAGTGACGCCAGTCACGATCCGCTTGAATCGCCACGCTGGCAAGACATGCGCCGAATGTTCTTCGAGGACGCACCCGTCGTGTTTGACGAGCGCGTGCGTGTCAGCGGGCCACAGATTGCAGAAGACTCCATGAATGTGCCGGTCACCGTCGACGTTTCTGCGCTGCCTGGCGCCGAAGAAGTCATCGTCTTCGTCGACTTCAACCCAATCATCAAGGTGCTAGCCTTCGAACCCATGCTGGCGCGCGCCAGCCTTGGGTTCCGGCTCAAGCTTCAGCAATCTTCGCCGGTCAGAGCGGCTGCGCGCATGCCTGATGGTACGTGGCATGTGGGTGGCACCTGGATCAATGCCACCGGAGGGGGGTGCACGCTGCCCTCGGTGGCATCCGGCTCACCTGAATGGCAAGACCGGCTCAACGAGGTCAGCGGTCGCATATGGCCTCGTGTAGACGGTGGCGAGCGCGCCAGACTGCGCATCATTCACCCCATGGATACCGGTCTGGCCGGCGGCATTCCCGCTTTCTATGTCGAAGAGCTCGAACTGACCGATACCAATCAGCAAGCCCTGATGCGCATACACACTTTCGAGCCGGTTTCCGAAAACCCTGTTTTTTCGATTGACTTACCCGCCGAGCACCCCAGCGGTGGACGCATATTCGCACGCGGCAGGGACAACAACGGTAACCCGATCAGTGCCTGGGTGACGCCATGATGACGCTCACGACTACCCCCGCCAAGAGCTTCAACCACGCACTAAGGCGCAAACTCTTCGCCATGCTCGTGCTGGCTTTGCTGACCCTGCCACTGACTGCGGCCAGCGAAGCCTTTGACTACCGGCTAAAGCCCCAGCAAGTTGCTGACGGCGTTTATGTGCTGATCGGCCTGACCGAAGACTTCTCGCGCGACAACGGCGGCAATATCGTCAACACCGGCTTCATCGTCGGAAGCGAAGGCGTGATCGTGATCGACACCGGTCCTTCAAGACGCTATGGCGAACAGATGGTGGCAGCCATTCGCAGCGTGACCTCTCTGCCTATTGTGCTCACACTGAATACCCACCATCACCCCGATCACTTTCTGGGAAACCAAGCGTTCCCGGAAGCCTCCTTGGCAGCGCTCGCTGAAAGCATCGCGGGAATAAAGGATGAAGGCGAGGGATTTAATGACAACATGTACCGCCTCAATGGCGACTGGATGCGCGACACCCGGGTGGTCACTCCCGGCACCGAAATCCAGCCTGGACGCAGCCTGATTGCCGGGCGAGACATCGAGATGCTGGCCCTGCGCGGACATACTGCGGCAGATCTGGTGGTCATAGACCATCACAGCGGTACGGTATTCGCATCCGATCTGCTGTTTTTCAACCGTGCACCCACCACACCGCACGCCGACATCGCGGCCTGGTTGGACGCGCTGTCCACGCTTGAGACGCTGCCCGCAAAGCAATGGGTGCCGGGGCACGGCCCGGTCGCCACCGACCTCGCCCCGCTGCACCAGACACGCGCCTACCTGACCTGGCTGAGCGACACCATACAGTCTGGTGCAGAGGGCGGCATGGACATGGCCGAGATGCTGGAAATTCCAATCCCTGATGTATTCACCCCGCTTGACGGAGTCGCCACCGAATATCGCCGTTCCGTCATCCACCTGTTCCCTGCTGCCGAACTTGCTGCCTTCGAGCGGTGATGCCTCACCGATAGCCTGAAGAGATCTCCATGACACCACCACCGATACACCGCAGCAGCTCCGCACAAACCCGTATCCGCTTGTCCACCATCCCCACCCTGTTCATCATCAGCGGGCTGGCTCAGGCCAATTCAGGGCTGACTGGCCAGGCCTCGATGCCGCAGCTCAGCCCGGTGGTGGTGACCGGCGCAGCAACAGAAGCTGACAGTTTTGATCTACCCTACTCCATCAACGCCATAGACATGCGCGATGCGCAGCGCAACAATCTTGGCGTGAACGCCTCGGAGGTGCTGTCCGGCGTTCCCGGGCTGGTGATACAGAACCGCCAGAATTACGCTCAGGATCTGCAGATTTCGATTCGCGGGTTTGGCGCCCGCGCCGCCTTTGGGGTGCGCGGTATCAAGCTCATCACCGACGGCATCCCCGCCAGCAACCCGGACGGACAAGGTCAGGCCGCCACCTTCAACCTGGACACCGCCGAACGCATAGAAGTGCTGCGCGGCCCCTTTTCAACCGTTTATGGCAACCACGCAGGCGGCGTGGTGCAGTTGTTCTCGCGCAACGGAGAAGGGCCACCCACGCTGGGTGCGCGCATGCTGGCGGGCTCGTGGGGTAGTCGCAAATATGGCGTCGGCCTCGAAGGCGAAAGTGGTGGCGTCGGCTATGTGCTTGATGCCTCTCGTTTCAGCGGCGACGGCTACCGCGACCACAGCAAGGTCACGCGTGATCAGGCCTTCGTCAAATTCAATCTCGCACCTGACGCTGACAGCCGCCTGAGCTTTGTCGCCAGCAGCCTGCATCAACCTGAAACCCTGGACCCGCAAGGCATAAGCTGGGATCAGTACAAGCGCGATCCACGCTCGGTGGATAATGCACCGCTACAGTTCAATACCCGCAAGCGCATCGCCCACCTGCAAGGCGGAGTCAACTACGAACGCGATATCGGGCGCGACACTCTGCATGTCACCGCCTACACGGGCAAGCGCAGCGTGGTGCAGTATCAATCGATACCTCGCATCGTACAAATTGCCACACTAGCAAACCCGGAACGCGCAAATCACGCTGGCGGCGTGATCGACTTTGACCGGACCTTCTCCGGCCTGGGCCTTCGCTGGACAGCCCGCCGCGAGTGGGCAGGCGGCGACCTCCCCGGCACCACTGGCCTGGACTACGATCACTCACGAGACGACCGGCGTGGCTGGGAGAACTTTGTTGGCGCCACGCTCGGTGTGCGCGGCAACCTGCGCCGTAACGAGATCGACACCATCACCAGCACCGACCCCTATGTGCAGGCGATCTGGGCCAATGGGCCGTGGCAATGGTCAGCCGGTTTGCGTCATTCGCATATGCGCTTCAAGGTCAAGGATAAATACATCGTCGGCCTCAATGGTGATGACAGCGGCAGCGTCAGCTTTCGGCAAACCACGCCCGCACTGGGCCTCACCTATGCCATCAACCCGGCCATCAATCTCTACGCCAGCGCCGGTGCCGGTTTTGAAACCCCCACGCTCAACGAGCTTTCCTACAGCCCGGGTGGCGGCGGATTCAACTTCGACCT
>DAIMZH010000063.1:0-16253 GCA_036734105.1 Azoarcus sp. | reverse complement strand
GCCCGCTATCCACGCGTGTCTTCATCCCTGACGAGACCGCCAGGCTGGATGCGGAGTGCCGGGGCTTCATCGCCTTTCTGGAGAGTGCTGGCGTACTCAACCCCTTGCTGCGCGAGCTGATCATCGAAAGGGCGTTGGCAATTGACGATCTTGCTATCAACCTTGACCGTCTCAAGGTCATCGTGCTGATGGTCATGTGGCAGCACGACCACGCCATAGACACCCTCATTCTTGATGAACTGCTCACCGAGCGTGACGACAACGACGAGGACGACGAAGCGGACAACCTCGCGGCAATTCACTGAACGCACAGCACTGGACCAGTAGCGTCTGCTCAGGTCAGAAATCGATCAGAGCACTGGACTATCGCTTGCCACAAACGCTTTCCGCTCTTTATCATGCGGCGCAAATACACCGGATACTGAACCCGGTTGCACCCGGATGCCTCATCAGAGGCTTTCGACCCTAGCAAACAACTAATCCGGAGCCTGTGGCCGCACACGCTGCGCTGGTCGGACCAAGTCTTTCGGAGCACCCCAACAGTCATGAGCAAACAACTCATCATCGCGGAAAAACCTTCTGTTGCGCAGGACATTGCTCGTGCGCTCGGTGGCTTTACCAAACAGAAGGATTACTTCGAATCGGACAATTATGTCTTGTCCTCCGCGGTCGGTCATTTGCTGGAGCTCGTTGTCCCTGAAGAGTTCGAGGTCAAGCGTGGCAAGTGGTCGTTTGCCCACCTGCCGGTGATACCACCGCATTTTGCAGTCAAGCCGATAGAGAAAACACACGACCGACTCAAGCTGCTGACAAGGCTGATCAAGCGGAAGGACGTCACCGGCCTCGTCAATGCCTGCGACGCGGGTCGTGAGGGCGAGTTGATCTTCAACTTCATCGTCGAACACGCCAAGGCCAAAAAACCGATCAGTCGGCTGTGGTTGCAGTCCATGACGCCGGCAGCCATACGCAGCGGATTCGCCCAATTGAAGCGGGCCGAAGAGGTGGAAGGCCTGCGCGAAGCCGCAGTGTGTCGCGCCGAGAGCGACTGGCTCATCGGCATCAACGGCACCCGCGCCATGACCGCCTTCAACTCGAAAACCGGCGGTTTTCACCTGACCACGGTGGGGCGTGTACAGACCCCCACGCTAGCCATTGTGGTGGAGCGGGAAGACCGCATACGCAAGTTCAAACCCCGCGACTACTGGGAGGTTGAGGCCGGCTTTGCTTGCGCTGCCGGCAGCTACAACGGGCGCTGGTTTGACGAGAGCTTCAAGAAGAAGGAAGGCGACGAACACGCCACCGCCTATCGCCTGTGGGAACGTGAAAAGGCGGCAGACATCGTTGCGCGTTGCGAAGGGCAAAGCGGCACCGTCAGCGAGGAATCCAAACCCTCCACGCAGTTGTCGCCGCTGCTGTTCGACCTCACCAGCCTGCAGCGCGAAGCCAACGGTCGTTTTGGCTTCTCGGCCCGCGCCACGCTGCAGGTGGCTCAGGCCCTGTACGAGCGCCACAAGGTGCTGACCTACCCGCGTACCGACTCGCGCGCCTTGCCCGAAGACTATCTCCCGACGGTCACCGACGTCATCCGAGAGTTGCCTGACGCCTACGCGCCGTTTGCCAACGAGATCGTCAAGAACGGCTGGGTAAAACCAAACAAGCGCATCTTCAACAACGCCAAGATCTCCGACCACTTCGCCATCATCCCCACCGGCACGGCACCAAAGAATCTGTCCGAACCCGAGCAGAAGATCTACGACCTGGTCACCCGTCGTTTTCTGGCGGTGTTTTTCCCGGCGGCTGAATACCGCATCACCACACGTATCACCCGGGTGGTCGGCGAGGCCTTCAAGACCGAAGGCAAGGTGCTGGTCAAGCCGGGCTGGCTGGCCATCTACGGCAAGGAAGCCGCCAACGCCGACGACAAGGACGGTGGCGCCCAACTGGTGGCGGTTGAGCCAGGCGAAACCGTGCTCACGGAAAGCATCGAACTCAAGTCGCTGCAAACCAAGCCACCTGCCCGCTTCAACGAAGCGACCCTGCTGTCGGCAATGGAAGGCGCCGGCAAGATGGTAGACGACGAGGAACTGCGCGCTGCGATGGCCGACCGTGGCCTTGGCACACCGGCAACCCGGGCTCAAATCATTGAAGGGCTGATCTCCGAGCAATATCTTCACCGCGAAGGCCGTGATCTCATCCCTTCTGCAAAAGCTTTTTCGCTGATTACCTTGCTCAAGGGCCTGGGTGTCGAATCGCTGACATCGCCTGAACTGACTGGCGAGTGGGAACACAAGCTGTCGCGCATGCAGCACGGTGACCTGTCGCGCAGCGCCTTCATGAACGAAATCGCAGAAATGACCCGCGACATGGTGGAGCGGGCCAAGCGCTACGAATCCGATACGGTGCCCGGCGAGTTTGTCACGCTTGGTACGCCATGCCCGAAATGTGGCGGTACGGTCAAGGAGAACTACAAGAAGTTCGCCTGCCAGAGCTGCGAGTGGAGTGCCTGGAAGATCGTCGCCGGTCGGCAGTTCGAGATAGACGAAATCGAAACCCTGCTGCGCGAAGGCAAGGTGGGGCCACTGACCGGTTTCCGCAGCAAGATGGGACAGTTGTTCAACGCCGAGATCCGTCTGAACGACGACCAACAACCCGAGTTCGACTTTGGCCAACCCAAGGAAGGCGAGGGTGACGGCGAGGCGGTCGACTTTTCGGGGCAGGAAAGCCTTGGCCCCTGCCCGAAATGCGGCAGCCAGGTTTTCGAGCACGGCCTTTCTTATGTCTGCGAAAAATCCGTTGGCCCCGAAAAAACCTGCGACTTCCGTTCTGGCAAAATCATCCTGCAGCAGCCAGTTGAGCGCGGCCAGATGAACAAACTGCTGAGCGAGGGCAAGACTGACTTGCTCAAGGACTTCGTCTCGTCACGGACCCGACGCAAGTTTTCGGCATTTCTGGTGCGCGACAAGGATGGGAAGGTCGGCTTTGAATTCGAGCCGAGAAAGCCGAAGGCCACCAAAACCGGCAAAACCACCTCCAAGGCTGAAAAGCCGACCGAGGAAAACTGAAAACCAAAGGCTTCAGACTCGGGGGATGGGAGTTGGCCCAACCGGCACCACGCCAGGCAGGGCGCTTTCCAGAATGGACTGGCGAAGTGCGTCTATGGCTCCGCTGCGCGGATAAGTGACTCGCCATGCCAGCGCCACCCGACGAGTGGGCTGGGGGTCGGAGAATGGGCGTACCGCAACCAGTGCGTTCTGCGCCATCAACTCATCTGCGGCCGAACTTGGCAACACCGTAACGCCCAGACCCGAGGCCACCATGTGGCGTATCGTTTCCAGCGAGCTGCCTTCCAGCGTGCGTTGCAGGCCGCTGATGTTCCGGCACTGCGGGCAGACCTCCAACACCTGATCGCGGAAGCAGTTGCCTGAGCCCAATAGCAACAGATGATCATCCGCCAGTTGCTGTGGGTCTATGTGGGTTTGCGCAACCCATGGATGCGAAGCGGGCAACAACACGCGAAACGGTTCGTCGTAGACCGGCTGTGTGACGATACCCGGCTCATCGAGCGGCAAGGACAACACCGCCACATCGAGTTCCCCGCGCTTCAAGGCGTCGACCAGTCGCGAGGTGTAGCTCTCCTGAATCACCAGCGGCATGCGCGGCGCGTGCTGATGCACCAGTGGAATGAGATGCGGCAGCAGATAAGGCCCTATGGTGTAAATCACACCCAGGCGCAAGGGACCTGCCAGCGGGTCTTTGCCAGCGGCGGCAATCTCGTTGATCTGCGCGGACTCCATCAACACCTTTTCGGCCTGCTGCACAATGCGTCGGCCGACTTCGGTAATCTTGACCTCGGTGGCGCTTCGCTCGAACAACTGCACGCCGAGTTGCTCCTCAACCTTCTTGATCGCCACCGATAAGGTCGGCTGACTGACATGGCATTTTTCAGCAGCCCGGCCAAAATGGCGCTCGCGTGCCAGCGCAACAAGATATCTCAGATCGGTAAGAGTCATGGCCGTGAAGATTCCAGTCAGTCAAAAGGTTTCGGAGACATTATCCCGCAAACGCGGAGCAACCCAAGCCTTGACGCAGGCAACAAGCCGAAAAAGAGGAGGGTTGTGCACACAACCGCAGCTTGCCACTGGCAAGCCGGAAAAAGCACGGGATAGGCGGTATACTCGTTGAAAACCATAATCACAATCGCTTCACGCCATCATGAAATCAACCCTGGGGTCCGCTCAGTTCCTGCTGCTCGCCATCGCAGTTTCGTGCGCTGATCTGGCATCTGCAGGAGACGGGCTTGGCGAGGACAGCTTCATTGAGCACCTTCCGATGGTGTTGTCGGTGTCGCGACTGCCAGCCTCGCGCGAAAACACACCTGCAGCCACCACGATCATCGACCGCTCACTCATCAAGGCCACCGGCTACCGGGAGTTTTCGCGGCTTTTGCGGCTGGTGCCGGGCATGCAGATCGGCCAGGAGCGTGGCAACAGCCACTGGGTAACCTATCACGGACTCGGCAAGGATTACCCCAATCAGCTTCAACTTCTGGTCGATGGGGTTGCCATGGCACCAGCGGGCATGTCGAGCTTCCTGAACGCCATGCCGCAACCGTTGCCGATGATGGACATCGAGCGCATCGAAATCCTGCGCGGCTCGGACTTCTCGACCTACGGTTCTGGCGGTTTTCTCGGCCTGATCAATATCGTCACCCGCCCCACGCCGCAACACAGCGGAGTGGCGGTGCAACTCTCTGGTGGCGTGCCCTCTGTGGCGGACGTGACAGCGGGCGCCACGCTGGTGCTGGCATCCGGCAGTCTGCGAATGACGGCTCAATCGCTCAACGACAAAGGCTTCAACGGCCTGAAAGACCAACAGCACACCCGCAGCGTGCATCTGCGCCATGATGTTGAGCCCAGTTCTGCGTCCAGGCTGGCGCTGGAGCTATGGCACACTGAGCTTGAACGCGGCATGGGCTATGCCGATACAGTGTTCAACAGCAATGGTGAGCGGGACGAAAATCAACGACTGGGAGGCTTACGCCTGCGCTGGACTCACGAGGCCGAACCCGGACATCTGCTGCGTCTATCCTTGCAGCATGGCGTCAAGCACAACCATGAGCGCTGGGTTGTGTCTCATCCGGCACTAAGTGTGCCGGTTGAGAACGAAGGCGAATACCGCTGGACAGCGGCGGAAATGCTCCACACTCGGCCACTGTCGCGGTCGGTTACCCTCGCCTGGGGTGGCGAACTCGGCTATGACGTACAAAAATCCCGATCGCTTTTCTTCAATGATCCTCGCCAGACACGTAGCCTCGGACGCCTGTTCGGCAACATAGAATGGCGTGTTGATCCGTCCTGGACAATCAACGCTAGTGCCATGGTGGAGAGAATCAGCGGACAGTCACCCAACGCTGCACCACGCCTGTTTCTGGTGTGGCACGAAAGGCCAGGGCGCACCTGGCGCGCCGGTTACACCCGCGCCTATCATCAGCCTTCGGTGTTTGAACAACGCACCGACTTGCGTGTTCTGGCCCAGGATGGCCGCGAATTGCAGCTACGCTTGGTGCCTAACCCGGACATACGGGCTCAGCGTATGGATGCATTCGAACTTGGGGTGTTCGGGCAAACACGAATCGGCGGAACCTATGACTTCAGGCTGTTCAGGGAGCGAATAAAGCACCTGATCCGACGCATGCCAGTAGTCGCAATCAGCACCAATCCACACCCTCTTTTTCCGGTGGTTCAGGCTGAATTCGGCTCAAGCCGCTGGGAGAACTCGCCAGACACGCTAAGCTTGACAGGCTTGGAATATGAGCTGCGCAGCCCGCGAGTCGGCAACGCCCGGTTCATGTTCAGTCACAGCCTGATTCACGCAGCACACCCGGACCGTCAACTGGAGCGCAGCGTCGCTCCATGGACAGCCAGCCTGACGTGGCTGCACGACTGGGGCCAGTGGCACAGCAGCGCCAGCCTTACTGCCCGCGGAAAAATGGATGCCAGCACTGGTTTTGTACCCGACCATAGCGGTACGGTGCCTGCTTTTACACAGCTCGACATCAGCCTGTGGCGCCGCATACATATCGGCATGCGTCCTGCCGAGCTTCGCATCACCGGCCAAAACCTGCTCGGACGTCATCAGGAAATCGCCAACGCCCCACTTCAAAGAGCGCAGTCGGGTCGGCGCCACAACCGCAGCTCTGCCACCGTGTTCGTCAGCCTGACCACCGAGTTCTGACACTCCGAAGCGCTGTCGGCGCCGCTTGCGTATTGAGCAAGTTTGCGCACATGGGGAACACTGCGGCCATACGTCCGTCTCAGCAACATGCGTTTGCCGGAATGTCCTTAATCGCAGCACTTGGGCAACAATAACCAGCATACCCCTTCCGAACAACCTTAGACGGAGTCTGACCCCCATGCGCAAAGCCCTTACAGTCAGCGCAGTCGCCCTGGCCATTGCAAGCTTCTTTCCCGGCCCTGCAGCCATTGCAGACAGTGCGCCCGCCGCTTCGCTGGTGCAAGCCAATCGCTTTGGTCTCCCCGATTTCGCCGACCTTGTCGAAGAGGTTGGCGGGGCAGTCGTCAACATCGCGGTGGTGCACCGTATCGCCACGGCCGACGCCGGCCCGATGATGGATGACCCCATGTTCGACTTGCTACGTCGATTTGGCGTGCCCATGCCCAACATCCCCATGCCTGAGCGCGGTCCACGTACCAACCGTGGCATTGGTTCGGGCTTCATCATCACCGCAGATGGCTATGTGCTGACCAATGCACACGTTGTCTCCGAGCGGGGCGCAGACACACAGGTGACCGTGCGACTCAGCGATGGGCGCGAGTTCAACGCACAAGTCATCGGCACCGACCAGCGCACCGACATTGCGCTGCTCAAGATCGAGGCTACCGACTTGCCCACCGTCAAGACCGGCGACCCGGAAATGTCGCGGGTTGGAGAATGGGTTGTCGCCATGGGTGCGCCATTCGGTTTTGAACAGACCGTGACCGCCGGCATCATTTCGGCCAAGGCGCGCCGCCTGCCCTCCGAAAACTTCGTGCCATTCATCCAGACCGATGTCGCCATCAACCCGGGTAACTCCGGTGGCCCACTGTTCAACCTGGCGGGCGAGGTGATCGGCATCAACGCCCAGATATACTCACGCTCCGGCGGCTTCATGGGCATCTCGTTCTCGATTCCCATCGATGTCGCGCTCAACGTCAAGGACCAACTGCTTGAATTCGGCCGGGTGCAACGCGGCAAGCTGGGCGTGACCATACAGCCGGTGGATCAGGATCTGGCGCAGACCTTCGGACTGGATGAACCAACCGGTGCGCTGGTTGCCAACGTCGAACCTGGCAGCGCAGCCGAAAAGGCCGGCCTCCAACCCGGTGACGTGGTGCTGGCGGTCGAT
Source organism: Azoarcus sp. (assembly GCA_036734105.1). GTDB lineage: Bacteria > Pseudomonadota > Gammaproteobacteria > Burkholderiales > Rhodocyclaceae > Azoarcus_F. Next base: position 8,848 of record DAIMZH010000063.1, on the reverse strand, counting down.
GGCGTCAAGGTCGACAGCTCCGCAGACTTGCCACGCATGATTGGCGAAAAACGGCCAGCTACGCAGATACAGATTGATGTGTGGCGTGATGGTGGCAAGCGCACACTGCGCGCCACCCTGGATGAACTGCAACCGGACACGATTGCCAGTGCACCGGTGCAGTCTCCCGTAGAGCAGGCAGACACCCGCCTTGGCGTGACATTGCGCCCTCTGAGCAATCAGGAGGCCAGTCGGCTGAACGTCAGGGGTGGAGTGGTTATCGAAAGCGTCACGGGTGAAGCCGCCGAGGCCGCTGGCCTTCGGGCAGGCGATATCGTGCTGTCGATCAACAATCGTCCCATCAGCAATGTCGCCGAATTCCGCCGACTTGTCGCAAACGCGGGCAAGCGCTTCGCATTGCTGGTGCAAAGGGGAGATTCCCGAATCTTCATCCCGGTGCGTATCGACTGACCGACACACCAGCGGCCTGTCCGGCTTCGTGCGCAGGCGGCTGACCAGAAAGGCGGCTTTCAGCCGCCTTTCTTTTGCACCAACCGTGCCGGGTTAGCCGATTGCCTGGCTTGGACCTGCGCCAGCCCGCTTCAAACCTTGAAACGGTGCACCATCTCCTGCAGCCGATTGGCCAGCATTTCGAGTGATCTCGCTGCCTCGACAGTTGCTTCGATCACCTGCGCACTTTCTCTGCTCATGGCCGCAATCGAATCTATGCTGGCAGTCGCATCCACGCTGGCCTGTCGCTGCTGATCGGTTGCAGCGGCTATCCTGTCCAAACCCTCACCAACCTCTGCCACCGACTGATTGGCGCTGGTCAACACGTCCGACACCCGGCGGGCAGCATCACGACTGCTGTCCAGGTGCTCAAGACCCAGCGTGATGGCCTTTCTGACAGACTCGGAACGCTGCACGATCTCGGCTGTTACCGCATCAATTTCGCCAGCCGAGCATGCTGACTTTTCCGCCAGCTTGCGGACTTCGTCCGCAACTACCGCAAAACCGCGTCCCTGTTCTCCAGCCCGCGCCGCCTCGATGGCCGCATTGAGGGCCAGCAGATTAGTCTGTTCGGCAATGTCACGCACCTCGCCGGTCATGCCGGTGATCTTGTGGGTAGAAGCGGCAAAGGCCTGAACCGCCTCGGCCATATGGCGTACCGCAGACTCCACCTGCTCCACCTCGCCTATCAACAGATTGAGACTTTGCCTGCCTTCCTCCGAACGCTTCAGACTGTCGCGAGAGCGACTGCGCACCTCTTCGGTGCTTTTGGCAATGTGGCTTATGCTCTCGTCCAGATCCCCTACTGCCACCGACACATTCTGCGACTGTTCATTCTGGTCACGCGAGCGCCGTTCAAGCTCGGCCGCATTTCGGGCCAGCGACGCGGCGCTGCTCGTCACTTCGGCTGCCGACTGATCCACATTTCGTACCAGACCGGCAATTGTGCCAAGCATGCTGTTGAAGGTTTCAGCGGTGCGACCAATCTCATCGCCACGCTCAACCGGAATGCGCCGTCGCAAATCCCCTTCGCCACGCGCAATGTCACCTAGATTGTCGGACAGGTGTGCCAACGGCACCGACACAAAACGACGAATGAAATAGAAAATGAAAAGCAGCAAGGGCAAGGAAGCCAGCACCGCAAAGAGAAAGCTCTTGTTGCGGAAGTTGGTCACCGACTCATTAACCCGATCCAGCGGAATCCGCATGGACACCGCACCAAGCACTTCACCTTCGGAAACCTGATGGCAAACCACGCAGTCCTTGCCAAGGTAGTTGGTTGATGCCAGCGACGGGACGATGACGCGCAGATGCTCACCATGTGTAGCGTCGTGCTCCACAGCGACAAATTTACTCGCGCTGTTGAGTACCTGAGACTCCTGTGCATCGGGCTGTACCTGCCCTGGCAAACCTGGACCATAGATACGGTTCAACGCCTCGCCGCGCAGCAAGCGGATTTCGCTCACAGAGGACAGCTCCTGAATCTGATCAAGAAACACCCCCCGCTGCCCTATGGTGCCGGTAATCATCATGCCGGTGAGGCCGGCCATGGTCATCTCATTGACGCTCCCAGCAAAATCTTTTGCCTGGGCGATCGCGATATCGCGATTTACCCGCGTGTCCCATGCAATCTTGGCAGTCCATGCCAGCACCAGCATGAGCCAGATCACGACAATAAGACGCACCCAGATTGGCAGGGACTTGCGCCCTTCAGTGTGCTGATTTTTCGATGACATGGAGTCCATTTTCTCGAGTCCGTCTGATAGTCATGGCACAGAGTCGCAAGCAATGCGCTCCGATCTTTGGCAAGGCCTTCACGGCTGAATCCTGAAACATCGCCCACCATACAGTCTGGGGGTACTTAAGAATTTCCTGATTCTTTGCTATGGTCACTATTACGGCGTTTGTCGCTAGCAACTTTAGCTCACGACTTGCGCTACGTCGCGACAAATCATTATGAACTCAAGCATCGACACTGTGTCGATGCATCGCCACCCGGCTTTTTTTGTTTCAACCAAGAGGTAAATTCATGAAGAAAACTCTCGTCAGTGCCGCTCTCGGCATACTCGCTCTCTCAGTTACCGCTGCTGCCCAGGCCCAGATGAAGGCCGAGGACATGGTCAAATTCCGTCAGTCCGGCTACAGCTTCATGTCGTGGAACATGGGCAAGATCAAGGCTGCGGCTGTTGACGGCTCCGTTGAATATAATCAGGCTCAGATGGCTGCTGCGGCCAACGCCATTGCCGCCATCGCCAACTCCGGCATGGGCGCGCTATACTCGCCTGACACACTGGACGTCAGCGGCTGGAAGCCGACCCGCCTTAAGGCAAACTTCTTCGAAGAGCAGGACAAAGTACGCGAAATCGCAGTCAATTTCGTTCAGCAAGCAAACATGCTCGCCGAAGTTGCCGCCAATGGCGACCGTCAGGCTCTCGCCGCTCAATTTGGCGAAGTTGGCAAGGCATGCAAGGCCTGTCACGACAACTATCGCGCTGAGTGATTATTGACCCGTCCAAAATAACGCCGACACCGTCGGATTGAGCTTGCCGAAACGCGTTGTCAACAAGACCCTTCGACAAGTTCAGGGCGAACGGCATTGAAGGCAGTGCTGATTAAGCACGATAACCAGAAGCCGCCCTCGGGCGGCTTTTTCAGGTTCGTGGTCAGCGTTTTCCGGCAGCCCACAACAGCCCTGACACGACGGGATGCATACCGCACGCCCTATCAGCGACAGAATCCGCTAAATGGCGAAATGACCTCACCAACCCATGTCTGGCGCTGGCGCGACCACTGGCACTTCGATCCAGTTTCCGCTGGATACCCACATCATCAGCACAGTAATGGTCAACGTGATGATCACGGCCAGCCAGCCACCGCCGCGAGCCGGCTCGGCGTCCGGGGCGTCCACTTCCTTTTTGCCGGTGATCATGGGAGTCACCAGATTCTCCTTCTTCACCAGTTTATAGAACAGGATGGCACCAATATGCAGCGCCACCAGAGCGAAGATGAAGGGCTCGGACTGCCTGTGCAGGCCGCTCAGCCAGTTGCTGGTGTCGGAAGCAACCGCATGATAGAGCGGCCCACGAAACGCGATGTCGTCGTTGGCGAAGAGGCCGGAGGTGGCCTGAAAGCCAATCAGGCCCAGCAAGGCAAACACCGACAATGCACCCAGGGGATTGTGGCCCAGGCCCTGCCACTTGCCACGCAGGTAGGCCAGCAGACGGGACGGCGTAGGCGCAAAATTCCAGAAACGCGCATAGGTTGAACCCACCACCCCCCAAACCAGCCGGAACACGATCAAGCCAAAAATCAGATGACCGAAGCGGCCATGCCATTCCATGGCGGCCGAGCCACCAATTTTGACGCTGATCACCGCGGCCGCTACCAGCGCCACCAGCAACCAGTGAAACAAGCGTGTCGGCAAATCCCATACCTTGATCTTGTGCATTTTCATTTTCCTGTCCGATGACGGTGCCGCTAACCGCCTTCCACACCCTTGATTGTCCGATGAGAGTCAAGCCCCTTGGCTTGAATGCTGCCGGGCACACGCGTGAGATGCGTCCCTGTTGCAATTCCAAGGCATATTGTCGTTTCTTCAGCCGGATTGTGCCACCTTCACCGATTGTTGCGGCTGACGCAGTGCCAGAAACTCGCGCAGGAAACGTGCGGTGTGAGAGGCACTGTCGCGGCACACATCGTCTACCGCCCCTTGCGCCACGATCTCTCCACCGCGATCACCGCCCTCAGGCCCCAGGTCTATCAGCCAGTCGGCCTCAGCCATCACATCCAGGTCGTGCTCGATGACCAGTACCGTGTGGCCAGCGTCGGCCAGCTTGTGCAGCACCCGGATGAGTTTTTCCACGTCCGCCATGTGCAGGCCGACAGTCGGTTCGTCCAGAACATACAGGGTGTGCCTTTCCGGTGGCAAAGGGCGCCCACCGGTGGCCGCGCCTTCGCCCGCCCTGCCACGCACTTTGGCGAGTTCGGTGACCAGCTTGATGCGCTGCGCCTCGCCACCGGACAAGGTGGGGCTGGGTTGACCCAGCGTGAGATAGCCCAGACCAACCTCCTGCAGCAAGCGCAGGGGGTGGGCGATGGACGGGTGCGCCTCAAAAAACGTCACGGCATCGTCTATCGGCATCGCCAGCACCTCGGCCACCGTTTTGCCACGCCAGCGCACCGACAGGGTTTCGGGGTTGAAGCGGGCGCCACCACAGGCCTCGCAGGGCACCTTGACGTCTGGCAGAAAATTCATCTCGACGGTGATCTGGCCCTGGCCTTCGCACACCGGGCAGCGCCCCGCACCAGTATTGAACGAAAAGCGCGAGGCGGTCCAGCCAGCCGCGCGTGCGTCAAAGGTGTCTGCAAAGAGCTTGCGGATGGGATCCCAGAAACCCACGTAGGTGGCCGGACAGGAGCGCGGCGTCTTGCCGATGGGTGTCTGATCAACCTCCAGCACCCGGCCAACCGTCTGCCAGCCGCTCACTTCGCGGCAACCGGTGAAAGCCACCACATCAGAAGCGCCTGAGCGGCTACCAGAAGCCGGACCGGAATTGTCAGCCTTGTCGACCGCAGCAGCAGCCTTTCTGGCCTTGGCGCGGCCAGCCGGACTGGTATCGCCGAGCAGTCGCAGCAGGTTGGCATGCAGGACATCACGTGCCAGCGTCGACTTGCCGGAACCGGATACCCCGGTGACCACACTGAGCCTGCCGAGCGGCACCCGCATGTTGACTGACTTGAGGTTGTGCAGGCTGGCACCTTTGACCAGTAGCGCCGGGTGCTCGTCCGGCATGATGCGGCGCGGCTGCAAGGGGTGAGCCAGCGGGTTGCGCAGGCAGCGCCCAGTGGCGGAGTCAGGCGCTGCCAGCAGATCCTGCAGCCGCCCCTCGGCGACAAGCTGTCCGCCGCGCACGCCTGCGCCGGGGCCGAGGTCAATCACATGTTCGGCGCGGCGAATGGTGTCCTCGTCATGCTCCACCACCAGCAAGGTGTTGCCACGGTCACGCAGGGCTTCCAGAGTGTCCAGCAGCAGGCGGTTGTCACGCGGGTGCAGGCCAATGGTGGGTTCATCCAGGATGTAGCACACACCACGCAGGTTGGAACCCAGTTGCGCAGCCAGCCGTATGCGCTGTGCCTCGCCGCCAGACAGGGTGGGCGCTCCGCGATCCAGCGCCAGGTAGCCCAGCCCGACCTTTTGCAGAAACTCCAGCCGGCCACGGATTTCGGTCGCCAGATCCCGCGCGATGTCGACCTCACGCCCCTGAAGCTGCAGCTCGTCAAAAAACCGCGCAATGCCCTCTACCGGCTGCGCCGACAACTGGTGAATGCCGGCATCCCGAAAGCGCACCGCCCGCGCCACCGGGTTGAGTCTGGCACCGTCGCAGCTCGGGCACACCGCATCGGTCACCACTGCGTCGCCATCGTCAAGTTCCAGCGCATTGGGATCTTCAACCCGACCAGACACCGCCAGCCCGGTGCCGTAGCAACTGGGGCACCAGCCATGCTTGGCGTTGTAGGAGAACAGGCGCGGGTCCGGCTCGGGAAAGCTGGTGCCGCAGCAAGGGCAGGATCGTTGCGTGGAGAAGGTTTGCGGCGTAGCACCCACCCCGCCAAGCTCCAGCACCTTGATCACGCCCTTGCCGTGCTCCATGGCCTCGCCGAGTTGGCCGCGCAGCGTCTGCTCATTGTCGGCGCGCACTACCACCATGCCCACCGGCAAGTCGATCACATGCTCCTTGTAACGGTCCAGGCGCGGCCATTTGCGGGTTGGCAGATATTCGCCATCCACGCGCAACTGCTCATAGCCTTTGCCACGCGCCCATTTGGCCAGATCGGTGTACAAGCCCTTGCGGTTGACGATGAGTGGCGCGAGCACCTCGACCGATTTACCTACATGTTCGCGCATGATCTGCGCGGCAATGGCGTCAAAGCTCTGCGGCACCACCGGTACGTCGCAGTCCGGGCAATATTGGGTGCCGAGCTTGACATACAGCAGCCGCAAAAACGGCTGTATCTCGGTCAGCGTGCCCACCGTGCTCTTGCGACCGCCACGGCTGACCCGCTGCTCTATCGCCACCGTCGGCGGAATGCCATACACCGCATCGACGCTGGGGCGGCTGGCTGGCTGCACAAACTGGCGGGCGTAGGCGTTGAGCGACTCAAGATAGCGGCGCTGGCCTTCGCCAAAGACGATGTCGAAGGCCAGCGTGGACTTGCCTGAACCCGACAAACCGGTGATCACCGTGAAACGGTCACGCGGAATGTTGAGGCTGACATCCTTCAGGTTGTGCTCGCGCGCGTGGCGGATTTCGATGGCTGTGGTGGCGCGTGCCTTAGCCCACACGGCCGGGGGTTCAGCCGCGACAAGCGCTGAACCTGGCCGCTCCAGCGCCTGCTGCCATTGGCGCAGCGAACGCCCGGTATGCGAGGCCGCGCAGGCCATTACGGTTTCCGGTCTGCCCTCGACAACAATACCGCCGCCCGCGTCGCCGCCTTCCGGGCCAAGATCGATGATCCAGTCGGCCGCCGCCAGCACGTCCAGATTGTGTTCGATGACGACCAGCGCGTGACCGGCGTCCAGCAATTTGTCAAAGGCACGCAACAGCACCGCGACATCCTCGAAATGCAGGCCGGTGGTCGGTTCGTCGAACAGAAACAGCAAGCGGCCACTCTTGTCACGGGTGCGCGACTTGCCCGCCTCGGCAAGATGACCGGCGAGCTTGAGGCGCTGCGCCTCGCCACCCGACAGCGTCGGCACCGGCTGCCCCAGGCGCAGATATTCCAGGCCCACATCGGCCAGCGGCGCGAGCACGGCTTGCACATCCTTGAAGTCCGCGAAAAAAATCAATGCCTCGGAAACCGTCATCGCCAGCACGTCGGCCACGGATTTGCCACGCAGCCGGAGCTCCAGCACCTCAGGGCGATAACGCTTGCCGTCGCAGTCCGGGCAGCGCAGATAGACATCGGACAGAAACTGCATCTCGACATGCTCAAAGCCCGATCCGCCGCAGGTGGGGCAGCGCCCGTTGCCCGCATTGAAGCTGAAGGTGCCTGCGGTATAGCCGCGGCTTCTGGCTTCGGGCAAGGCCGCAAACTGCTTGCGTATCGCATCCCAGGCGCCGACAAAGCTCACCGGGTTGGAGCGCGCGCTCTTGCCTATCGGCGACTGATCCACCATCACCACGCCGCTCAGATGGGCCAGCCCGTCGAGCGCGTCGAATTGCCCGGGGCTCTCGGAGGCCTGCCCGAAATGGCGCGCCAGCGCCGGGTACAACACATCTTGAATCAGCGTGGATTTACCTGAACCGGAGACGCCGGAAACACACACCAGCCCGTGCAGCGGAAAGCGCGCGTCGATGCCCTTCAGGTTGTGCTGACGGGTGCCGCGCAACACCAGCGCCGGGGTGTCTGCCGACACCGGTCGGCTGTGCCTGCCGGCATTCACCCGCTTGCGCCCGGCCAGATAGGCGCCGGTGAGCGAGGCCGGATCGGCGGCAATCGCGGCAGGGGTGTCGAAGGCGACGATGTTGCCGCCGCGCTCGCCTGGCCCGGGGCCGATATCCAGCAAGCGGTCGGCCACCATCATCATCTGCGGGTCATGCTCGACCACCACCAGCGTGTTGCCGGCATCGCGCAGCCGCAGCATCACCGCCAGAATGCGGTCGATGTCGCGCGGGTGCAGGCCGATAGATGGCTCATCCAGCACAAACAAGGTGTTCACCAGCGAGGTGCCGAGCGCGGTGGTCAGGTTGATGCGCTGCACCTCGCCGCCAGACAGGGTGCGCGACTGTCGGTCCAGCGTGAGATACGACAGGCCGACATCGGCCAGATAGGCGAGCCGGCTGCGTATCTCGCCCAGCAACAACTCAGTGGCCTCGTCCAGCGGCGCGGGCAGCTCAAGCTGGTCGATAAAGCTGCGCACCTTGCTGATCGGCAAGGCCATCAACTGGTTGATCGCCAGCCCGCCAAGGCGCCACAACAAGGACTCTGGTTTCAGGCGTGCGCCATGACAGGCCGGGCACTCGGTGTAGCTGCGATAGCGCGACAACAGCACACGGATATGCATCTTGTAGGCCTTGGTCTCCAGCCACTCGAAAAAGCGCCGCACGCCATACCACTTGCGCGGCCAGGACGACTCCCAGCTCTTCCAGCTATCGTCACCCTCGAACAGCCAGTGACGGTGCTCGGGTGGCAGGTCGCGTACCGGCACATCCATGGCGACCCCATACTGCTTTGCCATCTTGGCCAGATCGTCCTGACACTCCTTGAAGCTGGGCGACTGCCACGGCTTTACCGCCCCTTCGGCCAGCGTCCTGGATTCATCCGGCACCACCAGCGAAAAATCCACCCCTATCACCCG
>DAIMZH010000062.1:0-16607 GCA_036734105.1 Azoarcus sp. | reverse complement strand
CACAAGCTGGACGGTACTGTGGGTAAAAAGCGCCCGTTACGCAAAAAACACATGACCACCAGTGCGCAGCGCGATTCCAACGCAGGCGCCCAGTGCGGCCGGTTTCCAGACCTTGGCAATCCGCGGGCCTACCGAGATCAGCACCGCCACGCCGGGCAAATCAAAAGGCGAGATCATGAAGCCTGCGCTGGCATTAAGGAGTTCGACACTGATCTGACCGGCACGCCGCATCTCATCCATGACGCCGATCATGGCGGTGCCACCAGCCAGATACTTGGTCAGGGCGGGCAACACCAGCGCATGGTCGATCGACAAGGCGTCCAGCAACGGGGCCAGCACCACGGTCAACCAGTCGATTGCCCCCAGCGTCCTGAGCGCGGTTACCACCACCAGCGACAGCACCAGCATGGGGATGGCCCCCACCGCCAGCTTGAAAGCCTCGGCGCCTGCCCGGTTGATCACATCGAGCACCCCTTTTGCGCTGTCGGCAACCGGGTGCGACAAGTGCTCATCGACCACGCCTTCGGCGGTCGACAGCGAACGCCCAAAGGCATAATAGGTGGCCGCAGCCGCAGCCAATCCGCCGATCAGCGACCACAGCAGGGTCACCCCAATGTTCAGGCCCATGGTCATCATGGGCAAGGCGGCGTTGGCCTGAGACATGGCAAACACCATGGCCAGCGTGGCAGCGATGTGGCGGTCGGATGAACCGCGATGCGCCATCATCGCCAGAGTTGCCATGGGCGCGGCGAAGCTCACAAAATTAATCTGCAGCGCGGCAAAGGCCCCCAGCCCAGTCAGCCCAAAGGGTTTGAGCACTGGCGCCAGCCGGGCGACCACCCAGTCGAGCACCCCGCGAGCCTCAAGCAGGCGCATCAGCGACAGCATGACCACCATCACCGGCAGCAGCACGAACAGCGCAAGCTCAACTGCAGAGCGTCCTGCCCCAAGAAGAATTTCGATCAGGATTTCCATGGATTCAAGACGCCAGGCAGTTCAAGCGAGCGGGCCGCCACAAGCCGTCAGGCCGGTTATTGCTGCGACGCATCTGCCCGATGGAGATGCGTCAAACCAGATCCAGCCCAGCGAACAGCAGCATGAAGGACTGAGTTGGTCCCGCATGATCCGGAGATGGCAGGCTATTGCCAGCGCAGCATGGCGTAGTGCTTCTTGCCGCGACGCAGGATGGTAAAGCGCCCGTACAGTCGCTCATCCCCTTCGATTCGGTGATCCAGCCCGGCAGCCTTGCAAGCGTTGATCGAGACGCTGCCACTCTGTATGAAGGTGCGCGCCTCGGACTTGGACTTGGCCAGCCCACTCGCCACCAGGGCATCGATCAGACCGTCTGCCGATGCATCCAGCGCCACGCCAGGCATGCCATCCTGGGCCAGTTGCTCCAGATCGCTCTCGGTCAGGTTTTCCAGTTGCCCCTGAAACAGGCTCTCGGTGATGCGACGCGCAGCAGTCAGCGCGGCGTCTCCGTGCACCAGGCGGGTGGCCTCTTCGGCCAGCACGCGCTGGGCCTCGGGCTTGCCGTCTGTGGCCTTGTCCGCCGCCTCGATTTCGTTGATCTGCTCAACCGACAAAAAGGTGAAGAACCTCAGAAACTTGTAGACATCAGCATCGGCAGTATTCAGCCAGAACTGATAAAAGGCGTAGGGCGAGGTCTTTTTCGGGTCCAGCCAGACCGCGCCGGATTCGGTCTTGCCAAACTTGGTGCCGTCCGCCTTGGTGATCAGCGGCACGGTCAGGCCATAGACCTGGGTATGGTGCAGGCGACGGGTCAGGTCGGTGCCGGCGGTGATGTTGCCCCACTGGTCGGAGCCACCCACCTGCAGGGTGCAGCCAAACTGCTTGTAGAGCTCGGCAAAGTCATAACCCTGCAGCAACGCATAAGAGAATTCGGTGTAGGAAATCCCTTGATCCTCGCGCTCCAGGCGCTGCTGCACGGCTTCGCGCTTGATCATGGCATTAACCGAGAAGTGCTTGCCGATGTCGCGCAGGAATTCCAGGCAGTTCATCGCGCCAAACCAGTCGTGGTTGTTCGCCATGACCGCCGCGTTGTCGCCTTCAAAACTGAGGAAAGGCGACACCTGATGACGAATCCGGTCCACCCAGCCAGCAATCACATCCGGCGTATTGAGCTTGCGCTCGGCCGCCTTGAAGCTGGGGTCACCTATCATGCCGGTCGCGCCGCCAACCAGCGCGATAGGCCTGTGGCCCGCCTGCTGAAAACGCTTGAGAATGAGCACCGGCACCAGGTGACCAAGGTGCAGGCTGTCAGCAGTCGGATCAAAGCCGCAATACAACGTCACCGTGCCTTCGCTGAGCTTTTGATCGAGCGCAGCCGCATCGGTCAGTTGCGCGATCAGACCGCGGTCATGCAGATCCTGTAGAAGGGGGGACTGGTACATTGAACTGGCTCCACAGTGCAAGCGCCGCAGTTCGCTGTGCAGCGCAAAAAAAGTCAAGGCCGGGAGTTTAGCAGAGCCAGCGCAGCGGATTGTTCGGCCATTCAACTGGCTGTTCAAGAATATCCTGTGATCAGGCGCCCAACGCATGCTTGACGGCTGCCAACTGCCTGCGGCTGATGGGCAAGTGTTCGCCGCTGTGCCTGAGCAACACTTGCCACTGACCCTCCGGGTCGCGCTCCAGTGCCGCCACGGCCTGGCGTGCGATCAGGCAGTTGCGGTGTATGCGCACGAAGCGTTCGCCAAACTCATGCTCCAGATGCACAAGACTTTCGTCCAGCAGCCATTCCCTGTCTGCAGTCACTGCGGTGACGTATTTGAGCTCGGCACGGAGATAAAGCACCTCATCCACCGGCAACAAAACTACCCGGCCACGCTCGACCACGCTGAAGTGACGCCTCGCCGCTGGCGCCAGACTGGCCAGCGTTTCGGCCCCAAGCCTGATACGCCCGGCCTTGTGCAGCGCCTGCGCCAACCGGGCAGCGCGGACCGGTTTGAGGAGATAATCCACCGCCGCGAGCTCGAAGGCCTGGAGCGCGTAGTCATCATGCGCAGTCACAAAGACCAGTGCCGGCGGGTCGGGCAGACGCGACAGATGGCGGGCAAGCTCGACACCGTCCATGACCGGCATGCTGACATCCGCCAGCACCACGTCAATCTTCTCGCTCTCAACCAGGCGCAAGGCCTCGATGCCATTGGCAGCCATGCCTAAAATATCAGAGGGCACCTGGCTGGCGAGATCACCAAGCAGGTTGCGCATGCGCTCACGGGCTGGCGCCTCATCATCGACGATCAGGATTCGCAAGGGCCGACCCGGGCTGAGCAGCTCGGTCATGACCCACCGCCTGCGGCTAGAAAAGTCGGCGCGCGTGCAAGGCGCAGCGGCATGGTGATATCGACCCGATGCACCGTGTCGTCGCTGCGCACAGTGAGCCGTGCCTCCAGGTCGAAGAACAACAGCAGCCGCTCGCGAATGTTGTCCAGCGCCATGCGGTTGCCTGTGTGATGAGAGGCCCGGTCAGCCAAGGTGTTCGCCACACTCAACCGTAGCTCGGTTCGGGACACCGAAACCGACACGTTCACTGGCTGCGGCTGGTAACTGGGCTCAACGCCGTGGTACACCGCGTTTTCGAGCAAGGGTTGAAGCACAAGTGGCGGCACGAGTGCGTTGCGTGCGGCATCATCCACGCTCCATTCAACCTTCAGGCGGTCGCCCAGACGCAACTGCTCAAGGTCTAGATAGCGTTCACACACTTCAAGCTCGTCAGACAAGGGCACAAGCTCCCGGTTTTCGCGCATCTGGGCGCGAAACACATCGGCCAAGGCCTCAAGCGCTCGCTCGGCGCGGCGGGGGTCGGAACGCATTACTCCAAGCACACCGTTTAAAGCATTGAACAGAAAATGTGGGCGGATTCGTGCAGTGAGTGCCATCAGCTTGGCCTCGACCAGCGCCGGAGAGTGCCGCCGCGCCAGCCAGTCAAAATACATCAGCACCAAACCCGCCACCGCTGCAGCCCACACCGCGCCCCGAGCCAACTGCAAGGGCGACGCCGCGCCGAGCCAATAAAGCCAGGTGACAGCAATGACTGCACAGAGCAACAACACCGCAATAATGGCGAGCCCTCTGGGCAAGCCCTGCAGCCAGGGTAGCGTCAGAAACAACAACAGAAACACCGTCATGAGCGGCAGTTCAAGCCATGCGGCAAAAACAATCGCCGCATCCGCCAGTTTGTCGGGGTGAGGCTCGGCAATCAACACCGTGACCAACGCACACAAATGCACCAGCAACAGCACCCGCAACATGACACCCATGTTGCGAAAGTCCGGCAAGGCCGGATCAGGTAAGGGAGAAGCAGGCTTTTGCTCTATAATTGACATCTATTTGCCTTTTGAGCCATGCGTCACTCCGGCTATGGCTTTACACTTCAGCTTATCATGACATCTCACTCAGACGCCTCTCAAGACAAAGCCTGGTCCGGTCGTTTCTCCGAGCCGGTTTCCGATCTCGTCAAACGTTACACCGCTTCGGTGGACTTTGACCAGCGCATGGCCATGCAGGACATTCGTGGCTCGATTGCTCACGCACGCATGCTGGCCCGCCAGGGCATCATCGGTGATCAGGATGTCGCCGACATTGAGCGAGGCATGGCGCAGATCCGGGACGAGATCGAGCGCGGCGTGTTTCCATGGAATATTGACGACGAAGACGTACATCTCAACATCGAAAAGCGCCTGACCGCACTGGTGGGCGACGCTGGCAAACGCATGCACACCGGACGCAGCCGCAACGATCAGGTGGCCACCGACATCCGGCTGTGGTTGCGTGATGCCATAGACGACATCCTCGCGCTGTTGCGTCAGTTCCAGGCCAACCTGCTCACCCTGGCCGAACAGCATGCCGACACGCCCTTGCCTGGCTTCACGCATTTGCAGGTCGCTCAACCGGTAACCTTTGGTCACCACCTGATGGCTTATTACGAAATGAGCCGCCGGGACGCCGAGCGCTTTGCTGATGTGCGCAAACGGGTCAACCGCCTGCCGCTGGGCAGCGCTGCGCTGGCCGGCACCAGCTTTCCCATCGACCGCGAATTCGTTGCGCGCGAGCTCGGTTTTGATGAGGTGTGTGCCAACTCGCTGGACGCAGTCAGCGATCGCGACTTTGCCATCGAATTCTGTGCAGCCTCATCTTTGCTGATGATGCACCTGAGCCGCATGTCCGAAGAGCTCATCATGTGGATGAGCCCCCGGGTTGGTTTTATCGATCTCGCAGACCGCTTCTGTACCGGCTCCAGCATCATGCCGCAAAAAAAGAATCCTGACGTGCCTGAGCTGGTGCGCGGCAAGACCGGTCGCGTCAACGGCAGCCTGATCGCGCTGCTGACGCTGATGAAAGGTCAGCCACTGGCCTATAACAAGGACAACCAGGAAGACAAAGAGCCCTTGTTCGACACCGCCGACACAGTCGTCGACACCTTGCGCATCTACGCCGACATGATCACCGGCATACGGGTCAAACCAGAGGCCATGCGTGCGGCCTTGAAGCAGGGTTTTGCCACCGCCACTGACCTCGCCGACTACCTCGTCAAAAAAGGGCTGCCCTTCCGCGATGCCCATGAAGTGGTCGCCCGGGCAGTGCGTGATGCGGAACAGAGCGGACGGGATCTGCCGGAGCTTTCTCTGGACGAATTGCTAAGCTATTCCGGCCTGATTGAAGCTGACGTGTTTGATGTGCTGACGGTTGAAGGCTCACTGGCAGCACGCAATCATGTTGGCGGCACCGCTCCCGAACAAGTGCGCAAAGCCATTGCTCGCGCACGATTGCTTTGATCTGAGAGCCGACTCATGACGCTGCCTGCAAAGATCGGCAAATACGAGGTCATTCGTCCCATTGGCGAAGGCGCTACCAGCACGGTGTTCCTCGCCTTTGATGCGTTTGGGCAGCGAGAGGTGGCCATCAAGCAGATGCACCCGCGCATGTTGCGTGACAAGGAACGCGGCCGGCTTTACCGCCATCTGCTGATGAATGAGGCATCGCTGGCCGGCAAGCTCAACCACCCTCACATTGCGCAAATCTACGATGCCTCAGTGCTTGACGACAACGCCTTTGTCGTCATGGAGTACGTACCCGGAGGCACCCTTGAAGCGTTTACCAGCGCTGACAAACTGCTGCCTTTTGACCGCCTGGTCGAGATCATCTTCAAGTGCACACGGGCGCTCGATTACGCCTTTCGGCAAGGCATCACGCATCGTGACATCAAACCGGCCAACATTCTGCTCGTATCCGAGGGTAGTCAGGACATCAAGATTTCCGACTTTGGCGCGGCTTACCACACTGCCAGCGAAACAACCCAGGTCATAGGGGTGGGTTCGCCAGCCTATATGTCTCCGCAGCAGGTGCGCGAAATGCCGGTGGACCAGCGCACCGACATTTATTCGCTTGGCGTGGTTATGTATCAACTGCTCACCGGTCGCCTGCCTTTCGACGGCGAAACGAATTACAACCTGCTTTACCGGATCGCCAACGAGACCCCGCCACCGCCGTCCAAGCTGCGTGCGGATGTGCCAGATGCGCTTGACGTCATTGTTCAGCGCGCCATGGAAAAGGAAATCGAGCGCCGTTATCAGAACTGGAACGAGTTCTCCTACGATCTCGCCCAAGCCTTTCGCAAGCGGGTTCTTTCATCCGGCCCACAACACCTGCCTGAAACCGAGCGTTTTCAAACACTGCGCGAACTATCGTTCTTTCGGGAGTTCAGCGATGTCGAGATCTGGGAGATTGTCGGCTTTTCAAAATGGGAACAACTGGAACCTTCAGCGGTGATCATGCGCGAGGGCGAATCAGGGGATTCATTTTGCTTCATCACCGAAGGCGAGGCTCTGGTGAAAAAGCGGGGCAAGCTGCTGAGCGAACTGGGCATTGGCGACTGCTTTGGTGAGATGTCCATGTTCTCGGCTGGAAACGGTTTGCGCACTGCCACCATTCAGGCTCGCAGCACCGTAGAGATCGTTCGCGTCAGCTCAACCGCACTTCAGCGTGCATCAGACACCTGTCGAATGCACTTTTACAAGGCCTTCCTTGAAGTGCTGTCTACCCGACTTTCAATGGCAAACGCCCGCCTCGTTGGCGTCTGACATCTCAATTTGGTCCACCGCTCAACCGCCTCATGATAGCCTTGTGCCACAGGTGGCGCAGCATCAGCCCGGCAGGCATACGCAAGCGGTGATAGCGCACGCGCCCAACCAGCATGGCGAGGCGCACGGAGAGCGGCATGCCCTCGTCTGGCACTCTCGGCAGGCTGGCGCGACTGAAAACCCATGTCATGCTGCGTTGCGCGGCAGTCGATGGTGCACGGCTCAAAGCCTCATCTGGCACCGGCGTGCCCAGCCATTCACGCGCAAAATGCAGGCCATACCACAGCACGGTTTGCGCACGGTGCGCGCGAGCGCGCTCTGCCAGGCGTAGCCAGTCGTCCGGCTTCCTCAGATGGCTGTGAATCAGCGCATCGATGTCCACCAGCTCGCGCAGACGCCCATCCAGCTCAGAGTCCTGAAACAGATGGATTGCGGCATGAATGACCTGATCACAGGGGTGTAGCACGCAAAACCGGCTCGCTGGCAAGGCAACGAGACCAGCATACAGCAACGCATCGTCAGCGCGGGTACGACTGGTGACCGGAGCAATCGTGTGGTGCAGGTCCAATTCGAGTGCATGACCCGGCTTGCGCATGGGCGGCAGTTCGTGACTCAATTCGCGGTAGTAGCGCTGATCATAGTCATCAACCACCTCAGACTCCCACCCTCCATCTCTCAGAGCCCGCTCTACCTTATCAAGTTGCTCACGTGAAACCATCAGGTCTACATCGTTGGGCGTGCGCCCCAAGGCGGCTGGCAAGCCCTGCATGAGATAGGCAGCCCCTTTGAGCAAGACCACCCTCACGCCGGGCGGAAGCTGAGGCTGCACCGCGTCCAGTTCCAATCGCACCAACTGCGCACGATAGGTGGCGTAGTTGAGCGCAGAGCGCACATGCCCGAGCACTGCTGGCGGAAGCACCGACCACGCAGCATCGTTGGCCTTGATTCTGTGTGCCAGCACACCAAGCAAGCGAGCCTGCCGAGCCAACCTGAGTGTGTCATCCCAGTCCGCCAGGCTCATGTTGCGGGCGTGCTCAACATTCCGGAGCAAAGGCAGCAAATGGGCGAAGGCCAGCCCGCCTGGCGGGGCAGCTCGGTTCACTTCAACCCTCCAGACGATTGTGCCAAGAGATGACGAATGCACGCGATCGCCTCCTCGAGTCGGCTGTAGCGCAAAGCATAGGCTGGACAAGACTGAACGAGGTCGGCAACCGCATGAAAACCGACAGGCCCAAGCAAACCATAGTTGAAGCTGTTGAAAGCCAAACGGGCAAACGCATGCTCTGGCGTCTGAGGCACAAGCTCCAGGTTTGCCCCGTCGACATATTGCGGAAATATCACCAGCGCTGGCTTGGCCGCTTCATGAGCGGCCCGCACACTGGCTACATCTGGTGCAAGATGTGCCACGTCTCCCTTGCGCGTCTTCGGAAACACCGGCCCAAAAACCGCGTCAGGAGAAAACCGGCGGATAACATCAATGGACCGATTCTTGAGCGCCACAGGTTTGAGCATTGGCCGAAGACAGCCGTCAACCGGATCAAGCACACCAAACTCGTCAGACAGCAGTCGGAAGCCGTTTAACATCATGGCAGCAGTGAGGGTGCTCTTTCCTGAACCTGGCAAGGCAGGCATGAGCACAGCCCGCCCACTGTGGGCAAGCGTACCAGCATGAAGCAGCACATATTGATTAAAGCGCTGCCCAAAACACCAGTTTACGCCCCACTCAAACAAGGGCAACGCACTATCGGCAGGAAAAGGCTCAAACGGCTCAACATTATCTATGCTGAAGCGGATGGTCGGACGTAGCACACGGCGCAATCCGCGACCCGGCAGCAGTTGAACATGAAAATCGGCAAACTCGGCCTGCGGAACAAAGCTGAAGTTGCCATAGACATGCCGCAGAGTTTGCGCAAAGCCCACGTGATCGGCGCGAAGGCGAACCACGCAGACGCCATAATCGATGTAACAACCCCCGCCCCGAAGCGACGCCATCAGGCTACCCATCGGGCACTGCGACAAAGTGCGCGCCTCGGACTCCATCATGCTTCAAGCAGTCCGATCTCGGCAAACATGCGTAAAAGCTCTTGAATGCTGGCAGACTGAGGGTCAAGTTCCAAGTCGTTGCGTATAGCGAGATTAAGCCGATCAGCAGTCAGTGGTCCTGAAAGGCGCATATCTTCTATCAAGTCAGCCACCACCGCCGCGGCAGGCGGCAACACGTGGGTTTGCCAGTTTTTGGGGTCAAAAACGACTGCGGCGTCTCCGAGACGCCGCACCTGAACACCGTTAGCGCGTTGCCTGAACTCAGGGCAGGAGGACATTGCTGGCGTGGTTACTGCCAGTCAGTGAGTTCCAGCACGATGCACCTGCTATGGGACTCACCGCGCTGTTCTTGTCCAGCAACACCACCGGATTACCGCCGTTGTAGTCCGCCAAGCCGTAAATCGAGTTACCTGTCAATGTTGCCTCGTCGGGAGTCCCGATAAGCATGGCTACATCGCTCTCAACTTTGTACCACTGTCCGTTGTACTGGAAACCGATAACTGGCGCATCACCAGACACAACAACGATCTGGTACTCCTGGAGCTTGACCCGCATCCAGTCATCTGCAGCAGGAGAAAAGGTGTTGATACTGTTTTTCTCCCAATCAAAACGCGCCTTGCTGTTCTGGTCACACATCAGACTGGTGTTGGCCAGCGCAGCCCCGCTCGGCAACGTCAATACGATGGGTGCCGCCGTGGCTGCACGCAGAATTCGCCTACGCTGCTCGTTCTTTTCGGATACTGCCTTGGACATCGCGACCTTCCTTTTGGACCGGCACCAAATTACTGCCCCGGCCAGATTAAACACTTTCCTGATCACTTCAAGCAAAAATCGAGCCGAAAATTATAAAGCTTTGATTATCAGAAGCTTGAAGCTAACGCTGGCGAAAGCTCGGTGCATACGTCCGGTGTGTGTAAAAAATACCGACAACAAAGACGCCTGACCCGACCATCGCCATCATTGTAATTGAGGGCGAAAATCCCTGTCGTGACATCAGTCACACACGTTTCCAAAAAGGGCTTCGTTCAAGCGTTATGCTGAACTGCACCGGCATCAAGCAGCATTTGCTGGAGTTCGCCAGACTCAAACATCTCTTTGACTATGTCACAGCCCCCAACAAATTCGCCCTTGATATAGAGTTGGGGAATAGTCGGCCAGTTGGCAAATTCCTTGACGCCTTGACGCAAGTCGTCGCTTTCCAGCACATTCATGGCCGCCACTTTGCTGACGCCAGACTGCTTGAGCAACTGCACGACAGTTGCCGAGAAACCGCACTGCGGAAACTGAGGCGTGCCCTTCATGAACAACACCACCGGGTGAGAGGTGACCTGCTCGCGGATAAATTCCTGAACGTCCATGATTAATCCTGAATTCCTGAGTTAAATAGTCGGGTAAGTGTACGACTCGGACAATGCCACGTCAAGAGCACCCGCGCCAGGCGAAAAACTCGACTCATCGGGCAAGCCACTGACCTCCAGTCACGCGCTCGATACCTGACAAATCACGGTGGCTTGCAATGGCCGAAAAACCGGCATCGGTGAGCAGCGCCCTGACCATGAAAGCCTGATCATAACCGTGCTCCATGAACAGCCAGCCGCCCGGCTCCAGGTGTTTTGGCGCACTGGCGGCAATGTGCGCAAGATCATCCAGGCCATCTGGCCCGGACACCAACGCCCCACGCGGCTCAAACCGCACATCGCCTTGTTCCAGGTGCGGGTCGCAGGCGGCAACATAAGGCGGATTGGCTACGATGAGCTGAAAACGATCATCACCCAGCGCAGAGAACCAGTCACTCAACACAAACGAGACACTGACACCCAGACGCGCAGCGTTGGCCATGGCTATCAGCAAGGCCTCGCGTGATCGATCAACCGCCATAACGTCGGCGGATGGCAACTCCAGCGCAAGCGTCACTGCAATTGCACCGCTGCCAGTGCCAAGATCGAGCACACTTGCGCCCGGCTTGTCGGCAAAGTGAGCCAGCGCCAGTTCAATGAGGGTTTCGGTGTCAGGGCGCGGAATCAACACCGAAGGAGACACCATGAAATCACTACCATAAAACCCGCGCAGCCCCACCAGATAGGCAACAGGCTCTCCCACTTCGCGCCGGTTTACCAGACTGCAAAAATGATCCCACTCAGCTCGCTCCAGACGGTATTCCGGGTGCGAAACCAGTCGGGAGGCAGGGCAACGCAGAACATGACGCATCAACACACGAGCATCGACTGGCTCAATGTGTCGCCGCGCCCATGCCAGCGCTTCGGCAATATCCGGAACCAGGGCTGCCGTCATGTCACTCCCCCGCCAGTTCGGCCAGTTGTGCGGCCTGCTGTTCCAGGCTGAGTGCATCAATCAGCTCGTCCAGCGTACCTTGCATGACGGCGTCGAGTTTGTACAAGGTCAGGTTGATGCGATGATCGGTGACCCTGCCCTGCGGAAAATTATAGGTGCGAATGCGCTCCGAGCGGTCACCACTGCCGACCAGCCCCTTGCGGGTGGCAGCTTCGCTGGCCTGACGCTCACGCAACTGTATGTCATGGAGGCGCGCCGCCAGCAGAGACATGGCCTGTGCACGGTTGCGGTGTTGCGAGCGATCATCCTGGCACTCCACCACCAACCCACTGGGAATGTGCGTGATGCGCACCGCAGAGTCGGTCTTGTTGATGTGCTGCCCGCCCGCACCACTGGCCCTGAAGGTGTCTATGCGCAAGTCGGCGGGGTTGATCTGTACCTCGACCAGCTCGTCGGCTTCGGGCATCACCGCGACGGTGCACGCCGAGGTGTGTATGCGCCCCTGGGTTTCGGTGGTCGGGACCCGCTGCACTCTATGGCCGCCAGACTCGAACTTGAGCCGGGCGTAAGCTCCAATACCGATCACGCGGGCAATCACTTCGCGATACCCCCCCAGGTCCGACTCACTGGCCGAGACAATATCCACCTTCCAGCCACGAGCCTCGGCGTAGCGCGAATACATGCGCAACAGGTCAGCCGCAAACAAGGCGGCCTCATCACCTCCGGTTCCGGCGCGAACCTCAATGAACAGATTGCGCTCATCGTCTGGATCACGCGGCAAAAGTGCCCGCTTTATGTCGCTTTCGAGCTGCTCCAGCCGCAGTTCGCCACTCTCGATCTCCGCCTCGGCCAGTGGGCGCATCTCGACGTCAGCCAACAACTGCCTGGCCTCGGCCATGCCGGTCTGCGTGCCCAGATAGTCGCGATACAGCATCACGACTGGCTCGATCTCGGCGCGTTCGCGCCCCAAGGCACGAAAACGGTCGACATCGGATGTGACCTCGCCGTTGGACATTTCTCGATCAACCTCTTCAAGCCGAAAGGCAAGGCGCTCAAGACGATCACGAATACTTTCTTTTATCATTCTGGCTTCTGCAGTTGGACTGACTGGGGTGTGCGCTTTAGACGCTGCAAGACCATGCGCGAGCATGGCTGCACCGACCGGGAGCGACAGGCAGCTAAGGCTTGCGCTCGAGATTGAAGAGCTGCTTGACCAGATCGGTGGCCGTCGCGAGCTCATCTCCTTCAGACTGATTCAAAAAACGCGTCGGGCCATGCAGCAGCTTTTTGGCCAGGCTCTGACTCAACACATCCAGCACCGCATGTGGATCGTCGCCGCGCGCAAGCAGTTTGGAAGCACGCTGGATTTCAACCAGTCTCAAGGCCTCGACATGCTCGCGCAAGGCTTTGATGGTTGGCACCGCGTCACGCGCCTGAATCCAGTGCAAAAAGCCATCAACCCGGGTGTTGATGATCTCCTCGGCCTCAACGACAGCCTGCTGCCTGGACTCCAGACCAGCATCCACCAACTGCGCGAGGTCATCCACCGTGTACAGAAACACATCGTCAAGCTTGCCAACCTCTGGCTCAATGTCTCGCGGCACGGCCAGATCGACCATGACGATAGGACGGTGACGGCGCGCCTTGATGGCTCGCTCCACCATCCCTAGACCCACAATAGGCAGAGGCGCTGCGGTACAGGACACCACGATATCAAAACGTGGAAGCATTTCACCGATCATGTCCAGTCGCATGACTTCTGCATTGAAGCGTCCTGCCAGCACCTGTGCACGTGCCTCGGTGCGGTTGGCAACCGCCATAGATTTGGGCTTGCCTCCTGCAAAATGCGCAGCGCAAAGGTCTATCATCTCGCCGGCACCGATAAACAACACCCGCTGATCGGAAATACGCTCGAAGATGCGCTCGGCCAGATGCACCGCTGCCGCTGCCATCGACACAATGTTGGCACCAATGGCGGTGGTGGAGCGCACCTCCTTGGCAACCGCAAAGGTGTTTTGAAACAACTTGTGCAATAGCACCCCAAGCGTGCCCGCCTCTTCTGCACGCCGCGCGGCCTCCTTGACCTGACCAAGAATCTGAGGCTCTCCGAGCACCATGGAATCGAGCCCGCTGGCCACGCGAAAAACATGGCGCACCGCGTCGCGCTGTGGGTAGGAGTAAAGGTATGGGGAGACTTCCGAAAGCGGCATCTGAT
Source organism: Azoarcus sp. (assembly GCA_036734105.1). Lineage (GTDB taxonomy): Bacteria > Pseudomonadota > Gammaproteobacteria > Burkholderiales > Rhodocyclaceae > Azoarcus_F. The sequence goes on along the minus strand of DAIMZH010000062.1, from coordinate 2,954 downwards.
GAAAACTAGCCAGCCAGTCGGCGGCATCGCGGGCTTCATCGCCCGTGAAATACAGCTCGGTGCGATTACAGGTCGACAGAATCGCCGCCTCACGCACCGAGCGTTCCCGCGTCAGGTCGTGCAAGGCACCGTCGATTTTCTCAGGCTGAAACGCCAACCGCTCGCGGATTGCGAGCGGCGCCGTGTGGTGATTCAGACCGAGTGTGTAGAGTTGCATTGAATACGTTTGCCGAGCGGTTTTGCCGGATTATAGCACTCGACAAGACGTTCAAAATTGAGCGCAATCAGGGCGCTGCACCTGACGATATCCGGCAACAGCGTATCCATGAGCCAACGAGTTATCGGCGCAGTATAACAGCCTCGCCGAGGGAAACAGATCGCGGCCAGGCAATCAACGGACTTTGCTGCGAGCAACTCATGAAAATGCAAAACGCCACCTTTCGGTGGCGTTTTGCATGCAACTTGTGGCGCGCTCGGCAGGATTCGAACCCACGACCCCCTGGTTCGTAGCCAGGTACTCTATCCAACTGAGCTACGAGCGCTGCAAGAAAGATCAGCATTTTAAAGATGTTTTAAAAACTGTCAACACCCTTTTAAAACTTCCCATCGACTATGCGGCTCAGCACGCCGCATAAAACACCCCAGTGAAATGAATCAGTACACTGGTGCCGGAGGCCGGACTCGAACCGGCACGCCCGAAGGCGCCGCATTTTGAGTGCGGTGCGTCTACCGATTCCGCCACTCCGGCTGCGTTCTACTTGCGCTTCGTGTTGCAGCAATAGACAGGTAGAATCCGCCCCGCACCTGTTGCCACATCATCAAGCTACCCCAACATGGTAGCGCTTTTGAGAAATACCGGGACGGAAGATTTTCTTCGCCCTGCATGTCACTCTTCGCGCCGCTTTGCTGCGGGAGCCGTATTATCCACAAGACGATAACATTCAGCAAGCCAATGTCCCTCAAACTTGAAGATTTTGATTACGAACTGCCGGAAAACCTGATCGCACAATCTCCACTTGCCGAGCGCAGCGCCAGTCGGCTGCTGGTAATGGACGGCCAGACCCTGTCTGATCGCGTGTTCTGCGAGCTTCCCGACTTTCTTGACGCTGGCGATCTGCTGGTGTTTAACGATACACGCGTGCTCCACGCACGCCTTCACGGCACCAAGGACACAGGGGGGCAAGTCGAGGTGCTGATAGAGCGACCAATCGGCCCGCACGAGGCACTGGCCCAGGTGCGGGCCAGCAAATCGCCGCGCACTGGTAGCAGGCTACGCCTGGCCGACGCCTTCGACGTCACGGTATTGGGTCGGGTTGGCGAGTTTTTCCACTTGCGCTTTCCCACTGACGAAAACCTGCTTACCCTGATCGAGCGCCACGGCAACCTGCCGCTACCGCCTTACATCCGGCGCGGGGCGAACGACCATGACGAATCCCGCTACCAGACGGTTTATGCCAAGGCGCCGGGCTCGGTGGCCGCGCCCACAGCAGGGCTGCATTTTGACGAGGCATTGCTGCAACGCCTGGCCGACAAAGGTGTGGGTCGAGCCTGGCTGACGCTGCATGTGGGAGCAGGAACCTTTCAGCCTGTGCGCAGCAACGAGCTGGGGGAGCATCAAATGCACCGCGAGCGCTATATTCTGCCCAAGGAAACCGTGGCGGCCATTCAAGCAACCCGCGCAGCAGGCAAACGCGTCATCGCCGTCGGAACCACCAGCCTGCGTGCCCTCGAGGCGGCAGCCCAGGACGGTGCCTTGAGCGCAGGCTCGGACGAAACCGAGCTGTTCATCTTGCCTGGCTTCCAGTTCCAGGTGGTTGACGCATTGATCACCAACTTCCATCTCCCCAAGTCCACCCTGCTCATGCTGGTCGCCGCACTGACTGGTCTTGAGCCCATGCGGCAGGCCTATCGCCACGCGGTGGCGCAGGGTTATCGCTTTTTCAGCTATGGCGATGCGATGTTCATCGCCCGCCGCAACGACGACGTTTCCCATGAAATTTGACCTCATCACCCAGGATGGTGCAGCACGCCGCGGCACACTGAGCCTCGCCCACGGCGAAATACAAACGCCCGTATTCATGCCAGTCGGCACTTACGGCACGGTCAAGGCCATGACACCCCAAGCCCTGCACGACATCGAAGCGCAGATTTGCCTGGGCAACACCTTCCACCTGTGGTTGCGCCCTGGGCTTGAGGTCATCGAAGCCCATGGCGGACTGCATCGCTTCATGGGTTGGGACAAGCCCATCCTCACCGACTCAGGAGGTTTTCAGGTCTTCAGTCTTGGTGCACTACGCAAGATCAGCGAAGAAGGCGTTCGTTTTGCCTCACCGATAGACGGTGCAAGGCTCTTTCTTACACCGGAAGAGTCCATGCGCATCCAGACCGTGCTCAACTCGGACATCGTCATGATCTTTGACGAATGCACACCGTACCCCGCCAGCCCGACTGAAGCAGCCGACTCCATGCGGCTGTCCCTGCGCTGGGCCAGACGCTCGCGCGACGCTTTTGATCAGATGGGCAACAGCAACGCATTGTTCGGAATCGTGCAGGGCGGAATGTACGAAGACTTGCGCGACGAATCACTCGCCGGGCTGACCGACATCGGCTTTTCGGGCTACGCCATCGGCGGCCTGTCGGTCGGCGAACCCAAGGAAGACATGCAGCGCATCCTCGCTCACACCGCGCCCAAGTTGCCGCAACAAGCCCCTCGCTATTTGATGGGCGTGGGGACCCCGGAAGACATCGTTGGTGCAGTCGCTGCCGGCATTGATATGTTCGACTGCGTCATGCCAACCCGCAATGCCCGCAACGGGTGGCTGTTCACCCGCTATGGCGACCTCAAGATCAAGAACGCCATCCACAAGAAGGACACCCGTCCGCTCGACCCCTCATGTGGCTGCTATACCTGTCGCAATTTCAGTCGCGCCTATCTGCATCATCTGCACAAAACG